>NZ_JABBJN010000024.1 GCF_012928505.1 Achromobacter sp. Bel | reverse complement strand
CTATGCGGCCGCTGCGCCGGCTCCCGCCCAGCCTGCGGCCGGCGTGGACCTGGCCGGCGCGCGCCTGGCGTCGTCCGGCACCTGCGTCGCCTGCCACGCGGCCGATCGCAAGATGATCGGGCCGAGCTACCAGGACGTGGCGGCCAAGTACCGCGGCAACGCCGATGCCCATGCGTTGCTGGCCCAGAAGATCCGCAAGGGCGGCGGCGGGACCTGGGGCGCCATGCCGATGCCCCCGAACCCCGGCGTCAGCGACAACGACCTGAAGCACATCGTGGACTGGATTCTTGCCGGCGCGCCCGCGCCGGGTTGAAACCCTAGGGAGAGAGAGGAGACCGTTATGACACAACACATCGATCGGCAGCGGCGGCGCGTGGTCGGCCTGGGCACCGTGCTCAGCCTGGCCGTCGCGGCGGGCCTGCTGCGGCCCAGCCAGGCCTGGGCCGTGCAGGCGGACTGGAACAAGCAGGCCTTCGACGCCAAGAGCATGCAGGACGTGATCAAGGCGATGGGCGGCGGCGAGGCGGTGCCCAGCGACCAGATCACGCTGCTGGCCCCCGACATCGCCGAGAACGGCGCGGTCGTGCCGGTGGGCGCGGTCAGCAAGCTGCCCAACACCGAGCAGATTTCGATCCTGGTCACCAAGAACCCAAACGCCCTGGCCGCCAGTTTCACGCTGCCCGCCGGCACCGAACCCGAAGTGGCGACGCGCGTGAAGATGGGCCAGACCTCGGACGTTTATGCGCTGGTCAAGGCCGACGGCAAGTACTACACGGCGCATAAGGAAATCAAAGTGACCCTGGGCGGCTGCGGCGGCTGAACCGCGCGCGGGCGACGAACCCTCAAGGAGACAGCACATGGAAGCAAGGCCAATGCGGATCCGCGCCGCTGAGAAGGATGGCGCGATCGAGGTGAAGGTCCTGATGAGCCACATCATGGAAACCGGGCAGCGCAAGGACGCCGAAGGCAAGGTCGTGCCGGCGCATTTCATCCAGGACGTCACGGTGAAGAACGGCGACAAGGTGGTGCTTCAAGCGCAATGGGGGCCGGCAGTCTCGCGCGACCCGTTCCTGTCCTTCAAGTTCAAGGGCGGCGCCAAGGGGGACAAGGTCAGCGTCACGTGGACGGACAGCGAGGGCGCGACCCGGACGGATGTCACCACGGTGACCTAGCGTTCCCGATGTGTGGGTGAAGGCGGACGAACAATAAACGCCCGCCGGCCGCGATGGCCGGCAGGGCAACCGCGTGAGGAGACATACATGGATAGGAAACGCATGGTTGCCGCATGCGCGATGGCCGGCTTCGCGCTGGCCGGCGCGCAACCGGCAGGCGCCGCGACCGAGCAGGACACCGCGCAGGGCATCGCCCAATACCGCGAGATGCTGGCCGACGGGAATCCCGCCGAACTCATCGAGATGACCGGCGAAGACCTGTGGAAGGAAAGCCGTGGCCCCAAGCAGGCGTCGCTGGAAAAGTGCGACCTGGGGCTGGGCTCGGGCGTGGTCAAAGGGGCCTATGCCCAGTTGCCGCGCTACTTCGATGACGCCGGACGCGTCATGGACCTGGAAAGCCGCCTCGTGTATTGCATGGTGCAGCTGCAAGGCATGGATGCCGCCGAGGTCACGAAAAAGCCCTTCTCGGGCGACGGCCAGTATTCCACCGACATCGAGGCGCTGGTGGCCTATGTCGCGGGCCTGTCGCGCGGCATGCCGATTTCGGTGCCGCAGGCGCATCCCAAGGAAAAGGCGGCGTACGCACGCGGCCGCGACATCTTCTACTACCGGGGCGGCCCCTACGACTTTTCCTGTGCGTCCTGCCATACCGGCGACAACAAGCGGATCCGGCTGCAAGACCTGCCGAATCTGACCAAGCAGGAACCGGCGCGCGCGGCCTTCGCCAGCTGGCCGGCCTATCGCGTGTCGCAAGGCGCGTTGCGGTCGATGCAGTGGCGCTTGCAGGATTGCTTCCGCCAACAGCGCATGCCGCTGCTGAAGTACGGTTCGGACGCATCGGTCGACCTGACGGTGTTCCTGGGTGTCAACGCCAACGGCGGCCAGATGATGGCCCCGGCCATCAAGCGGTAAAGGGGGAATCATGCGCAAGATACGCACGACCTGGCCGGGCCTGGCGGCCTTGGGCCTGCTTGTGGCGGCCAACGCCACCGCGCAGCAACCGGCACCGCCCATTCAACCGGCGAAGGCGGCCGTCGACCACGAAGCCCTGGTGGCCGAACTGAAGGGATCTTTCGTCGAGCGCGGCCTGGCCAAGCTGGACCGGATCGACCAGTCGCCGATGCAGCGCGCCTGTTCCATCGCCGAGGCGGGCGGCGAGATGCCTGCCGAGACCGCCATGAAGATCACGCAAGACGCCGCGGCGAACGTCAAACCGCCCGCCGACGGCAACTACATCGGGGACTGGCGGCAAGGGGAAAAAGTCGCGCAGAACGGCCGGGGGCTGCAGTTCTCGGACACAGCCAAGACCATCAACGGCGGCAACTGCTACGCCTGCCACCAGATGACCAAGTCCGAGATCTCGTACGGCAACATCGGGCCCTCGCTCTACCAGTACGGCAAGCTGCGCGGCAACGGCCAAGATATGGTCTCCTATACCTGGGCCAAGATCTATGACTCCCACGCCACCATGCCGTGCTCCAACATGCCGCGCTTTGGCGCAGCCGGCATCCTGACGGAACAGCAGCTCAAGGACGTGATGGCGTTGCTGCTGGATCCGCAATCCGCCGTCAACGACGACCAGGCCAAGCCCTGAACCGACCAAGTATGGAGGACGCATGAATGCAGTTTCCATAGCAGGCCGGGCGCTGCTGGCCGCAGGCGTGCTGGCGGCCGCGGCGGCCCAGGCCCAGGCCCCCGCTTCGGCCCCGCCCAAGGTGGGCGACAAGCTGGTCATGCCGGACGTGCAGTTGCTGGACGGCACCCGGCTGTCGGCCGCCGACTTCGCCGGCAAGCCCTTGGTGATCGAGTACTGGGCTTCCTGGTGCCCGTATTGCGCACGGCAGAACCCACACCTGCAAAAGCTTACCGAGGCGGCACGGGACAAGGGCCTGCGCATCCTCACGGTCAGCATCGACCGCGACGAGCAAGCCGCGCGCGACTACATCGCCAAGCACGGCTACACCTTCGGCGTGGCCATGGACAACGAGGCCCTGCGCGCCGTGTTTGGCAAGCGCCGCGTCATCCCCGAAATATTCGTGCTGGACGCCAGCGGCAAGCTGGTCGAGGACATCCCCGGCGAGATGTTCGAGGAAGACGTGCTTGAACTGCTGCGCCACGCCCCGCCGCGCTCCTGAGCGCTTCCCCTCCCCTTTTACGGTCGGACCGATGATCAATCGACGCGAGTTCCTTCAGATGCTGGCGGCGGCTTCCGCTGGCGGCATGGGCCTGTCGCACAGCCCGCGCGCCGCCGCCCAGGCCGCGCAGGCCTTCTATGACGCACCCGCCTTCGGTAATGTGCATTTCCTGCACTTCACCGATTGCCACGCGCAGCTTATGCCGATGTATTTCCGCGAGCCCAGCGTCAACCTGGGGCTCGGCCAGGCCTCGGGCCGCGCGCCGCACCTGGTGGGCGAACATCTGCTGAACGCCTACGGCATCGCCCCCGGCTCGGCCCAGGCCTACGCCTTCACCTGCCTGGACTTCGCGCAGGCTGCCGAGCAGTACGGCAAGGTCGGTGGATTCGCCCATCTGGCCACGCTGGTCAAGCAGCTGAAGGCCTCGCGGCCGGGCGCCTTGCTGCTGGACGGCGGCGACACCTGGCAGGGTTCCGGCACCGCCCTCTGGACCCGCGGGCAGGATATGGTGGACGCCTGCCTGCTGCTGGGGGTGGACATGATGACGGCGCATTGGGAGTTCACGCTCGGCGCCGAGCGCGTGCAGGAGGTGCTGGAGAGAGACCTGAAGGGCAAGGTCGATTTCCTGGCGCAAAACGTCGAAACCAGCGACTTCGGCGACCCGGTATTCGCGCCCTACTCCCTGCGCGACATGAACGGCGTATCGGTCGCCGTGATCGGCCAGGCCTTTCCCTATACGCCCATCGCCAATCCGCGCTACATGGTGCCTGACTGGACCTTCGGCATCCAGGAGCAACGGCTGCAGGAGACCATCGACGAGGTGCGCGGCAAAGGCGCCAGCGTAGTGGTGCTGCTGTCGCACAACGGCATGGACGTCGATCTGAAACTGGCGTCGCGCGTGCGGGGACTGGACGCGATCCTGGGCGGGCATACGCACGACGGCGTGCCCGCGCCCGTCGCGGTGGCGAACGCGGGCGGCAAGACGCTGGTCACCAATGCCGGCAGCAACGGCAAGTTCCTGGGGGTGCTGGACTTTGCCGTGAAGGATGGCCGTGTCGCCGACTTCCGCTACACGCTGATGCCCGTGTTCGCGCGCTACCTGCCCGCCGATCCCGCCATGCAGGCGCTGGTGGAACGCATCCGTGCGCCCTACGCCGACAAGTTGGCCCAGCCACTGGCCACTACCAGCGACACACTGTATCGGCGCGGCAATTTCAACGGCACCTTCGATCAGGTGATCCTGGATGCGCTGATGCAGGTCAAGGACGCCGAGATCGCTTTCTCGCCCGGTTTCCGCTGGGGCACCAGCCTGCTGCCGGGGCAAACCATCACGATGGAACATGTGCTGGACCAGACCGCCATCACGTATCCGCACACCACCGTCACGCAAATGAGCGGCGCCACGCTGAAGACCATCCTGGAAGATGTGGCGGACAACCTGTTCAACCCCGACCCGTACTACCAGCAAGGCGGCGACATGGTGCGCGTGGGCGGACTGCAGTATGCGATCGATCCTGCCGGCGCCGCCGGCGCACGGATCAGCGACATGCGCCTGGGCGACACGCCGATCCAGGCCGACAAGCAGTACAAGGTAGCGGGCTGGGCGCCCGTGGCCGAAGGCGCCCAGGGCGAACCGGTATGGGACGTGGTGGCGACCTACCTGCGCGACCGAAAGACCATCGCGCAGGTGCGCCCCAACCAGCCCGTGGTCAAGGGCGTAGCCGGGAATCAGGGCTTGATGTAGGCGTAGCCTTCGTGCTGTAGACGGGTAATGCGGACCACGCCGGAGGGCGTGAAGTCCGCTTCCATCACGAACGCGTCCTTGGGCAGATTGCGGTTTTTCAGCGTGATCTCGCAGACTTCAAAGACCACGCCACGCGCGGCCAGCGCAGAGATCAGCGGTCCGACCTGCGCGGCGTCTTTATAGTCCGTCATCAGGAAGTCGACGCCGTCCGCATGCGCCACCAGCTTGATGGACGTTTCGGGCGCGGTATCCAGCTGGTTGCGCATGTTGCGCAGCGCCGACAACGCCTGCGAGGCCGAATCGTTGACGTGGTAGACGACCTTGTCGGCAGCCCACGCCGCCCCCGCTCCGCCCAGCAAGGCCAACCCCAACGCCAGTGACAGCAGTTTCTCGAACATACTTGCCTCCCCTTGGATTCGCCGAGCATGGCCGCGACGCCAGGCCATGATATCAGCGCATGCGGAGAAGGGAATCCGCACAGACCCTGGGCACTGTCACACCTCCTTCAGGCAGCTCTGCTAGACTTCGTCTTCTCTTTGGGGAGTAGCCTCCTTTCAGCGCGGTCTGAAAGGGCTTACGTCAACATTCTTGGCCCTGACCGGCCATGGCGTAAGCGGCATTTGCGCTTGGCGAGACCACGGACTTTTCACACGACGCTGGGCGGTGTGGAGGGTCTGTGCCGTTCTCGCCCAGCTGGACCCCTTACGTCATGAATGCCCTCTCCATCATCGTCCTCGCGTTCGCCATGTCGACGGACGCGTTCGCGGCCGCCATCAGCAAAGGCGCCGCCCTGCACAAGCCCCGCCTGCCGGAAGCGCTACGCACCGGCATCATCTTCGGCGTCATCGAAGGGATCACGCCTGTGATCGGCTGGGGGCTCGGTTCTGTCGCGGCGAAATGGGTGGCCGATTGGGACCATTGGATCGCGTTCTCGATGCTCTGTATTCTCGGGGTGCTGATGATCCGCAACGCCTTCAAGGAAGAGGACGAAGACGCCGCGCCGGTCGTCCGCCATTCCTTCTGGCTGCTGGCCGCGACCGGATTCGCCACCAGCATCGACGCGATGGCCGTGGGCGTCGGCTTGGCATTCGTTGACGTGAACATCGTAGTGGCCGCCATCGCGATCGGCCTGGCCACCACCCTGATGGTGACGATCGGCGTGATGCTGGGCCGCGTGCTGGGCAGCGTGGCGGGCAAGCGGGCCGAAGTGCTGGGCGGCATCGCACTGATCGGCATCGGCTCGCTGATCCTGTACGAGCATCTGACGGCGGCCGCAGCGGGGTAACGCTTCAAAGGTTTCAGTCTTCCAGGAAACCCAACGCCCGAAGCTCGGCGATGGCGCCCTTTTCCGCGTCGCGCCGCGCTTTGGGGGCCGCCAGCGACGCGGTCAGCAGCAGCGTCTGGTCGCTTGACTCGTCGAAGCCTCGAAGCACGCTACCGGCCACAGGGAAGGCCTGGGCAAAGCCCGCGCCCAGCGCCTGGTAGCCGCCATAGCGGCCCTGCTTGTCCAGGATGACCTGCGTCTGCGGATCGCGCTTGATCAGATGCAACGGCACGCCTTCGCACCGCAAGCCCAACAGCTTGGCCTCGCTGATATCCAATGCCCAATCGGTTTCGGCGTAGAACGCCGCCCGCGCCGACTCGAACTGCTCGAGGAGGCGCGCATCCGTGCAAAACGCAGTCGGCGCCAAGTTGAGATTGAGCTTGCCGATCTTCCCGACGAGCCGCACCCGGCGAAAGAAAGAGGCCCAGACCAGCAGAATAGGATTGGTGGAAAGGTCTTCCACCACCACGTCCTCGAAGATGCAAGGCTTGATCTCTGAATTCACCGCGCGGCATTGGGATATCCGCACCCCCTGCACACGCGACATCCGCGCAGGCGTTCTCACCATCGACAGCCCGCAATTGTCGAAGGTGCAATCGTGCACGTGCACGTCGCGAAAGTGCGACCCGCCCTTGTCGAACGCCATCCTGAATGCCGCGCCCTGGATGCTTTCCATGATCAATACGCGATCCTGATCGACGGCGCGCTGCGGACCGACTCGCCATGGAAGACGGCTTCGATGTTGTTGCCGTCCGGATCCAGGACGAACGCGGCGTAGTAGCCGCGATGGTAGGCGCGCTCGCCCGGCGGGCCATTGTCCCAGCCCCCCTGCGCCAACGCGGCCTGATAAAAGGCGTCCACCATCGCGCGGTCTTGCGCCTGGAACGCCAGATGATGCCGGCCGGTCAACGGGCCTTGCACTTCGTCGCTATCGGCGGTCGACACGAAAAGCTCGTCGGCCCAGAAGTTGCGGTCGTCGGCGCCGCCCATGGGGATCTTCAAGACGTCGAAGATGGCCGCGTAGAAAGCCTTGCTGGCGGCCAGGTCCCGAACGACCAGCCCGATATGGTCGATCAGGCGGCCTCGATGCCGTTGTCGTGTCGTCATGCAACGCTCCCGGCAGGGGAAGATTGAGAGACGGAATTTACTCCAGCCCGTCGCGTTCCCTCAACATCGCCGATTGGCCTTGGCGCGTCACCAGGTACTGTCCGATCCCTTCTGGAAATAGGCCACCAGGAAATCCACGAACACGCGGACCTTGGCCGACAGGTGATGGCGTTCCGGAAACACCGCGTAGATGTCCGCTTGCGGCAAGGCATAGTCTTCCAGCACGCGCACCAGCCGGCCGCTGCGCAGGTAGCGGGCCAGGTCCCATTCCGCGCGTTGCAGGATGCCCAGGCCCGCCAGGCCCCAGGTCAGCGTCACCTCGCCGTCGTTGCTGCTGAGATTGCCGCGCACCTTCACGGTTTCGCTGCGCCGGCCTTTGGTGAAACGCCATAAACCGTAGGTAGCCTCGTTCTGCCGCAGCACGATGCACTGGTGCCGCGTCAGGTCATGCGGCGTGGCCGGCACGCCGTGCGTCTTCAAGTAGGCGGCAGACGCACAGACCAGCCGCCGGTTGGGCGCGATCTTGCGGGCGATCAGGCGGGTGTCGGGCAGGTCGCCGAAGCGCACGGCGACATCGAACGCGTCCTGCACGAAATCGGCGGGGCTGTCGGTCAGCTGCAGTTGCAGCGATACCTCGGGATATTTCGCGGCGAATTCCGCGATGGCAGGCGCGATGTAGCTGCGGCCGAAGCCCAGCGGCGCGTTGACCTTCAACAAGCCGCGCGGGCTGGCCTGGCGGCTGGCGATCAGCTCGTCCAGGTCTTCGATTTCGCCCAGGATGCGGCGGGCGCTTTCCAGGTAGACCTCGCCTTCGGCGGTGAGGCTCAGGCGCCGCGTGCTGCGGTTGAACAGGCGCACGCCCAGCCGCGCTTCGATTTGTGCCAGCCGCTTGCTGACGGCGGCCGGCGTGACATCCAATTCCCGCGCGGCAGCCGACATGCCGCCGGCGCGCGCGAGTTCAACGACAAGTTGCAGCTCCGTGGAATGACCCATGAGCCGGCGGCATCAATCGCGGAAGTTCTCGAACTGCAGAGGCAGGTCGACGTCGGTCTTCTTCAGCAGCGCAATGGCGGTTTGGAGGTCATCGCGCTTTTTGCCGGTGATGCGCAGCTTGTCGCCGTTGATCTGGGATTCCACCTTGAGCTTGGCGTTCTTGATGGCGGCGATCAGCTTCTTGGCCACCGGCTGCTCGATGCCCTGCTTGATGGTGACCTTCTGGCGCGCGCCGCCCAGGTTTTCCAAGGGGTCGGCCACATCCAGGCAACGCACGTCGATGCCGCGGGCCGACAAGCGGCCGCGCAGGATGTCGAGCATCTGCTTGAGCTGGAACGCGCTGGAAGCGACCTGGGTCACGACGAAGCCTTCCAGTTCGAACTTGGCGTCCGTGCCCTTGAAGTCGAAACGGGTGGAGAGTTCGCGGTTTGCCTGGTCGATGGCGTTGGTGAGTTCGTGTTTGTCGACTTCGGAGACGACGTCAAAAGTAGGCATGACACGGGTCCTGTTGAGTAATGGGTGAAATAGGCGAATACATGCGTATCGCCTATTTTACCGACCCCGCGCGGCCCGTGCCCTTCTCAGGCCGTCAGCACCAGCAGCCGGCCGGACTGCAGCGGGTGCGCAATCACCTGGGCGTCGATGCCGTAGGCCAGATACAGGTTAGCGGGCGTCAGCACCTGGGCCGGCGTGCCCACCGCGATGCCGCGTCCACCGCTGAGCAGCAGCAGGCGGTCGCACCAGCGTGCGGCCAGGTTCATGTCGTGCAGGATCACCAGTACGCCCGTATTGCCGGCGTGCGCCAGTTCCCAGGCACGGCGCAGCAGGTCGCCCTGATGCTTGGGGTCCAGGCTGGCCGTGGGCTCGTCCAGCAGCAGATAGCGCGCTTCGCCAGGCGCTCGCGCCGCATGGCATTGCACCAGCACCCGCGCGAACTGCACGCGCTGCTGTTCGCCGCCGGACAGCTCGGGATAGCGGCGCCCGTCCAGATGCGCCACGTCGGCCAGGGCCAGCGCCTGTGTCACCAGTTCGTCCACCTGACCGGGCTGCAGTTCGGGAAACGGGTAAGCGCCCATGGCGACCACTTCGCGCACGTCCAGATCGAAGGTCAATCCGGGCTTTTGCGGCAGCACGGCGCGGCGACGCGCTTGCACCCCGTGCGCCAAGGCGGCAAGCGCAGTGTCGTCCAGGCGCGCCTGCCCGGAATCGGGCGTCAGCTCGGACGCCAATGCGCCCAGCAAGGTCGACTTGCCCGCGCCGTTGGCACCCAGCAGGCCGACGACTTCACCCGGTTGGACGTCCAGCGATACGTCGGTCAGGATGCGCGCGCCCCTGCGGGACAGCGTCAAATTCTGCGCGGCAAGCGTCATCCGATCCTCCTTCCGCGCGCCAGCAGCCACAGGAAGAACGGCCCGCCCACCAGACCCGTCACCAGGCCGATCGGCAATTCCGCCGGTACGACCACCGTGCGGGCCGCCCAGTCCGCCAACACCAACGCCAACGCGCCGGCGATGACGGTGGCCGGCAGCAGCCAGCGGTGGTTGGCGCCGAGCGTCATGCGCACCAGGTGCGGCACCACCAGCCCGACGAAAACGATGGTGCCGGTGGCGGCGACCAGCGGGCCGACGATCAGCGCGCTGGCCAGCACCAGCTTGGCGCGCACGCGTTTGAGCGCATAGCCCAGGTGCTGGGCCTCGCGTTCGCCCAGCAACAAGGCGTTCATGACGCGCCACTGGCTGACCAGCCAGGCGCTGACGAGCAGGACCCAGGGGCCCAGGAATGCCAGCAGCTTCCAGCTGACGCCGCCCAGGCTGCCCATGTTCCAGAAAGTCAGGTCGCGCAATTGGGCATCGGTGGCGATGAAGGTCAGCACGCCGATCAGGCTGAACGCCATGGCGGTGATCGCCACGCCGGCCAAGAGCAGGCCCGCCACGCCCGGCACCCGCCGGCCCACCGCGTAGGCGCACAGCGTGGCCAGCAGGCTGCCCACGAACGCCATCGGCGCCGTGACCCAGAACCCGCCCGAAAACAGCACGATGGCGGCCACCGCCCCCAGCGCCCCGCCTGCAGAAATGCCGATCAGGCCGGGCTCGGCCAGCGGATTGCGGAACAGCGCCTGCATGGCCGCGCCCGATATCGCCAGGCCGGCGCCGGTCACCATCGCGAACAGCACGCGCGGCAGGCGTATGTCGATCAGCACATTGCGCCACAGCGCGTTTTCCGGTGTAGCCGCCCCCCATAGCAGGGAAGGCAGTTCGCCCAGCGGGATCGCCACCGCACCATTGGCGGTGGCGGCCAGCGCCGCCAGCACCAAGGCCGCGGCCAGAAGGCCCAATGCCAATGGCGCGCTAACGCGCCATGACATCCGCGACCCCCTTTTTCAGTTCGGTCAGCGCCAGCGGCAGGCGCGGCCCCATGCCCAGGATCAACAGATCGTCCATCACGACCACCCGCCGCTTGGCCGCCGCTTGCGTGGAAGCAATGCCGGGCAAGCGCAGAAAGGCTTCCATGCCGCCGCCCGCATCCAGTGATGCTTGCGTCACCACGATCAGGTCCGGCGCCAGCGCGCCGACGGCTTCGGCCGACAAGGGCTTGTAGCCTTGCTGGTCGTGCAACACGTTGACCAGCCCCGCCAGGTGCATGACTTCGTTGGCGGCGGTGTCGCGGCCCGCGCCTTGCGGCGACCCGGTCCGGTTGATGAGCAGCAGCGCGCGAGCCTTCGTGGCGGGCAAGGCTTCAGCGCGGGCCAGTTCCCGCGTGACCTCGTCCACCATGCGTTCACCGGCCGGCGCCACGCCCAGCGCGTCGGCCACGCTGCGGATACGCGCCTTCAGCGAATCCACCGAGGGCGCATCCGACACGGTCACCACCCGCACACCCACGCCCTGCAGGCGTTTGAGCGCGTCCGGCGGCCCGGCCTGCTCCGAGGCCAGCACCAGGTCAGGCTTGAGCGACAGCACGCCCTCCACCGGCACGGCGCGGTAGTAGCCCACGCGCGGCAGCTGGGTGGCGGCCGCTGGGTACAGGCTGGACAGGTCATCGCCCACCAACCGGTCGCCCTGCCCCAGGCCATAGACGATTTCCGTCACGCTGCCTCCCAGCGTCACCACCCGGCTGGGTTCGGCGGCCTGAACCCCTGCCGCCACGACCCAGCCCAACGCAATTGCCAGCCATTTTTTCATCAAGGGATCCTCAGGCGGCCAAGGGCGCGCCGCACAAGCTGATCATCAATTCGCGCCAGCCGGTCAGTTCCGGCTTGCCCGGTTTGCGTTCGCCGAAGAACTGAACGATCAGGTCGCCGTTGGCCGCGTACACCTCCAGCGACGTCACCCAGCCGTCGGACGTGGGCTTGTTCACCACCCAGGCCGATGCGATGGCGGTCGTGTCCAGGTGCAGGTTGAATTTCGGGTCCAGCACGTTGTACCAGGGGCCGGTGCGGCGCAGTTGCTGCACGGGGCCGCTATGGATCTGGATCATGCCGCGGTTACCCACGAAGCACATGATCGACAGGCCCGACTCGGCCGCCGATTGCAGCATGCGTTCGACGGATTCCGCCGGCACGGGCTGCGCCAGGTCCTCACCCGCTGCGGCCAGCGCCGCCAGGCGTGACACTTTGAACTTGCGAAGCAGCGGGAAGAATTCATGCGTGTCTTTCATGCCCAGCCAGGCCTCGCGCCAGCCCGCCGCGTCGTCAACTGCTTCGGCGTCGGCGGCGGGCGCGTAGGCGGTGGTTTCCGGCCATTGCGGTTCGCCCGCGAACTTGGCGACAAGCGCGTCGTAGGCCGCGGCGTCCGTGGCATCGGTGCGGTAGACCTTGTGCACGGCCACGCCGGCGCTGTCGAAGAACTGCAGGCTGTGGCGACCGTCCTGCTCGACCGCCCAGGCGGACTTCCACGCCGTGAAGAACACGCGCAGGTCGATGTCCGGCCCCAACACCAGGCCCACGGGACCGTCGGCCTGGATGTCCAGGTATTCGCCGTGACGTTCGTGCACGCACCAGTCGTTGCGCGTCAGCGCCATCACTTCGCCCAGCGTGCCCAGCTCGCGGAAGATGGCTTGCGGCGCGCCGTGCAACGCCGTCGCCTTCACGCCGCCACACCCGGCAGCGACCCATTCCGCTTCGGACACGCCCAGCGCCTGGGCCAGGTTGCGAGCGCGCAGCCCGGGTTGCGAGGCCGCCAATTCGTCGTTGCGGGTGCGCAGCGCTTCTGCGCGGGAGTTGAAATCTTGATTCGTCATCATGGGCCCTCCGGCCGGATCAAAGCATTCTTGAAAAACCGCCGCCGCCCCCCTGCGGGCAGCGGCGGCGCGAAATCAATACTGGTAGGTCAGCGACACGCGCACGCTGCGGCCCGGTTCCGTGTACCAGTCCACCGTGCGCGGCAGCGCCTGGGCACCCGCGGTCGGCACGTTGATGGCCTCCCAGTATTTCTTGTCGAACAGGTTGAACACGCCAGCCTGCACCTGTAGTCCCTTCACCGCAGCGGGACGCCAATAACCCATCAAGTCCACCACGCCGTAGCCGGGGGCCTGGAAGTCGGCGTTCGCCGCCGTCGGCGTGCTGTCGGGATACTCGACCTTGTCGCGCTTGAGCGCGGTGGTCAGCAAGGCATCCACGCCCCACACGTCACGGCCGTAGCCCACGCCCAGGATGGCCTTTAGCGGCGCCACCGAATTCAGGTACTGCCCCGTGCCCTCGTCCTTGCCCACCGTCCACGCCACCGAGCCCCAGGTGCGCCAACCCGGCGCGAACTTCCAGTGCGCGCTGGCTTCGGCGCCGTAGATGCGGACCTTGGCGCGGTTCACATTGCCGGTGATGCCAAGCGGGTACTGCCCCGCCCAACCCGGTTGCCACTGCGGCGAATTCTCGTCTATCGGCTGATTCGAATCGATGAAGTTCTGATAACGATTATCAAACAACGATACCGCACCGCCCAGATCGTCGGTGCCCATCTTGGCGCCCAATTCCCAACCCTTGCTGGTTTCAGGCTTCAGATAGGGATTGCCCACGCGCAGATAGGTTCCCGGACCGCCATAGTTGGTGTAGAGCTGACTGGCGCTGGGCGCCTTGAAACCATAGGCGTACTGGGCATAAAGGCTTAGCTGCTCCGCCGCCTTCCACGTGCCCAGCAGCTTCGGCGAGAAGCGGCTGCCGCTGTTGGATGGCGGCAAGGCGCCAGCGTTGGGATTGCTTTCGTAGCTGGCGGTGGACTGCGGCTTTTGCTCGTAGTGGTCGTAGCGCAGGGCCGGCATCACCGTGTAGCGGCCGTCGCCGAAGCTGAATTCATCCTGTACCCACAAGGCCCACTGGTTGCCCTTGGATTGCGGCACGTCGGCCTGGTTGGTGTGCAGCATGTCGCACGAACGCGGGCCGAAGAGCGCGGGCGTGCCCGGGCGCAGCACGGGGCAATTGTCGTACCCGCTGGAGTTCTGTTCGGTCTTGTTGCCGTACCACTCGCCGCCCACCGTCCACAGCTGCGACATCGAGGCGCCACCCAGCCGCTTGGTCAGTTCGCCGTTCACGCCGAACAGCGTCTGCTGGATGGAGTTGCTGCGGCCGTAGGGGCCGCTGGGGAAGCCGTAGCGGAACGGATCGCCGGGGATGATGGCCGCGCGGGAGTCCACGCCGCGCACGCCGTCCAGGGAATTGTCCAGCCGCATGCGCTGCCAATAGACGACGGCGGTGGCGGTGTCGATCAGGCTACCTTCGCCTGGCGCCTTGTACGAATAGTCGAAGGACACGCGCTCGCGCTCGGTTTCCTTTTTCGTGCTGTTTTCGCCATACAAGTAGCTGGTGCCCGCCCCCTGCTCGTACATATTGTCGATGTCGGCGCGACGCTTGAAATACTCGCCCGTCAGACCGAACCGGTGCCCGCCCTCGACGCGCTGCTGCAGCTTCATCAAGAAGCTTCGCTGGTCATAGTCTTCCGGGCTGGGCTGGCTGCGCTTGGCTCCGTAGCCGCCGACGTCGCCGCGGTTGTCGACATCGTGGCCGTTGCGCACGCCCGCTTGCACCAGCCAGAACGTGTTGCTGTGGATCTGGCCCGCCAGCGCGGCGTTGGCGCCCCAGCTGGCGTCAGCGGAATCGTAGTCCGTCTTGGCCAGCGCGCCGAACGCCTTGCCGCCCGCCAGCAGGTCGGACGGTTCCAGGGTGTACAGGTCGGCGGTGGCGGACAGGGCGCCGGAACCGCCGCCGGTCGCATCCGCGCCGCGCACGATGTCCAGCCGCGACAGGCTGTTGAAGTCCACGGCTTCCAGCCCACCCTTCACGCCGCGCGCGCCGTCGTCCAGCCACGGCAGGCGGATGCCGTCCACGCGCGTCAGCACCCGGTCCTGGTCCAGGCCGCGGATGTTGATGCTGTTGGTCGTCCGGTTGAAGTTCACTCCCGCTTCGGCCCGCTTGCCCAGGTCGCTCCAATTCTTGATCTGAAGATCGTCCATTTGCTTGCGGTCGGTGCTGGTTTCCCACGAGGGCGTCACGATGGCGCCCTCGCCCTCGACTTGGACGGGGGTCAGCAGCGTCACGCCTGGTTGCGGCGCGGCCAGCAACACAAACACTCCGGCGCTGCGCTCCTGCACGGCCAGGCCGCTACCGGCCAGCAGTCGCGCGAAGCCTCCCCTCACGGAATACGCGCCGTCCAGCCCGCCGGTGTGGCGCTGCCCCACCAGCGCCGCGTCGAACAGCACGGTCACGCCCGCGCTGTCGGCAAAACGCGGCAGCGCCTCGGCCAAGGCGCCCGCCGGGATGCGATAGCTGCGCGCGGCGGTCTGCTCCGAGGCTTGCGCCGTGGCCTGCGCCTGCGCGGCGGCCATCGGCAACATGGCGCCGGCAACGGTGGCGAACGCCAACGCGGCATGCACGGCGCAAGTCAGGCGATTCAACCGGACCTGTACGTCCGGAGCGTTTCGGAAGCCGCTTGCGCGGCCGGCGGGGAGATAAGCCATGGTCGTCCTTTCGATCCAACGGGTATCGGCATTCGTTTGCCTATACAGACCATGACCCGCGTGAATCTCGAATCGGACAGCTTGGGCACCGGTATTTTGTAACAACGGAACATCACGCCGCCCCGTCCCGCGGACCGATCGTCACCCAGTACGCCGTGCGGTAGCGGACCCGCACCGGCAGCGTCGCCGGCAACGCCGCCAGCACCGCATCGGTATCGTTCAACTGGAAGGCGCCGGATATGCGCAGATGCGCGATGGCCGGGTCGCAGCGCAGGACGCCCGGGCGGTATCGCCCCAACTCGGCGGCGAAGACGTCCAGCCGCAATTGGTTGGCGTACAGCACGCCGCGCGTCCAGTCGCTGGCATGCGGATCGGCGACGGACGGCGCGGACACGCCGTCCGCCGTCAGGCTGCCTTGCTCGCCCGCCATGAGGCTGAGCATGCGGCCGGGATGCGCGCCGCTGCTGACGCGGACCTGCCCCTCCTGCACGCTGACCTGGCATTGCCCGCCGTCCTGGCGCACGCAGAAACGCGACGGCATCGCCTCGATATCGCCCAGGCTCGTGCGGACCACGAACGGCCGCGGCCGGGACGAAGCATCCGCCACCGCATGCACGGCGATCTCGCCCGATCGCAGGCGCACAAGGCGCATCGCGGCGTCGAACGCCACGTCCACCGCGCTGGCGGTGTTCATATGCAACATCGAGCCGTCGGCCAGCGTGATATCGCGCCGCTGGCCCGGCCCGCTGCGATAGTCCGCCGTCCAGTCCAGGGGATCGGCGCGCCAAGCGGCCCAGCCGACGGGGCCGGCCACCACCAGCGCCACCAGCGCTTTCAAGGCGGCGCGCCGCTGCCGCAATTGCGGCCGGTTCAGGGTTGCCATGCCAAGCGCCGCCGGGATCAGGCCGAAGCGCTGGTTCACGCGTTGCGCGCGCTGCCAGGCGGTTTCATGTTCCGCCTTGCTGGCACGCCATTGGTCGCAGGCATGCACATCCGCATCGGTCGCGCGGCCCGAACTCAGCCGCAGCAGCCAACGCGCGGCCTCGCGCGCCACATTGCGCTCGACGGCGGGCAGCTCGCCAGCGGGCGCGCTCACGCCACCGCCATGATGCATTGCTCGAACCCGCGGGTGATGTAGCGATGTACGGTCCGCAGCGACACATTCAGCCGCTTGGCGATTTCGCCATGGCTCAGCCCTTCCAGCTGCGCCATCAGGAACGCCTGGCGCGCGGACACGGACAAGCCGGACAGCATTTCGTCGATTTCCTGCAGCGTTTCCAGGATGATGAGGCGTTGCTCCGCCGACGGCGCAACCGCTTCCGGCATCAGCGCCAGCGCTTCCAGATAGGCATCTTCCACCGAGCGGCGCCGGTGGTGGTTCAACAGCAGGCGCTTGGCGATCGTGGTCAGGTAGGCGCGCGGTTCGCGCAGCGCGTCCAACTCGTGGCGGTGGCGCAGCACCCGCACGAACGTGTCCTGGGCCAGATCGGCCGCATCGAAGGTATTGCCCAGTTTCGCGCGCAGCCAGCCCTGCAGCCATCCGTGATGCGTACGGTACAAAAGTTGAACGGCATCGCCTGACGCGAGTACAGGGTTCGGCACGACAGGCTCCCAGAACGCTACATACAAATAGAAATCAGTCTCATTCTAAATGCAAAACCATGATTCCGGTCAAGTCCGCAGAAGATTATGTGGCGGCGATATGATGGGGACAGACCGGGCCGCATTCCGCGGCCCTTCCCTTGCAGGCGGCCCCCATGTTCTATAGCGTCGTGAAGTTCATCCATGTGATCGCCGTGATCCTATGGGTCGGCGGCATGCTGTTCGCGCACTGTTTCCTGCGGCCGGCGGCCGCGCAGTTGGAACCGCCGGTGCGGCTGAAGCTGATGGCGTCAGTGCTGGGCCCGTTCCTGAATGCCGTGCTGGTGGCGATCGTGCTGATCCTGCTAACGGGCATGTCGATGATCGGCCAGGAGGCCAGCCAGGCCGTGCGCACGGGCGGCGCCTTCTTCATGCCGCTGGGCTGGACATTGATGGCGGCGGGCGGAATCGTGATGATGGCCATCTTCGGCCATATCCGCTTTGCGCTCTACAAGCGCCTGGCCACCGCCGTCGCGGCGTCCGATTGGCCGAAAGGCGGCCAGGCCATGGCGGGCATCCGCCGTTGGGTGGGCGTGAACCTGGTGTTGGGCATCGCCATCGTGGCCATCGTCTTCATGGCCTAGGCGCCGCGTCCAGGCGGATACCGGCCGCCACCGCCACCTATCGGCCAAGCGGTGACTGGTATCGGGATTCTTTCGACTGGTGCAATACCCCGTACATCCACAGTGGCCACACTGCGGGTGACTCTCGCGGGTCACGTCAACAACGACAAGGGATTCCCCATGATCAAACGTGCATTCCACCTGGCCGCCCTCGGCCTGTTCGCCACCTCGTTCGCCGCCCAGGCCGCCGCCCCCATCGACAACAGCGCCCTGGATAAACCGGAGTTTCGCGCCCACAAGGCCACCTACGGCGTGGTGTACCGCTTGCCGCAGGACGTCAACGCCATCCTGGACGCCAAGATCACCGGCACGCTCAAGCAAGACTTGCTGGCGCTGGGCCTGAAGACCGAGGCCGAAACGCCCAACATGCCGCACGTCACCGTGGTCCACATCCACAGCGCCGATCCCGAGACGCCCGCCCGCATGCTGCGCACGCTGCCCAAGCCGCCCGCGCCCCTGCAGGTCACGCTGAAGACCTTCTACCCGACGGAAGCCGCCAAGGGCGCCGGCCATCCGTGGTGGCTGGACCTGGCCGTCGTCAAAAGCGGCCAGGGCTTTGAAGACATGATGCGCTACAACACCGTGGCGACCGCCGCGCTGGCCCCCTTGCGTGACGGCCCCCTGCCGCGCGTGACGGGCCCGGTCTATGCCAAGATGGGCGATGCGGGCAAGAATCTGGTCAAGACGATGGGCGTCAGCGGCGTCAACATCATGCAGGACGGCAAAGAGGTGCGCGCCCACAATCCGCACACCACGCTGGTCTACAGCATGGCGATCTACGACACCCGTCTGCAGGACGCCATGAAGCAAGAGTCCGACAAGTTCAACGCCGTGCTGCCCGACGGCATCAACACCACGTTCAAGGACGTTTCCATCGTCGAAATCGGCTTTGCCGGCAACGTCGTGCGCGAGATCTACCGCGTCAGCCTGGAAGACGGTTCGGTGATCGACGTGGCGACGGGCAAGAAGGTCGGCTCCTAAGGCCGTTGCGCTGCGGGAGCGCCCACGCGCTCCCGCAGCACTTCCCGGATTTGGTCGCGCAGCCACGCCTGCTGGGGCGACGTGTGCTGACGGCGCGCCCACACCATCACGAACTCGATCTTGCGCAGGCGGGCAGGCAGTTCCAGCATCGCCAGCGGAAAGTGCCGGCTGTGCGCCTGCGCCACGCTGGCGGGCATGGTGGTGGCGTAATCCGTTTCCAGCAACACATACGGCGCGATGCCGAACCCCGACAGATAGGCCGAGAAGTCCAGGCGCGCCGCATCCGGCTTCAACGCGCGGTCGAAGTTCGTTTCCCGGCCGTACATCTGCGCGAAGGCGAACCATTTGATGGCGGACAAGTCGGCCAGCGTCAACGCCTTGCGGTCAGCCCACGGGTGCCGCGCGGACACGACGCAGACCCGCCGGTCGCGCAGCAGCGTGTCGCGGTGAAAGCGCGCCGGCACCTTGCCGAACAGGCCGATGGCGATGTCCAGCCGTTCGGCGTCCAGATCGTCCGGCACAAAATCCCCATGCACGGACTGGAAGCGCAGCGTGATGCCGGGCGCCAGGCGATGCAGCCTGTCCAGCAACGGTGCGGCCAACAGGATTTCGCTGTGCGCGCCGGTGCCGATGTTGACCACGCCGCTGGCGCGCGCAGGGTCGAAGGCTTCGGGCGGGCGCAACGCGGATTCGATCTGCGCCAGCGCGTCGTGCACCGCCGCATGCAGTTCCAGCGCGCGCTCGGTCGGGATGAAGCGCCCTTTCACCACCACCAGCAGCGGGTCTTCCAAGCGGCGGCGCAACCGCGCCAGGTCGCGGCTGATGGCGGGTTGCGTCTTGTGCAGCACGGTGGAACTGGCCGTGGCGCTGCGCGTGCGCATCAGCACGTCGAAGGTCAGCAGCAGGTTCATGTCCAGCCGGCGCAAATACGGCAAGGGTTGGGTATCGCTCATCCCCTCATGCTATGCGTCAAGAACATGAATGAAAAGACCTATGCCAATTTTGGTATAGCCAGCTTGCGCGCCCGGCATTGGGCAGCGCGGCGCGGCTTGGATACAGTCGCCGGCAGATCGGGCGTTTCACACCCGACACCTGGAGACTTCCGCAATGGGCCCCTTACGCCTGATCGCCGCGCCCTGGCGCGCGGCCGCCCCCCGCCGCTGGCTGCTGGCCGCGGGTTCCGCCCTGACCGGCGCCATGCTGGCGCTGGGCGCCGTCCAACCGGCCGCCGCCGCGGACTTCCCGACCCGCCCGATCACGCTGGTGGTGCCCTTCCCCGCCGGCGGCACGCCCGACATCCTGGCGCGCATCCTGAGCGACAACCTGGCCCGGCGCCTGGGCCAGCCCCTGATCGTGGAAAACCGCGCGGGCGCGGGCGGCAACATCGGCGCGCAGGCCGTGGCGCGTGCCGCCCCCGACGGCTACACACTGCTGATGTGCGCGTTCGGGTGTACCGTCGCGCCGTCGCTCTATCAACCCGCCCCCTACGACATCGTCAAGGACTTCGCGCCCGTCGCGATGGTCGGCACCGTGCCCAGCGTGCTGGTCGTCAACCCCAAGGTGCCGGCCAAGACGCTGCCCGAACTGCTGGCCTACGCCCGTGCCAATCCCGGCAAGCTGAATTCGGCCTCATCCGGCGTAGGCGGGTCGGCCCATCTGGCCACAGAACTGCTCAAGCAACGCGCCGGCATCGACCTGGCGCACATCCCCTACAAGGGCGCGGGCCAAGTGGCGGCCGACCTGCTGGGCGGGCAGGTCGATATGTATTTCGACAATCTGCCGGCGTCGCTGGCCAACATCCGCGCGGGCAAGCTGCGCGCACTGGCCGTGGCCAGCCGCCAGCGCGCGCCCGCCATCCCGGACGTGCCGACCTTTGCGGAAAGCGGCGTGCCCGATTTCCTGATCACGCCCTGGTTCGGCGTGATGGCGCCAGCCGGCACGCCGGACGCCACGCTGGCCGCGCTGCATGACGCGTTCACCGATGCGCTGGCCGCGCCCGACGTCGCCGCCAAGATGCACGAGCTGGGCGTAGAGACGGCCCCCGGCCCGCGCTCGGCGCTGGGCGAATTCGTGGCCGCCGAAACCGCGCGCTGGAAGGCCGTGATCCAGGCGAACCATATCAAGGCCGAGTGATGGCGGCGGCTGAACCCACGGCCTCGGGCGGCCCCGCACCCGCCCCGATCCGCCTGCGCGACATGGGGTCTTTCCACGTCGGCGGCCACGACGTGAGGCTGTCGGGCCTGCCACCCCGCCAGGTCGTCATGGCCGAAGGCGGCCAGCCCGTGTCGCTGGACCCGAACGGCACGTATCGCGTCGAACAGATGTATGCGCAGTATTTCCTGTCGGAACCCGCCAGCGGCCGTCCGCCGCTGGCGTTCTGGCACGGAGGCGGCATGACGGGCGCCGCCTGGGAAACCACCCCGGACGGCCGCGAAGGTTGGCTGAACGCCTTTCTGCGGCGAGGCTGGGACGCCTACCTGTGCGACGCGGTGGAACGCGGCCGCGCGGGCTACGCGCTGGTGCCCGAGATCTGGCCCGCAGCGCCCATCGTGCAAACGCGCGAAGACTGCTACACCCGGTTCCGCATTGGCCAGCCCGGCACGCGCCCCGGACCCGACAGCGCCTATCCGAACACGCAATTCCCGGTGGCCGCATTCGACCGCCTGGCCGCCCAGATGGTGCCGCGCTGGGTCCACACCGACGCGGCGATCCTGCAGGGCTACCTGGCGCTGCTGGATCGGGTGGGGCCGATGATCGTCGTTTGCCATTCCCAGGCGGGCGTCTTCGGCATCCGCGCGGCGCAGACCCGGCCCGACCGCGTACGCGCCGTCGTGGCGCTGGAGCCCGCCAGCATCCCCCTCTTGGCGCCGGATGCCGACTACCGCACCCCGACGCTGATCGTGATGGGCGACAACATGGACACCGACCCCCGCTGGCCGCGCATGCGGGAGCGCGTGCGCGAATTCGCGCAGCGCTACCCCTGCGTCGCCGTGCTGTCCTTGCCTGATCTGGGCATCGCCGGCAATTCGCACATGCTGATGATGGATCGCAACAGCCTGGACCTGGCCGCGCGGGTGCACGACTGGCTGGTGCAATGGGCGCTTGGTTGAAGGGAAGTACCGATTGAGGGGGGGTACGGATTGAGGGGGGGTACGGATTGAGGGGGGTTCCCGATTGAGGGGGTTTCCCGATTACTGCCATTTCGTGGCAGCATTCGGCCATCCGGTCCTTCTTCCCCCCCGCCATGTCCCGCACCGAACGACTGCTGGAACTACTCCAGACCCTGCGCCGCCACCGCCTGCCCGTCAGCGGCCATCGGTTGGCCACCGAAATGGGCATCAGCCTGCGCACGCTGTACCGCGATATCGCGACGCTGCAATGCCAGGGCGCCGAGATCGAGGGCGAGCCCGGCGTGGGCTATGTGCTGCGGCCCGGCTTCATGCTGCCGCCCCTGATGTTCAGCACGGAGGAGATCGAAGCCCTGGTGCTGGGCACGCGCTGGGTGGCCGGCCGCTCAGACGAGCGCCTGGGCCTGGCCGCGCGCAACGCGCTGGCCAAGATCGGTGCGGTGCTGCCGCAGGAACTGCGCGACGAACTGGACGCCATTCCGTTGCTGGTGGCCCCCAGCGCCAGCGCGGTCGTCGATCGGGTCGACGTGGCGCTGATCCGCCAGGCGATCCGCAACGAGTGGAAATTGGAAATCCAGTACCGCGACGACAAGGGGACGGATTCGGCCCGCGTGATCTGGCCCTTCGCGCTGGGCTTTTTCGACAGCGTGCGGCTGGTCATGGCCTGGTGCGAACTGCGCCAGGACTTCCGGCATTTCCGCACCGACCGCATCGCCGCGCTGGCTGCTGGCGACCGCTATCCCCGGCGCCGCCACGCCTTGCTGAAAGAATGGCGGGCGGTTCATCAGGAACAGAAAAGAACCTGATGCACACTACTGCCAAAAACTGACAGTACCCCTGCCTACCATGAGCGCATCAACCACCAGGAGCGCCTCATGTCCGACACCAACTACGTCCTCTTCTACGTCGAAAAACCCCAGGCCAGCGCGGCGTTCTACAGCGCGCTGCTGCAACGCGATCCCGTCGAGAATTCGCCCACGTTCGCCCTCTTCGTGCTGGACTCCGGCCTGAAGCTGGGGCTGTGGTCGCGTTACACGGTGGAACCGGCCGCGGCCGGTCGCGGCGGCGCGTCCGAGCTGGCTTTCGCCGTGGCGGATGTCGACGTCGTCAATCAGCGCCACCGGGAATGGAGCCTGCGCGGCCTGCCCATCCTGCAGGCTCCCACCGACATGGATTTCGGCCGCACTTTTGTCGCGCTGGATCCCGACGGGCATCGCCTGCGCGTGTTCTCGCGCGCCCCCGCGCTGGATGCTTCAAACGAGCGCACGGCGGCGGCACAGGCCAGTTGATCGCCGCGCGGGCCCACCGGTATTCGGTACGGGCCCGCCCGCCCCTCATCCAGGCGCCGTCGAATACAGGTCCGTCATGAACTGCGTGGACTTGATGCCGGTGCCGGTCAACAGCACCACCGTGCGTTCGTCCGCCTGGATCGCGCCGCGCGCCTGCAGCACGTCCAGGGCGGCCGCCGCCGTCGCGCTGGTCGGTTCGGCGTACAGGCCGGACAAGGCCAGTCGCTTCACCGCCGCCACGATGTCCGCTTCCGGCACCGCCACCGTCTGTCCGCCGCTGGCCCGCACGGCCTGCAACACCTCGCGCAAGCGCACCGGATGCTTGATGGCCGTGCCTTCGGCCACGGTAGGCAGCACGTCGCGCGCCACCGCGCCGTCCACCCCCGCCTGGAAGCTGGCGTCCACCGGCGAACAATTCAACGGTTGCGCCACGAACAGCTTGGGCAGGCGGCGGATCTGGCCAGCAGCCAGCAGTTCGGCAAAGCCGATCGCGCAACCCAGCACGTTGCTACCCGCGCCCGCCGGGATCACCACGTTGTCGGGCGCCTGGAAACCGAAGTCTTCCCACATCTCGTAGGCGATGGATTTGGTGCCTTGGAGGAAGAACGGCTGCCAATTGTGGCTGGCGTAAAAAATGTCTTGCGACGCACGGATGGCTTCGGTCTGGGAGTTCTCGCGTGGGCCGTCCACCAGACGCACATCGGCGCCGAACGCGCGGATCTGCGCCACTTTGGCGATGGACGTGTAGGCAGGCGCGAAAATGGTGACACCCATGCCCGCCGCCGCGCCGAAAGCCGCGATGGCCGCGCCGCCATTGCCCGAGCTGTCTTCGGCCACCGCCGGAATGCCGATCTGGCGCAGCCACGACAGCATGACCGCCGCGCCCCGGTCCTTGAAGCTGCATGTCGGGTTGAACCATTCCAGCTTGAAATGCGGCCGTAAGCCGCCCCAGGCGCGCTCGACCATCGGCGTGCCGCCCTCGCCCATCGACACCGGCGTCGCGATGTCCTGCGGCAAGGCGGCGCGATAACGCCAGATGGAGCGGTCGCGGGTATCGATATCGTCGCGCGACATGCCCGGCAACGGCGAGATCATCAGCGGGGTTTGCGCGTCGGAGCACCAGCGGGCATCGGTGATCGGGTAGCGTTCGCCGGAAAGCGGGTCCACATAGCAGGGTTGCGACATGATGTAGGCAGGCAAGGCAGGAAAGCCGCCAGTCTAGGCCGGGCGCGCGTCGCAGCGTTGCAATATCATGTTGCGGAAAACGCAATGGAGAATCCGCATGGAACGAGGCGCGCTATGGGAGTTCCAGGTGTTCTGCGCCGTGGCCGAACGCCAGAGTTTCGTATTGGCCGCCCGGGCGTTGGGGGCCTCGCCCAGCGCCGTGACGCGGGCCGTGCAGTCGCTGGAGCGCCAGGTGGGTGCGCAGCTGCTGTTGCGCAGCAAAAGCAGCGTGGTGCTGACCCCGCAGGGCGAAAGCTACTTCCAGTCCGCGCGCGAGCTGCTGCGGCTGGAAGCGCAGGCGCGCGACGACCTTCAAGACGCGCAGGGCGGCGATCAGGGACGCGTGCGCTTTTCGGCGCCGGACCTGCTGGGCGTGGCGCTGCTGCCGGCCGTGCTGCGGCGGTATGCGGACGCGCATCCCGGCGTCAGCATGGACATCCTGTACACCGACAAATGGGTGGACCCGATCGCCGAAGGCCTGGACTTCGCGATCCGGGGCGGCTTTCCAGCTTCCAGCGACTTGCTCGGCGCGCGCCTCTGGCCCTATGACCGGCTGCTGTGCGCCAGCCCGGACTACGTGCGCCGCATGGGCCTGCCCCGCGAACCCGACGACCTGAAAGCGCATCGCCTGGTGATGCACACCGGGCCCCGCGTGCTGAAGGATTGGCACCTGCGGGATGGCGAACGCATTGTGCGCTTGCACGCCGAACCCGCCGTGCGCGTCAGCAGCGGCAGCGGCCTGATGGCAATGGTCCTGCAAGGCATGGGGATCGCAAGGCTGGCGGATTGGGCTGCACAGCCGGAGATCGAGCGCGGCGCCTTGGTGCGCGTGTGCCCGGCCTATACCGTGACTTCGGCCCAAGGCGCCGCGCCGCAGATACATGCGGTGTACGCGTCGCGCTCACTACCGGCGCGCGCCCGTGCGATGCTGGCGGCGATCCGGCAATGCGCGGCAGGGGCGGGGCGGTGATGGCGGCGGTGATCGGGGCGGCGACGCCCCAGCCGGTTCAGCCGCGTTGACTGCGCGCCTGTAGCACGACGGCTTCGCCGCGCTTTTTGAACAGCAGGAAATACAGCGCGGCCAGGAGCAGCAGGAACGGCAGGCCGAAGGCCAGCGTCATCTTGAACACGCCGGTAAAGGCCGTCGTGATCAGAATGGCCAGCATCGCGGCCGCGCCCAGCAGCGTCAGCACCGGGAAACCCGGCATCCGGAACGACAGCGCCGCGCCCCCTTCGCGTGCCCAGCGGCGCCGGAAAAAGTAGTGCGTGACGAAGATCATCATCCACGTGAACAGCGCGCCAAACATCGAAATCGCCATCATCAGCGTGAACGAGGTCTCGGGGTAAAGCGCGTTCAGAACGGCTGCGATGGCGATGCCGCTGGTGGACAGCAGCAAGGCGTTCAACGGCGTGCCGCTGCGCGTCAGGCGGCCGAACGCGGACGGCGCATGCCCCGCGCGCGACAGGCTGAACATCATGCGCGTGGTGATGTAGAGCTGGCTGTTCATGGCCGACAACGCCGCCACCAGCACGATGAAGTTGATGACGCCCGCCGCGCCTGGAATCTCCAGCGCCTGCATGACCTTCACGAACGGGCTGCCGCCCTTGCCCGCTTCGTCCCACGGCACGATGGCCAGGATCAGCGCCAGCGTCAGCAGGTAGAAGACGACCAGCCGCACGATGGTGGCGCGGAACGCCTGCTTGACGGCGCGTTCAGGGTCCTCGGCTTCGCCAGCGGCCACCGCGATCATCTCCACGCTCAGGTAGCTGAAGATCGAGATCACCACGGCAATCCACATGCCCCACACGCCATTCGGGAAAAAGCCGCCGTGCGAGGTATACAGCGCCGTGCCGTACTGCGGATTGCCCCAGACCACATAGGCGCCCAGGATGATGAAAGCCACGATCGCCGTGATCTTGATCGTCGAGAACCAGTATTCGATGGTACCGAAGGCTTTGACGCTCATCGCATTGATGAAGATCAGCGCCGCCGAGAACACGCATACCCACTGCCAGCCCGGCACGCCGGGGAACCAGAACTTCATGTATTCGGCCACCGCCGTCACCTCGGTGCCCACCGCCAGCACCACGCACGACCAGTACGCGTAGCGCACCAGAAAGCCCGCCAGCGGCCCCACGTAATGCTCGGCGTAGGCACCGAAGGAACCGGAGGTGGAATGCGCTACCGTCATTTCGGCCAGGCAGCCCATCAGCAGCAGCGTGATCAGTCCGCCGATGGCGTAGCTGATGATCACGCTGGGCCCGGCGAATCCGATGGCGAACTTGCTGCCCAGGAACAGGCCGGTGCCGATGGCCCCGCCGATCGCGATCATGCTCATCTGGCCCGAGGTCAAGCGACGCTTGAGCCCCTTTTCACGTTCGGCGATTTCGCCGAACCCGTGTTGTTGCCGCATTGTCTCCTCCTTGTACTGCGCTCTCTTTCTGGATGTAGGGCCGATCCGGCCCGCGCGATAAGGCAACGCTTGATGGCGTTCAGGTCACGGCGGACCGTTGCTTGAACTCGGGCTTGTCCCAGGCGCGGCTGTCCAGCACGTCTTTCAGGATATCCACCGCGTCCCACACGTCCGCATAGCCGAAATACAGCGGCGTCAGGCCAAAGCGCAGCACCTCGGGTTCGCGGTAGTCGCCGATCAGGCCGCGCGCGATCAAGGCCTGCATCACTTCGTAGCCATTGGGATGGCGGAAGCTGACGTGACTGCCGCGGTCGGCGTGCTGGCGCGGCGTGACGAGCGTGAGCGGATGGCCTTCGCAGCGTTCCTCGACCAGCGCGATGAACAGGTCGCCCAACGCCAGCGATTTGCGGCGCACTTCGGCCATGTCGGCGGCGTGGGCCACGTCCAGGCCGCATTCCACCAGCGACAGCGACACGATGGGCTGGGTGCCGCACAGGTAGCGGCGGATGCCGCCGGCCGGCTCGTAGGCCACGGCCATATCGAACGGGCGTGTATGGCCCCACCAGCCCGACAGCGGCTGCCAGAAGTCCTGGGTGTGGCGCGGCGCCACCCAGATGAAGGCGGGCGAACCCGGACCACCGTTCAGGTATTTATAGGTGCAACCGACGGCGAAGTCGGCGTTGGCGCCATTCAGGTCCACCGGCACGGCGCCTGCGGCATGCGCCAGGTCCCAGATGGTCAGCGCGCCGCGTTCGTGTGCCAGCGCGGTCACGGCGGCCATGTCGTGCATCTGGCCGCTGCGGTAGTTCACGTGCGACAGCAGCATCACGGCAACAGACTCGTCCAGCGCCTTGTCCAGCGGCAGCTCGTCATCGATCAGGCGCATCTCGTAGCCCTGCTGCAGCAGGTCGATCATGCCCTGGATCATGTACAGGTCGGTCGGAAAGTTGTCGCGTTCGGACAGGATGACGCGGCGCGTCGGCTGCTTCTGTTGCTGGATGCGCAGCCCGGCGGCCAGGGCCTTGAAGATGTTCAGCGACGTGGTGTCGGTCACGACCAGTTCGCCTTCGCGGGCGCCCAGCAGGCTACCCAGCTTGTCGCCCAGGCGGGCAGGCAATTCGAACCAGCCGGCGGTGTTCCAGCTGCGGATCAGGCCGGTGCCCCATTCCTGGGTAATGACGCCGGCGGCGCGGGCGGCCGCGGCCTTAGGCATCACGCCCAGGGAATTGCCGTCCATGTAGAGCACGCCGGGCGGCAGCTCGAACCGGTCTTTCAGGGCGGCCAGGGGGTCTTTCCGGTCTGCGGCGACGCAGTCTTCACGCGTAGTCATGCAATCTCTCCTTCGGGCAATATCCTGCAAACAGGATAGCAGCGCCGATTAGCCGAAATATTGCAAATCCGGGCGTGGCTTACCCTAAGATTCCGCAGTAAATTGCACGAAACCCGAATTTTCAGAATTGGATTGCTCCATGCAACTAGACGCGATCGACCAGCGCATCCTGTACCGCCTGCAAGAGAACGGCCAGCTCAGCAACCAGGACCTGGCCGAGCAGGTGGCGCTGTCGCCGTCGGCCTGCCTGCGCCGCGTGCGGGCCCTGGAGGAAGGCGGGATGATCCGGCAGTACCGGGCCGTGCTGGACGCCGAAAAGCTGGGGTTCGAGCTGGAGGCCATCGTCCACGTGTCGCTGGACCAGTCGCGCCCCGGCTGGCACGAGGCGTTCCTGGCCGGCATCGCCGCGCACGACGAGATCACCGAAGCCAGCATCGTGACGGGTGCCTCCAATTACATCCTGACGGTGCGCACCCGCAACCTGTCGGCGTTCTCGCAGTTCGTGGAAGACAAGCTCAGCAAGATCGCCGGGGTACGCGACCTGTGTTCGCATATCGTCATGCGGAAAGTGAAAGACCGGGGCGGCATGCTGCCGCTGGCCAGCTGGCGTTGACGGGGGCCGCCCTTTCCGCCCTGCCCGCCGCGTTCAGGCGGGCGTGCCGTAGCGCAAAAAGCCGAACACCGTGACGAAGTGGCAGGCCGATCCGCCCATCACGAACAGGTGCCAGATGCCATGGGCGTGGCGCCAGCGCTTGTCGTTGACATAGAACAGCGTGCCCACCGTATAGGCCGCCGCGCCCGCCAGCAGCCACGCCAGGCCCGCGGAAGACAGCCCGCCCGCGATCGGGGCGGCGAACATCACCCCCAGCCAGCCCATCGCCAGGTACAGCGGCAAGGCGGGGGCCGCGCCGCGCGCCCACCACAGTTCACGGCCGATGCCGATGGCGGCCAGCAACCAGATCGCCACGCCCATCGCCGCCCCCCATGCGTGTTCCACCGGCCCGAACGCCAACGGCGTGTAGGTGCCGGCGATCAGCAGGTAGATGGCGCAATGGTCTGCCTTGGCCCAGCGGGCCTTGTTACGGCCACGGGTGCAGTGGTACAGCACCGACGAGGCATAGACGGCGATCATCGATGCCGCGAACACCGCGCAGCTGACGATCTGTTTCGTGTCGACTTTCAGTTCGGCCGCGCGGGAGATCAGCCAACCGGACGCGCCTACGGCCAGCGCCAGGCCGGCCAGATGCGTAGCGCCGTTGAATCGTTCGCCTTCATACATAGAGAGCCCCCAGGACACCGGATGCCCGGTGTCCGCCATGATGTTCCCGTCCTGTGACAACGTGAGGTCAGGACGGGCCATACGGCCCCGGGGTCAGGCGATGAAATCCACCGCAGCAGGAAACCCTTCGACCGCGCGCGCCGCCAGGATGGCGCGCTGCACCGCGATCGCCATGGCCTCGGCAGCCATCACGCCCAGCAGCATCACGTTGCCCGGCTTGCCCGAAGCGCCGGTGCCCAGCGCGAAAATCGTGTCGCCGTCCATCATCGTGTGGATCGGGTTGATGGTGCGGGCCAGGCCGTCGTGGGCCATGCCGGCGATCTTCTGCGCCTGCGCCTTGGTCAGCGTGGCGTCGGTGGCCACCACGCCGATGGTAGTGGCGGTTCCGGGGCGCATGGCATTGGGCAGGTCGCCCGCCAGAATGGCGGCGCGGGTATCCAGCAGATGCTTGCCGTCAGGCGTGCGCGCGCCGGCCAGGATGCGCCCGGTGGCGGGGTCCAGCACATCGCCTACTGCGTTCACGGCCACGATCGCCCCGACCGTCGCGCCGGCCACCGTCAGCGACGCGCTGCCGATGCCGCCCTTCATGGCGCGCTTGGCGCCATACAGCTTACCCACCGTGGCGCCGGCGCCGGCGCCGACATTGCCCTCTTGCGGTGCGGCGGTAGTCGCCGACTTGCAAGCCTGGTAGCCGGCAGCCGCATCAGGCCGGATGGATGCGTCGCCCACGCCCAGGTCGAACAGGATGGCGGCCGGCACGATGGGCACGTGCGCCACGCCCACATCGAAGCCGATCTTCTTTTCTTCCAGATAGCGCATGACGCCCGTGGCGGCGTCCAGGCCGAACGCGCTACCGCCCGACAGCACGATGGCATGCACCTTTTCCACCATGTTCATGGGATTGAGCAGATCGGTCTCGCGGGTGCCGGGCGCCGCGCCGCGCACATCGACGCCGCCGGTGGCGCCCGCCTCGGCGATGATGACCGTGCAGCCGGTCGGGCGGCGGGTATCGGTGTAATGGCCCACGCGCAGGCCGGACACCTGGGTGATGCTGCCTCCCCCGGGCGTCAGCCGCAAGCCGTTGGCGCCCTCTGCGGGCATCACCCCGGCAAACGCGGCCGCGCCCGCAGCCGCCATCATGAACGCCCGCCTGTTCCATTGCTGTTCCACACCGATCTCCCTCGCTTTGCCGATTGATTGCGCCCGGCGCAGGTCGCGCCGGGCGGGGGTAACCATATGACTTGCAGCTATATTTTTACTATTCCTTATGCTTTGTGGAAAAATAGGCGCGTTGTTAGAGTGCGGCTACGCCGGAGGGTATTGCACACCCGCAAGCTCTCCAGAATGACACCGATCATCCGTGGAGCATTGCCATGAAACTCTTCCGCTCGCTGTTCATCGCCGGCCTTATCCAGGCCGCCGCCCTGACCGCTGCCCACGCCCAGTCCGGCCTGGACCAGATCAAATCCGCCGGCACGTTCAAGATCGGCACCGAAGGCACCTACGCCCCCTTCACCTTCCACGACGCATCGGGCCAGCTTACCGGGTTTGACGTGGACATTGGGCGCGCCATCGCCGAACGCCTGGGCGTGAAGGCCCAGTTCGTCGAAGGCAAGTGGGACGGCCTGATCGCGGGGTTGGACGCCAAGCGCTACGACGCCGTGATCAACCAGGTCGGCATCACCGACGCGCGCAAAGCCAAGTATGACTTCTCCGATCCCTATATCTCGTCGGCTGCGGTGCTGATCGTGCGCGACGACAACACCACCATCAAGTCGTTTGCCGACCTGAAGGGCAAGAAGTCGGCCAACACGCTGACCAGCAACTTCGGCAAGCTGGCGCAAAGCCACGGCGCGGAAGTCGTCGCCGTGCAGGGCTTCAACGAAGCCATCGATCTCCTGACCTCGGGCCGCGTCGAAGCCACGGTCAATGACAACCTGTCGTTCCTGGACTTCAAGAAGCAAAAGCCCAACGCAAAGGTGAAGATCGCCGCCACGGACAAGACGGCGGAATTCAGCAACTCCGGCGTGCTGATCCGCAAGGGCAACCCCGAACTGCAAGCCGCCATCAACAAGGCGCTGGCCGACATCAAGGCCGACGGCACCTACAAGACCATCTCCGTCAAATACTTCGGCACGGACCTGTCGGCGCAGTAAGCGGCAGGCACGCACATGACGCTCCCCTCCTGGCTGCAAGCCGTCATCCCCGATTGGCTGCTGGCGCAAATCGGGTCGTGGACCGTGCCGGCCTGGGTGCAGTTGATGGCCGACTCATTCTGGCCTCTGCTGCACGCCGGGCTGGTGTTCACGGTGCCGCTCACGCTGATGTCGTTCGCGCTGGGGCTGGCGCTGGCGTTCGTGGTGGCGTTGATCCGGCTGTTCGGCCCGGCGCCGCTGGTGGCGGTCGTGCGTTTCTATGTCTGGCTGATCCGCGGAACGCCGCTGCTGGTGCAGTTGTTCGTGATCTTCTACGGCCTGCCCAGCGTGGGCATCGTGCTGGATCCGCTGCCGGCCGCGCTGATCGGCTTTACGCTGAACGTGGGCGCCTACAACTCGGAAGTGATCCGCGGCGCCATCGAATCCATCACCAAGGGCCAGTGGGAAGCGGCGTACTCGCTCAGCATGACGCGCGGCCAGGCGCTGCGCCGGACCATCCTGCCGCAGGCCGCCCGCGTAGCGGTGCCGCCCCTGTCCAATTCGTTCATCGCGTTGGTCAAGGACACGTCGCTGGCCGCCGTGCTGACCGTGCCCGAGATCTTCCAGGCCGCGCAACGCATCGCGGCCGTCACCTATGAGCCGCTGATCCTCTACACCGAAGCGGCGCTGATCTACCTGGTGTTCAGTTCCGTCCTGTCCGCCGCGCAAGTCCGCCTGGAACGGCGCTTTGGCCAGCACGCCGTGTTCTCCGAGAAAAGCCGATGATCCGCCTGCAGAAAATCGAAAAATCCTTCGGCGGCAATCCGGTGCTCAAGCAAGTGGACGTGAGCATCGCCGAAGGCAGCGTCACCGCCTTGATCGGCCCGTCGGGCAGCGGCAAGAGCACCTTGCTGCGCTGCGTGAACCTGCTGGAAGTGCCCGACCGCGGCACGCTTTCCATCGGGCCCGAAACGGTGGAATTTGAACCGGGGCAAAAGTTGGCGCGCGACCAGGTGCAGCGTGTGCGCAAACAGACCGGCATGGTGTTCCAGAACTTCCAGCTGTTTCCGCACCAGACGGTGATCGGCAACGTGATGGAGGGGCTGCTGACGGTGCAGAAGTGGCCGCTGGATCGCGCCCGCGCCCGTGCCGAAGAACTGCTGAAGAAAGTCGGCATGGCCGAAAAAGCCGACGCCTGGCCCGCCAATCTGTCGGGCGGCCAGCAACAACGCGTGGCGATTGCCCGCGCGCTGGCGCCCGCGCCCCGCGTGCTGCTGTGCGACGAACCGACCTCCGCCCTGGATCCGGGCCTGGCAGCCGAAGTGGTGGATGTGCTGCGCCAGTTGGCCACGGAAGGCATGACCATGCTGATGGCCACGCACGACCTGCGCCTGGCCGCCAGCGTGTCGCGCGAAGTGGTGTTCCTGCTGGATGGCGTCGTGGTGGAATCCGGCGAGTCCCGGACGATCTTCTCGCACCCCGCGGACCCGCGCACCGCTGCGTTCATCTCGACCCTGACGCAGGACACGGCGGTGTAGGCCGGCCGCCGTCCGATTATTTGGGCGGCAGGTTCCCCGCCGGGTCCACCGCCTGGCCGTCATAGCGCAATTCGAAATACAGCCCGACCTGCTTGCTGTCGCTGTTGCCCATTTCGGCGATCTTCTGCCCCTGCTTCACGCTTTGGCCTTCCTTGACCAGCAGCTTGCTGTTGTGCGCATAGATGCTGAGGAAGCTGGCGTTGTGCTTGACGATGACCAGATGGCCGTAGCCGCGCAGGCCGCTGCCCGAATAGGCCACCGTGCCGCCCGCCGCGGCCACCACCGGCGTGCCCGACGAATTGGAAATGACGATGCCGTTGGACCCGCCGCCGTCATAGCCGCGCGTGACCTTGCCCTGGGCAGGCCACACGAGCGAGATTGCGCCCGGCGGCGCGGTGCGCCGCTTGGCTGACGACGAAGAAGTCCGCGGCGACGAGGCCGCCGGCTTGGACCGCACCTTGCCGGAAGCGGACGTGGTGGCCTGCCCTCCTGGCGCCTGCACGCGCAGCATCTGCCCGACCTCGATGGCATTCGAATTCGACAAGCCGTTCCACCGCACCAGGTTGCTGACGCTGGTTCCCTGCTTACGCGCGATCTGCGTCAGCGTGTCGCCGGACTGCACGCGGTAGTAGCCGGGCTGGACCTTGGTGGTACCGCAGGCGGACAGCAACGCCAGCAGCACGATGATGCAGGCGCACATCCACAGCCGGCCCAGCGGGCGTGGCCGTCTCCAAAACCGGGGCGGGCCGGCAGGCGCCGCGCAAGGGAGGGGGCAGGCGGGCACGGACAGGGTCGGGGCGGACAAGGAAAGCACTGAAACCTGGGGCACTGAGATGGCGGTGGAAACGGAAGTGCATTCAAGGGTACCAAGATTTTCGGGTGCCAGTGTGGCGCAGGTGCTTCGCAGCGGCGTCCGGGCCGTGTATAACCCGCTGATCACGGTGAACGCGCTTCGCCACGCCTCAATGCGTTTGCAAGGACCGACATGCGTATGACCGACACGGTTAGAAAGAATCCGCTTTGCCTGCTGTGGACCATCCCCTATCTGCTGTGCGGGGTGTTCTCGCACCTGCTCAACGACCCGGTCAGCCACGCCTTGTTCGTCTGGCTGCCGCCCGGGGTGGCCGTGGGCGCCTACCTGCTGACCGCGCGCCGCAACTGGCTGCTGCTGGTGGCGGGATTCTTCTGCGCCCAGTTGGTCCTGACGCTTGTCACGCGCGGGCAGCCGGCCACCGCCATCGTCTTCGCGCTGACGGGCAGCCTGTCTTCGCTGCTGGCCGCGTGGACCGTGCAGCGCCTGTCGCCGCGCGCCGAGGGCCCCGGCTTCGTGGCCGCGTTGCTGGCCGGCGCAGTCGCGGGCGCCGCCAGCAGCGCCTTGTTGGGCGGCGGCTGGCTGTGGCTGACGCAGGAAGCCCACGCGCTGGTACGGCTGCGCACCTGGGTCACCGCGTATCTGGCCGGCGTGCTGATCCTGGCCCCGGCGCTGACGGGCTGGGCCCAATTCCGGCCGCGCCGCTCGGGCGGCCCCCGCATGCGCGACCTGCTGATCGGCGCGGCGGCCTACGCGCTGATGATCGTGTCGACGTTCATGACGTTCGACGGCGGCATGATCCAGAACCTGCCCTACGTCGTCTCCTTCGAGCTGACCTATCTGCCCTTGGTGTTCGCGGTGCTGATTGCGCTGGTCTGGGGCACGCCCGGCGGCACGCTGGCGATGGTCACGCTGATGGTAATGGCGCTGTACCAAAGCGCCCAGGGCGAAGGCCCCTTCGTCGAGGCCAACGACCCCTGGCACGTGCTGCTGGCCACCCAGGTCTACCTGGTGGTCACGGCCTTGCTGCTGCTGCTCGTCAACACCTTGCGCGGCGCGCGCGCCCAGGCGCTTGAAAGCGCCGAGCAGTGGCGCGGCCGCTTCGACCTGGCACTGGCCGGCAGCCACCAATTGATGTACCGCTTCAATCCCCATGACGGCAAGCTGGAGCTGGCGGGCGACCTGCAGGACGCCTTCGGCCTGCCAGCCAGCGCCATCACCGACCTGGCGTCGCTGACCGCCCATGCGCATCCGGAAGACCGGTCGCGCCTGGCGATGCACTGGGCGGCGCGGCGCGCGGGCGCCCAGGATCGCACGCCCCTGCTGTTCCGCGTGGCGCACTCGGCGGGCGGCTGGCGGCTGGTCAGCGACCGGGGCTCGCCGCTGTCAGACTTCGACGGCAGCGTGGCCGTCGTGGCCGGCATGTGGCGGCTGGGCGAGATCGAGCGCGAGCCGGCCGATGCCGTCCAATAGTCCCGACGCGCCGTCCGGCACGGGCGCCCTCCTGATCCACGGATTGGGTGGAACCGAGTACGACCTGGGGTCCATGCACAAGGTCTTGAAGCGCGCCGGCATCCAGACGTACAGCCTGACCTTGCCGGGCCACGGCGGCTCGCCCGAGGACCTGCTGTCCGTGCGCATGGAAGACTGGCTGGACGCCGTGACGCAGAAGTATCACGAAGTCGCCGCGCGCCACGACACCCTGCACGTCATGGGCATGTGCCTGGGTGCGCTGCTGGCGGTCGAACTCTGCAAACGGGTCGGCCACCAGCAGGGCAAGCTTGTGTCGCTGGCCGCCCCCGTCTTCATCGACGGCTGGAGCACGACCTGGTACCGCGGCCTGCGCAAGCTGGTCTACCGCATCCCGGGGCTGGCCGCACGCATGCGCGTCGAAGAGGAAGAGCCCTACGGCATCAAGAACGAACTGGTCCGGTCCATCGTCAAGGCCAAGTTCGAACGAGGCGAAAACTTCCACTACCGCTGGGTGCCGCTGGCCTGCGTGCGCGAAGTCGACCGGCTGCGCGACGCGGTCAGGCACGGGCTGGACGGTATTGGCTGCCCCACGCTGATCATGCACGCGCACGAGGACGAGCTCACCTCCGTGCGCTCGGCGCAGCTGCTGCATGAGGCCATCGCAGGCAGCCAGTTGGTGCTGTTGAACAACAGTTATCACATGATCTGCGTGGACAACGACCGCGACCTGGTGGCCGCCACCGTGCTGCAATTCATGGATCGCGACCCCGCCGCCGCCCAGTCCCCACGCGCGGCGGCGCGTGGCGCCCCAATGGGCGCCGCGGATGTCGAACGCATCCTGGACGCGTACCGCGATTCCCTCCTGGCGGGTGAATTCGAAACACTGTTCCCGCTGTTCGCCGAAGACGTCGTCTGGACCGAAGAAGGCGACAATCCCGTCAGCGGCGTCTACGAAGGCCGCGGCGCGCTGATCACCCTGTTCTCGCGGCTGATGGACTATTCGCGCAACACGTTCGCCGTCAACCACGTCGGGCAACCGGCGCTGGCCGGGCGCTCCATCGCGCTGCCGCTGCGTTTCCAGGTGCAGGACGGCGCCGGCCTCTACCTGGGCGCGTCCACGCACACGCTGCGCCTGCGCAACAACGCCATCAGCAAAGTCACCGCCCGCGCCGACGAGCCCGACGCCGAGGACGCCCTCTGGCGCAGGCTGGCTGGCGCCGGCCGCCACGAACCCGAAGGCGACACCATGGACGAGGCCACGCTGGCCCTCGACGCGGACGCGCTGCCCGATGCGTTCGAAGCGGCCATCATCCAATTGCGTTCACTGTCTGCGCCGCCATCGGCCGCCGTCGCGATCCGGCTCGCCGCCTACGAGCAACAAGCGCGCCACGGCGACGCCCCGCCGACGGCGCCGGCCCTTGCGGATGCCCGTAGCCAGGTCCGGCATGCCGCCTGGCGCCTCTTGGCCGGGCTGCCCTCGGACCAGGCGCAACGCCGCTATATCGCTCTGGTGCGGCGTCTGGACGCAGGGGACTGAGCCCTGGCCAGGGCTAAAATGGCGCGATGCCCGACCTGACCCGCCTCTACCGCCAGGGACGCGCCGCGCGCGCCCGTGGCGTGCTGTGGCTGGCGCTTCTGGCCTTGACCTTGCGTGCCCTGGTGCCAACGGGCTACATGCCCGATGCCCGCGCGCTGCATGACGGCCGCCTGGAAGTCACGTTCTGCACCGCGGCGGGCGACCTGTCCACGCTCAGCGTGGCGCTGGCCGGCGCAAGAGGCGGTGGCGACGGCGGTGAACCTGCCGGCCATGACACCGCCAAGACTGGCGCGCAATGCCCCTTCGGGTTGCTCGCGCATGTCGCGCCCGCGCCTACTCCCGCGCTGGCGCCCATTCTGCTTCCGGCGGGCCGGTATGTCCAGCCCCCGCCCGCCTACCGGGCCCTGCCCGCGCTGGCCGCCCATGGCCCGCCCCTCGGTTCCCGCGCCCCGCCTGCTTTGGCCTGACTCCGCCTGACCGCGCGGCATCGCCGCGCGCCTTGCCGATCGTCAACCAAAGAGGTTTTCATGCATTCCCCCTTCCTGCATTCCCCCGCCCTGCGCGCGCGCACCGGCGCGGCGGCGGCCCATGCGCCCGATCCTAGGCGTCGCCTGCTCCTGTCGTCCCTCGCCCTGCTGGCCCTGGCCGGCTGCGGGCCCGAAGCCCCCAAGCTGCACGGCATGGATCTGTCCGGCATGCCGACCGGCGATTTCCAATTGCAGGACACCGGCGGCCAGGTCCGCCGCCTGGCCGACTACCGCGGCCATCCCGTCATGCTGTTCTTCGGTTTCACGCAATGCCCCGACATCTGCCCGACGGCGCTGACCCGCGCCATCGAGATCAAGGGCCTGCTGGGCGCCGACGCGGACAAGCTGCGGGTGCTCTTCATCACCGTCGACCCCGAGCGCGACACCCCCGAGATCCTGGGCGCCTACACCCAGGCCTTCGATCCGGCGTTCGTCGGCCTGCGCGGCAACGCCGAGCAGACCCGCGCCGCAGCCCAGTCGTTCAAGGTGTTCTATCAAAAGGTCGCCACCGGCTCGTCCTACACCATGGACCACACCGCGCTGACCTACATCATCGACGCCCAGGGCAAGCTGCGCCTTGCCTTGCGCCACCAGCAGACCGCCGAAGAATGCGTGCAAGACCTGCGCACCGTGCTGTGACCCCGACGCCGTCAACCCGACAAAGAGAAGCCACCATGATGAAGACCTTTTCGTTCAAGTCCCTGGCCGCCGCCCTTTCCCTGTGCGCGCTGGCCGGTTTCGCCCCCGCCTCCCTGGCGCAAGACGCCGGCCTGAGCGTGGACGACGCCTGGGTGCGCGCCACCGTGCCCAGCCAGCACGCCACCGGCGCCTTCATGCGCCTGACCTCGTCCGTGCCCGGCCGCCTGGTGGCCGTGGAGTCCGATGCCGCCAAGCACGTGGAAGTCCATGAAATGGCCATGCAGGACAATGTCATGAAGATGCGCCAGGTTGCCGGCATCGACCTGCCCGCCGGCCAGCAGGTGGAACTGAAGCCCGGCGGCTACCACGTCATGCTGATCGACCTGGCCAGGCAGATCAATCCCGGCGACCGCATCGCGCTGACGCTGGTGGTGGAAGACGCCAAGCAGCAGCAGCGCCGCGTGCCGGTACAAGCCGAAGCCCGCGCGTTGAACGCGAAGGCGGGCGCCGCCCCGGCCCCGCAGCACGGCCACTGATCTATAGGGAAGAATCTCTGGCGGCAGCCGGATGTTCAAGGAAAACGTCCCCCTGAAAGCCGAATGACACCTGTGCTTCAGGCTTGAAATACCTTTCCTGCTTCGCCGCCGGTTTCCCTGCAACGCCACGGCGCGCGCCCGGTCGAATTGAAAAGACCGGACGCGCGCCGTTTTCACGCGCCCGGCCAGGCATTCCGCATCCAGGAAATCGTCCGCCGGCAGCGTCGCGGACGACGGCGCGGCCAGACCGGCCGCAGGCTTTGTTTGCCAGGAGCGTTTCATGAAGACCCTCACCACCACGTTGCTGCTTTGCGCCGGCTTGGCCGTCGCGGGCGCCGCCCAGGCCCAGACCCCCCAATACAAGCGCGATCTTTACGGGGACTGGCGCGTCACCTACCCCGCCCCTACCGCCAAGACCTCGGCCCAGGTCGCCTCTGAACTGGCAGAAGCCAAGGCAGACGGCCAGTACACATTCGGCCAGGAAGACTATCCGCCCACCGTCGCGTCCACCCGGTCCGAAAGCCGCGCCCAGGTCGACCAGGAATTGCATCAGGCGCAGGTCCAAGGCCAGATGGCATCCGACCAGGAGGACTATCCGCCCGCGGCCATGGCCCACAGCGGCACGTCCGATATCCACTGACCCATGGGGCCACTCCTCGAATATAGGGACACACCAATTGCCAGCCCCGCCAGCGTCTCGCGCTGAATCGCCATACAATGCCAGCACATCCGCCGTCGACGCCTTAGTCAGGCCCGACGGCAGCCGGCCTCTCGCGCCGCGCGCCGGATGCCTGCGTTCCGCGCCGCCGGGCGCTTGACCCGCCGGCGGGCCCGCCGGCACCTCTGTGTCTGGATATGCCCGGTAGTTCCGCCTTTTCATTCCTGCGTACCTTATGCAGCCTGCGCTGGCTCGCCATCGCCGGCCAAGCCGCCACCATCCTGCTGGCCAGCAGCGTACTGGGCCTTGCCCTGCCGCTTGAGCCCCTGTGGATCGGCGTCGGCGTGCTGATCGGATTCAACGCCTACGCCAGCCTGCGGCTGCGCCACCCCCGCGACCTGTCCCATGCCACGGCCTTCGGCCACCTGTTCGTGGACATGGCGGTGCTGTCGTGGATGGTGGGCTGGAGCGGCGGCATCAGCAATCCGTTCGGCACGATGTTCCTGATCCTGACCGCCCTGGCGGCCCTGGCGCTGCCGCGCAACTGGGCGCTGGCGGCGGCGGTGGCGGGCATTTCCGGCTACGCGGCGGCGGCCATCTTCGGCCAGCCCCTGCGCGGAGACGTGGACACTCATTCCCTGCTGCTGTGGGGCCTGGGCGTGAATTTCCTGATTTCCGTGGTGGTCGTGCTGGTGTTTTCCACCCGGCTGGCGTCCGACCTGCGCGACCGCGAGCGCGAGCTGGCCCGGCTGCGCGAACGCTTCACCCGCAACGAGGGCATCGTCGCCCTGGCCACCCATGCGGCGGCCATGGCGCACGAACTGAACACGCCGCTTGCCACCATGACGCTCCTGGCCGACGAGATCGCCGCCGAGGTCAAGGACGAAGACCTGCGCGCCGACGTAGCCACCTTGAGCCAGCTGCTGGCCCTGTGTCGGGAACGCATCCGCAATCTGGCGGTCCCAACCGCGGTGGACCTGGTCCGCGTGGTGGGGCAATGGCGCCTGATCCGACCGACGATCGACCTGCAACGCTCGGGCGCCCTGCCGACCAGCCTGCGCGTGGACCCGGCGATCGCGCACCTGCTGCAGGCGCTTTTGAACAATGCGGCCGACGCCGGCGAAGCCGCCGAGGCGCCCCGCGTGGACCTGCATCTGGAATATGGCTATGGCGCCCTGCGCGGCGAAGTGCGGGACTACGGGCGGGGCTTCGACCCCGACCAGACCCTGCTGCCCGCGACCAGCCTGTTCAACAGCGGCAAGCCGGGAGGGTTGGGCGTCGGCCTGGCGCTGTCGCATGCCACCGTGGAACAACTGGGCGGCGAAATGACCATGACCGCCGCCTCAGGGGGAGGCACCCGCATCCGCTTCTACCTGCCACTGGGCAACCCCGGAACCTGACAGTGATGAATCCTACCGACCTTGGCCTGCTGATCGACGACGACGAACTGTACGTGCGCACCTTGCAGCGCAGCCTGTCGCGCCGCGGCCTGGAAACCCGCACCGCCACCGGCATCGCCGAAGCGCTGCGCGTGGCCGAAGAGATCCGCCCGGCCTTCGCGCTGGTGGACCTGCGCCTGGGCGAGGACTCCGGCCTGACCCTGATCCGTCCCCTTCGCGCACTGCGCGCCGACATGCGGATCCTGCTGGTCACGGGGTACGCCAGCGTGGCCACCGCCGTCGAGGCCATCAAGCGCGGTGCCGACGACTACCTGCCCAAGCCCGCCACCGCACCGATGATCCTGCGCACGCTGGGCTTGGTGAAGCCGGAATCCGTTACGATCGAAACGACCATGACGCCGCTGCACCGCCTAGAATGGGAACACATCCATCAGGCCCTGCACGAGACCGGCGGCAACGTTTCCGCAGCCGCGCGCCTGTTGGGCATGCACCGGCGCTCTCTCCAGCGCAAGCTGGCAAAAAAACCGGGGCCGGAACGCGAAGTCCTCGTCGACTGACGGGTGCAAGTGCGACACATCTTTACAACACCCTCATGTGCAGGTGCGACATAACGTCGCACCCCACCCCCGCCTCCCAGGGCATCTGCCCCCTAGGAAAACCCTGAATCTGCTTCGTTGGGGGCAGAATCCTCCCAGGCAATGCGACCATTCGTCGCATGCTTGACCGATATCAAGCCGATAGGATGGACGTTGCTGCTTGGCAGCATTTCGCCCCGCTGCTATGCAGCATTTCCAACCATCCATCCAAGGCTGTACGTGAAACACCCCCTCCTTGCGACCCTAACGCGCATTTTTGGCGTCGGCGCGGTCATGCTGCTTGGCGGCTGCAACATGGAAATCCTCTCCCCCAAGGGAGACATTGGCGCTCAGGAAAAGACTTTGCTGTTCACGGCGACGGGGCTGATGCTCATCGTTGTGATTCCAGTACTGTTCATGATCGTGTCGTTTGCGTGGAAATACCGCGCGTCCAATACCAAAGCAGACTACCAGCCCAAGTGGGCCCACTCCACGGCGATCGAAGTCGTGGTCTGGACCGTTCCTTGTATCATCGTGGCGATTCTGGCCGTGATCACCTGGCGCTCCACGCACGCGCTGGATCCCTACAAGCCGCTTGTTTCCGAACACAAGCCGGTCACCATCGAGGTGGTGTCGCTGGATTGGAAGTGGCTGTTCATCTACCCCGAGTACGACATCGCCACGGTCAACGAGATCGCGTTCCCCGTGGACGTCCCGGTCAACTTCCGGATCACCTCGGCGTCGGTCATGAACTCGTTCTTCATCCCCCAGCTGGGTAGCCAGATCTACTCGATGGCCGGCATGGAAACCAAGCTGCACCTGAACGCGACCGAAGCCGGCACCTACGCGGGCATCTCGGCCAACTACAGCGGCGCCGGCTTCTCCGGCATGCGCTTCAAGGCCATCGCCACGTCGCAGGAAGGGTTCGACAACTGGGTCAAGGAAGCCAAGGCATCCCCCAAGGCGCTGACGCCCGAGGCCTACGCTGAACTGACCAAGCGCAGCGAGCGCAACCCGGTCGTCAAGTACTCCTCGGCGCCTCCCGCCATGTTTGATTTCATTCTGGGCAGCACCATGTCCAAGATGGCCGGCGTGGACTCCGCCACGTGCACCCCCACGTCGAAAAATCTGATCGCAGGAATTAACTAACAATGCTCGGGAAACTCACCCTCGAGGCCATTCCGTACCATGAACCTATCGTCATGGTTACGCTGGCCGCCGTGTGCCTGGGAGGCCTAGCGGTCTTCGGCGCAGTCACTTACTTCGGCAAGTGGAAGTACCTCTGGACGGAATGGCTGACCTCCGTCGACCACAAGCGCATCGGCGTGATGTACATCATCGTCGCGCTGATCATGCTGCTGCGCGGCTTTGCCGACGCCATCATGATGCGTACCCAGTTGGCGGTCGCGTCCGCCGACTCCGCGGGCTTCCTGCCACCCCACCACTACGACCAGATCTTCACCGCCCACGGCGTCATCATGATTTTCTTCATGGCGATGCCCTTCATCACCGGGCTGATGAACATCGTGGTGCCGCTGCAGATCGGCGCCCGCGACGTGGCCTACCCGTTCCTGAACTCGCTGAGCTTCTGGCTGTTCGGCGCTGGCGTCGCGCTGATGATGATCTCGCTGTTCGTGGGCGAATTCGCCGCGACCGGCTGGCTCGCCTATCCGCCCTTGTCCGGGCTGGACTACAGCCCAAGCGTCGGTGTGGACTACTACATCTGGGCGCTCCAGATATCCGGGCTGGGCACAACGCTTAGCGGCATCAACTTCATCGTGACCATCCTGCGCATGCGCGCACCGGGCATGAGCCTGATGAAGATGCCGATTTTCACGTGGACCTCGCTGGTCACCAACGTGCTGATCGTCGCCGCCTTCCCCGTCCTGGCCGCAACGCTGGCGCTCCTGACCGCCGACCGCTACCTGGGCACGCACTTCTTCACGAACGACATGGGCGGCAACGTCATGATGTACGTGAACCTGATCTGGATCTGGGGCCACCCCGAGGTCTACATCCTGGTGCTGCCGGCGTTTGGCGTGTATTCGGAAGTGGTTGCCACCTTTGCCCGCAAGACGCTGTTCGGCTACAAGTCCATGGTCTACGCCACGGCCGCCATCGGCGTGCTGTCGTTCCTGGTCTGGCTGCACCACTTCTTCACGATGGGCGCGGGAGCCAACGTCAATGCCTTCTTCGGCATTGCGACAATGATCATCTCGATCCCGACCGGGGCCAAGATCTTCAACTGGCTGTTCACCATCTACCGCGGCCGCCTGCGCATCACGACGCCGGTGCTGTGGACGCTGGGCTTCATGATCGTCTTCGTCATCGGCGGCATGACCGGCGTGATGCTGGCCATCCCCGGCGTGTCCTTCGTGCTGCACAACAGCTTGTTCCTGATCGCCCACTTCCACAACACCATCATCGGTGGCGTGGTGTTCGGTTGTATCGCGGGCATGACCTACTGGTTCCCCAAGGCGTTCGGCTTCACGCTGAATGAGCGCCTGGGCCGCTACTCGTTCTACTGCTGGTTCGTCGGTTTCTTCATGGCCTTCATGCCCCTGTACATCCTGGGCTTCAAGGGCATGACGCGTCGCCTGAACCACTACGACAACCCCGAATGGCAGCCTTACCTGCTGGTCGCGCTGGCTGGCGCCGCGCTGATCATGCTGGGCATCTGGTTCCTGCTGCAACAAGTGTTCGTGTCGGTCCGCCAGCGCAAGCAAAACCAGGACGTCACCGGCGATCCCTGGGATGGCCGCACCCTGGAATGGGCGATCTCGTCGCCGGCTCCTTTCTACAACTTCGCCCACGTTCCTCACGTTGAAGAGCTGGACCAGTTCTGGGAAGACAAGCAAAGCGGCAAGGCCTACAAGCGCCCGGCCAAGTACGAAGACATCCACATGCCGAAGAACACCGGCGCCGGCGTGTACATCGGCCTGTTCGGCCTGGTGATGTGCTTTGCGCTGATCTGGCACATCTGGTGGCTTGCCATCGCCGGTTTCGTCGGCATGGTCGGTTCGTTCATTGCCCGTGCCTATGACCGCGACGTCGATTACTGGGTCCCGGCCGCGGAAGTCGAACGCATCGAAAACGCCCACTTTGAAAAAATGCAGAAGGCCGCCTGAGCCATGATTCAAGCCGTAGCCACTCACCCCCACGCGGGTCACGACGATCACGCGCATCATGACGATGGATCCAAGACCGTTTTCGGTTTCTGGGTCTATCTGATGAGCGACTTGCTGATCTTTTCGGTGCTGTTCGCCACGTTCGCGGTGTTGTCCAACGCCACCGCGGGCGGCCCCACGGGCAAGGAACTGTTCGACCTGAAGTTCGTCCTGGTCGAAACGCTGTTGCTGCTGTTCTCGAGCTTCACCTTCGGGATGGCCAACCTGAACGTGCACGCCAACAACAAGTCCCGCGCCATGGGCTGGTTGATGGTGACGTTCCTGTTCGGCGCGGGCTTCATCGCGATGGAAGTCTGGGAATTCCATCACCTGATCACGGAAGGCGCCGGCCCGGGCCGCAGCGCTTACCTGTCCGCGTTCTTCACGCTGATCGGTACGCACGGCCTGCACGTCACCTTCGGCCTGATCTGGATCATCGTCCTGCTGGACATGATCCGCCGCCATGGCCTGGACTCGATCAACAAGCGTCGCCTGGCGTGCCTGAGCCTGTTCTGGCACTTCCTGGACATCGTCTGGATCTGCGTCTTCACCTTCGTCTATCTTATGGGAGCCATCTGATGTCGCACTCCGCTGCGGCCGCACACGGCCACGACGATCACGCCGCCGACCACGGCAGCCTGAAGTCCTACATCATCGGTTTCGTGCTCTCGCTCTTGCTCACCTTCGGCTCGTTCGGCCTGGTGATGCACGGCGCGCTGTCCCACACCGTCACCATCATCGGCGTGGTGGCCCTGTGCGTGCTCCAGCTGCTGGTGCAGCTGGTGTACTTCCTGCACATGGGCGCGTCGAAATCGGCCCGCGACAACCTGGCCGCATTCGTCTTCACCGTGATGATCATCGCCATCATCGTCGGCGGTTCGGCATGGGTGCTGTACAACATGAACGTCAACATGGGCCACGCCATGTAATGACGGCTTGCCGTTGAAGCAAAAAAAACAGGCGCCTTCGGGCGCCTGTTTTACGTTGCGGGGCTTGCATACCCAACGAAGGGGCTTGCAGACCTACTTCGGCGCGGTCACCGTCAAGGCCACACCCACCTGCCTGATCAAATCGTTGGCCGACACGCCGACGTGCGGCTGCACGCGCGAGACCTGGTTCAGATCGCAACTGGCTGCGGCCGCCGCGCCGTCCAGTACCTGTTTCACGGCCCGCGCGCCCGTCGGGCTGAGCGGCCCGCCGTCGTCCAGCTGCCACGCCAGCACATCGGCCACCGCCATGCCGCAACGCCACGGCGTGCGGTACAACCCGGCGTCATGTTCCAGCAACATCTTCGCCTTGGCTTCCTTGCCCAGGCGCAGCATGATCACCAGCGGCAAGGCGTCGGCATCCGCCACCCCGTCGATGCGCACGCTCTTGTCGGTCCGGTCCGAGGCGTCGGCGCCCTTCTCCAGCCACTCCCGATACAGGTCATCGGGCAGCCACGGCAAACTGAGCGGCGCAATGTTGTTGTAGGTGACACCCGTGGCGTCGTCCGCGCGCGTCAACGGCACGCCGGCCGCCAGCAGGCGGTCGGCGGTGGCGCGCAGCCTGGCGCGCTGGCCGTCCCATTCGGAGCCGTTCTGCTTGGTGCCCGCGCGGATCTCCACCTGATTCCACACGCTGAGCAAGCTGGATAGCGATTCCGGCGTCAACGGCAGCCGCGGCTGGCCGGCGGCTTGCGCCAACTGATCCACCAGCGCCGGCTGCAGGGTGCGCGCCGCCAGGCTGAAGGCTTCGTTCAGGCCGTTGCGTTCGGGCGTCTTGCTGGCGCTATAGCCGCCCACCGCCGCGTCCGCCCCGTGCGCCAAGGCGAAGGTCACGCGTTCCGAGACCGGAAACACCGCCGTCGGCGTCAACTCGCCGCTGTTCGATTCGCGCAGCGCTTCCAGCAAAGGCGTTTCCCACATGCCGCGGTTGCCGTAGACCATCCGGACATAGGCCGCGTTGATGTCCGCGCCCTTGGCCAGCAACTGCTCGGCGAACCAGAAACGGCTGGGCGAACCCATGGCGGCGTGCAGCGCAGAGCGGCCGTCCTTTTCGCGCGCGTTCGGGTTTGCGCCCTTGGCCAGCAGATACGCCAGGCTGTCCTTGTCTTCGCTGTAGTACGAAATGCGCCGCACCAGCAACGGCGTGCCGTTGTAGTCGACGGCATTCACCGGCGCGCCCGCCCCGATCAGGGCATCGGCCAGCGCATAGCGCTCCGCCGCAGGACGCGTGTCCTTGGCGTCCGGCAAGGCACTGGCCAGCAGCACGAACCCGTTGTTGGGGCCGTCCGCGCGTGCGCCCGCCGCCAGCAGGACCTGCACGATCTCCAGCTGCTTGGCCGACACCGCCACGGCCAGCGCCGACGTGCCGTTCTCGTTCACGCCGTTGGGGTCTTGCCCGCGCGCCAACTCGGCGCGCACCGCGTCCACGTCATCCGCCCGAATCGCCTTGAAGATGGCCAGCCGCGGCCGGCAGACCGCCGCGTCCAGCGTTTTCTCGTTCAAGGCGGCACTGATGCGGCTGGCGATATTGCCGGGGATCGGCTCCTTGGCCGCCAGGCGCTGGGTGCAATACAGGCGATAGTCCTCGCGTGCCAACGTCTCGAAGTAGCCGCGCCTGTCACCGGCCTTCGCGCTCTGCGCCCAGCGCGCGTCCGCCCGGTTCAGGTAGGCTGCGGTGCGCGCAGGGTCGCGCCGCAGCACGTCGCTCAAGACGCGGTCAGCCTGCACGGCGTCGCCCGATTCGGTCAGCCAGAAGCCATAGTCGTTCAATGCCGTCAGCATCTCGGGATCCTTGCCGCCCGGATCGATCTCGCGAAAATCCTGCTCCATCACGAAGCGGCGCAGGTCTGCCAGCGCGCGGGCGAACTCCGCGCTCTTGGCGCGCGGGATGGCGCGCGCGACCTGATGCAGCGTGCGGAACGTGGCCGTCACATCCACCGGCGCCTGATGCTCGAAGCGCACCGTGACCGGGAACGCCTTCAGTCGACCAGGGTAGTTCGTGAGCACCTGCTGCAGCGTGGCCAGGGCCTGCGCCTTGCGCGCCTCGTCCCACGGCGGGTTGGCGGTCACGATGGCAAGGTAGGCGTCCGCGCGGACCGTTGCCACGTTGCCCGCCGCATCCACCAGGAATCCGTCGGACCGCGAGGCATCCGCGTCGTTGTAGGTGTAGCCTACCCAATACAGGGTCTCGTCGTTGCGCGGCGCCCTGACCGCCACATTCTCTTCGCGCGACGCCTTCCACGCGGCGGGGTCGATCACCAGGGGCCGGGAACGGAAGTCCAGGTGGAATTCCTTGCCCGTGCCCCGCACGTAGCGGTACAGGTACAGGCGGTTCTCCATTTGGCCGACCAGCAGCGCATCGCGCACGTTCTCGGTGCCCCAGACGCGCCGCTCAGGCTCGCGCAACGGATAGCGCGACAGGCGGATGGACTCGATGGCGGCGCCGATATCGGACGCCGCGACCGGCGGCGGCGTAACCGCCAGGCCAGCCAGCGCCAGCAGGATGGCGCCGGTCATTCGGGAGACTGCGGGACGGAAGTTGCGCGACATGCGGAGGGCAAACCCAGGAAATCAGGGACACCGATCATACCCCCGGGCCGCGCCCCGCTCGCGGGTAAATCCTGAGGCGTATTTATTCCGCATCACGGAATTTCGACCCCCTTTCGTTATATATTCCGCAATATAGCGATTTCATTAACATTTGAACGAATCTAGCGACCGCCACACGCCCATGGACGCCGTGCTGACCCCTCCCCCCGCCTTGGCGGATTTCTCCGCGCCGGCCCAACGGTTTGCCCGCGCCCTGCTGCATCACGCGCCGCCCGGCCATCCCGATGCCGGCTTTTTCGCCACCGTGATCGGCACCAGCCTCGCGCACCAGGACCTGGCGCGCAGCGGCCTCTGCCCCAACGAGCTGCAACAGTTGCTCCATCACCTGTTTCCCGGCGCCCTGGCATCGGACGATGCGCGGCTGGCCGCGTTGCGCGAGCAAGCCGCAGGGTATGCCGCGCGGGGCCGGGGCGATCCCCAGCCCGGCTTCACCCTGCTGCTGCGCGTGCTGTTGGAGGCGTACCGCGCCCCCGAACACGACACCACGCCCTGGGTCACCGGCGTGCTGGTGCACGCCTGCCTGCGGCCCGACCATCTATGGCGCGACCTGGGCTTGTCGGGGCGCGAGGACGTGACCTTCCTGCTGGCGCGCCACTACCCGGGCCTGGTGATCCGCAACACGCGCAACTTGCGCTGGAAGCAATTCCTGGCGTATTCGGCCTGTGAGCACGCGGGCCTGCCGCCGTCCGCCGCGCCCGGTTGTCCGGCTTGCGAAGACTACGGCGTCTGCTATCCGGATGCGCCAGACTGACGGCGTGCCGCGCTAGAACCGGTACGCCACGCCGATGCCCACGCCGACGCTGCGTCCGGCGGCGGGCTCGTAGTAGCGGCCGTTGCTTTCGTTGACGATCACGGACCCGGCGTAGCGCCGGTCGAACAGGTTGTCCACGCGCGCGTAGGCATTCAATTCCCACGCGCCCAGCCGCTTCACATAGCCCCCGCTTACCGCCGCCACGAAGTAGCCGGGCGCGTCCTGATCGTTCGCATCGTTGACGTAGATCTTGCTCAGGTAGCGGCCTTCTACCGACGCCTGCCAGCCTTCGGGCGGCGCCCAGGCCACAGACGCAAACACCGCCTGCCGCGCGATGCCAGGGATCTTGTTGCCGGCCCGGATGTCTCCGGAGCCGTCGTCCGCGTACCGCGCGTTCAGCCACGTATAGGCGAATTGCGTGCGCCAGTGGCGTGCGATTTCCCCCGACCATCCCAGCTCCACCCCGTCGCGCCGCGTACGCCCGGCGTTCTGGTAACTGGTGCGCCCGCCCGAGCTACCGGCGGACACGATCTCGTTGTCGGTGCCCGTGTGAAAGACGGCAGCCGTCGCCAGACCGCCTGCCAAGCGGGCCTTCACGCCGGCTTCCAGATTGGTGCTCAACGACGGCGCCAAGCCGAAATTCAAACCCGGCACGCCGCCGGGCCGGTACGAAATCTCATTCAGGGTGGGCGTCTCGAAGCCCCGCCCATACGAGGCGTACACGCTGACATCCGCGCTGGCCGCGTAGCGCAGCGCAACCACCGGCAGCGCCTTGCGGTAGCGTGCACCGCCGCTGTCGTCGCCATTGCCGGCGGTGAGGTAGTGGTCGTCGGAATCGAAGCGGACCGTGCTGTAGCGCAGGCCGGCGTCCACCGTCCAACGCTCGGACGCCTTCCATGACGCCTGCACATAGGGGTCGGCGTTGTAGACGGTGTTGGTCTCGTCGCGCCGCAGCGCGCCCTGCACGCCCAGTTGCTGATCGGCGCCCGTGCCCGTGAAATTCTGATAGCCCTTGCGGTCTTCGCGCATGGAATCGTAGGAGAATCCGCCGATCAGCGTCAGCGGCCGGCCTGCCAAGTCCAGCTCGGATGTCCAGCGCAGATCCGCGCCGCCATACTGGCGCGCCAGGTCGATGACGCCGCCCGCCTGCGTGGGCGCCAGTTGCGCCGCCGGGGGAATCGACTGGTACTGGGTGGTGTCGCGCTGCCCGTAATACGCCATCACGCGCAAGGTATTGCGGCTATCGACCTGCCGTTCGTACACCACGCCGCCCTGCGTCTGGCGCACCGTCTTGCGGGTGTCGTACTGTTCGGCCAGCGGAGCACTGCGTGGGTCGTCCTGGAACTGCTGGTAGGTCAGGCCAAGCGGATCCTGCGCTTTCAGGTCCACGCTGTTGACCACGATGGTCAGGCGGCTGGCGTCGTCCAGTTGCAGGCCAAGCTTGGCGTTGGCCAGATTCTTGCGCGCCGCGCTGTGGTCGCGGTAGCCATCGGTCGTGAAGCGGGACACGTCCAGCACGTAGTCCAGCCCGCCCGCCTCGCCGCCGCTGGCTTTCACACCATAGCGCCATGTGCCGTCGCTGCCGCTCCAACCGCTTGCCGATAGCGTGGGCGGCGGCGCCCCGTCTTCGGTGTAGACCTGGATCACGCCGCCCGATGAATTGCCGTACAGCGCGGAAAACGGCCCGCGCAGCACCTCGACGCGGTCGATCGAACCGATGTCTATGTTGGACGTCTGCCCCTGCCCGTCCGGCATGGTGGCCGGGATGCCGTCCACATAGAGGCGCACGCCGCGCACGCCGAAGGTGGACCGGGCGCCAAAACCACGGCTGGATATCTGCAGGTCCTGCGCATAATTCTGCCGGTTCTGGATCTGCAGGCCCGGCACGCCCGCCAACCCCTCCGACAGGTTGATTCCGGGCTGCCCCCGGCGCATGGCCGCGCCCTCGACCACGTCCACCGACGCCGGCGTGTCCAGAATCGCCATGCCCAGGCGCGTGCCGGTCACGACCACGGGGGGCAGCGTGGCGCCGGCCTCTTGCGCCCAGGCGCCGTTCGCCAGCGCTTGCGCCAGGCCTGCCGCCAGCGAACCGCGCGCGGCCCAACGTACGCCCCAATGCGCCCCCTGTTGCGCCCCCTGTTGCGCCCCCTGTTGCGCCGCCATGCCGCGCCGTCCGACCTGCTTTGTCAAATCCGTCTCCCGTAGAGCCGCGCACCCGCAATCGCCATTGGAAACGCAAAGCGGGAATAGGTTCTAATAGCCGCCATGGAACCATCGCAAGACATCGAACGCCGCCTGCTCGAACTGGAGGTCAAGTCCAGCTTCGCCGACGACCTGCTGGAGCAGCTGAACCAGATCATCGTCCGGCAGCAACAGCAGATAGACCGGCTGCTGCGTGAAGTGGCCGACCTGCGCCAGCAGGCGCCCGAGGGCGCCGCGCCCATGCGCAGCCTGCGCGACGAGCTGCCGCCCCACTACTGAAGCAGCGCGGCTAATAACGGTAGCGCACCAGCCTGCCCAGGCGCCGCAGCGGCCTAACCCGCCGCATCAACCAGACAGCGGCCCTGGCGGGCCAGGTGTACCGGGCCCACTGCCGCCCATCGCTTTCCTCATACACCCATTGCTCGTCGCGCAGCCGCAGGCCGGGCACCTGCGCCTCAAGATCCAGCGGATTGTCCAGGCTCCAGCGCATCACCGCGCCCGTCGCCCGGAACATGCGGTTGCGCGACGCCAGCGCCAGCCCCATCCGGCTGTAGGCGTCGAACGCGACCTCGCCCGACGGGAACTGGGTGGTCACGGTGCGCAGCAATGGCAACACCTCGTCCTCGGACAGGTACAGGAACAGCCCTTCGGCCACCACCAAGACGGGTTTGTCGGTGGGAATCCCAGACAGCCAACCCAGGTCCGACATCGGCGCCCCCACCATTTCATACCCGGAACGCGGGGGATATAAGGCACGGCGCAGGTCGATCACGTCGGGATAATCCACGTCGAACCAGTTGACCCCGGGCGGCGGGTCCACGCGGAACACCCGGCTATCCATGCCGCAGCCCAGATGCAGCACGGTGGCGCCGGGATGCGCGGCGATGAATTCCCGCACCCAGGCGTCCAGCGTGTACGCCCGCATGGCCAGCCCGATCATTTCGTCGCGGCGCATCCCCAACGAGGAGAAATCGTAGTCGATCCGCGCCACGGCCCCGGCGGCGTAATGGTCCTGCAGCAGCGAATCGGGCATGCGGCTTTCTTCGGCCTTGGCGTACAGCGTGATCAGCAGCGTGGCTTTCTCACGCGTCAGGCGGACCTTTTCCATGCGGGCTCCAGCGGACTCACTTTTGCGCTATTGATTCCATAAATGGATACTATCTATTAAATCGAACATCTTCTTCCCATTTATGGAAATATGTTTTACCGATATACGGGTTTATCCCTATCTCGATTCGGCGCAGAATTCAGTCATCGGGAAACAGCAACGAACCACGACGGATAGGCCGCCGGATTCGCACCCTAGGCTCTTGAAATCGGAGATTTACCATGAAGAAGACCCTCGCTACCGCACTGATGTTGTCCTTGGCCGCCCTGAGCGCCGGCGCCTACGCATCGCAAAACATCGAACCCAACAATGTGCCGTTCCAAGGCGTTTATGGCACCCCGTACGAAGGCCCGACCCGCGCCCAGGTGCAAGCCGAACTGGCTGCCGCCAAGGCTGCCGGCCTGGTGACCAACGTCGAACCGAACAACGTGCCGTTCCAAGGCGTGTACGGCGCCCCCCAGTCGGGCAAGACCCGGGCTGACGTGCAAGCTGAACTGGCCGCCGCCAAGGCCGCCGGCCTGGTGAGCAACGTCGAACCCAATGACATGCCCTTTGCTGGCGTCTACCACGGCAACTGATCTGCCCCGCAACGATCAACTCCCTCCCCTTGTTGTACCTTGGCCGCCTGCAATAGGGCGGCCTTTTTTTCACCCGGGCGCGTCAAGTCAACCGGCGTGCGGGCAAGCGGATTGAAAAAGGAATGGGTTCGCGTACTATCAGCGCATGGACAAGCATGACAATCTGATCCATCAGACAGGGAGCCCATCTTGAAAACCACCCGTGTTCTCGCCGCGTTGCTCATCGCGACCGGTTTATCGGCCGCCGCCGTGGCCGCGCCGCCGGTAATGCTGAACAACTCGCTCATCACCGAGATCCCCAAAGGCGACCGGACGTCGTTCCATGAAGCCATCGCACAGGCGCTGAACAGCTCGGCCGACGGCCAGCGCACCGAATGGACCAGCAAGGCGCAGCCCAAAAGAGCCGCGCCGATCACCGCGCAGCTGACGCCCACGCAGACCAGCAAGGTCAAGGACGACCGCGTCTGCCGCTTCCTGGTGGCCGACTTCGCACGCACCAGCACCACCGAAAAGTGGCAGTTCTGGTTCTGCAAGCAGCCCGACGGCACCTGGAAGGCCAGCAGTAACTAAGGCCACCGCCCCAAAGAAAAATGCCCCCGTAGGGGCATTTTTTCTGCAAGCACGCAAAGCGTGCGCCGCGTGGGGGGCACCCTTTTTCCGCCGGGCCGCCCCAAGGAAAAAGGCGCCCCCTCGGGGGGCAGCAAGCACGCGAAGCGTGTGCCGCGTGGGGGCACCCTTTTTCCGCCGGGCCGCCCCAAGGAAAAAGGCACCCCCTCGGGGGGCAGCAAGCACGCGAAGCGTGCGCCGCGTGGGGGGCCCCCTTTCTCCGCCGGGCCGCCCCAAGGAAAAAAGCGCCCCCTCGGGGGGCAGCAAGCACGCAAAGCGTGTGCGGCGTGGGGGCCTCCCTACTCTACCCGGTTGGCGTCCAGCACGGTCATGGCCGTCATATTGATGATGCGGCGCACGGTCGAGCTTGACGTCAGGATGTGCACCGGCGCGTTGGCGCCCAGCAGGAACGGACCCACCGCCACATTGCCGCCGGCGGCCGTCTTCAGCAGGTTGTAGGCGATGTTGCCCGAGTCCACGTTCGGGCACACCAGCAGGTTCGCTTCGCCCTTCAGCGTGGAGGACGGCAGGATGCGCATGCGCAGCGCTTCGTCCAGCGCGCAGTCGCCATGCATTTCACCGTCGATTTCCAGGTCGGGCGCCTGGTCGCGCACGATCTCCAGGGCGCGGCGCATCTTGGCGCCCGAGGCCGAGCTGCCCGAACCGAAGTTCGACCGCGACAGCAACGCCACCTTCGGCGCCAGGTTCATGCGGGCCATTTCCTGCGCCGCCATCACCGTGAATTCGGCGATCTGCTCTGCCGTGGGTTCGTCGTTCACATGCGTGTCCACCAGCACCACCGTGCGCTCGTTGAGCAGCAGGATGTTCATCGCGGCGTACACGTTGTGGCCCGGACGGCGGCCGATCACTTCGTCCACGAAACGCAGGTGGTCGTGATAGGCGCCGACCGTGCCGCAGACCATGCCGTCGGCATCGCCCAGATGCACCATCATCGCGCCGATCAAGGTCAGTCGGCGGCGCATTTCCACGCGCGCCATTTCCTTGGTGATGCCACGGCGGCACATCAGTTCCCAGTAGGTGGTCCAGTACTGGTGGAAGCGCTCGTCGTATTCCGGGTTGGTCACTTCGACGTCTTCGCCCAGGCGCAGGCGCAGGCCGAATTTCTCGATGCGCGACAGCAGCACCGCGGGCCGGCCCACCAGGATGGGACGCGCCAGGCCTTCGTCGACGATCACCTGCACGGCGCGCAGCACGCGTTCGTCTTCGCCTTCCGTGAACACGATGCGCGACTTGCCGCCGCCCCGCACGATGCGCTTGGCCGCCGAGAACAGCGGTTTCATGAACGCGCCCGAGTGGTACACGAACTGCTGCAACTGCTCTTCGTAGGCTTCCAGGTCGGCCAGCGGACGCGTGGCCACGCCGCCGTCCATCGCCGCCTTGGCCACGGCCGGCGCGATGCGCACGATCAGGCGCGGATCGAACGGCTTGGGGATCAGGTACTCAGGGCCGAACGAGATGTCATAAGTGCCGTAAGCGGCGGCCACGACTTCGTTCTGTTCCTCTTCGGCCAACTGGGCAATGGCATACACCGCCGCCATTTCCATTTCGCGCGTGATGGTGGTTGCGCCCACGTCCAGCGCCCCGCGGAAGATGTACGGGAAGCACAGCACGTTGTTGACCTGGTTCGGGTAGTCCGAACGGCCCGTGGCCATGACGACGTCGTCGCGCACGCCGTGCGCCACTTCCGGCAGGATCTCCGGCGTGGGGTTGGCCAGCGCCAGGATCAGCGGGCGCGGACCCATCGTGGCGACCATTTCCGGTTTGAGCACGCCGCCCGCGGACAGGCCCAGGAACACGTCGGCGTCCTGGATCACTTCGGCCAGCTTGCGCGCATCCGTCTTCTGCGCGAAACGCGCCTTGTCCGGGTCCATCAGCACGGTGCGGCCTTCGAAGACCACGCCTTCGATGTCCGTCACCCAGATGTTTTCCAGCGGCAGGCCCAGGTCCACCATCAGGTCCAGGCAGGCCAGCGCGGCGGCGCCCGCGCCGGAGGTCACGACCTTGACCGACTTGATGTCCTTGCCAACGACCTTCAAGCCGTTGATGAAGGCGGCCGACACGGTGATGGCGGTGCCGTGCTGGTCGTCGTGGAAGACCGGGATCTTCATGCGTTCACGGAGCTTGCGCTCGACGGTAAAGCATTCCGGGGCCTTGATGTCTTCCAGGTTGATGCCGCCGAAGGTGGCTTCCAGGCCGGCGATGATCTCGACCAGCTTGTCCGGATCGGTTTCGTTGATTTCGATGTCGAAGACATCCAGGCCGGCGAACTTCTTGAACAGCACCGCCTTGCCTTCCATGACCGGCTTGGAGGCCAGCGCGCCGATGTTGCCCAGGCCCAGCACCGCGGTGCCGTTGGTGATCACGCCCACCAGGTTGCCGCGCGCGGTGTAGCGGTAGACGTTGGCCGGGTCGGCCACGATCTCTTCACACGCCGAGGCCACGCCCGGCGAGTACGCCAGCGCCAGGTCGCGCTGGTTGACGAGCGGCTTGGAAGCCACCACAGAAATCTTTCCCGGGGTGGGGAACTCGTGATAGTCCAGTGCTGCCTGGCGGTCGGAAGGGTTGTTCATGGGGCGGTAGCCTCGCTGTCTTGAATATGCAAAAATTCTAGGCCCCAAGACATAAGACGATGATTCGGATTTAATATTGTTCCATTACCTTTACCTTATGGCTTGTCTATGACAGCGTTCGACCCGGATGCCGTCATCCGGAAATTGACGTCGCGCCTGAAGATGCGCCACCTGATGCTGCTGCTGCAGATCGAGCAGCACGGGTCGCTGACCCGGGTGGCCGAACACATGGCCACCAGCCAACCGGCAGTGACCAACGCCCTGGCCGAACTGGAAAGCATGTTCGACGTGCCGCTCTTCGACCGGTCGGTCCGGGGCATGACCCCCACCGCGCTGGGCGCCGTGGTGCTGGCGCGCGCCCGGGGGCTGGTCCATGACCTGGGCCACCTGGTGCAGGAAATGGAGGCCGTGGCGGCCGGCCATGCCGCCCACCTGCACATCGGGGTCATCCCCTTCGTGTCGGGCCAAATGCTGTCGGCAGCCATCAGCCGCACCCTGCCGCAAGGCCGCCGCATCACTGCCACCATCCACGAAGGCCAGGGGCCTGCCCTGCTGCGCCAACTGCGCGACCACACCCTGGACATCGTGGTGGGGTGGGCCACGCCCTCGGTGGACTTGAGCAACATCGATTTCGAAGTGCTGTATCACCAGCAGCCGCGCCTGATCGCCAGCCGCCGCCTGGCCGCGCGGCTGGGCCGGTCCCGCCTGGAATGGAACCGGCTGGCCGACCTGGACTGGATCCTGGGCACCCCGGGCAGCCCCATCCGGGAACAGGTGGCCGACATCTTCCTGCGCGCCGGCCTGCCGCCGCCGCCGCCGTCGGTGCAAAGCGATTCGTCCAAGCTGATCGGCGAAATGATCGTGGCCAGCGACCGCGCCGTGTCGATCCTGCCCGCCGACATCGCCGATGAACTGGTGCGCATCGCGGGCGCGGCCATCGTGCCCTATTCGTTCGACTGGACCCTCCCGCCGATCTCGCTGTTCACGCGCGCCGACGGCTTGCGGCGCAATGTGGACGCGTTGTTCGCATCAGCCTTGCGCGAGGTCTATACCAAGGGTACGCGGCCCGGCCCGTAAATGCTTGGCGGGTCCCCGGGCGATATTCCACCCCGCCTGGCCACGATACGCGACACGGACCGCGTCCTCGCGCGCGGGCGGAATGCCAAGAAATGCAAAGGCCGCGCCCACGCCGCCGCCTGCCCTCCTATACTTGCGGCGCCACGTATCACGCAGGAGGGCACGCCGCTTGTTCACCCATTCGCCACGCCGCACGAACCGCCGCGCACTTGCCCTGATCGCCCTTGCCGCGCTGGCCCCGCTGTCCGGCTGCAGCTCGCTGCTGAGCGAAGGCACCGGCGCCGCCGCGGGTATCGCCGGCACCGCCATCGCCAACAAAGTCACGGACAACGCGACCGTCGCCACCGGCATCGGCCTGGGCGTGCAGGCGGGCGCCAAGGCCGCGCTGGCCTACGCTCAACGCAAGACCCGAGGCGAAGAACAAGACGCCATTGCCAGCGCCGCCGGCCCGCTCGACGTCGGCGCCGTCGCGCCCTGGAGCGTCAAGCACCAGCTTCCCATCGAAAGCGATGCGCACGGCCAGGTCGCCGTCAGCCGGGCTTTCGGCGGCGTCGGCCTGGAATGCAAGGAAGTCGTTTTCTCGATCGACACACCCGCCGACAAGGCAGGCGACGAACCGTTGCGAGAATTCTTCGTCACGACGGTCTGCCGCGACGGCGCGCAATGGCGGTGGGCGAACGCTGAACCGGCGACGGCGCGCTGGGGATCGTTGCAGTGATGCGCCGCGCAGGCCTGCTGGCGATGCTGGCTGCCGCCATCGGGCTGAGCGGCTGCCAAAGCGCCTCCATCGGCGGCGCCACGGGCGCTGTGGTGGGCACCGTCAGCGGGGCCGCCACCGCGAATCCTGTCGCGGGCTACGCCATCGGCGTCACCGTGCAGGCCGCAGTCGACGCCACGGTGAAATATGTGCTGCGCGAGTGGAAGAACGATCAGCAGAACGTGATGGCCAACGCGGCGGGCGAACTGCCCATCGGCCAGGTGCGCCAATGGCAGATCCGCCATGCGCTGCCCGTCGGCAACGAGCGCGGCGGCATCCAGGTGGTGCGCGACATCGACACGCCGCTGGCGCGCTGCCGCGAAGTGCTGTTCACGGTGGACCAGGACGACGCGCCCGCGCCCGCCTACACCAGCATGATCTGCCGCCAACCCGGCGGGCAATGGAAGTGGGCGGCGGCCGAGCCCTCGGTGGCGCGCTGGAACGGGCTGCAATAACGCGTCGCAGGCGGCCGGTGGCGGTGCCGCCGCGCGCCAGTTTCAAAACGTAACATTTATCAACCTTAGGCTGCTTCCTGCCCGGAAACGCAGCCTCTGCGCATAACATGCGGGAAAATTCCCCTCCGCGGAAAGCACCTGCTAGACGATCAAAATAATGGCAAATGGATCCGGCCCGCCCGAGCGATTCCTGATTTCGGACGACCATCCCACGTTCCGGATGGGCATGTGCGAGATCATCCGGCGCATTGCCCCCGCCGCCGTACTGCAAGAGGCCGACCGCCTTGAAGACGTGTTCGAACTGATCCGCCGGGACGGGGCGCCGGATACGCTGGTGCTGGACCTGTTGTTTCCCGAGGGCAACACGGTCGACTGGATTTCAGCGTTGCGGCGGCTGTGCCCGCGCAGCTCGCTGATCGTGGTCTCTGTGATCAACGACAAACAGAAGATCGATGCCGTCATGGCGTCAGGCGCGGACGGCTTCATCGGCAAATCGGTGTCGCCGGCCGAAATTGGCGAGGCGATCCTGGCTATCCGGGCCGGCGATATCGTGGTCCGCTACAACCGGCCGAACCTGTCCGGCGACACCGACCTGGCCAGCGTGGTCGCCGGCCTGACGCAACGGCAACGCGACGTGCTCGCCATGCTGGTTGAAGGCCTGACCAACAAGGAAATCGCCCGGATCCTGGACATCTCGCCATTCACGGTGCGCATCCATGTCTCGGCCCTGCTCAAGGCGATGAACGTGCCGACGCGGGCATCCGCCGCGGTCCTGGCCGCCAAGGCGGGCGTGCGGCGGCGCGCTGCCGCCTGATCAAGGCGTCGCCGCCCGCTCGGGACGCCCCGTTTGCGCGGCCAGCGCCAAGGTCGTCAGCAACGACCTCAATTCCGCAGCGCGGATCGGCTTGGCAAGAATGGGCAGCGCCGGGTCCGGCAGGACATCCCGGATCGCCTTCGTGTCATGGCCGGTCAGCAGCACGGCGGGCACCTGCGTCCCCAGCCGTTCCCGGACCCGCGCAATGCACTCGGCGCCGGTCATCTCGGCGTTCAGGTCGTAGTCGCTGATGACGACGTCGCAATCCGGCGCCGCCGGCATCGCGCTTGCCCGTTCCACCACGCAGCCCCACCGCTCCAGCAGCAGGGCGGTCGCCATCAGCACGTTCACGTCGTCCTCGATCAGCAGGACGCGCAGCCCGTTCAGACGGCTTGCGCCCGCAGCCGTCCGGGGCGCTTGCACGGACTGGGCGTCGTCGGCGATCGGGAACCCTTCGACCGTCACCGTCGTGCCCCGGCCCGGCCGCGACCGGATGCTGACGCGCAGGCCCAGCAGCACGCACAGCCGCTTGACGATCGACAACCCCAACCCCAGCCCTTCGATGTCCTTGTCGCGCTGCAGGCGCACCCGATAGAACTCTTCGAACACCCGCCCCAGATGGGCATCCGGGATGCCGCGCCCCCGGTCATGGACTTGCAGGGCGACGGTGCGCCCCCGCCGGCGCGCCGCCACCAGCACTGCCCGCCCTTCCCCGTACTTGACGGCGTTCGACAGCAGGTTCTGGACAACGGTGCTGAGCAGGTGCGGGTCGGTCCGGACCTGCCAGTCGCCCGACCTGACCCGGATCGGCGCCTCCGCCCAATCCGAGGCCGTATCGCGAGCGTCCCGCACCACGGTGTCCAGCACGTCACGCAGGCGCACCGCTTCGGGCTTGGCTGCCAGCTTCCCGCTGTCCAGCGTGTAGCTGTCCAGGATCGAACGGAACAAATGCGACACGCTGTTCAATGACCGGTCGATACTGTCGACCAGATGCCGCTGATGCCCGTTCAGGTTCTCGTCGCGCAGGCAATCGGCGAACAGCGCGATCGAATGGATGGGCTGGCGCAGATCGTGGCTGGCCTGCGCCAGGAAGCGCGTCTTCGCCAGCGTGGCCTCGCGCTCGCGCGCTTGGGATTTCTCGTTGCTGCGCAGCAGGAAATGCGTATAGGCAGGCACGATCAGCGTGGTCAGGGCCAGCGTCACCGTGACGTAAGGCTGCTCGCGCCAATACGGCGTCAGATAGGCGACCACCGCCAGGTCCAGCAACGCCAGGCCGGTCGCGGCCGCCAGATAACGCGAGCCGTACCGGACGCCGTATCCCACGGTCATCCAGAGCACGACTGCATAGACGGGAAGCAGCACGCGGCCGCCCATGGCCAGGTGAAAGCCCAGGGCCGAATAGTCGTTGACCATCGCGAACACGCGCCGGGCCGGGTAGTTCCCCGGCCAACGGACGATCGCCCACCGCAACAACAGGGAAACGGCCAGGAACGCCGTGCCGTGGATGGCCATGATGACGGCGTGCTGCAGGGGCAGTTGCCCCGCCCATGCCAGGATCGGCGCATAGACCGTGACGAGCAAGGCGCTCATCAGCCGCACCGTCGCTTGCGCGCGCTCGGTGTCTTTGACCTGTTCCGCCATATTCCCCCTGGGCCTGTCAACACGAAATGGAGCCTCGCACCGGCCGGGATTCGGGAGTCTGGCAAGGCGCAGGCGCCGCGGCGTGGTGGGGAGACCGACGCGCATTTTCCGCCCCTTTCGTGGCGCGTGCATCCGTCGCCCGGGCATTCCCGGTGTACTAGTACACCGGAAACCCCTGGCGAAATATTGATCGGGCCGATCCGCCCACTTAATATCAGCAGCCGATGCACCGGCGAACGCCGCCGCATTCGGGACAGGGCGCAGGCGGGGAGGCCTGGCCGCGCATATAAAAAGGAAAAGCACGTGCGATTCAGTTTTCAGAGAGCGGTATTGGCGGGCCTGTGCGGCGCCATGCTGACGGCATGTACCACCTGGGACGTTGCCCTGATGCGGCAAAAGGGCCGGCCCGTCAACGACCTCGTCGCCGAATGGGGGCCACCCAACAAGGTCTATGCCAGCAACGACCTGCCGGTCGGCCAACTTGTGTACTTGTACTCGACGTCGGACAACGTCGAATGGAACGAGGCTGTCGGCTCTTACGGCAACAACATGTACGGCGGAACGATCTACCAGCGCCGCTCGGGCGTGGCCAATTGCTATACCAGTTTCTACGTCGACGAGAACGGCATCATCGTCGGTGGCGACCTCGAGAACGAGGGGGTGACCTGCAAGATGTGGTGACGGCAGCCAGGCGCCCCTGGCCCCTCCCTCCTGCAGTACGCCTACCGACTTTCCTGCGAGCACACCTGAGATGATCAAAAAAACCACCCTCGTCCCCTGGTTGATGGCGGCATCGCTTGGCCTGATGGCAGCCGCCCAAGCCGAAGAAAAAATGACGCCCGGGGATATTTCCCGCGCGGTCGCCTACACGGACGCCCTGCGCGCCCAGGCCTACCAAAAGCAAGCCGAACAGTTCAAGGCGTATGCCGACAAGGTCGGCCCCGGCGCCGATGGCTCGGAAGCCATGACCCGCGCGGTCAAGCTCATGGGCCTGGCCAATCAGGCCATGCGCGCGGCTTGCACCAGAGAACCCCACTATGTGGAAAAAGGCATCAAGGCCTTCCGTTGCAGCGCGCTAAAGTGATTTCGGCTACGCTGCAAGCATCACGGCCTTGGCCGGCTAGGGAAGGAAAACCATGAAGAAATTCGTTACCTTGGGCGCGGCATTCGCCGCGCTGGCAATCACGGCGCCGGTCTCGGCCGCACCGTCTTCCGAGGGCAGCGTGCAGCTGTCGCCGGCGCAGATGCAGCGCCTGGACACCGACAAGAATGGTGCGGTCAGCCGAAGCGAATACCAGGCCTTTATGGAAGAATCCTTCGCAAAACTGGATGCCAACGGCGACGGCCATCTCAGCAAGAACGAATTGCCGGACAGCCTGTCCGCGGAACAGTTCGCGGCCATGGACAGCAACAAGGACGGCAAGATCAGCCGCGCCGAATTCATCAAACAGGTCATGAAGGAATACAAGGGCTGATCGCCTGCGCACGGGCTCTCCGCGCATGCAACCCGGCCAATTCATCATGCGGCGCAGCACGCTTGCTGGCGTGCAGGCCGTGGCTGCCTGCAGCGGACATGCCTTTTCGCGGCACACGCACGATCAGTTCGGCATTGGCGTGATCCGCGCTGGCGCCCAGGTGTCGCATAGCGGCCGCGGCCGGGTGCAGGCGGGTCCCGGCCACGTCATCACCGTCAACCCGGGCGAGGTCCACGACGGCGCCCCCGTCGGCAACGGCACGCGCACTTGGCAGATGCTATATCTGGACCCGGCCGTGATCGCACAGAGCGCGGCCGAACTGGTCGCCGACGGGCGCCGCTACGAATTCGAACACCCCGCGAGGGACCACCCGGCGCTGGCGCGCGACGTGCTGGCGCTTTACGCCCACGTGACGGAGGGCACGCGCGCCAGGCTGGCGTGCGACGCCTTGCTGTTGCGCATCGTGGCGGCGGCCCACAGCCCGTATGCGCCGCCGGAAACCGGCCGCGGCGTGCCCGCCACGATACGCCACGCCCGCGCCCTGATCGACGACGACCCGGCTGCCACGGTATCGCTGGCCGATCTGGCCGCCGCCAGCGGCCTGAGCCGCTACCAAGTGCTGCGCGCCTTTGCCGGCGCCACCGGCCTGACGCCCCACGCCTACCAGATGCAGCGCCGGCTGCTGACGGCACGCCGCCTGATCCGCGAAGGCCACACACTGGCGGACGCCGCGGCAGCGGGCGGCTTTGCCGACCAAAGCCATATGACCCGCCTGTTCGTACGCACGTACGGCGTCTCTCCCCGGCGTTACGCGCTGGCCGCGCGCTGAGCGTTCCCGCCGCGGCTGCCCCTGCAATTTCGTTCAAGACCGGCGGCACTCCTGCGCCCTACGCTGCGGCTTTCCCACTTGGCGGCGTAGACGGACATGAACGGAAAGATGCAGGGATATTGCTTCCTGGCGGCGGCCATGGTGCTGGTAGGCAGCACGGTCGTGGCCAGCAAGATCATCGGAACCGGGTTGCCGCCCTTCACCGCGACGGCGCTGCGGTTCGCCATCGCGCTGCCTTGCTTTGCGCTGCTGATGGCCGCCACCGGCGCCCGGCTGCCGCCCCTGGGTCGGCGCGACTGGCTGTTGCTGGCCGCCCAGGCCATCGCCGGCAGCGTCGGCTACACCACGCTGTTGATCGCCGGGCTGCAACGCACGTCCGCCGTGGACGGCGGCGTCATTCTGGGGACGCTGCCGCTTGTCACCGCCGCCATCGCGATCGTGCTGCTGGGCGAACGTCCCGGCAGGGCCATGCTGGCCGCGATCGCGGCCGCCGGCTTAGGCGTGTGGCTGATGACCCGCCATGCCGCGGACGCAAGCGGCGCGCCGTCATGGATCGGCAACGCGCTGATCCTGGGCGCGGTCCTGTGCGAAGGCCTGTTCATCCTGCTGAACAAACGGCTGCGCATACCCGTCCCGCCGCTGGCGCTCTCGACGGTGATGACAGGTTTCGGCTTGGCATTTTCGGCGGTGGCGAGCGTGACGGAATCGCCATGGCTGCTGGACGTGTCCCGCGACGCAATCCTGGCCGTCGCGTACTACGCCGTGGTCCCCACGGTGGGCGGCTTCCTGCTTTGGTACGCCGGCGCCGCGCGCGTGCAGGGCTCTGAAGCGGCGCTCTTCACCGCGTTGGCGCCAGCATCGGCGGTTGCGTTGGCGGCGAGCTTGCTGGGGGAAGCACTGACGGGCGCCCAGATCGCCGGGATGACCTGCGTCCTGGGCGCGGTGGCGCTGTTGGGTTGGCCCAATCGCAAGCCGCCGGCGAACCCTCCGGCAAGCGGTTAACCCCGGCTGAACGCCAACGCGAACTCGTCGGAGAAGATGTCGGCCAATGCATGCCGCAAGGCCGCCGCGCGCTCTGCGCCATAGGCGGCTTCGAAGCGGTTCTGCGCGTCTTTCCACAATCGCCTGGATTCCGCCAACTTTGCGCGGCCGGTGTCCGTCAACGCCACGCGGCGGCTGCGGCCGTCGCGTTCGTCGCGCGCCATTTGCACGTAGCCGTCCCGTTCCAGCGGCTTCAGGTTATGCGCCAGCGCGGAACGGTCCAGCACCATGGCGCGCGCCAGATCCGTCATCGACGGCGAGCCGGCGCGCGCGATGTGGATCAGGATGGAATGCTGCGACACTTTCAGGCCGCAAGGCGCCAGCACGGTGTCATACAACTGCGACACGCGACGGGTCGCTTTGCGCAGCGCCGCGCCGTTGCAAACGAGGGGATCCGGAACGATGGCGGGGACGGAAGGATTGGCGGCGGACATGGCGGCGGGGACGGCAAATGGAAGAGGGCAAAGGCATTACGCTACTGCCGGGCCGGATTCGCGTCCAGCCCATTCTTGACATATATTGGCATATGCACGTAAATTTTACCGCATCCCGTTCCGGCCATTCCCCATGTCAGCGACTCTTCCGCCACGCCCCGCCAATGCGCGCCTGCAGGCCATGCTTGAAGCGCCCATCGCCCCCACGCTGGCCCGCCTGGCATGGCCCAATATTCTGATGATGTCGGCGCAGTCCGCCACCGGACTGATCGAGACCTGGTTCCTGGCCCGGCTGGGCACCTCGGTGCTGGCGGGCGTGGCGCTGGTGGTGCCCGTGCTGTTCCTGATGGGGAACATGTCGCAGGGCGCGATGGGCGGCGGCATCTCCGCCGCCGTGGCGCGCGCGCTGGGCGGCGGCCGCCAGCAAGAGGCCGATCAGCTGGTACTGCACGCGGTGGTGCTCAACGCGCTGTTGGGGCTGGTCTTCTGCGTGCTGCTGCTGGCTTTCGGGCCGCAGCTCTATCGCGCGCTGGGCGCCGAAGGCGAGGCGCTGGACGCCGCCCTGGCCTACTCCAATGTCATCTTCGGCGGCATCGTCCTGATGTGGCTGATGAACGCGTTCGCCAGCGTCATCCGGGGCACCGGCAACATGCTCGTGCCCGGCGCGGTGATCTGCGGCGGCGCCCTGCTGCTCATTCCCTTGTCGCCGTGCCTGATCTTCGGCTGGGGGCCGTTCCCCGCGCTGGGCGTGGCAGGCGGCGGCTGGGCGCTGGTCATCTACTACGGCGTTGGCGCACTGATCCTGGGCGCCTACTGCGCCAGCGGGCGCAATCCCGCGCGGCTTGTCTTCAGCCGGCTGTACCCGAGCCTGATGCGCAACATCCTCAGCGTGGGCGCGCTGGCCACGCTGAACCCCTTGCTGACCAATGCGCTGGTAGCGCTGACGGCGGCCCTGGTCGGCGCCTATGCCGGCACGGCGGCCGTGGCCGGCTACGGCATCGCCGTGCGGTTGGAATATCTGCTGATCCCGATTGCCTTCGGATTGGGGGCGCCCATGGTCGCCATGGTCGCCTCCAACATCGGCGCGGGCCAACCCGAACGCGCCATGCGGATCGCCCTGACCGGCGGCGCGATGGCCTTCGTGCTGGCCGAGGCCATCGGACTGGCCGCGGCATGCTTTCCCGAGGCCTGGCTGCGCCTCTTCGGCGCCGAAGACCACATGCTGCAAGCCGGTTCGGACTATTTGCGCATGGTCGGTCCCGTCTACGGGTTCTTTGCCCTGGGGTTCTCGATGTACTTCGCCTCGCAAGGCGCGGGCCGGCTGAAGTGGCCGTTGATCGCGGGTTGCCTGCGCCTTCTGGTGGCCGTGGGCGCGGGTGCTGTCGTCCTGCACCTGACCGGATCGCTGACCCTGTTCTTCCTGACCGCCGCCGTGGCGATGTGCCTGTATGGCCTGATCATCCTGAGCGCGGTCGCGTCCGGGTCCTGGTTCGACCGGGGCCATCTGCGTAGACCTCAGCCGCTGGCGCGTCCGTAGCGCGGGGCGCGTCACGCAGCGCGTAGGCGACCAGTTCGGCGGCGTAGGCCGGCAGGGCCTCGCGCACGCACAGCACCAGGTCACGTGTGGCCCAGTCGTCAGCCAGCGCCACGCGCAGCACGCCCGCGGCGCGGCCGTAGCGCATGGCGGCCACGCGCGGCACGATGCCGATGCCCACGCCCTGCCCCACCATCCGGCATACGGCGTCGAAACTGCGCAAGCGCACTCGGTACGACAGCACTTTCCCGCCGCGCCGCGCATGATGCGCGATGTGCTCTTGCAATGCGCTGCCTTCCACCAGGCCCACGAATTCCTCGCCGGCCACCTCGGCCAGCGTAATCGCCGGACGGCCCGCCAATAGATGCCCGCGCGGCACGACCAGCGTCAAGGGATCATGGCGAAACGTCTGCGTGTGCAACCCATGCAGATCCGCCGAATCGGCCAGCACGCCGATGTCGCACGTGCCGGCGCGCAGCGCGTCGGCGATCTCGTGGCTAAGCCGCTCTTCCAGATCCACCGACACGCGCGGGTGGTCTTTCAGGAAATCGCCCAGCACCGACGGCAGGTATTCGCTTAGCGCGGTGGTGTTGCACAGCACGCGCACATGGCCTTTCAGCCCATGACCGTAGTGGTCGAGTTCGCCGCGCATGCGGTCTATCTGGGCCAGAACCACGCGCGCATGATGCGCCAGCGTCCGGCCGGCCGGCGTGGGTTCGACGCCGCGATGTTCGCGCAACAGCAAGGGCACACCCAAGGTGTCTTCCATGCCGCGGATGCGTTCGCTGGCGGAGGCCAGCGTCATGTGTGAACGCTTGGCCCCCGCCGTGATGGAGCCGGTTTCCTGCACGTGCAGGAAAAGCCGAAGGTCGGTCAGGTCGAATCGCATCCGGCCAGCGTAGCACGCGTGCCTCAGGCCGGACCATAGGCAGGGTATGCCACTTCCCGATGCCGGATCGGGGCGATGGCGGCGCAGAATAAGGCGTGCCCCCGGGGCCCTTCCGACAAATCTCCGAAATTCGACCATGAAGACATTGAATCCATGCGCCCGCCGCGCGCGATGGCCAAGCCAGGCACTGCTGTGCCTGGTCTTGCAAACCTCAGGCAGCGCCATAGCCCAGCTTTCCCAATGCGAGCGCCTATGAATCCGTTGGATCTGTTCCCTGGCGGCACGCCGACGCTGCTTGCCGTGACGGTGGCCGTATTCGTCGTGGCCGGCGTCGTCAAAGGCGTGGTGGGCCTGGGCCTGCCAACCATTTCCATGGCGATGCTGGCCCTGGTCATGGCGCCGGCGCAAGCCGCCGCGCTGCTGATCGTGCCCTCGCTCATCACCAATCTCTGGCAGGCGCGGCCCTGGCCCACGCTTTTGTTGACGCTGCGGCGGATCGGCGCCCTGCAAGTCGGCGTCTGCGTCGGCACGATCGCGGGCGCACTATGGTTGGGCGCGCCCAGCGGCCATTGGGCGAGCGTCTGCCTGGGCTTGGCGCTGATCGCCTATGCGGCCTGGGGCCTGTTTGGCTCGCCACCCAGCGTGCCGCGCAGGCACGAACAGGTACTGGGCGCGGGGGTGGGTGTGGTCACCGGCGTGATCACCGCGGCGACTGGCGTGTTCGTGATCCCTGCCGTGCCCTACCTGCAAGCGCTGAACCTGGGCCGCGACGGCCTGATCCAGGCCATGGGCATTTCGTTCACGGTGTCGACGGTGGCCCTGGCCGCAGGCCTTGCGCTGAACGGCGGCTACAGTTCCGGCGCCGCCGGGGCATCCGTGCTGATGCTGCTGCCCGCACTGATCGGCATGGCGCTGGGCCAATGGCTGCGCAACCGCCTTTCCGCGCGCACGTTCAAGCTGTGCTTCATGATCAGCCTGGCGTTGCTGGGCGCGTACCAGGTCGTGCAAGGCTGGACCGCCTGAGCGCCGTCCAGCCCCCTTGGCCGATCACGCCGCCAGACGCCGCTCGTCGACAAAGCCGATCGACACCGACATCTCGCGCCAGCGCGCCAGTTCCTGCTGCACCGACTGGATCTTGCCGCGCGCCTGGTCGAAGGCATCCCGGCCCAGGAACAGATGCAGCGGCGCGTACTGCGCCTGCGCGGCGCTGATCAAGGCCTGCGCCGCCTTGGCGGGATCCCCGCCCAGCTCCGGCCGCAAGGGATCGCGCGCCGCCATTTCAGGCGCGTCGCCGCGATCCGGGTCCGATCCCGCGCGCATCGCGCCCGGGTACACCAGCGACACACGCACGCCCCAGGCCGAGGCCTCGGCCGCCAGCGCCTCGGTCAAGCCGCTGACGGCGAACTTGGCCGCGCTGTAGGCGCCCCATTGCGCGTAACCGCCGTCAAAGCCCAGGATCGACGAGATATTGAACACGTGCCCGCTGCGCTGCGTGCGCATGCGCGGCAGCACCGCGCGGATGACGTTCAACATGCCGAACACGTTGATATCGAATGTGCCGCGCAACGCGTCATCCGACAGGCTGTCCAACGATCCCTGCAAGGCGTCGCCGGCGTTGTTCACCACCACGTCCACGCCGCCGAACGCGGCCATCGTGGCATCCACCGCACGGCGCACGTTGCGTTCATCCGCCAGATCCACCGACAAGGGCAGGAACTGTCCTTCCAGCTTGGCCCCTACAGCTTCCAGCAATGCATCGCCATCCCGGGCCGTCGCCGCCACCTTGTGACCCCGGTCCAGCAGCATCTTCACCAGAACCAGGCCCAGGCCCGTCGACGCACCCGTCACCAACCAGATTTTTTCGGTATTCATGCGATTCCCATCCCTTGCTAGCCTGCATGCTTGCAGCCGCCGGCAAGATGCCGGGCGGCCAGGCCGGGTAAAGCATTCATGACTGATGCTTCGGCCCTGAGCCTGGTGAAGGATATTAAGAATCGGGCGTGCGGGCGTACAGGCTCGTTCTTGCGTGAAACCTGCCTATTTCTCCGCTGATGCGTGTTGCGCCGCGATGCGGCGTGCGTGCTCAGCCCAGCGCGCTGCGGTAATGCTCGCTATCGAACGCCGGCGCGCTGTCCTGCGCCACGGTGGCAGGCGCCGCCACCGGTTCGTCCGCCGCCTGCACGCCGAACAACGACAGTTCCGCGTTGACCAATGCCAGTATGAAATTCGCCATGATGACTCCTTGAGTGAAGCGTCCCGGCCGTCGGACTGCGCGCCGGCCTCGGTAAGGACATGGACGTCATGGTGCGGGCCATGGCGCGCCGCGTCCATTTGCTTTACTCAATGGCGGCGATAAAGGGCGGCGATGCCGTCAAACGGTCAGCGCCCGAACCGCCGCCGCTGGCCCGTCTGCCTGACCGCCGTGATCAGCGCCTGCACTGCGGGCTCGGCAGAGCGCAGGTAGGCATAGAAGCGCGTCATGGGAAGCTCGGGCATGCCGTCATCCGCCGACAGCGCGCGCAAGCCCTCGCGCAGCTGGCTGCGCGCGACGGGGGCCACCGCAAAGCCCGCCAGCGCGGCGGCCAGGCAACCGGCCATGCTGCCGCTTTCGAACGCGGGCACCCAGCCTTGCCGGGTCTGCCCCAACGCCGTGATGGCCGCCTCGCGGTACACGCAAGGTTCCGGGAACACGGCCAGCGGCACCTGCCGTCCAGGCTTCCATGGCTTGTCCTCACCCCATGCCCACACCAGGTCTTCTTCCCACAAGAGTTCGCCATCGTCCTGCACGCGCGAACATTGCTTGCCGAACACCACGTCCAGCTTGCCGCGCGCCTGCTGGCGCAGCAGGTCCGCCGTGACGCCCACCTTCAGCTCGATCGAGGCTTCCGGATGACCGCGGTGGAACGCCTGCAACACCTCGGCCAGCCAGGCGCCCGCAAAGTCCTCGGACGAGCCGATGCGCAAACGCCCCTTCAAACGCGTGCCGCTCAGCCGCGCGCGCGCCTCGCGTTCCAGATCGACGATGTTGCGTGCGTAGGCATACAGCGTCTCGCCCGCCGGCGTGACTTCAAAGCTGCGCGTGGTGCGGTCCAGCAGGGTGGCGCCCGCCAGCATCTCCAGGCGCTTGATGTGGCCGCTGACGGCGGACGGCGTCAAGGACAGCACATCGGCGGCCAGGGCGAAGCCGCCGCTGTCCACTACCTCCAGGAACGTGCGCAGCAGCGTCAAGTCCAGCACCACGCCGGCGGAGTCGTTCGGGGTATCCATGCCTGCCGTCCTTATGTTCATGATTTATTGATAATAGACGCTTATTCATCAAGAATCATGACAATCCGGACCGCTATCGTGACACCACCGTCACCGAAAAGAAGGAACCCCGCCATGTCCGCCTACGCCCGAATCCAAACTCCGTTACTGGATGTCGCCTACTTGGAATGGAACCCCTCCGGATCCCGCACTGCCGTGCTGATGCACGGCTGGCCCGACAGCCCGGAAAGCTGGCGCACCGTGGCCGGACGCCTTGCGGCGGAAGGCTACCGCGTGGTGTGCCCCGCGCTGCGCGGCTTCGGCCCGACGCGTTTCCGGGACGCCGCCACGCCGCGCAGCGGCGAGCTTGCGGCCCTGGGGCGCGATCTGCTGGACGTCATCGACGCGCTGGGCTTGCGGCAGCCGCTGCTGGTGGGCCACGACTGGGGCGCGCGCGCCGCCGCCAACGCCTGCGGCCTGCGGCCCGGCGTGGCGGCGCAACTGGTGCTGCTGTCGGTCGGCTACGGCACCAACGATCCGAACCAGACGCTGTCGCTGGCCCAGGCTCGCAACTACTGGTACCACTGGTTCATGGCGACCCCGCGCGGCGCCGAAGCTGTACGCGGCAACCGCCGCGAATTCACCCGCACCATGTGGGACACGTGGTCGCCTGGCGCCTGGTACGCGCCGGAGGACTTCGACGAAGCGGCGCAAGCCTTCGACAACCCGGACTGGGCCGCCGTAGTGCTGCATTCCTACCGCCACCGCTGGGGCTATGAGCAAGGCGCACCCGCCTATCTGGCCGACACGGCATCGCTCACGCCCGCCCCGGTGCTGACCGTTCCCACGCTGGTGCTGCATGGCGGCGCCGACACTTGCAACCAGCCCGCGTCCTCGGAGGGCAAGGAGGCGTTCTTCCAGGGTCTCTACGCGCGCCGCGTGCTGGACGGCGTGGGCCATTTCCCGCAGCGCGAAGCCCCGCAGGCCGTCGCCGACGCCATCCTGGCGTTCTGCGCCAAAACCGGCGCCTGACGCCCGCCCGCACGCCTGGCGCGGCGCCCCATTCCGCCCCGCGCGGGCCGCCGGTTGGGCAGCCTGCCCCGGAATGGCGGATAATCCTCCTGTTTCCCGCCGCCGCAAGCGGCGGATTTTCGTGGGCGCGCAGCGCCCGACAGCATTCGGAGTCAGCTATGTATCGCGGCATTCAGGCGATTGAACAATTCATGGAATCCATCGGCCTGACCTGGCGCCCCGGCTCGACCGAAAGCGCCGAACTGCGCGTCAGCTACCGCATCGGCAACACCCGCCCCCTGGGCATCGACCGCACGCTGGTGGAATTCCACTGCGACGCCCGCCGCGCCAAGGTCTGGGTGCCGGAGTTTTCCCGCACCAGCTTCCACCAGTGGTTCGAAGTGCCGCTCCAAGACTTCGAATTCACCCCCGGCGGCTCGATGCTGAAGATCAAGGCCGCCGCACGCGGCAACGCGCCCCCGTACAGCGTGGGGATCAAGCCGCTGGCTTGAGCGGGCACTGATTGGATAAGAAAGCCACCCTCGCGGGTGGCTTTTTTCTTGCGGGTGAAACGCCTCTTTTATTGCCCTCCGGGCGGCTTTCGCTCCACCCGTCCTACGGCCTCGTCTACACCCGCTTGTACATGATGGTCGTCGCGTCCAGCTTGCCCGCATCCTGCGGGTCGCGGCTGAAATGCGGGATCTGCCCCACCGTCACATAGCCCAGCGACGTATACAGGGGTTCGGCGCTGTCGCCGGTGCGCGTATCCAGCGTGAGCAGACTGCGGCCGATGCGCACCGCATGGGCCTCGGCCTCGCGCATCAAGTGCCGAGCGATGCCTTGACGGCGGAAATCGGGGTGCACCAGAAGCTTGCGCACCTCGGCGCGGTGGGGCTGGTTGGGCGGCGTATCGCTGTCCAATTGCACCGATCCAGCGATGCGGCCGTCTTGCCGCGCCACCCACAGCGCGAGTTTGCCGCTGGCCACGGCCGGCAAGACCTTGTTGCGCCAGAAGGCTTGTGCCTCGTCGGGCGAATACGGCAGGACGAAACTGACGCTGGCACCGGCTTGCACGCAGGCATGTAGCAGTTCGCCCAGCGCGGGCAGGTCGGCAGCGGCGGCGTCCGCCGTCAGCAGGGTCAATTCAAGGGTGGCGTGATCGTGGGACATGGCGGTTTCAGACGATGAAGAGCAGGTAGCGGGCGCCGCGATGCGGCGGTGTGATGAACTGGCTGGCGCCGAACAGCTGGTAGCGCAGGCAGTCGCCCGGCGCCAGGATGTGGGTCTGGCCGTCGACGGTGATATGCAGTTCGCCTTCCAGCATCAACAGGTGGTGCTCCAGCCCCGGCCGCGGCGATTGCTCATAGCCGATGCGGGCGCCTGCCGCCAGCTCGCAGGCCAGCACTTCGCCCGCCAACTGCTGCGCGGGCGGGGACACGGAACGCCGCCGGAAGCCTGCACTGTCGTCGACCCACACGGCCTGGGCATGCTCGGGCACCAAGGGCGCGAAATCGTCTTCCACCATCACCATCAGCCGCGACATGGTCAAGCCATGGGCCGCGCACAGCTTGCCCAGCACGCTGGCCGTGGGGCTGACCTCGGCGTTTTCCAGCCGCGAGAGCGTGGCACGACTGACGCCAGCCATCCCCGCCAATTCGTCCAGGGACCAACCGCGCGCCAAGCGCAAGGCCTTCAGGCGCTGGGCGATGCGGCGGTCCAGGTCAGCATCAATCGTTGTGTTTTCCATATCAGGGAATTTATTCCAAATATGGAAAACCGTCAAGACCCGGTGCCCGTCACTTTTTTCGGCACAATACGGGCATGCTGTTGGCCAAACCCCTACTTATGACCGCCCTCTGCCTTTCGTTTTTAAGCGGATGCAGCCTGCCTGCGCTGGACAAGCGCAGCGAATCCCAGGCGCTGACGCCCGAACAATCGGCCGCCACGCCCTTGGGCCGCGGCATCGCGCCGCTGGCGGCGGCCCACCCCGGCAAGTCGGGCATCCACCCGCTGTCCAACGCGTATGACGCCTTTGCCGCCCGCATGATGCTGGCGCGCGCCGCTGAACGCAGCCTGGATGTGCAGTACTACATCTGGCACGACGACATGACGGGCACGATGCTGCTGGAAGCGCTGCACGCCGCCGCCGACCGGGGCGTGCGTGTGCGGTTGCTGCTGGACGACAACGGCACGTCGGGCCTTGACACGGTGCTGGCCGCGATGGACGAGCATCCCAATATCGAAGTCCGCCTGTACAACCCCTTTGTGCTGCGCTGGCCGAAGCCCTTGGGCTACGTCACGGACTTCAGCCGCCTGAACCGGCGCATGCACAACAAGTCCTTCACTGCGGACAACCAGGCCACCATCATCGGCGGGCGCAACATTGGCGACGAATACTTCGGCGCGGCCAACGGCGTGTTGTTCACGGACCTGGACGTGCTGGCGATCGGCGCGGCGGTCAACGACGTATCGATGGATTTCGACCGGTACTGGGCCAGCGAATCCGCGTACCCCGTCGACCGGCTGCTGAAGAAGGCCGAACCGGGCGCGCTGCAAGCGCTGGAGGAACGGGCCAGCAAGGTGGAACAGTCGCCCGAGGCCGCCGCCTATGCGGACGCCATGCGGCAACTGCCCTTCATCCGGCAACTGCTGCAAGGCGACCTCAGCCTGGAATGGGCCGACACCCGCATGGTCAGCGACGACCCGCGCAAGACGCTGGGCACCGCGCCACCCGAAGCGATGCTGCCGCACCAGCTGCATGAAATCATCGGCGCCCCGACGACCGAGCTGGAACTGGTGTCGCCGTATTTCGTACCCACCGCCGCCGGCACGGAAGCCTTCGCGACATTGGCCAAGAGCGGCGTCAAGGTGCAGGTGCTGACGAATGCGCTGGAAGCCACCGACGTCGCCGTGGTGCATTCGGGCTACGCCAAGCGCCGCAAGGACCTGCTGGCAGCCGGCGTGGAATTGTTCGAGATGAAGCGCATGGCGGGCGAGGTCGAACGCAACAAGAGCATGGGGCCCTTCGGCAGCTCGGGGTCCAGCCTGCACGCCAAGACTTTCGCGGTGGACGGCCAGCGCATCTTCGTCGGGTCGTTCAACTTCGATCCGCGTTCCGCCACCTTGAATACGGAACTGGGCTTTGTGATCGATAGCCCGACATTGGCGGGGCGCATCGCCGACGCCTTCAAGAACGAGCTTCCCAAGGTGGCCTACCGTGTCTGCCTGGACGACAAGGGCGACTTGTACTGGCTGGAACAGCGCAACGGGGAAACCATCCGCCACGACACCGAACCGGGCACGACGGCGTGGAAGCGGTTTTCCGTCTGGTTCGTATCGCTGCTGCCGCTGGAGCCGCTGCTGTGAACCCCGCGCAACAAGCGGAGTTCGCCTGACGGCGGGCAGGCGTAGACTGGTTTTCCCCCATTTATCAGCCCCGCCGCCATGGATACCCTGACCGCCGCCCCCCTGCCCGATCTGGACTGGGCCCGGATCGCCGAATCGCTGGATGCGCACGGCAACGCCATCGCGCCGGGCCTGCTTGCGCCCGCGCAATGCGCGTCGCTCGCTGCCGGCTATTCGGCGACGGAGGGCTATCGCAGCCGGATCGTGATGGCGCGGCACGGGTTCGGCCGCGGCGAGTACAAGTATTTTTCCTATCCGCTGCCGCCGCTGCTGCAACACCTGCGCACCGCCTTGTATCCACGGCTGGCGCCGATCGCGAACCGTTGGAACCGGCAATTGGGCATCGCCGTGCAGTATCCCGCCGACCATGCCGCCTTCCTGCAGCGCTGCCATGATGCCGGCCAACGCCGCCCCACCCCCCTGATCCTGGAGTACGGTCCCGGCGACTACAACTGCCTGCACCAGGACCTGTACGGCGAACACGTGTTTCCCCTGCAGGTGGCGGTGCTGCTGTCGCGGCCGGGCCTGGATTTCACGGGCGGTGAATTCGTGATGACGGAAACCGGCAGCCGCGAGCAGCGGGCGGACGTGCTGCCGCTGCAACAGGGCGACGCGTTGATCTTCACCGTGAACCAGCGGCCTGTGCCCGGCGCGCGCGGTTGGCGCAGGACCGCCATGCGGCACGGCGTCAGCGCCCTGCGCAGCGGCCGGCGCCACACGCTGGGCCTGATCTTCCACGACGCCCAATGACCATGACGCTGGACCTGTTTGGCGACGACGACACCGCGCAAAGCGGACGCGAAGCGATTGGCCCCCAATCCTTCGTGCTGCGAGGATTCGCGCTGCCGTTTGCCGAAGCGCTGCTGCAGGGCGTGGACGCCCTGACCGCGCAATCGCCCTTCCGGCGCATGCAGACGCCGGGCGGCTACACCATGTCGGTGGCGCTGACCAATTGCGGGCAGTGGGGCTGGACGACGGACGCCCACGGCTACCGTTATGCGCGCATCGACCCGCTGACCGGCCTGCCCTGGCCCGACCTGCCCCCCGCCTTTCTGCAATTGGCGCAGGCGGCGGCGGCCGAGGCCGGCTTTCCCGGCTTTGCGCCCGACGCCTGCCTGGTCAACCACTACGAGCCGGGATCGCGGCTGTCGCTGCACCAGGACAAGAACGAACGCGACTACAGTGCGCCCATCGTGTCCGTGTCGCTGGGCATGCCCGCCCTGTTCCTGTTCGGCGGCCACGAACGTTCGGAAAAGACCGTGCGCGTGCCCCTGCTGCATGGCGACGTGGTGGTCTGGGGCGGCGTGGACCGCCTGCGCTATCACGGCGTGATGCCCATGAAAGACCTGCCGCATCCCAGGCTGGGCAGCCGGCGGATCAACTTCACCTTGCGCAAGGCAGGCTGAACGCCGGCCCCGGGGCGCATGAGGGTTGCCCGCGTCTGGTCGGCCGGGAGCGGCGGCCCTACTATGTCGCACCTTTGGCCTCTGCCCCCGCGCCTGCGGCTCTCCATGCGTATCCGTCCCAACCTGTTGCTTGCCAGTTTCCTGCTGTCGTCCCCGCTGCGGGCGGCGCCTGCCGCCGAACCGCCCGCGGTGATCGAGAATTCGCTGGGCATGGTTTTCGTCGCCATCCCCGCCGGCACCTTCCAGATGGGCAGCGACGAAGCGCTCGAGGCCCTGGTGCGCGACTACCCGCAATACCCCAAGGACCGCTTCGTCCAGCTGTTCGACGAAGCGCCCGTGCATACCGTGCGCATCACCCGCCCGTTCTACCTGGAACGTACGGAAGTCACCGTGGGCCAGTTCCGGCGCTTCGTCGAGGCCTCCGGCTACGTGCCCGAGTCCGAAGCCGACGGCACCGGCGGCTATGGCTACAACGCCGCCTACGATCCCGACCGGTCCGAAAGCGGAGACGCCTTCGAAGGCCGCGACCGCCGCTACTCCTGGCGCAATCCCGGCTTTGCCCAAACCGACGACCACCCCGTGGTGAACATCAGCTGGAACGACGCCGAGGCCCTGGCCCGCTGGCTGACCCAGAAGGAAGGCCGCGTCTACCGCCTGCCCACCGAAGCCGAATGGGAATACGCTTGCCGCGCCGGCACGCGCACGCGCTACCAGAATGGCGACGACCCGGCCGGCATGCCCGACGCCGGCAATGGCTTCGACGCCGACGCCCAACCGCTGTGGCCGAAATGGCAGGCATTCGCATCGGCGCGCCACGACGGCAACGCCTTCACCGCGCCGGTGGCAAGCTACGCGCCCAACGCCTTCGGCCTGTACGACATGCACGGCAACGCCTGGGAATGGGTGGCGGACTGGTACGGCGAGGACTACTACGCCCACTCGCCCACGGACGACCCGAAAGGCCCCGCCAGCGGCAACGTGAGGGTCCGCCGCGGCGGGTCCTGGCACACCTGGGCGCTGTATACCCGATCGTCCTACCGCAACTGGAATACCCAGGAAACCCGCTACCCCCTGGTGGGCCTGCGGCTGTTGCGGGAGGGTGATTGACAGCAAAGCGCCGCCGGCGGGTTAGCATAGCCGCACGCTTAACCTCAAAGAGAGTCCTGACATGCATTCGCTGGGCCGTCTCGTCCTTCTCGTGAACGACTACGACACCGCCATTTCCTTCTACCAAGACAAGCTCGGCATGGAGGTGTTCGTCGATATGCCCGTGGGCCCGCAACGGTATGTGCACCTGCGCCTGCCGGCACAACCCGCGGTGGGCGTCTGGTTGCTGCAAGCCCTGACCCAGGCGCAGCGCGACCGCGTCGGCGACCAGACCGGCGGCCAGCCGGTGGGCGTGTTCTACACCGACGACGTGGTGCGCGACCACAGCCAGTTCGCCGCTCGGGGCGTGCGCTTCACCAAAGAGCCCGTCCATGACGACACCACCGTCTACGCGCACTTCATCGACCTGTACGGCAACGAGTTCGTACTGGTGCAGGTGAAGAAGTAGACCTTGCCGCATATCCGCCATGACGTCGGCCAAACCGAAGCAGGACTGGATACTGCGCGCCGCGCCCTCGGGCCATGTGGAGCGCATCGAAGCCTACTTCGGCGGCCATGGCTATGACATGCACCGCCACGACACGTACGCCATCGGGCGCACGCTGTCGGGCGTGCAGAGCTTCCACTACCGCCGCTCGTTCCGGCACAGCCTGCCCGGCAGCACCATCGTGCTGCATCCCGACGAGCCGCATGACGGCCAGGCCGGCACCGAGGCCGGCTTCCATTACCGCATGATCTATGTCGAACCCGCGCTGATCCAGCAGATCCTGGGCGGCCGTCCGCTGCCGTTCGTCCCGGGCGGCATTTCGGCCGACCCGCGGCTGCACGCCGCCAGCGAAGCATTGCTGCAAAGCACCGGGGACGAGATCGACCCCTTGCAGGAAGACGATGCGCTTTACGACCTGGCCCATGCGCTGTGCGGCGCCGCCGGACGCCCGCCGGGACGCCGCAGCGCCAATTACGCCGCGGCCGAGCGCGCCCGGCAATTCATCCACGCGTCGCCGGGCCAACCTGTCACGCTGGACCAGTTGGCGCAGGCGGCGGGCACCGACCGCTGGCGCCTGTCGCGCGACTTCCGCGCGCTGTTCGGCACCAGCCCCTATCGCTACGTGATGCTGCGCCGCCTGGACCTGGCCCGCCGATTGATCGCCGCCGGCCAGCCGCTGGCGGACGCCGCGGCCGGCGCCGGTTTCACCGACCAGAGCCACCTGACGCACCGCCATGTCCAGACCTATGGCATGACGCCGGACCGCTGGCGGCGGATGCTGCACGGCTAGCCCCGCCGAGCCGGGCCCGGCACGGAAAACCTGCAAGAACGTACAAGACGGCGCGCGCCCTGCCGCCCTATGCTGCAGGCGTCTTCCCCTTGTTCAGGCCCCGCCATGTCCCCCATATCCTCCATCAATATCGCCGGCAAACTCGCGCTGTTCTCCGAGCACTGGCAGCCCAAGGTCATCGCCCAGATGAACGACTATCAGTTCAAGGTAGTCAAGGTGCTAGGCGACTTCGTCTGGCACAGCCATGCCGATACGGACGAAACCTTCATCGTCGTCAGCGGCCGGCTGCGGATCGAGCTACGCGACGGTCACGTCGACCTGGGCCCCGGCGAAATGACGGTCATCCCGAAGGGCGTGGAGCACAAACCCTGCGCGCAGCAAGAGACGCACCTGATGCTGATCGAGCCCTGTGGCGTCGTGAATACCGGCGACCAGGGCGGCGCGCGCAGCGCCCCGAACGACGTGTGGATTTGAACCGCCGTTCTGCTAACGTGGCAATCACGCAGGAGAAAACCATGTCCAAAGTCATGCTCGTCACAGGTGGCAGCCGCGGCATCGGCGCCGCCGTCTCCAAATTGGCCGCCCGCCGCGGCTACGCCGTGGGCGTCAACTACCGCACCCATGCGGGCGCCGCCGACGCGGTCGTGGCCGATATCCGGCGCGAGGGCGGCCAAGCCGTGGCCATCCAGGCCGACGTCTCGCAGGACGACCAAGTGGTGCAGATGTTCCGCACGCTGGACGAGCGCCTGGGCCGCCTGGACGCGCTGGTCAACAACGCCGGCATCCTTGAAAAACAGATGCGGGTGGACGACATGGACGCCGACCGCCTGCTGCGCGTGCTGTCCACCAATGTCATCGGCGCCTTCCTGTGCGCCCGCGAGGCCGTGCGGCGGATGTCGCCGCGCCACGGTGGCCAGGGCGGCGCCATCGTCAACGTGTCGTCGGCCGCCGCCCGCCTGGGTTCACCCAACGAATATGTGGACTACGCCGCCTCCAAGGGCGCGCTGGACACACTGACCATTGGCCTGTCCAAGGAAGTGGCGCCCGAGGGCATCCGCGTGAACGGCGTGCGCCCCGGCACCATCTACACCGACATGCACGCAAGCGGCGGCGAACCCGGACGCGTGGACCGGTTGAAAAGCGTGATTCCGCTGCGCCGCGGCGGCTCGGTGGAAGAAGTGGCCGGCGCCGTGCTGTGGCTGTTCTCGGACGAGGCCGGCTACACCAGCGGCTCGTTCATCGACGTCTCCGGCGGCAGTTGAACGTCGCCGGGGTAGCAGCCGTCACGCATTCCCCCCGGACTTCGTGCCAGGGGTGATCAGGTTCTGTTCCTGCCGCGAGGAAATGCGCGCTTCGACGCGCCGCAGCACTGCCAGCACGAACAGGGCCATCAACGTACTGACCAGCGCCGTGGCCTCGCGGCCCATGCCCGCCGCCACGCCGATCGCGGCCGTCATCCAGATGCTGGCCGACGTGGTCAGCCCGCGGATTTCGCGTTCGTCGCTCAGCTTGATGATGGCGCCCGCGCCCAGGAAGCCAATGCCCGCGATCACGCCTTGCAGCACGCGGCTGATATCGCCCACCTGCATGCCGCCCTGCAAGGGCACCAGCACGAAAATCGCCGCGCCCAGCGCCACCAGCATGTGGGTGCGCAGGCCAGCGGCCTTGCCGCTGCGTTCGCGCTCGTAGCCCAGCAGGCCGCCCAGGATCACGGCCATGCCCAGCCGCAGCACGATGCGCGTGGCTTCGCCGACATCAGGGATGTCCGCGAACTCACTACGCACGGTGGTCCAGATTTCAAGCCAGATTTCCGACATCGCCGCATCCTTGTGGATCAGGTGGATTCAGCATAGCAGGCGCGCGCGCGGATGCGCCATGCCGCATTCAGACTGGCACCCGGCCCGCAACTGGTTTACAACCTAAGCGTGTCCCGCAAGGGCGGGCGTCAATCGACAGGAGCGCTTCATGGACTTGCAGCTGGCCGGAAAACGCGTGCTCATCACGGGCGCATCCAAAGGTATCGGCCTGGCGTGCGCCGTCGCGTTCGCCCGCGAAGGCGCGGACCCGATCCTGGTGGCGCGCGACGACGCCGCGTTGCACCAGGCCACGGCGTCGATCCGCGAACAGACGGGCCGCGCCGCGCAGGCGGTGGCGCTGGACCTGGCACTGCCTGGCGCCGCCGAAAAGCTGGCGAAGGACACCGGCCCCATCGACGTACTCGTGAACAATGCCGGCGCGGTGCCGGGCGGCGCATTGGACCAGGTGCAGGACGAGCGCTGGCGCGCCGGCTGGGACTTGAAGGTGCATGGCTACATCAGCCTGGCCCGCCACTACTACCCGGCCATGCGCGAAGCGGGCGCCGGCGTCATCGCCAACATCATCGGCATGGCCGGGGCCGCGCCGCGTGCGGACTACATCTGCGGCGCCTCGGCCAATGCCTCGCTGATCGCGTTTACGCGCGCCCTGGGCGGTGAAGCCCCGCGCCACGGCGTGCGCGTCTTTGGCGTGAACCCGTCGCGCACGCGCACCGATCGCGTGCTGACGCTGGCCCGCCAGCGCGCCCAGGCCCGTTGGGGCGACGAGACGCGCTGGCAGGAAACGCTGTCCGACCTGCCGTTCGGCCGCCTGATGGAGCCCGAAGAAGTGGCCGACATGATCGTGTTCGGCGCATCGCCGCGCGCCGGGTACCTGAGCGGCACGGTGATCGACCTGGACGGCGGCGAGCAATACGCCAACCACGCACGCTGAGCGCGCGTGAGGGACCGGCTGCGCTTAACGCGCGCCGGCCTGCCAGCCCGCCAGCAGCGCGGGCAGTTGATTCATGTCGGTGAATACGTGGGCCACGCCCACGCCGCGCAGGGCATCGGCCCCGCTGTGGCCGTTGGCGTCCGGGCTGTACCCGAACACCGTCGCGCCCGCCGCCACGCCGGCGGTGGCGCCGGTGACGGTATCTTCCACAACCGCGCAACGCTTCGGATCCACGCCCAGCGCCAGGGCGGCGGCCAGGTAAACGTCGGGAAACGGCTTGCTGCGCGGCATCTCGTGGCCGCTGAAGACGCGCCCGTCGAAGCACTCGGCGATGCCCACCTTGGCCAGTTGCAGCTCCACCTTGCGGCGGTCGGCGCCCGAGGCCACGGCGATGCGGCCGTCCAGCGCCACATGCAAGGCGCGCACGGCGTCCGGCGCGCCGGGGATTTCCAACAGGTCGCGGTCCAGCGCGGCGTTGCGGCGCTGGCGGAATTCGTCGAACCATTCGGGACCCAGCTTGACACCCGTTCGCGCCTCGATCAGCGGCAGTTCGTCCCTGACGGCCTTCCCGGTGAAGATGCGCATCGTCTCGTCATGCGTGATGTCCCAACCCAGTTCGTTCAGCATCCGGGTCAGCACACCGCTGGTGATGGGTTCGGAATCAACCAGCACGCCGTCACAATCGAACAGCACGGCGTCAAAGGGGAAATCAGTCATTGCAGGCGGCATAGAGGGGGTTCGTGAAGCCGTCAAGCATACTGCAAGGCCTGGAATCGCTCTGTGGCGTCGCCCCGGCCGCCGCAAACAACGGAGTGACGCGCGCCCCGTCCCCGCCCTATCCTGTCGATCTACGCATGCCTTCCCGCCCCCCATGACGCCTGCCCCGCTTTCCCTTCCCCCCTACGATTGGGACCTTGCCACCCAGGACCTGGACGCCGAAGGCTGGGCGCTGCTGCCCGGCTTCTTCCCGGAAGACGCCGCGCGGCGGCTGGCGCAGTCCGGCGCCGATCCGTCTGAATTCGAGCCGTTGCGCGCGGCCCTGTACGCGCAGTTGCTGCCCATCGCCCGGCGCTGGGCCGCCGCATTGCAGCACGACGCGGCATACCCGGACGACTTTGCGGCCTGGGCGCAACGCAACCGCGAAGCGGGCCAGACGCGGCGCCTGTCCGGCCTGCATCGCCTGCGCGAAAACGGCTATCAGCCCCTGATCCTGCATGCCGACGGCGCGCACGTCTTCCCGTTGCAACTGGTCGCGCTGCTGTCGAACCCCGGCGTGGATTTCACGGGCGGGGAGTTCGTCATGACCGAACAGCGCCCGCGCATGCAATCGCGCCCGATGGTCGTGCCGCTGGGTCTGGGCGACGCGGCCGTGATCGCGGTGTCGCATCGACCCGTCCACGGCACCCGCGACATCTACCGCGTCACGGCCCGGCAGGCGGTCAGCCGGGTGCGTTCAGGGGAACGGATCGGCCTGGAAGTGCTGCTGCACGACGGGCCGTAGCCACGGACGCATCCCGCTCACCGAAGGCCGCATGCATCGCCTGCCCTGCAAGGTCGAACAGGCGCCTGGCCGCCGGTGTCAGGCCCAGCATGTGAATGCAGGCATGGACCATCCCCGGCAGACGGTGGTCGTGCGCCGTGACGCCGCCGTCGCGCAAGCGCTGCGCGTAGGCCTCGCCCTCGTCCCGCAAGGGGTCGTATTCGCTGACCAGCACCGTGGCTGGCGGCAGACCCGCCGTGGTGCGCACCCGCAGCGGCGAGGCGTACGGAGAAGCGCCATCCGCCTCGTTCAGCAGATAGGTGAACCAGCAGTACCGCATGATCTCCTCAGTCAGAAAGAAGTTACGCCCATACGTCTGGTATGACTGCGTCGAAAACGCGTAATCCATGACGGGATAGAACAGCAGCTGGTGCGCGATCGCTGGCCCGCCGCGGTCGCGCGCCATGATCGCGACCGCCGCAGCCAGGTTGCCCCCCGCGCTATCGCCGCAAACAGCAAGCCGCGACGCATCAATGCCCAGCATCGCGGCATTGCCGGCTACCCATTGCAACCCGTCGTAGACATCTTCCACCGGCACGGGAAACTTGTTCTCCGGCGCCAGCCGGTAGTCGACCGAAAATACTTTGCATTGCGTGGCGTTGGCCAGCGCGCGGCAAGGGTTGTCGTACAGGTCCAGCGAGCACTGGAACCAGCCGCCGCCATGCGCGAACACGATAGCCGGCAAGGCACCGCTTTCCCCGCGGCCCTCGGGGGTATAGGCGCGGATCCGCAACGGATTGCCATCCGCGCTGCGCGCCTCGTGCTCAGTCACGGCGGCCACGGTTTCGGCTTCGCCTTGAAGCGCGCGCAGGCCGATTTCAGTCGCGGCGCGGATCTCGTCCAGCACCAGCGGCGCGGACGTGCTGGACAAGCGGGTCAGAAAGGCATTGATATGAGGATCCAGGGGCATCGCTTATGCCTCCCGCGACAGGAAAGCCAGCAAATGCCCGGAGAACGCCTCATGGCATTCCTCGGTCACGAAGTGCCCGCAATCCGGAATGATCTCGCCCGTCAGATCCGTGGCGTTGTCACGCATCGTGACCAGCGGCGCATCGCGGGTCGCGTGTTCCGTGCCGATGGCAAGCACCGGCATGCGCAGGCGGACCTTCGACCGTTCCTGGTTCTGGCGGATCGTCTCGGGGATGGCGCGGTAGTAGGCGAAGCCGCTGCGCAACGCGCCGGGCGCCGAGTACGCGTCGATGTATACGTCGGCGGCGACGCGGTCGCGCCGGTGCGACCACTTGTCGAAGATGAAGTTCAGATAGGCGCGCTCGCGTCCGACGATCAACGCTTCCGGCAAGTCCTGCACCTGGTTGAACATGAAGTGCCACAAAAAGATGTTGTCTTCCGGCGGGACGAATACCGGTGGCGCGGGCGCCAGCCCCGGAATCACCGCTTCGGTGAGCACTAGGCGGCGGACGGCGTCCGGAAAATCGCTGGCCAGGGCATACGCCACCCACATGCCGATGTCGTGGCCGACGACGTGATACGCCGCGTGGCCCAGTTGTCCCATCAAACGGTGCAACACGCCCGCGACGGCGCCCGTGTCGTACCCGCTAGCGGGACGACCGGAGTCGCCGGTGCCGGGCGGGTCGACGGCGATCGCCATATAACCCGCTTGCGCCAGCGACTTCATGATGTGGCGCCACGTAAACCACGTTTGTGGCCAGCCGGGAATCAGCAGTACCGGCGGGCCATCGCCCATGACTGCGCAATGCATGCGGGAACCGTCCACCAACAGGTACTGGTGCGTCACGGCGTCGGCGGGGGTGAAGAAAGTAGAAAGTGGATGCGTCATGATTCGGCTTCCCGCGCTTAAGCGATGCCCAGCAGGGCATGGATCTGTTGCTTGTCGATAGCCGCGCCAGCGAAATCGTCGAACACCTTGGATGTGACCGGGATGATGTGCCGGTTGATGAATTCCACGCCTTCGCGGGCGCCCGTCTCCTGGTCTTTCAGGCAGCACTCCCATTCCAGCGTGGCCCAGCCGGCATAGTCGTGCTGCGCCAGCTTCGAGAAGATCGACTTGAAGTCCACCTGCCCGTCGCCCAGTGACCGGAAGCGCCCCGCCCGGTTGATCCATGACTGGTAACCGCCGTAGATGCCTTGGCGGCCCGTCGGGTTGAACTCGGCATCCTTCACATGGAACATGCGGATGTGGTCCTTGTAGATATCCAGGTATTCCAGGTAGTTCAACTGCTGCAGGACAAAGTGACTGGGATCGAAAAGAATGGCGCAGCGCGCGTGTGCGCCGACGCGTTCGTGGAACATCTCGAAGGTGATCCCGTCATGCAGGTCTTCGCTGGGATGAATCTCGAAACACAGGTTCACGCCTTGCTCGTCGCAGGCGTTCAGCACCGGCAGCCAGCGTCGCGCCAGTTCGTCGAACGCCGTCTCGATCAGCCCTTCGGGGCGTTGCGGAAACGGAAACAGATACGGCCACGCCAACGAGCCTGAAAACGTGCCCATGTCGCTCAGGCCCAGGCGCTTGGAGGCGCGCGCCGAATTCAACAGTCCCTGTTTCGCCCAGGCCGTCCTGGCCTGCTGATTGCCGCGCGCCTCCGATGGCGCGAAGTTGTCGGCCATCGCGTCGTATGCCGGGTGAACGGCCAGAAGCTGGCCGAAGATGTGCGTGGTGAGTTCGCTGACGACCAGCCCGTGCGCGGCCAGCATACCGGTGATCTCGTCGCAATAGTCCTGGCTGACCGCGGCCGTCTCGGCATCGAAAAACCGCTTGTCCCATGCGGGGATCTGCAACGCCTTGAAGCCCATGCCCGCCGCCCATTGCGCGATGGCCGGCAGGCTATTGAAAGGCGCCGCGGCGTCGCTGAACTGCGCCAGATGCAGGCTGGGTCCCTTGATCGTCTTCATATCGAATCCTTAATTGTTTGTCGATCGACAAAGAATAGGCGATAAATCGGCGCGACGCAAATGCGAGGGCGGGCGGTACACTGCATCCAGATCATTTCACCGAGACCGTGATGGCAGGCAGACCCAGAGAATTCGACCGCGACCTAGCGCTTCAGCAAGCCATGCTGGCGTTCTGGAAACAGGGGTATGAAGGCACGTCGATGGCGGATCTGGTGGCGGCGACCGGCCTGGCATCGGCGCGGCTTTACGCGGCCTTCGGCTCCAAGCAGGAGCTGTTCCGCGAAGCCGTGGCGCGATACGAAGCGGGCGACGGCGCGTTTGCGGAAAAAGCGCTGGAGGCCGACGACGGCGTGCGCAGCGCCATCGAGAAGCTGCTGACCGACGCCGTGCTGACCTACACCCGGCGCGGCCGCCCTCAGGGCTGCATGGTGGTCAGCGCCGCCACCAACTATGCCGCTGAAAACGAAGACGTCATGGCATGGCTCACCACGCATCGCAAGGCGCGTACGCAAGGCATCATTGACCGGCTTGAATCTGCCGTGCGAAGCGGCGAACTCAAACCCGGCACGGACGTGCAGGCGTTGGGCGACTACTACGCCGTCGTGCTGCATGGCCTGTCCGTGCAGGCGCGCGACGGCGTGGGCAAAGCGCGCCTGCTGGCGATGATCCCGCCGGCGCTGGGCGCGCTGGATGCAGTATTGCGCCAGGGCCCGTCAAGACCCTAGCGCGCACCGGCCTCAGTTGTCGGCGGTGATGTGGCCGTCGGCCACGACCTTGGCGAAGACCGCCGTCTGCGCCTTGATGAAGGCGCGGAATTCGTCCTGGCTCATGGGCTGCACTTCGCCGCCCAGCTCGCGGATGCTGGCCACGAATTTCTCGTCGCGCAAGGCGCGTCCGATCGCGGCGGCCAGCTTCTGCTGCATGTCCACTGGCGTACCCGCCGCCACGAACACGCCGAACCAGTTCTCCAGCGCGTAGTCCTTCAAGGGCGCGTATTCGGCCACGGCGGGAATGTCCGGCGCGAACGAGGCACGCGTGGCGGAGGTGACCGCCAACGGCTTGACCTTGCCGCTCTTGATGAAGGGCAAGGCGCCCGCCAGGCTGACGAAGGTCAGGTCCACGCTGCCCGCGGCCACATCCACCAGTTGCGCGGACGCGCCTTTGTACGGCACGTGGACCATCTTGATGCCGGCCAGCGACTGCAACAGCTCGCCGTTCAGGTGCTGCGGATTGCCCACCCCGCTGGTCGCGTAGGTCAGCTTGTCCGGGTGCGCCCGCCCGTAGGCCACCAGTTGCTCCACATTCGCCACCGGCAGCTTGGGGTTGGCGACCAGCACGTTCGGCACGCGGGCGACCAGCGCAATCGGCACCAGGTCCCTTTCCGGCTGGTATTGCATCTTGCCCTTGAAGACCAGCGGATTGATGGCGGTTTCGCCCGCCGACCCGAGCAGCATCGTCGATCCATCCGGCGCCGACCGCACCACCGTCTGCGCACCCAGCATGCCGCTGGCGCCCGGCTTGTTCTCCACCACCACGCCCTGCGGCATTTCGCTGCGCAGACGCTCGGCCAAGAGGCGGCCCATGCCGTCAACCCCGCCGCCGGCGGCAAACGGCACGATCAGGCTGACCGGCCGGCCGGGGTCGGCGGCCTGGGCGGAAGGCAATGGCGCTAAGGCCGCAGCCACCAGGGCGGCGGCGGCAAACAATCGGATTGGGGGCATGGTCTGTCTCCTGATCGGCCTGTCCGGATGACGGCCGGGTTTTTACTTAATTGCATTTTATATATTCAATATGCAAAACTGGCAGCTATGGAAAACACCAATGCCTTGCTGCGCCACGACCGCTTCACGCTGGACGGGGCGGCCCATACCTGCCTGGATCTGCCCGCCACATTCGGCGCCGACTATTTCCGCCTGCCCGTCGTGCTGCGCCTGCTGCTGGAAAACGCGCTGCGCAACATGCAAGGCGACGAGCGCGAGGCCGCCGTGGCCGCGCTGTTCGGCTGGCTGGCCCACGGCACCAGCGACGCCGAGATCGCCTTCCAGCCCGGCCGGGTGCTGATGCACGACACCACCAGCACGCCCGCGCTGGTGGACATCGCGGCGATGCGCGACGCGCTGGCCGAAGCCGGCGTAGACCCGGCCGTGCTGAACCCGGTGCTGCCAGTGGACGTGTCGGTGGACCATTCACTGGCGGTCGAGGCCTATGCGCAACCCGATGCCGCGACGCGCAACCTGGACCTGGAATTGCGCCGCAACGCCGAGCGCTACCGTTTCCTGCGCTGGGCCTCCAAGGCCTTGTCCAACGTGCGCATCCATCCTCCAGGCACCGGGATCATGCACACCATCAACCTGGAGCAACTGGCCACCGTGGTCTGCCAAGGCGAGGACGGCGCGCTGTATCCCGACATGATGATCGGCACCGACAGCCACACGCCGATGATCAACGGCATCGGCGTGCTGGGCTGGGGCGTGGGCGGCCTGGAAGCGCAGACGGTCATGTTCGGCATGCCCACCCTGCTGCGCATTCCGGACGTGATCGGCGTGCGCCTGACGGGCGCGCTGGCGGCGGGCGTCACCGCCACCGACCTGGCGCTGGCGGTGACGCAGCGGCTGCGCGCCATCGACGTCTCGGGCGAATTCGTGGAATTCTTCGGGCCGGGCGTCGGCTCACTGTCGGCCGGCAGCCGCTGCGTGGTCGCCAACATGGCGCCCGAGTACGGCGCCACCACCGGCTACTTTCCCATCGACGGCGAAACGCTGGCCTATCTGCGCCAGACGGGCCGCACGCAAGCCCACATCGCGCGTGTCGCCGCCTATGCCGAACGCGCCGGCATCGCACTGGATCCCGACGCGTCGCCGCGTTACACCCGCGTGGTCGACATCGCGCTGGACCGCGTGCAGATGCACGTGGCCGGCCCCAAGCGGCCGCAAGACCTGCACCCCTACGGCCAGACCCGCGCCATTCTGTCGGCGCTGGACTTCACGCCGGCTGCCGGCGCCGATGGCGGCCTGCCCCGCTACCCCATCGCCATCGCCGCCATCACCAGTTGCACCAACACGTCGGATCCCCGCTTGCTGATGGCGGCCGGGCTGCTGGCCCGCAAGGCGCGCCAGGCGGGTCTGCGCGTGCCGTCCTGGGTCAAGACGTCGCTGGGCCCCGGTTCGCCCGCCGCGGCCGACTACCTGGCCCGCGCCGGACTGCTGGACGATCTGGCTGCGGTCGGGTTCGACATCGTGGGGTACGGCTGCACCACCTGCATCGGCAATTCCGGCCCCCTGCCCCCCGTGGTGCGCGACGCCATGCAGGCCGGCACAGTCCATCCGGTGGCCGTGCTGTCCGGCAACCGCAATTTCACCGGCCGCATCCACCCCGACCTGGACCTGGGCTTTCTGATGTCGCCGCCGCTTGTCATCGCCTTCGCGCTGGCCGGCGACGCCGAACGCGACCTGAGCCAAGAACCAGTGCAGATCACGGCCAACGGCCGTCCTGTGCACTTGCGCGACCTATGGCCGGACGAGGCCGCTATCGATGCCGCGCTGGCCCAGGGCTTGCGTGCCGACGACTTCCGCGCCGCCTTCAAGATCGCCAGCGCCAACCCCGCCTGGCAGGCGCTGCAATCACCGGACACGCCGCGCTTTCCGTGGGACCCCGCCTCCACGGCGTTGCGGCGCCCGCCATTCGCCTCGACGGCCGCCGGCGGCCTGCTCGGCCGCTATGCGGCGCACCCGCTGCTGGTGCTGGGCGACGACGTGACCACCGACCACCTGTCGCCGGCCAGCGCCATTCCGCCTGACAGCCTGATCGCGGACTTCCTCGCGGCGCGCGGCGACGACCGCAATGACCTGAACGTGTTCGCCTCGCGGCGCGGCAATTGGGAAGTGATGATGCGCGCGGCGTTCTACAGCAAGAGCCTGACGAACCTGCTTTGTCCGGACGCGCCCGTGGGCCACACCCGGCATGCGGGCAGCGGCCGCGTCGAACCCATCTGGGAAGCCGCCGAACACTACCGCCAGGAACAGCAGCCGGTCGTGTTGCTGGCTGGCGCGCGTTTCGGTACCGGGTCGTCGCGCGACTGGGCGGCCAAAGGGCAGCGCCTGCTGGGCATCCGCGCCGTGCTGGCCGTGAGCTTTGAACGGATCCACCGGTCCAACCTCATCGGCATGGGCATCCTGCCCTTGCGGCTGCCCGAAGGCGTCACGCCGGCTACGCTGCGCATGCAGTCCGGCGACCGCATAGAAATCGACGCGCCGGCGGATACGCTGGCGCCGCGCATCGCTGTGCCCGTCCGCATCCTGCGGGCCGACGGCCGCGTCGACGCGCTGCGCGCCACGGCCGCGGTCGAGACCCAGTTGGACGTGCGTTTGTTGCGGATGGGCGGCGTCATTCCCGCTATCCTATCGGATACCCTCCGGCCATCTCCCCTGTCATGAGCGCGCAAACCAATACCGTCACGAAGATCCTGGACTTGATCCGGCAAGACCGCCTGCCCGGCGGCTCGCACCTGACGGCGCAGAAGCTGGCCGACCGACTGCGGCTGTCGCGCTCGCCGGTCAATGACGCCCTGGGCATCCTGGAGCAGCACGGCATCGTGGCCCGCAAGCCCAACCGGGGCTACTTCCTGCTGCAGGACTTCGACGCCCTGCCCGATGCGCGCGCCGGGCTGGTCCCGCCCTCCGCCGACGATATCGTGACGCAAAGCTATTTCAAGCTGGCCGACGAACTGCTGCGGGGCGAGCTGCCCATGCAATGCAGCGAGGCCCAGCTACGCGTGCGCTATGCCCTGACCCACGCGCAGACGCAGGCATTGCTGGCCCGCGTCTCGCAAGAAGGCTGGGCGCAACGGCGGCCCGGCTACGGCTGGGAATTCTCGTCGATGATGACCACGCCGGACAGCCTGCTGCAGTCGTACCGCTTGCGCCTGGCGCTGGAACCCGCGGCCTTGCTGGAGCCCTCGTTCCGCATCGAAAAAAGCGTGATCGAACGGTGCCGCGCGGCGGAAAAGCACCTGCTGGACGGCGGCATCGCCACCGACACGGCCGACCAGTTGCACGAACGCGGCGTACGGTTCCATGAATCGCTGGTGGAGGCGTCCGGCAACCCGTTCTTCATCGACACGATCAAGCGCGTCAACCGCGTCCGCCGCCTGCTGTCTTACCGGTCCATGCAAGACCGCAGCCGCTACCAGCAGCACTGCGACCAGCATCTGGAAATCCTGGACCTGCTGGAACGCGAACGCAACGAAGACGCCGCCGCCGCCTTGTCCAGCCATCTGCGCAGCACGTTGGACAACCTGGCCCGCATCAGCGGCATCCTGACTTCCTAGGCGGGGCGCCTGGCGCGCATGGCCGCTTTCTTTTCAAGCCGAGGATCGTTCCATGCACGTCTACATCGGTTCCCGCACCACGCGGGAACGCCATGCCCGCGGCGAAGGCATCAGCGTTTTCGAATACGCCCAGGACACCGGCGCGCTGACGCTGACGCAAGTCGTCGGCGGCCTGGTCAACCCCTCTTATCTGCTGCCGCATCCCGCGCTGCCCGTGCTGTACACCCTGCATGGCGACAGCCATGAAGTCAGCGCCCTGCAACGCGACCCGCGCACCGGCGCCCTGACGGCGTGGCGGCAACAGGGCTGCGAAGGCCGCAACCCGGTGCATTTGGCGCTGGGCCCGTCCGGCCGCTACCTGATGGTGTCGAACCATCTGACAGGCACGCTGGCCGTGCTGCCCGTCGAGCTCGACGGCGCGCTGGCGCCCGTGACGCAGTCCGTGCCGATGTCCGGCGAACCCGGGCCGCACCGCAAGGAACAGCCCTTCGCCAAGCCGCACTACAACCTGGTGGATCCATCGGGCCGCTATGTGGTGGTGCCCGACAAAGGTCTGGACCGCGTATTCCTCTACGCCTTGGAGGATGGCGGCGTCAACGCCGCCCCTGCCTGCGTGGCCGCCGCGCGCGAGGGCGCAGGGCCACGGCATGCGGCCTTTCATCCCGCCGGCCGCTGGCTCTACGTCGTCAACGAGCTGGACAACACGGTCGCCGCGTACTCGTTTGCGGCCGGTGCGCTGCACCCCTTCCAGGTGCTGCCGACGCTGCCCGACACCTACACCGGCAACAGCCGCGCCGCCGGCATTTCGCTGGATGCGCAGGGCTGCCACCTGTACGTGTCGAACCGGGGCGACGACAGCATCGCCGTGTTCCGCATCGACCCGGTCAATGGCCGCCTGACGCCCGTGCAGCACGCCGCCTCGGGCGGCAAGACGCCACGCTTTTTCACGCTGTCGCCGGATGGCCGCTTCCTGTTCACGCTGAACGAAGACAGCGACACGCTGGTGCGCTTTCGCGTCAATACGCAAGACGGCACCCTGACCCGCGACGGCTACGAGCTGCACGTGGGCAGCCCGGTCTGCATGGTGTTCGCCCGCCGCCGCACGTGAAGCGGACGGCGGATGGCGGATGGGGGATGGTTAAAAGTCCATCGACGCCGACAGCATCAGCGTGCGCGGGACGCCCTGCGACACGGTGCCGTAAGACGCCACGCCGGACCAGTACGCACGGTTGGTCACGTTGACGACATTGGCGCGGAACGTCACGTCCTTGCCCTGGATCTTCGTGGCATAGCGCGCGCCCACGTCGAACGTCGTCCAGGACGGCACCGACTGCGTGTTTGCCTGGTTCACGTATTCGCGGCCGGTGTACATCATTCCGCCCGTCAGCGTCAGGCCCGCCACCCACGGCGCATCCCATTCCGCGCTGAGATTGGCCGAGAACTTCGGCACGCCCACCGGCTGGTTGCCCACCGTGGCGGGATTGCTGGTGCGGGTCAGTTCGGCGTCCAGGTAGGTGATGCCGCCCAACAGGCGCAGGCCGCGCACCGGCTCGCCCGACAGGTTCAGTTCCAGGCCGCGGTTGCGCTGTTCGCTGTCGGCGCCGTACACGCCGTTGGTCAACTGGCCGCTGGGTTTGGTGATCTCGAATGCGCTGAACGTCACCATCGCGTCGTCCAGGTCCACCTTCACACCCACTTCCTTCTGCTTGGCCTTGTAGGGCTTGAACACCTGGCCGGCGTTGGACGCGGTGGCCGGCGCCACATCGCCTTTGCTCAGGCCTTCGATGTAGTTCGCATACAGCGACACGTTGTTCCAGGGCTTCACGACCAGACCCGCCAGCGGCGTGGTGGCGCTTTCGTCGTAGCTCACGGTACGCACGCCGGTCGTGGCGTTGAAGTTGCGCGACTCGATACGCTGCTGGCGCACGCCCAGCGTCAGTTGCGCGCGCTCATCCAGGATGCTCATCGTGTCGGCCAGCGCCACGCCGGACAGGTCCGACGACGACACCTTGGGCACATTGGCCGGCGCCGGAATGTGCTGTTCGGGGCGGGTGATGGGATGGTAGATGTTGGAGGTCAGCGGCGTGCCGGACACGCTGGCCTGCAGGTTGCGGTCGCTGTACATGCTACCCATGACGCTCACCGCGTGGCGCACCGGCCCCGTGTCCAGCTTGGCGCGCAGCCCCGCGTTGTACGTGCTGCGTTCCACCTTGAAACGGAAGTTGTTGGGCGTGACCAGCGTGTCGCCCGCGCTATTGACGATGGTGGGCGTCTGGTCCGACAGGCGCGACACCTGCGTGTCCGATCCTCCTGCGTCGGCGAACACCGTGAGGCGGTCGCTAATGTCATATTCCACGCGCAGCAGCGCCGACTGGCCGTCGGACTTCCACCAGCCCCAGGGCTGGGTCGCGTTACGGCGGCCGTCGGCGGCATGCGGCACATCGATGCCGGAGGCAATCAGGAACGGCCGCGTCGGCGCATCCACCTTTTCGTTCTGGGTCAGCAGGTCCAGCGACGCTCGCAGGCGTTCGCCCTGATAGTCCAGCGACAGGGCGCCGATGTCGGTGCGGGAATACAGGTTGTCCAGCGGCGTGTCGCCCTGGCGGTGCATGCCGTTGACGCGCACGCCCCATTCGCCGTCGTTGCCGAAGCGGCGGCTCAGGTCCACCCGGGCGCCGAATTGCGAATCGCCCACGTAATCCGCGGACACGCGCGTCAGGTCTTGCGGCAAAGAGCGTTTGGGCACCATGTTGATCACCCCGCCCACGCCGCTGTTGGGCGACATGCCGTAGAGCAGCGCCGCCGGCCCCTTCAGCACTTCTACGCGCTCGATGTAGTCGGTGAAGACGTGGTAGTTGGGCGCCACGCCGTAGACGCCGTCAAACGCGATTTCGCCCAGATTGCCTTCACCGATCGGAAAACCGCGGATGTAGAACGAATCCGTCACGCCGCCGATCTGGCCCGTGAAGCGCACGGAGGGTTCGGCATTCAAGGCATCGGCCAACGTTACGGCCTGGCGATTGGCCAGCAGTTCGGAGGTGTAGCTCGTGACATTGAACGGCGTATCCATCACGTCGCGGTTGCCCAGCAGCCCCAAGCGGCCGCCACGCGCCACCTGGCCGCCAGCGAATTCGGCCGGCAAGGCCGACGGGCTGACGCCCGCCCCCGCGACGGTGATGCTGGGCAGCAGGGTCGCGGCGTCGCTCTCGCCCGCCGGCAGCTTGCGCAAGGAATACGCGCCCGCCCCCTGTTCGGCCAAGGCATAGCCCGACCCGCTTAACAAACGCGTGAATCCTTCACGCGCCGTATAGGCGCCCGTCAAGCCCTCGCTTTGCCTTCCGGCCAACATTGCCGGGTCAAAGGACAGCGGCACCCCTGCCGCCGCCGCGAACTGGGCCAGCACGTCGCCCAGCGCCCCCCCCGAGATCGCGTAGGACTTACGTGCGGCGGCCGATGCCGCGG
>NZ_JABBJN010000023.1 GCF_012928505.1 Achromobacter sp. Bel | reverse complement strand
GATCTCGCGACGCGACGCGGGCGCCAGTTCGCGCCCCCCGCGTCCACAGCAGCGCGCGCCGCGCCTGCGCGACGACCAGTACATCGCCCCCGCCACGCCGGCGGGACGCTTCTACGACCCGTTCGAGGATGACGGCCCCGCACCGGAATTCGCCGCCGAAACCGACCACGACCCCGTGCGGGATCACGGCCAGGACGCCCAGCCGGAGTTCGTCGACGCGCGAGACGATACCCGCGAACGCGCCCCGACCATCGAAACCCGCAGCCGCGCCCCGCGCCAACCGCGCCCGGCGGAAGTGTTCACCGTGTTCGCGCCCTGCCCGCAAGGCCTGGAAGAGGCGCTGACCGCAGAGATGCAGGCCTTGGGCTACGAAGACGCCAAGGCAGGCCGCGCTGGCTGCTCGTTCACGGCCGATTGGGCCGGCGTGCAGCGCGCCAACCTGTATTCGCGCCTGGCCACCCGCATCCTGGTGCAGGTCGCGCACGCCGAGATCTCGCACGAAGACGACATCCTCGACCTGGCCCGCGATACCCCCTGGGAACGCTGGTTCGGCGCCGAACAGACGCTGCGCGTGGACACCTCGGCCATCAAGAGCCCGGTGCAAAGCCTGCAGTACTGCAATCTGCGCGCCAAGGACGGCATCTGCGACCGCCTGCGCGAACTGGAAGGCGAGCGCCCCAGCATCGACACGGTGCGCCCGGACGCCCGCGTCCACCTGTTCCTGACGGGCCACACCGCCACCCTGTACCTGGACACCTCCGGCGAGTCGCTGTTCAAGCGCGGCTGGCGCCTGGACAAGGGCGAGGCCCCGCTGCGCGAGAATCTGGCGGCCGGCATGCTGGCCCTGGCGGGCTGGGACCCGGCTGCGCCGTTGCTGGACCCGTTCTGCGGGTCGGGGACCATCCTGATCGAAGCCGCCTGGATCGCGCTGGGCGTGCCCCCGGGCATCTCGCGCCCGTTCGGCTTTGAGCGCCTGCGCGACCATGACGCCTACCGCTGGCGCGACCTGAAGGACGACGCCCGTTCGCGCATCCTGCCGCAGCTGGACGCGCCGCTGGTCGGCTACGACCTGGACCCGCAAGCCATTGAATTCGCCCAGAACAATGCCGAGCGCGCCTGGCTGACGGCCGATTCCATCCGTTTTGAAGTGGGCGACGCCCGCGATATCACGGCGCCCGCCGACCACGGCTGGATCGTCACCAACCCGCCCTACGGCGAGCGCATGCTGACCGAGCAGGACGCGGACCTGTGGCGCGATTGGGCCAGTTGCCTGAAGCGCAATTTCGCCGGCTGGCAGTTGCACGTCATCACCAGCGACCTGACCCTGCCCAACCAGATGCGCTTGAAGCCCAAGCGCCGCGTGCCGCTGCACAACGGCGCGCTGGACTGCCGTCTGTTCGGTTTCGAATTGGTCGCCGCCGGCTACCGCGACGCCTGATCGTGCGGCGCCCGGGGCGGCTTTCCGTCCTGGGCGCCAGCCGCTTTCCCGCCGGGATCCGCGCGTTGTAAAAGCGCCGCAACATGGTGCGCGTATCTTTGCTTATGGTGCCCCGCTGCTCGGTTTTGGGGCATTATCAGCATCAGGGTGTTGCCAAGTTGCACCTGCTTGCACCTTCCTCTTGCACAGTTTCAGGGTAAACCCTATAATTCGGGTTATCCCTAGTAGCAAACAACTGTGCAAGCCCGTGGAGGCTAACGTGATCAACCCGAACAACACCATCCGCCTGACCGACGAACTCGAGCGCCAACTGATGCTCCAGGCTATTGAAGAACAATTCCGTCCGCACCCGATGCGGGCGTTGGCCGCCGGCCTGCGTAAGCTGGCCCACGGCGTGAAGGCCCTGGCTGGCAAGACGAGCGCCAAGAACGCGCACTCCGCAGCCTAAAGACAGGCCTGGGCCTTAAGCGCTAAGGCCCGAAAGATTTTCCCCTTGGGGGCTGCATAGCCCCTTTTATAGACCCGCCCTTACCGGCGGGTTTTTTTTCGTCCTTCCCCAGCGCGCGAAGCGTGGGGGCCACCTCCTCCCGCCGGGCCGCCCCAAGGGGAGGAAAGCCCCCTCGGGGGGCAGAGAGCGCACGAAGTGCGCGAAGCGTGGGGGCTAACCATCCTCTTCTATAATCCCGGTCCATGACCACCGACGCCCTCCTTGACCAGACACCCAATCGGCTACGCCGATTCGCCTGCATGATGTACGAAGCCGTGCTGCTGTTTGGCGTGGTGTTCCTGGCGGGCTACCTGCTGGATACGTTGACGCAAAGCAAGAATGCGCTGGAGCTTCGCGGGGCGCGGCAGGCTTGGCTGTTTACCGCCATCGGCGCCTACTTCGTGCTGTGCTGGCGCCGCCGCGGCCAGACGCTGCCCATGAAGACCTGGAATATCCGGCTGGTGGACCGGGACGGCAATACGCCCAGCACGGCCCGCCTGATCCTGCGTTACGTGCTGGTCTGGCCGTTGGTCCTGGCGGGCGCCGCCGTGGTCTGGGGCGCGGCCAATCTCACTGGGTGGGCCTCGGTGGACATGTTCATCGTGGCTGCGCCCTTCACGATCTTCATCTGGTCCTGGCTCGACCCCGACGGCCAGTTCCTGCACGACCGCATCCTGGGCACGCGCCTGCGCAACGCGCCGCAGCGTCAGAAAGCCCGATAGGCCGACCGCCACACAAACTATTACAAACAGCAAAATCATGCGGCCAAATGGCTGCCTGCTTTCAGAAAGTTGAAAGTCGCCCGCCAAGACAATGAGGCCCCTTTAAACAGACGCCTCAAGACTCCCATGCGCGCTTTCATTTCCCGCCTGTCGCTGGCCGCCGCCAGCGCGCTGCTCTTCCTGCCTGCCGGCGCCTCGGCCCAAAATGCATCGGCCCAGCAGGAAATCGAATCCGCCATGAAAGCCGCCTTCGCCGCCGCCCAGCAAGGGCCGGCGGACGTGAAGCTTGGCGATCAGGCCGTGGTGCACCTGCCGCAGAACATGTTCTTCGTCCCGCGCTTCCAGGCCGAGCGCTTGATGCAGGCCTACGGCAACGGCAAGGATCCGTCGCTTTTGGGCGTGGTGATGCCCAAGAGCGACGAGGACGACTGGGTCGTCACCGTCAATTTCGACAAGGCCGGCTACATCAAGGACGACGACGCGCGGAACTGGAACGTCGGCGAACTGCTGGACAGCCTGCGCGAAGGCACCGAACAGTCCAACGAAGAACGCAAGAAGCGCGGCTTCCCCGAGCTGACCGTGGACGGCTGGGTCCAAGCCCCCAAGTACGACAGCAATACACAGCGGCTGGTCTGGTCGGTGGCCGCCAAGCACAAGGGCGCCGAGGCCGGCGAAGACCCCACGGTGAACTACAACACCTATGCGCTGGGCCGCGACGGCTACATCACGCTGGACCTGATCACCCAACAAAGCCTGGTGCCCAAGGACAAGACCGCCGTGCTGGCACTGCTGGACAACCTGAACTACGTGGACGGCAAGCGCTACGCCGATTTCGACTCTTCGACCGACAAGGTGGCGGAATACGGGCTGGCTGCGTTGGTGGCCGGCGTAGCGGCCAAAAAGCTGGGGCTTTTCGCCGTCATTGCCGCCTTCCTGGCCAAGTTCGCCAAGGTCGGGATCCTGGCGGCCGCGGCGCTGGGCGGCGGGCTGTGGAAGCGCCTGCGCGGCAAGAAGGCCGACGCGCAGCAGCCCTGAGCGGTTCCCGTGACGGCGGCGCCACGCAAGGCCGCGCCGTCGTCACAACAGCGTCACGGATCCTTCACACGCCCGTCATCGCCGGATGATTTCATCCTGAGGCATGACGACAGCCCACATGGAAGCGACCGTGAACGAAATCCGACCCGCGCACTGGCGTGCCCTCTGGATTTCCGATATTCACCTGGGCACTGCCGGGTGCAAGGCGGAATTCCTGCTCGATTTCCTGGATCACAATGATTCGGACACCCTGTATCTGGTGGGCGATATCGTGGACGGCTGGCAACTGCGCAAGCATTGGCACTGGCCCCGGGCGCACAACGACGTCATCCAGCGCATCCTGCGCAAAGCGCGCAACGGCACGCGGGTAGTGTTCGTCCCCGGCAACCATGACGAATTCGCCCGAGAATTCGCGGGCTACGCGTTCGGCGACATCGAGATCCTGGACGAAGACGTGCACGTCACGGCCAAAGGCCTGCGCCTGCTGGTGCTGCACGGCGACCAGTTCGACGGCGTGATCCAGCACAGCCGCTGGCTGGCCCACCTGGGCGACGGGCTCTACCAGTTGGCGCTGTGGATCAACCACCATTTCAACCGGCTGCGCCACCGGCTGGGGCTGCACTACTGGTCCCTGTCCCAATACTTGAAGCACAAGGTCAAGAACGCCGTCTCCTTCATCACGGATTTTGAAGAAGCGCTGGCCGGCGAAGCGCGCCGACGCGGCCTTGACGGCGTGGTCTGCGGCCATATCCACAAGGCCGAGCTGCGCGACGTGGGCGGCATCCTGTACTGCAATGATGGCGATTGGGTGGAAAGCCTGTCCGCCCTGGCCGAAACCCACGACGGCCAGCTGCAGCTGCTGGACTGGGCCGCCATCCAGGCCGAGAGGCAGACGGAACCCATCGCCCGCCCCCCGCGTTCGCTATCCCTGCCCGCCCTGCCCTCGGCACTGCGCCGCCAAAGCAAACACCCGTGATAACCCGTATGCGTCCCCATTACGCAACGGGGATATTGCAGTTCACGGCCCTCTAGGTCATGCTTGCATCTGAGGCAACGGGCGAGTTGGCCCGTTCACGCAGCTGCAACATGCTTACAACATAGGGCCATGAACGACCAATATCAGGCGCTCTACCAATCATTCCGCTGGCTGGTACCCACCCAGTTCAACATTGCGGATGCGTGCTGCCACCGCTGGGCATCCAGTAGTCCGGATGCGCGGCGCATTGCCATCTACTACGAAGATGAGTCCGGCAACCGCGAAGTCTGGACCTATGCCCGACTGGCCGAGGCCGTCAATCAACTGGCCAACGGCCTGGTAAAAATGGGCGTGGGCCGCGGCGATCGGGTCGGTGTCGTTTTGGGGCAACGCCCCGAAACCGTCGTCGCCCACATGGCCATCTACACGGTTGGCGGCGTCGTGCTGCCCCTGTCGGCCCTGTTCGGCCCCGAAGCGTTGGAAAGCCGCCTGCGCGACTCCGAAACCCGGGTCGCCATCGTGGACCACGCCTCCAGCGCCAACCTGCTGGCCGTCAGCGACAACTGCCCCAACCTGCAGCAGATCATCGGTATCGGCTTCGCGGACGAACGCGTGTTGCCCTGGCGCAGCCTGCTTGCCCGCCAGCCCAGCGAATTCAAGGCCATTCCGACGCGGTCGTCCGACCCCGCCATCCTGCTCTACACGTCGGGCACTACCGGCGCGCCCAAGGGTGCCCTGCTGCCGCACAGCGTGCTGATCGGCAACCTGCCGGGCTTCGTGGCCTCGCAGGACTGGTTCCCCAAGCCCGCCGACGTGTTCTGGTCGCCGGCCGACTGGGCCTGGACGGGCGGCATGATGGATGCGCTGCTGCCCACCCTGTATTTCGGTCACCCCATCGTGGGCACGCGCGGCCGCTTTTCCGCCGAGCGCGCGTTCGAGCTGATGGAGCGCTATCAGGTCACCAACACCTTCCTCTTTCCCACTGCCCTGAAGATCATGATGAAGGCGGTGCCGGAACCCCGCAACCGCTACCAGCTGGCTCTGCGCTCCATCATGAGCGCGGGCGAAAGCGTGGGCGAGACCGTCTTCGAATGGTGCCAATCGGCGCTGGGCGTGACGCCCAACGAGATGTTCGGCCAGACGGAAATGAACTATGTGGTGGGCAACAGCCAGAAGCGCTGGCCCGCCCGGCCGGGCAGCATGGGCCGTCCCTACCCCGGCCACCAGGTCGCGGTGCTGGACGATGCCGGCAAGCCCGTCGCCGCTGGCGAAACCGGCGAAATCGCCGTCAACCGGCTGGACATCCACGGCTATCCCGACCCGGTGATGTTCCTGGGCTATTGGCGCAACGAAGCTGCCACCCAGGCCAAATACAAGGGCGACTGGTGCCTGACGGGCGATCTCGCCACCCTCGATGCCGACGGCTACCTCTGGTATGCCGGCCGCGCGGACGACGTGTTCAAGTCGTCGGGCTACCGGATCGGCCCGGGCGAAATCGAAAGCTGCCTGATCGGGCATCCCGCGGTGGCCAACGCCGCCGTGGTGCCCAAGCCGGACGTCGAGCGCGGCGCCCTGGTCAAAGCGTATGTGGTGTTGACGCCCGAGTTCGCCCACCGCGACCGCGCCGATGTCATCGAAAACCTGCAGGAACACGTGCGCGAGCGGTTGGCGCCGTACGAGTATCCGAAGGAGATCGAATTCGTCGATGAGTTACCCATGACGACGACCGGCAAAATCCAGCGCCGCATCCTGCGCCTGCGCGAAGAAGAGCGCGCCCGCGCCGCCGCCCCGGCGTCGGCTCCCGCCCCGACCACGCCCCCCGCCCCGGCTCTGGTGCCCGCCGCTGCCGCGGCCGTTGACGTCAACGCGGCCCCGGGCGCCCCCGAAGAGAAGCAACCGGAGTCTTGAGGCAATGCCCATTTACCAGCTTGACGACCAGATCCCCCGCATCGACCCCGCCGCTTACGTGGCCGACAGCGCCGACATCATCGGCAATGTCACCTTGGAAGCGGGTGTCAGCATCTGGTCGAACGTATCGATCCGCGGCGACAACGACGCCATCCTGATCCGCCACGGCACCAATATCCAGGAATCCAGCGTCCTGCACGTGGACAGCGGCTGTCCCATGACCATCGGCCCCAACGTGACCGTGGGCCACCAGGCCATGCTGCACGGCTGCACCATCCACGAAGGCGCCCTGGTGGGCATGCAGGCGATCGTGCTGAACAACGCGGTCATCGGGCGCAATTGCCTGATCGGCGCCGGCGCGATCATCCCCGAAGACCGGATCATCCCCGACAACTCCCTGGTGATCGGCATCGGCAAGATCGTGCGCGAACTCTCCCAAGAAGAAATCGCCAATCTGCACAAAAACACCGCCCATTACGTGGCGCGGGGCCAACACTATAAGACCGCGCTGAAAAGGCTGGCCTGACCCTCCCGGGCAAACACCGAACCCCCTGCTGCCAGCAGGGGGAATCGCGCCCCTGATCGGCTAACATTCCGCTATGACCGATCAGCTTAAAAAATACCTTACCGAAGACCGCGGCGTCCGCATCCAGGCCGTGCGTCTGGACGCAACCTGGAAGGCCGTCCAGGCCAACCACGACTACCCGCCCGCCATCACCCACCTGCTGGGCGAACTGGTGGCCGCGTCCACCCTGCTTGCCGCCAACATCAAATTCGAGGGCTCGCTGGTGCTTCAGATCCAGGGCGACGGCCCCATCGCCCTGCTGGTGGTGGAATGCCGTTCCGACCTGAGCCTGCGCGCCACCGTCAAAGTCCGCGAAGGCCATGACGTGCCCGCCGACGGCACGATGCAAAGCCTGCTGAATCCCGGCGGCGCCGGCCGCTTCATCGTCGTGCTGGATCCGCAGCGCAAGCTGCCGGGCCAACAGGCCTACCAAGGTATCGTGCCGCTGGAAGGCGAGACCGTGGCGCAAGCCCTGCAGCACTACATGAAGGCGTCCGAGCAACTGGACACCCGCCTGTGGCTGGCGGCCGACGCCGACCATGCTGCCGGCATGCTGATTCAGCGCCTGCCCTACCACGGCGGTTCGGATGCACCGCTGCTGACCGAACAGGCCGCGGCGGAGACCTGGGATCGCACCAATGCGCTGGCCAGCACCCTCAAGCGGGACGAAGTGCTGGAAGCCGAGATCGACACGTTGATCCACCGCCTGTTCTGGGAAGACACGCTGTTGGCGTTCGATCCGGTGACGGTGCGCTGGCACTGCCCCTGCACCCGCGAGCGGGTGGCGAGCATGCTGCGTTCGCTGGGTGAAGAGGAAGTCAACAGCGTCCTGGCCGAGCGCGGCCAGGTGGACGTGTCCTGCGACTTCTGCGGCAAGCCCTACAAGTTCGACGCGGTCGACTGCGCCACCTTGTTTGCGCCCAACCAGCCGCCAGCCGACGACGCCCCCCCGACCGTGCATTGATTTCCCGCCGGCCCGCTTCCCGGGACGGTTTCATCCCTTCGGATTGTCCGCATCGACAGGCGGTCATGGCCGCGCCACACTGCGCAGCCATGACCGCCTTTTTCTTTGCCTGCCCGCGTCAGCGGGGCGCCGCCGCTATCGAATTCGCCGTGGCCGGCGCCTTGGTGCTGTTGCTGGGCCTGCTGGCAGTCGATGCCGCCCGTTGGCAGGCGGTGCGGCAAATAGCGCACCTGGCGCTGATGGAAGCCGCCCGGGCAGGCTCGACCGCCCACGGCAATCCCGCCCGCATTCGGCAGGCCTTTCAGCTCGCCTTGCTGCCCCTGCATGCCAGCGCCGAAGACGACGCCAGCAGAACCGGCACCCGACGCCGGCAGGAACGCGCCCAGGCCGGGACCGCGGCGCTGACCGGGCTGACCCCTTGGCGCATCGAAGTTCTGCAGCCCGACGCCCGCGCGTTCCGCGAGCACGGCCGCACCGGCCTGGTGGCGGCCGCCCCGGGCTTGCGTGCGATCGACAACGACTACCAGGATCTTCAACATGCGCGCCGGCCGCCCCGGCCAGGGGGCATGAGCGTCTTCGATGCGAACACGCTGAAGCTGCGCCTGACCTATTTGCACAGGCCCTTGCTGCCCCCCGTGCGCGTGCTGCTGGCGGCGTTGGGACGCGACGATGCCAGCTATGCGGGCGTGGCGCGTGCGCAGGGCTTACTGCCGATTCAGGTGGAACTGGAAATGGAGATGCACTCGCATCCGGTCGATTGGTCGGGCAAGGCGCCCCAACCGGAAGGAATGGTGTTTGGCGCCTGCCGCGACGCCCGTTGCCGCTAAGGAAAAACCTCAGTGACGGGGCGTGGCGTTATTCGCCGGGTTGGCGGGTTTGGCCGCCGCCGAGTTGGCGGCAGGGGTGGCCGCGCGGTTGGCGGGCGGCTTGGCGGCCGGTGCGCTGGCGCGCGTGGCAGTGGCCGGCCTGGCGGCGGGCTCGGCCGTCAACGCGGTGCCGGAAGTGGGCGGTTGCGTGTTCTGCGGCAGGATATGCACGAAGACTTCGCCCTCGCGCATCATGCCGAGCTCACCCCGGGCGCGCTCTTCAATAGCACCCGAACCGCCTTCAAGATCCCGCACTTCGGCTTCCAGCGCGGCGTTGCGCGCGCGCAGGCCTTCATTGGTCTCGCGCTGCTCCGCCACCTGGCGTTGCAAATCCCAGACCTTGAACCAGCCGCCCTTACCCAGCCACAGCGGGTATTGGATCAAGCCTACCAGCACGAACAGCACCAGGAACAACAGGCGCATACGCGAGAACCCTCAGAGCAGTCGTGGCGCGGATGCGGTGACGGCGCCAGGCGCCGCCGCCGCGCTTCCCATCAACGCAGGTTGTAGAAAGCTTCCAGGCCAGGATACGACGCCACTTCGGCCAGCTCTTCCTCGATACGCAGGAGCTGGTTGTACTTGGCCATGCGATCCGAACGGGACAGCGAACCCGTCTTGATCTGCATCGCATTGGTCGCCACGGCGATGTCGGCAATGGTCGAATCTTCGGTTTCGCCCGAACGGTGCGACACGACGGCGGTGTAGCCGGCGCGCTTGGCCATTTCGATGGCGGCGAAGGTTTCGGTCAGCGTGCCGATCTGGTTGATCTTGATCAGGATCGAGTTGGCGACGCCCTTCTGGATGCCTTCGCGCAGGATCTTGGTGTTGGTGACGAACAGGTCGTCGCCCACCAATTGCACCTTCTTGCCCAACTGGTCGGTCAAGAGCTTCCAGCCGTCCCAATCGTTTTCGGCCATGCCGTCTTCGATAGAGATGATCGGGTACTTGTCGCACCACGTGGCCAGCAGGTTGGTGAATTCCTGCGAGGACAGCGAGATGCCGCCTTCGCCGGCCAGCGTGTACTTGCCGTCGCGGTAGAACTCCGAGCTGGCGCAGTCCAGGCCCAGGGCGATCTGCGTGCCCGGCTCGTAGCCGGCTTCGGTGATGGCCTTCAGGATGAGCTGGATGGCGGCTTCGTGGCTGGGCACGTTGGGCGCGAAACCACCCTCATCGCCGACAGCCGTGGACATGCCCTGGCCGTGGATCAGCTTTTTCAGCATGTGGAAGACTTCAGCGCCCCAACGCAGGGCTTCGCGGAAGCTGCCTGCGCCGACCGGCAGGATCATCAGTTCTTGCAGGTCGAGCGTGTTGTTGGCGTGCGCGCCGCCGTTGATGACGTTCATCATCGGCACGGGCATGCTCATGGGGCCGCTGCCGCCGAAATAGCGGTACAGCGACAGGCCCGACTCGTCGGCGGCGGCGCGGGCCACGGCCATGCTGGCGGCCAGGATCGCGTTGGCGCCCAGGCGTTCCTTGGACTCGGTGCCGTCCAGCTCGATCAGGGTGCGATCGACGAAGGTCTGTTCCTGGGCGTCCAGGCCCATCAGGGCTTCGGAGATTTCCGTGTTCAGGTTTTCAACGGCGCGCAGCACGCCCTTGCCCAGATAACGGCTCTTGTCGCCGTCGCGCAGCTCGATGGCTTCGCGGGCGCCCGTGGAGGCGCCGGACGGCACGGCCGCGCGGCCCATGGCGCCGGATTCCAGCAGCACATCACATTCCACGGTGGGATTGCCGCGCGAATCCAGAATCTCGCGGCCGATGATATCGACGATTGCACTCATGACTTTACATTCCCTGAACGATAAACATATTCATGACAGCCGCGCCCTCTCGGGCGTTGCGGGCACGGCGGTACTGCCAGGAGTCGTAGAAAGCCTGGGCGGCGGCCATGGAGGGGAACTCCATGACGACGGTGCGGCCGGGCTCACGGCCCTCAAGGTGCTTGGACTCTCCGCCGCGCACCAGGATCTTGGCATCGTACGCGCGCATGGCGAGCGTGGACAGACGCTTGTAATCCTCGTATTGCGCGGGCTTGGTCACCGTGACGTCGGCGATGAGGTAAGCACTCATGGGGTTCCTTCAGGGCAGTTGCGTGGGTTGGTATCTGATTCCGGATACGACAACGCCGCCAGTGTGGCCCAAGCCGGCCTGGCGACGCATATCCGATGCTAATTGGTTGTATCCGAAAGCAGCGCCGCCGTATAGCGCGGCGCTGGGGGACGGGCCCGCGGCCCCGAGGATCCGCTTACGGAACTCGAGACCGCAGGCGCGCATTACGCCCCCTGGCCGCGGCGAGCCTTTTGCTCGATGGCGGCGCGGATATAGCTGGAGAACAACGGGTGGCCGTCACGCGGGGTGGACGTGAACTCCGGGTGGAACTGGACGCCCACAAACCACGGGTGGTCGGGCAATTCCATCATTTCCGGCAGGTTCTCGGACGGCGTACGGGCGCTGATCACCATGCCAGCCTCTTCCAGGCGCGGCACGTAGACGTTGTTGACCTCGTAGCGGTGACGGTGACGCTCGTTCACTTCGTCGCCGTAGATGGTCTGCGCGCGGGTGCCGGCCTTGATCGGCACGCGCTGCGCGCCCTTGCGCATGGTGCCGCCCAAATCGGACGTGTTGTCGCGCTTTTCGACCTTGCCTTCGCGGTCCATCCATTCGGTGATCAGGGCCACCACCGGGTGCGGGGCGGACGGATCGAATTCCGTGCTGTTGGCGCCGCCCAGACCGGCGACGTGGCGCGCGAACTCGATGACGGCCAGTTGCATCCCCAGGCAGATGCCCAGGTACGGCACGCCGTTTTCACGGGCGTAGCGGATGGCGGCGATCTTGCCCTCGGTGCCGCGCTTGCCAAAGCCGCCCGGCACCAGGATGGCGTCCAGGTGCTTCAGTTGGTCGGTGCCGCGGGTTTCGATGTCTTCCGAATCGATGTACTCGATGTTGATCTTCGAACGCGTGTGGATGCCGGCGTGGACCAGCGCTTCCGTCAGCGACTTGTACGATTCGGTCAGGTCGACGTACTTGCCGACCATGCCGATCGTCAGCTGGTGCTGGGGATGCTCCAGCGCTTCGACCAGGTTGTCCCACATGGACAGATCGGCCGGTGGCGGGGTCAGGCCCAGCGCCTCGCAGACGATGTTGTCCACGCCCTGCTTGTGCAGCATGGCCGGGATCTTGTAGATGGAATCGGCGTCCCAGACGGAAATGACAGCGTCCAGGGGCACGTTCGAGAACATCGAGATCTTGGCGCGCTCGTCGTCCGGAATGGGACGGTCGGCGCGGCACAGCAGCGCGTTCGGGTAGATGCCGATTTCGCGCAGCTTCTGCACCGAGTGCTGCGTGGGCTTGGTCTTCAGTTCGCCCGCGGAGGCGATGAAGGGCACCAGGGTCAGATGCACGAAAGCCGCGTTGTTGCGGCCCATGCGCAGGCTCATCTGGCGGGCGGCTTCCAGGAAAGGCAGGGACTCGATGTCGCCCACGGTGCCGCCGATCTCGACGATGGCGACGTCCGTGTTGCCGTTCCAGCCGGCTTCGGCGCCACGGGCGATGAAGTCCTGGATTTCGTTGGTGATGTGCGGAATCACCTGGACAGTCTTGCCCAGGTAGTCGCCACGACGCTCTTTGCGCAGCACCGATTCGTAGATCTGGCCCGTGGTGAAGTTGTTCACCTTGTGCATGCGGGCGGAGATGAAGCGCTCGTAGTGGCCCAGGTCCAGATCGGTTTCGGCGCCGTCTTCCGTGACGAACACTTCACCGTGCTGGAAGGGGCTCATCGTGCCCGGATCGACGTTGATGTACGGGTCGAGCTTCAGCATGGTGACCTGCAAACCACGCGATTCGAGAATGGCGGCGAGCGACGCAGCGGCGATGCCCTTGCCCAGGGAAGACACCACTCCGCCGGTGACAAATACGTATTTGGTCATCGTAATGAGCACCCGGGACGAGCGGGCGCGTGCGGGAAATTTGGATTATAGCCGGGCGGCGGCGGTTATTTGGGTTTTCCCCTAGCGATGACGCGTAACATTTGGCAGCACTCGAAACGCATTGACGGCCAGCCCGTTGCAGGGCGCGGCGCGGTGCCGTGCTATGTTCGATCCCTAATTTTTCGACTGCTGTTTTTTCTCAACACTTCGCGCCCTGCCGATGACCGATCCCGTCCGATCCCCCGCTTCGCTCGCCTGGCGCCTGGCGCTTACCGCGGTGTTCCTGCGCCTGGCTTACGCCGCTGCCGTCCAAGGTTATTTGCTGATCGGCATGCCCCAGTTCCAGGACATGCGGGAACTGCACACCCAGCCCCAATACCTGGTGCCGATGCTGGCACACATCGCCATGGCGGCAGTGATCGCCGGTTTGACGGCCTGGGGCGCCATGCGCCGCTGGCTGGCGCGCAACAACACCCTGACCGTGGACGAACCCCGCAAGCTGTTCGGCACCTTCATCGCCCTGCTGCTGGTCTACACGCTGGCCGTAGCCGCCGGCACGGCCTTTCTGCACAACACGCTGATGCAGTTCGTCATGAACAACCGCGGCATGCTGGAGGACTGGTCCGGCATCGGCATGATCGGCCAATTCCTGGCGCTGGGCCTCATCGTCCGCGTCGTGACCATTTTGCTGGAGATCATCGGCATCTGGGTCATCGTGCACATCGCCGCCTGGACCGTGCAGCCCGCCGGCCCGGCCAGTGGCCCGCCGTACGACCGGCGCCATGCGGCCTGGATCACCGGGCTGACGGTGCTGATCTGGCAACTGGGGGCCTCGATCGCGCTGGGCGGTTTCCTGCAGATGCAGTCCGGCGGCGCGGGCTGGACAGAATTCGCGCTGGGCTACCTGATCCTGCCCGCGATCTTGATGGCGATGTGCGTCGCGCTCTGCCTGAAGCTGCTGCCGCGCTTGCTCGGCACGGCGCGGCTGGGCCGGGCGGTGGCCCATGGCACCCTGGCGTTCTGGCTGGCCCAGGCGTTGGGCGTGGGCCTGGGCTACCTGGTCATCCGGGCGATGACCTGGGACCAATTCATGCGCGCCGCGTCCTCCTACATGACGGGGATCGTGGTCCTGCTGGCCTACGGCATGCTGCTGGCGTTGGCCTGCTTGATCGGCAGGAAGGCGCTCTATCCCCGAGCGACAGCCGTTTCACCGCAAACCTGAACCGGGTTTCCGACAAAGGAAAAGGCCGCGGGCGTGATGCCCGCGGCCTTTTTATTCATACGCCTGCAAGACGGGTCAGATCGCCGCGGTGCGGCGCGTCAGCCAGGCCAGCGCCTCGCCTTCCACCAGCGGCGACAGACGTTCGAACACCGTCTTGTGATAGTCGTTCAGCCAGGCGGTCTCGTCGGCGCGCATCAGCGACGGTTCGATGCAGCGCGTGTCGATGGGGCACAGCGTCAGCGTCTCGAAACACAGGAATTCGCCCAGTTCGGACGTCAGCCAGCTGCGGTTGGCCACCAGGTTCTCGATACGCACGCCCCAACGGCCCGGACGGTAGATGCCCGGCTCGTTCGACGTGATCATGCCCGGCTCCATCGCCGTGTGCGGCCCCGGCATGGCGCGGTACGAAATGACTTGCGGGCCTTCGTGGACGTTCAGAAAGTAGCCGACGCCGTGGCCGGTGCCGTGGCCGTATTCCGCGCCGCCTTCCCAGATGGGCGCGCGCGCGATGGCGTCCAGCATGGGCGACGGAGTGCCGCGCGGGAACGAGGCCCGCGACAGCGCGATCATGCCCTTGAGCACCAGCGTGAAGTCCACCTTCTGGTCGGCGCTGGGCGTGCCCACCGCGACCACGCGGGTAATGTCGGTGGTGCCGCCCAGGTACTGGCCGCCCGAATCGATCAGCAACAGGCCGTCGCCTTCGATGGTGGCGTGCGATTCCGGCGTGGCGCGGTAATGCGGCATGGCGCCGTTGGCGTTGAAGCCGGCGATGGTGGCAAAGCTGGGGCAGACGTAAGCCGGCCGACGCGCGCGGGCAGCAGTGATCTGCTCGTCGATCGTCAGTTCGGTGATGGTTTCCTTGCCCAGCGCGCCCTCGAACCAGGCGAAGAATTCGCACAGCGCCGCGCCGTCCTGCGCCATCGCCTGGCGCACATGGGCCAGCTCGGCGTCGGTCTTGCGGGACTTCAGCAACGTGGACGGGTTGATCGCTTCGATGCGCGGCACGGCCGGGTCCATGGCATGGAACACGCCGCAGGTCACGCGTGCCGGATCGATCAGCAACTTCTGGTCCAGTTCCAGCGAGGCCAAGGCATCGGCGGCCTGGGCATAGCCCGCCACGTCGACGCCATCGGCGGCCAGCGTGGCGCGCAACGCGTCGTCGACCTTGCCGTCAGCCACGAACAGCGTGGCGTGGTCCAGGCCGATCAGCGCATGGCCGACGAACACCGGGTTGTAGTCCACATCGGCGCCACGCAGGTTCAGCAGCCAGGCGATATCGTCCACCGTACAGATGAAATGGACGTCGGCGCCGTGCGCGCGCATGCCGTCGCGCACCTGCGCCAGCTTGTCGGCACGACTCACGCAGGCCTCGGGCGCCACGTGCTCATAGATCTTCGCGTCCGGCAGGCCGGCGCGGTCCGTCCAGACCTCGTCCAGCAGGTCGGCGCGGATTTCCAGCGTGGCGCCGGACGTGGCCGCGGCCGCCGACAAGGCGCGGAACGCGCCCAGCCCCAGCACCTGGCCGTCCACGCCGATGACGTCGCCGGCCCGCGTGTTGGCGGCCAGCCAGTCCACATGCCCGGGCGTCGAGGCCAGTGCGATTTTCATCAGTTGCACGCCCGTGCCGGCCAGTTGCGCCTCGGCCTGCACCCAGTAGCGGCTGTCCACCCACAGCCCGGCGAAATCGGCCGTGACGACAAGGGTTCCCACCGACCCGGTGAAGCCCGACAGCCAGCGCCGCCCTTGCCAGCGCGCCGGCAGGTATTCGGACAGGTGCGGGTCCGAAGACGGGACGATATAGGCGGACAGGCCGCGGCGGCTCATGGCCTGCCGCAATTGGGCGATACGGGCGTCGGTGCTAGACATGGGGGATGGGATCCTTAGCGCAACATGAAAGACATGGCGGCCAGGCTGTTCAGCGTACGGACGGCGGCCTGCATGCTATCCGTGGTGAATCGCAAGGTGACGCCGTCCACGCGTTCCAGCGTGGGCCACATGCAGAACAGGTCGGCCAGCGCCGCGCTCTGCGTCTGCAACCGGCATTCTATAGGGGCAGGCACGCGGAAAGGAACGGGGGCCTGCTTCTTCAGGTTGCGCACGGCGGTTTCGGCCGCGGCGGCGATGGCGCGACGCGAAGCGGCTGGCGACAAGGTGACGCCGCTGCCCTGCCCGTGGGCCACTTTGGTCTGCACCCATTCGGCGCCCGGGAAGGTGTCGCGGGTCTCCGAAATGAACACGTCGTCGCCCGTGCCCAGGATGACGGGCACGCCCATCTCGCCGGCCAGCGCGCCGTACAAACCGGCTTCGCCCAGCTCCATCCCGTTGATGAACACGCGCGAGAACGCGAAGCTGTTGATCGTGTGGGCCAAGATGCCGCGGCCTTGCGAACGCGAGTGGTAGCCGATCATGAAGACGGCGTCGCAACCCTCTTCCAGGCCGCCCATCATGCCCAGGTAGCGCGGCTTGCCCAGCACCAGGCGGGCGCGCTCGTCCAGGCCGTCGGGCAGCAGGTTGCGAAAGCCCCCGTGCGAATCGTTGACCAGGATCTCTTCGGCGCCGCCGGCAATCGCGCCTTGCACGGCCGCATTGGCCTCGGCGGTCATCCAGGCGCGGGCGCGCTCGTATTCGCCGTTGCCGGCGCGGACTTGTTCAGCATGGAAGACGCCGGCGACGCCTTCGATATCGGTGGAAATCAGGATCTTCATGGGGTCAGGCCTCGAGGAATTCAGAATGCGGTGTCGGACAGCCACTGGCGCCATTGGGGCGCCGCGTCGCGGATCGCGGCGCGGTGATGGCCGTCGCGTCCGGTCACGCCGTCAGCATGCCAGAGCGCGGAAATGATGGCTTGTTCGCAGGCCTCGGCGGCCGCTTCGAACAAGGGGTCGATACGGGTTTCATGCAGCATTGCCACCGCGGGCATCGGCTGTTCGGCCCGTTGCGGCACGGTGTAGGCCGTGGAAAACGCCAGCGCAATGTCGCCGCTGCCATGGCCGAACACCGACCCCGTGCGCGCCAGGCCGGCGCCCGCGCGCAGCGACAGCCGGCGCAGTTGGCGAGAGTCCAGTGGCGCGTCGGTCGCCAGCAACAGGATGATCGACCCCTTCTCCGGCACGATCGCCGCGTTCTCGCCTTGCTGCGCCAGGCCCCGGTCCAACTGGTCCGCCAGGCGACGACCAAACGGGCGGCCCGCCACGGTCAGGTTGGGCAAGCGGCCGAAGTTGGACAGCACCAGCGCGCCGACGGTGTAACGCAAGCCGGGCTGGATCGACGCCACGCGGGACGCCGAGCCGATGCCGCCCTTGAATGAAAAGCACGACATGCCGCGCCCCGCGCCCGCTGCTCCTTGCGCAAACGATTTGGCGGCGTTGCCGTAGGCCTCGGCGTAGTGCGCCTCCTGCACGGCCAGCGCCTGGATGTCGTTCAAATAACCGTCATTGCATTCGAAGACCAGCGGGTTCACGGTGGCCATGCCGCGCCCGATATCGGGGTTGGCCGCGATGGCTTGCCGGATCTGCGCGTTAGCCACGGTGCCCACACCAAAGGTGTTCGTCAGCGCAATGGGCGTTTCCAGCACGCCCAGCTCTTGCACCTGGATCAGCCCGGTGCTTTTGCCAAAGCCGTTCAATACCGTCGCGGCGGCGGGCACTTTGTCCAGATAAGGGTTGCCGCCATGCGGACGCACGACGGTCACGCCGGTCTGTTGCGCACCATCGGCCAACGTGCAGTGTCCGACAGTGACGTCACCCGCGTCGCAAATCGAATCCAAGGGCCCCGACGGCAGCACGCCGATGCGAGGAAGGTCCAGCGATTGTTTGTCCATGGTTGCCGCGTGTCGCCACGCTCCTTAATGCAAAACGCCGCCGCCCTTCGTTCAGATCACGTGCAACCGATTCGAGATGCGCGTGGAACGAGGACGGCGGCGAGAATAACGACGCGTTACTTGCGGTCGATCTTCGGATCGAGCGCGTCGCGCAGGCCGTCGCCCAGCAGGTTGAAGGCCAGCACCGTCAGGAAGATCGCCAGTGCCGGGAAGATCGCCACGTGCGGGGCGATCACCATGTCGGCGCGCGCTTCGTTCAGCATGGCGCCCCACTCCGGCGTGGGAGGCGAGGCGCCCATGCCCAGGAAGGACAAGCTGGCGGCGGTGATGATCGACGTGCCGATACGCATCGTGCCGTACACCACGATCGGCGAGATCGTGCCGGGCAGGATGTGGCGCATGATGATGGTCCAGTCGGACGCGCCCACGCTCTTGACCGCCTCGACGTAGGTCATCTGCTTGATCGACAGCGTGTTGCCGCGTACCAGGCGGGCGAATGCCGGCACGCTGAACACGGCCACGGCCACGATCACGTTGATCATGCTGGAACCCAGCACGGCCACCACGCCGATGGCCAGCAGCATGCCGGGAAATGCCAGCAGCACGTCCGAGATACGCATGGTGATGCGTTCCCACCAGCCCTCGTAGTAGCCGGCCATCAAGCCCATGAAAGTGCCGACGACGGCGCCCATGGCCACCGACAGGAAGCCCGCGGCCAACGAGATCCGCGCCCCCATGACGATGCGGCTGAAGATGTCGCGGCCCAGCGAATCCACGCCCAGCCAGTGGGTCAGCGACGGGCCGGCATTCAGCGCGTCGTAGTCGAAGAAGTTCTCGGCGTCGAACGGCACGATCCACGGCGCGAAGACCGCGATCACGACAAGCAGCAGGACGAAGATGCCGGCGCCCACGCCCAGCTTCTGCTTCTTGAATTTGCGCCAGAACTCAGTGGCGGGCGTGCGCACGTCGTTCTTCGGAGCGGCGGCGATGGTCGTGGCGGGTGTCGTATTGCTCATGGCCGCCTCACTTGTAACGGATGCTGGGATTGATGACGCCGTAGAGCACGTCGACAATCAGGTTGATCAGGATGAATTCCAGCGAGAACAGCAGCACCAGGCCCTGGATCACCGGATAGTCGCGTTGGGTCACGGCGTCGACCAGCAGACGGCCAAGGCCGGGCCAGTTGAACACGGTCTCGACCACGATCGAGCCGCCCAGCAAGAAGCCGAACTGCAAGCCCATCATGGTCACGACGGGAATCAGCGCGTTGCGCAGCGCATGCTTGATGACCACGCGGCGTTCGGTCAGGCCTTTTGCGCGAGCCGTGCGCACAAAGTCTTCCTGGATGACTTCCACGAACGAAGCCCGGGTAAAGCGCGCCATGACGGCGGCTACCGCGGCGCCCAGCGTGATGGACGGCAAGATGTAGTGTTGCCAGGTCGAGGCGCCCACGGTCGGCAGCCAACCCAGATTCACCGAAAACACCTGCATCAGCATCATGCCCAGCGCGAACGCGGGGAACGAGATGCCTGACACCGCCAGTGTCATGCCAAGACGGTCGGGCCAGCGATTGCGCCAGACCGCCGAGACAATGCCGATGATCATGCCGAAGGTGACTGACCACGCCATGCTGGCGAGCGTCAGCCACAGCGTGGGCATGAAGCGGTCGGAAATTTCGGTCGAGACAGGGCGCTTGGTACGCAGCGAGGTACCCAGGTCGCCTTGCAGCATGTTGCTGAAGTAGCGCACGAACTGCTGCGGCAGGGGCAGATCCAGCCCAAGTTCCTTGCGCACCAGCTCAACGGTTTGCTGGTCGGCCTCCTGGCCCGCGGCCAGTCGCGCCGGGTCGCCCGGAAGCATGTGCACAAACAGGAACACGACCACGGCTACCAGCAGCAGCGTGGGGATCATGCCCAGAAGACGTTTGACGATGTAGGTCAGCATTGAAATTCCTGCAACATCGGCGGGGACACCGCGTCCCCGCCGAATGTGGCCTTACAAGGGCCCGAAGGCCCCGAGAGTGACTGCTAGGGTTACTGCTTCAGATCGATGTCGCCGAACCAGAACGAGGTGTCCGGTTCCACATACACGCCCGACAGGTTCTTCGACTTCACGTACAGGTTGTTCTGGGTCACCAGGAAGGCCCACGGGGCATCCTTCCAGATGGTTTCCTGAACGGTCTTGTAGATTTCCGTCTTCTTGGCGCGGTCGGTCGTGGCCAGGGCTTCTTGAACGCCGGCATCAACCGACTTGTTCGAGTAGTAGGACACGTTGTTCAGCACAGGCGGGAAAGCGGCGGTGGTCAGCAACGGACGCAGGCCCCAGTCGGCTTCACCGGTCGAGGACGACCAGCCGGCGTAGTACATGCGGACCTTGGCATCTTCCGGCTTTTGCACTTGCTGGACGCGCTGCACGCGTTGACCCGATTCCAGCACTTCCACCTGCACCTTGATGCCGACTTGCGCCAGTTGCTGCTGCAGGAACTGGACCACCTTCACCGAGGTGCCGTCGTTATAGGCGGACCACAGGGTGCTTTCAAAGCCGTTGGGGTAGCCAGCTTCGGCCAGCAGGGCCTTGGCCTTCTTGATGTCATACGGCCACGGACCGGTCTTGTGCGCAAAGTCCACGCCGGCCGGCACGACGCCGTCGACGATGGTGGCGTAGCCCGAGAAAGCGACCTTGGCCAGGGCTTCCTTGTTGATGGCGTAGTTGATCGCCTCACGCACCTTGACATTGTCGAACGGCTTTTGCTGCGTGTTCATCGACAGGTAGCGAGCCATGATCGAGTTCTTGTGGTCGACCACGTCCAGCTTGTCGTTCTTCGAGAGCACGGCGGCTTGTTCGAACGGCACCGGGAAAGCGAACTGCGCTTCGCCCGTCTGCACCACGGCGGCGCGGGTGTTGTTGTCGGTCACGGTACGGAAGGTCAGCGTGTCGACCTTCGGGTAGCCCTTCTTCCAGTAGCCGTCGAACTTCTTGACCTTCAGGTATTCAGCCGGCTTCCATTCGACGAATTCGAACGGGCCGGTGCCCACCGGGTGGAAACCGATTTCCTTGCCGTACTTGGCCAGGGCAGCCGGCGAGATCATCATGGCGGCCGGGTGGGCCAGCGCGTTGATGAAGGCCGAGAACGGCTTCTTCAGCGTGATCTTGACGGTCATCGGATCAACCACTTCGGTCTTGTCGATGACGCTGAACTGGATGTAGCGCGACAGGCGGTTTTCCGGGTTGGCCGGACGATCGAAGTTGATCTTGACCGCTTCGGCGTTGAAGTCGGTGCCGTCGTGGAACTTCACGCCGGGACGCAGCTTGAACGTGTAGACCAGGCCGTCTTCGCTGACGGTGTAGTCGGTCGCCAGGACCTTCTGGATCTTCAGGTCCTTGTCGAATTCGAACAGGCCTTCGTAGTAGGCCTTGCCGGCCGCCTGGTTCAGGGTGCTGTTGGTGTTGTACGGGTCAAGCGTTTCCAGTGCGATGGAGACGGCAAACGTCACGTCCTTGGCGGCAAACGCCAACGGCGAAGTGAGCACACCGAAGGCCACCGCGGCGGCGGCCATCAGCTTGGTGGGGCGCAGAACTTTCATCATTGCAACTCCTGGTTCCGTAAGGAATTAGGGGGTTTTGGTGGAAGAAAAACAAGTACGACAACGGAATCAATACGCGCCGCCGACCGGATGGCGGGCAACGAAGTGATCGGTTCCAACCTGCACCAGCGGCTGCACCACCGGCTCGTCGCCGAGCTTGCGGATGGGGCTGGGGATTTCATCGGACAGCAAGGTGCGCTTCAGATGGCGGCGCGCCGGATCGGCGATCGGCACGGCCGACATCAGCTTCTTGGTGTACGGGTGCTGCGGGTTCTCGAAAATGGCGCGGCGCGGGCCGATCTCGACGATCTGGCCCAGGTACATCACGGCCACGCGATGGCTAACTCGCTCGACCACGGCCATATCGTGCGAAATGAACAGGAACGAAATGCCCATGTCGCGCTGCAGGTCGATCAGCAGGTTCACGATCTGGGCCTGGATCGACACGTCCAGCGCCGACACCGATTCGTCCGCGATCACAACCTTCGGGTTCAGGGCAAGCGCGCGCGCGATGCAGATGCGCTGGCGCTGGCCGCCCGAGAATTCATGCGGGTAGCGCTGCGCCATTTCCGGCGGCATGCCCACGCGCTCAAGCAATTCGGCCACGCGGCGCTCGGCGTCGCGGCCCTTGGCCACGCCGTGCACCAGCAGCGGCTCCATGATGGAAAAGCCGACGGTGACGCGCGGATCCAGCGAAGCGAACGGGTCCTGGAACACGAACTGGATGTCGCGGCGCAGGGATTGCAGTTCACTGTTCTTCAGGCGCACGATGTCGCGCCCGCCGAACTTGATCTCGCCGCCCTGGCTGTCCACCAGACGCAGCAGCGAGCGGCCCGTCGTGGACTTGCCGCAGCCCGACTCGCCCACCAGCGACAAGGTTTCGCCCGGGAACAGGTCAAAGCTGACCTGCTCCACGGCGTGCACGCGGCGCTGCACGCGGCTGAGGATGCCGCCGCGCAAATCGAAGCGGGTCACCAGGTTGCGCACGCTCAGGATGGGTTCGCGCTTTTCGCCGGGCACGACTTGCGTGCTGGCGGTGGCGGGTTCCGCCACGGGTTGCGCCTGGCCTTCCACCTGCAGCAGCGGGAAGCGCGCGGGCAGGTCGGTGCCTTCCATGGCGCCCAGCTTCGGCACGGCCGACAGCAGCGCCTTGGTGTAGGTGTGCTTAGGTGCGGAGAAGACCTGCTCCGACGGGCCCTCTTCGACCTTGTCGCCGCGATACATGACCAGCACGCGGTCGGCCACTTCCGCAACCACGCCCATGTCATGGGTGATGAACACCACGCCCATGTGCATTTCTTCCTGCAGCTGACGGATCAGTTGCAGGATCTGCGCCTGGATGGTGACGTCCAGCGCGGTGGTGGGTTCGTCGGCGATCAGCAGCGCCGGCTTGCAAGCCAGCGCCATCGCGATCATCACGCGCTGGCGCATGCCGCCCGACAACTGGTGCGGGTAGCGGTCCAGGACCGACTTGGCTTCCGGGATGCGCACCTGCTCCAGCATGCGCAGCGCCTCGGCGCGCGCGGCCGCGGCGTCCTTGCCCTGGTGCTGGCGGATCGATTCGGCGATCTGGTCGCCGGCCGTGAACACCGGGTTCAAGGAGGTCATCGGCTCCTGGAAGATCATGGCCATGTCCGCGCCGCGCACATTGCGCATGACGCGTTGGCTGGAACCGACCAGGTCGATCACGGCGCCGTTGCGCCGGCGCAGGGCCATGCTGCCCTGGGCGATGCGGCCGCCGCCATGTTCCACCAGACGCATGAGTGCCAGGGACGTCACCGACTTGCCCGAACCCGATTCGCCCACGATGGCCAGGGTTTCACCCCGGTCCACATGGAACGACAGGTTGCGCACGGCTTCGACCGTGCGCTCCGAACCTACGAAGCGCACCGTCAGGTCGTCGACCTGGACCACGCGGTTTTCCGGCAGCGCCAGGCTGTTTGCGCGATCAACCATCTCTTTAATATCCCCAAATACTGAAAAAACGAACCCGTCGCCGCTTAACGATAGATCGCGGTAACCGGCTTTTCGCCCACGCGGGCGTAACCCCGATACATGCCTTCCGTGTTGAACGGCAAGGCCACATTGCCCTGGGCGTCGACGGCCACCAGGCCGCCCTTGCCGCCGATGGTGGGCAGTTTTTCCATCACGACGCGATCCGCCGCCGCTTGCAGCGACGCACCGCAATATTCCATCTGCGCCGCCACGTCATAGGCCGAGACCATGCGGATGAACATCTCGCCGGTGCCCGTCGTGGAGACGGCGCAAGTCTTGTTGCTGGCGTAGGTGCCGGCGCCGATCAGGGGCGCGTCGCCGACGCGGCCGACCTGCTTGTTGGTAATGCCGCCGGTGGAGGTGGCGGCGGCCAGGTTGCCCTGGGCGTCCACGGCCACCGCGCCCACCGTGCCGAACTTCTTGTCGGCGTCCAGCGGATCGGCCGGCGCGGGCTGACCGCGCGCGACCATGGCTTGGCCGTCGTGGTCCAGCACGGCGGCTTCTGGCGTTTCGCGCTGCACACGCAGCAGTTGTTCGCGACGGGCATCGGTCGAAAAATACGACGGGTCGACGATTTCCAGGCCCGCGTCGCGCGCGAAGGTTTCAGCGCCCTCGCCCACGAAGAACACGTGCTTGCTGGTTTCCATGACCTTGCGCGCGGCGAAGATCGGATTGCGCACGCAGTTCACATTGGCGATGGCGCCCGAACGCAGCGTGGCGCCATCCATGATGGCGGCGTCCAGCTCGTGGGTGCCGGCGCTGGTGAACACCGCGCCGTGGCCGGCGTTGAACAGCGGGCAGTCTTCCAGCAGACGCACGGCTTCGGTGACGGCATCCAGGGCGCTACCGCCACGGGCCAGCACGGCTTGGCCGGCGGTCAGGATGGACTCCAGGGCGGCCAGGTATTCCTGTTCTTTCTCGGGCGACATGGCCGCGCGGGACATCGCGCCGGCGCCACCGTGAATGGCAATCACGGGTTGAATCATCGTTTACCTACTCCATGGATAAGCCACGGCATCACGGACTGGGTCACCCCAGCGGCGGCCGCAACGGAATTCTTGGCCCGATAGGCCACGGCCGCGGACAGGGCTTCAATCAAGCCCAGCGCGGCGGTTTCGGAATTGGGGATCAGCTGGCGCGCAGAAAACGCATACAGCACGACGGATGCCGTGGGCGCCAACGGAGACGTGGGCTTGTCGGTCAGCACCAGCACCGGCACGCCGGCCTGTTTGGCCGCGGCGGCCAGCGTCACGGTGTCGGCCAGATAGCGCGGGAAACCGATAGCGATCACCAGATCTTTGGCCGTCATGCGCGACATTTGGCGCGCCGCGTGCGACACGCCGCCGGGACCGGCCAACGATTCAACGGAATGCAGGCTCATGCACAGGCCGCGTTGCAGCAGGCCGGCCAAAAAGCCGCTGGCGCCGAAACCGATGATGAACACGCGGTCAGCGGCCAGAATGGCTTGCACCGCCTGTTCACAGGCGGCCGAGTCCAGCGATTGCAGGTTGCGCTGGGCATTGCGGATGTCTTCTTCCAGCGTGGCGGCGAAGATCTGCACGGCGCTGGCGGAATGCGCCAGCTCGGTACGCAGCTTTTCGACGGGTTCCAGCGCGGCTTCGAATCCGCGCGCCAGTTCGGCGCGGAATTGCGGATAGCCCGGCAGGTCCAGGGCGCGCGCAAAGCGGTTCGCCGTGGCCACCGACACCCCTACCGCCGCCGCGAACTCATCGATGGTCATCGTGGCGGCGCGGAACTGGTGCGCCAACACGTACTCGGCCATCTTGTGCTGCGTCCGGCTCAGCGCGGGTTGAGCCCGGGCGATCCGATCAGCGATCGTAAGTGCGGCCTTGTTCATCGGTGGGGGATGGGTCTTATCGGAAGTTTATGTAAATCTGTTTACACACAAATTTTAGATAAGAAAATTCATTTTCATAGTAAGGGTATACCCGTGAATTTATGTAACAGTGCATCAAAAGAAACGGGGCCGGTTTGCGGTACGCTATCCCGCCCCGCTTTTCACCTTCTTTTGACCCATTGCCTTGGATTGACGCGATGCCCGATTGGATCTGCAAACCCCACCAGGACCTGACCGTGCCGGAGATCTACGCGATTCTCCGCTTGCGCTCGGAAGTCTTCGTCATCGAACAGAACTGCCTCTTCCAGGACATGGACGGCAAGGACCTGATCGGTCAGACGACGCACCTGATGGCATGGCAGGACGGCCAATTGGCCGCCTACTGCCGCATGCTGGACCCGTCGTTGAAAGACGGCCAGATCGAGATCGGGCGCGTCATCACCGCGCCCTGGACGCGCGGCCAGGGCCTGGGCCACGAATTGATCCGCCACGCCATGCAGGAAGTACGCCACCGCTGGCCCGGCCGCGCGATGTACCTGGGCGCCCAAGCCCGCCTCTCCAACTACTATGGCGGACACGGTTTCGTGCAGGTCACCGAGGAATACATCGAAGATGGCATCCCGCACGTGGGAATGCGGCTGGACGAAACGGCCTGACCGCTCCGGGCCTCACTGCTTCACCCCAAAAAAAACGCCCCTTGCGGGGCGTTTTCATGTGCGGGACGGCAGCCGGTTTATTTGACGGCCGATACGTCCAGCTTGGCCAGCGTCTTGGACTGGATCTCGTCCACCGTCACGCCCGGCGCCGTTTCCAGCAGCTTCAGGCCATTTTCGGTGACTTCCATCACGCCCAGGTCGGTGATGATCAGGTCGACCACGCCCACGCCGGTCAGCGGCAGATTGCATTCGGGCAGCAGCTTGATGTCTTCCGTGCCGTCCTTTTTCTTGGCCACGTGCTCCATCAGGACCACGACGCGGCCGACGCCGGCCACCAGGTCCATCGCGCCGCCCATGCCCTTGACCATCTTGCCCGGGATCATCCAGTTGGCCAGATCGCCCTTTTCGGACACCTGCATCGCGCCCAGGATGGCCAGGTTGATCTTGCCGCCACGGATCATCGCGAACGAATCGGCGGAGGAGAAAATCGACGAGCCCGGCAACGTCGTCACCGTCTGCTTGCCGGCGTTGATCAGGTCAGCGTCGACTTCATCATCGGTGGGGAACGGGCCGATGCCCAGCAGGCCGTTCTCGGATTGCAGCCACACTTCCACGCCCTTGGGCACGTGGTTGGCCACCAGGGTCGGCAAGCCGATGCCCAGATTCACATAAAAACCGTCTTGCAGCTCGCGCGCGGCGCGCGCCGCCATTTCATCGCGGGACCATGCCATGTCGTCTTCTCCTTAGGCCGGGCGAGTGGTGCGTTGTTCGATGCGCTTTTCCGGCGTCGTGTTCAGCACGATCCGTTGCACATAGATGCCGGGCAGGTGGATCTGGTCGGGATCCAGGCTGCCGGTATCAACGATCTCTTCGACCTCGACCACCGTGAACTTGCCGGCCATCGCGACGTTCGGATTGAAGTTGCGGGCCGTCTTGCGGAACACCAGGTTGCCGCTGCGGTCTGCGATGTGCGCCTTGACCAGCGACACGTCCGGCACCAGCGAACGCTCCATCACGTATTGCTGGCCGTCGAACTCGCGAATTTCCTTGCCGTCGGCCACGATGGTGCCCACGCCGGTGCGCGTGAAGAACGCCGGGATGCCCGCGCCGCCAGCGCGCAGCTTCTCGGCCAGCGTGCCCTGCGGGGTGAACTCAAGCTCGAGTTCACCCGACAGGAACTGGCGTTCGAATTCCTTGTTCTCGCCCACATACGACGCGATCATCTTGCGAACCTGGCGCGTATTGAGCAACTGGCCCAAGCCGAAACCGTCGACGCCCGCATTGTTGCTGATGCAGGTCAGATCTTTCACGCCCGAATCGCGCAACGCGGCGATCAGGGCCTCGGGGATACCGCACAGGCCGAAACCGCCCACGGCGATCATCTGACCGTCCTTGACGATGCCTGCCAGCGCCTCCTGGGCGCTTGCAAAAACCTTGTCCATCGCTCCAACTCCTAGTTAAGGTAGAACTCAAGAGTGCCCGCCCCGCCGCTTGCGCGGCCGTCCCGCATGGGGATCAAGAAATTCGGGGAAGGCCCTGTCTTTCCTTGGAGCGCGGCTGCCGGCGTCGGCCCCGGTGGCATCGCGCGACATTGCCCGATGTCCCTGGGTCGCGGCGCCGAGGGTGGCGCGCCCCTTTATTTCTGTTTTGATTTTGCGCTTGATTTTAACGGCATGACGGGCAATTACGCGCGGGCTTTCGGCGGATAGCCCCTGCAGGATTGCCCGCCCTCAGGCGGCGGCCTTGAACTGCGTGGCCATCTGCGCCAGCACTTCCTGCGGCCACGGCGCGGACGTATTGGCCACGTAGTCCATCCAGACTAGCACGTTGCGCCCGCGGGCATAGGGGCCCGCGTCGTCCCCCGCCTTCTCCAGCAGCAGCTCGAATTCCGCGCTGGAACGACCGATGCGGGTGACCTTGTGCGTGACGCGGACGGTGGCCGGATAGGTCAGTGGACGCAGGAAATCGCACGAGGCATGGGCCAGGATCGCGCCGTTGTCGGCGGGCAGCTCGAAGCCCGCGTCGTACAGGATCTGCATGCGAGCCTCTTCCATGAGGCGGAAATACAGCGTGTTGTTCAGATGATTCAAGGCGTCTGAGTCGCCCCAACGCAAAGGCAATTCCACCTGATGGGTATCGCCCACCGCCAGAATCCGCGCAGACAGATTGTCCGGGTTCACCAATTACTCCTGAAGGCTAAAAGAAATACGAAGGCATACATGGCCTCCGCCTGCAATACAATCGCCGATAATACTTCCAGCCAAATATGGAATACATACGGGGAGCTTTGCAAATGTCTGAACGCGAGTCGATGGAATATGACGTGGTCGTGGTTGGCGGTGGACCCGCCGGCCTGGCCACCGCAATCCGTCTAAAGCAGCTGGCCGCTGAAAAGAATCAGGAAATCGGCGTCTGCGTCCTGGAGAAAGGGGCGGAACTGGGTGCGCACATCCTGTCCGGCGCCGTCATGGACCCGCTGGCGCTGACCGAGCTCATCCCCGACTGGAAGGAAAAAGGCGCGCCACTGAACGTGCCGGTCACGCAGGACAAGTTCCTGTTCCTGTCCCAGACCGGCGCGCGCGCCACGCCGAACTGGCTGCTGCCGCCCTGTTTCCACAACGAAGGCAACTACATCGTCCGCTTGGGCGACGTCGTCAAGTGGATGGGCGAACAGGCCGAAGCGCTGGGCGTGGACATTTTCCCCGGCTTTGCCGCCGTCGAAGTGCTGTACGACGAAAACGGCGCCGTGCGCGGTGTTGCCACCGGCGACATGGGCGTGGCCCGCGACGGCTCGCACACCGACCACTACCAGCCCGGCATGGAACTGCATGCCCGCTATACGGTGTTCGGCGAAGGCGCGCGCGGCCAACTCGGCCGCCAGCTGATCGAACGCTTCAAGCTCGACGACGGCCGCGACCCGCAGGCCTATGGCATCGGCATTAAGGAAATGTGGGAAGTCGACCCGGCGCAATCCAAGCCGGGACTTGTCATCCACACCGCCGGCTGGCCGCTGGATTCCGACACCTACGGCGGTTCGTTCCTGTACCACCTGGACAACAACCTGGTGGCCGTGGGCATGATCGTCGGCCTGGACTACGCCAATCCCTGGCTGTCGCCGTTCGACGAATTCCAGCGCTACAAGACGCACCCGGCCATCCGCGGTACGTTCGAAGGCGGCAAGCGCATAGCCTACGGCGCCCGCGCGATCACGGCGGGCGGCCTGCTGTCGCTGCCGAAACTGACGTTCCCGGGCGGCGCGCTGGTCGGCTGCGAAGCCGGCTTCCTGAACGCGTCGCGCATCAAGGGCAGCCACGCCGCCATCAAGTCCGGCAAGCTGGCCGCTGAAGCCGCGTTCGACGCGCTCGTGGCCGACCGCCGCCAGGACGAACTGACCGCCTACCCTCAGGCGTTCGAGGCTTCCTGGTTGCACGCCGAATTGAACAAGGCGCGCAATTTCAAGCAGTGGTTCAAGAAGGGCCGCACCATCGCCACCGTGATGACAGGCGTCGAGCAACTGTTGCTCAAGGGCAAGATGCCGTGGACCCTGCGCCACAGCAAGCCCGACCACGCCTGTCTGCAACCGGCATCGGAATGCGCCCGCATCGACTACCCCAAGCCCGACGGCAAGCTCACGTTCGACAAGCTCAGCTCGGTGTTCATCTCGAACACCAACCATGAGGAAAACGAGCCCATCCACCTGACCTTGAAGGATCCGTCGGTGCCGGTCAGCGTCAACCTGGCCAAATACGGCGGCCCGGAATCGCGCTACTGCCCGGCCGGCGTATACGAGTTCATCAAGGACGACCACGGCGACGACCGCCTGCAGATCAACGCGCAGAATTGCGTGCACTGCAAGACCTGCGACATCAAGGACCCGACCCAGAACATCGTCTGGGTGGCGCCGCAAGGCGGCGAAGGGCCGGTGTACAGCGGCATGTGATCCGGCCGGGGCCCGCCCCGCCACAAGGCGCCCCTTGGGGCGCTTTTTCATTTTTCAGGTGACCTCCATGACCGAACGCGTACTTCTCATTGGCTGCGGCGACCTGGGCCAGCGCGTCGCCCGGCGCTTCCTGGCGCGCGGCGACGAGGTCCATGCGCTGCGCCGGCATCCGCCCCAGGACGACGACAGCGGCATCCGGTGGCTGCAAGGCGACATCACGCAGCCCGCCAGCCTGCCTGCGCTACCCGCAGGCGTGACCCGGCTGATCCACCTGCCCGCCCCCGGCTCGCGCGACGCGGCGGTCTACCGGGGCGTCTTCATCGACGGCCTGCAGGCCGTGCTGGACGCGCTGGACGCCTCGCGGCTCAGGCGGGTGGTGTTCGTGTCGTCCAGCGCCGTCTATGGCGAGCACGAAGGCGGCTGGGTGAATGAAGACACGCCGCCCGCCCCGCAAGGCTTCAACGGTCAGGTGCTGCTGCAGGCCGAGGCAGCGCTGGCCGCACGCGGCCTGTCGTCCACCTCGTTGCGGCTGGCGGGCCTGTACGGGCCAGGCCGGCTGCAATTGATCGAACGCCTGCGCAGCGGGACAGCCGGCGCCCCCGTGCAGCCCGAACATTGGGCCAACCGCATCCATATCGACGATGCGGCGGCCGCGGTCGTGCATCTGGCGTTGCTGCCCGACGTGGATCCCGTCTACATCGGTTGCGACGACACGCCGCTGCCGTTGCATGCCTTGTATGCGGACCTGGCGGCGATGGTCGGCGCGCCTGCGCCACGCATCGCGCCCGCCCCGGCGAACGTGGGCAGCAAAAAACTCAGCAACGCCAGGTTGCGGGCAAGCGGATTCACGCTGCAGTGGCCGGATTCCCGCCTCGGGTACGCCGCGCTGCTGGCGGATGCCGGCGCCCCTCCATCCGGTACGGCGCAGGCATAGTTCGCCCGCCATCGAATCGTTGCGTGCACGGGCGGCGGATACTGGCAGCCGGATCCCCCACCGGCCACGCCATGTTTCCCGCCCATCCCCTGCTTGCCGTCACACACCCCGACCCTTACCCCTACTACGCCGCGCTGGCGCGCGAGCAACCGCTGTACCGGGACGACGCGCTGGACCTTTGGGTCGCCAGCCATCCGGACACGATCCAGGCCGTGATGCGCGCCCCCGCCGCGCGCGTCCGTCCGCCATCGGAGCCCGTGCCGCGAGGCGTGTGCGCCGGCCCGGCAGGCGAGCTGTTCGGCCGCTTCGTGCGCATGAACGACGGCGCCCTGCACACGCGGCTGAAGGCCCTGCTGGCCGCCTTCATCCAGGAACAAGCCGAGCAGCCCTGTACCCCGCAATGGCCCATGACGCCGGCCTTGGACGCCACCGCTGTGGATCGCTATCTGACCGCCGCGCCGGTGCATGCGCAAGCGGCCTTCCTGGGGCTGCCGACCGCGCTGCACACCGATAGCGCGGCGCGGATCTCCGCCTTCGTGTCCGCCCTGCCCGCCACGGCGGATGCGGACCAGGTCGCCGCCGGGCATGCCGCCGCCGACGTGCTGCAGACCCGCCTGGAATCCCTCCTGCTTGCGGGCGACGCCGCCCCGGCCCTGCGCAAACTACGCGAAGACGGCGTCCGCGCGGCAATCCCCGTTGCCGTGCTGGCGGCGAACCTTATCGGCCTGCTGTTTCAGTCTTGCGAAGCGGGCGCCGGGCTGCTGGGCAACGCGCTGATCCATGCCGGCAGGCGCGGCCTGTCTGCCGACGCGGCCCGCGCCGAGGCCGACGCGATCGTCGGCCATGTCATCCGCCACGACCCGCCCCTGCACAACACGCGGCGGTTCCTGGCGGACGCCGTCACGGTGGGCGGCCAGCGGATCGAGGCCGGCCAGACCGTGCTGCTGGTGCTGGCCGCCGCGGCGACGGTCCAGCCCGATGCCGGCTGGACATTCGGCGCACACGGCCACGCCTGCCCGGGCCAAGGCCTGGCGCGCCGCCACGCTGCGGACGCGCTGGCCCATTTGCTGCGGGCGGGCGCTGACCCGGCCGCCCTGGCATCCCGTTTCCGTTATCGGCCGCTGCCCAATGCACGCGTGCCGCAATTCGCGTTTTCAAAGGAACCCACCCCATGATCGCCGTGATATTCGAAGTCGAACCCGCCCATGGCAACCCCGACCCCTACCTGCAGATCGCCGCGGGCCTGATCGACGAGCTCAAGGCCATCGACGGATTCATTTCCGTCGAGCGCTTCCAAAGCCTGAGCCAACCGGGCAAGCTGCTGTCGCTGTCATTCTGGCGCGATGAAGACGCGGTCAAGCGCTGGCGTTCGCTGGAATCGCATCGCCGCGCGCAGGAAGCGGGGCGCGGCGGCGTGTTCCAGAACTATCGCCTGCGGGTGGCCCAGGTGCTGCGGGATTACGGCATGGCCGAACGCGATGAGGCCCCGTCCGATAGCCGCAGCCGTCATGGCTGAGCGAGGCACCCCGAGCTTTGTATTAATCTTATACAAAACCCAAACCATGCCGCTTATGTCTTTGTGCAATGGCCAGCGGCTCTCCGGTACCATTCCCGCTTCGCCGCCTTTTTCCGCCACGCCGACGCGCCATGTCCACCGCCGCCCCCGCCCGCCCCACGCCGCTGCAAGTCGATCTGGCGCGCCATATCGCTGAAGACATCGTGGCGCGGCGCTACCCGCCGGGCGATCACCTGTCCGAAGAAGCGCTGGCCGCGGCCTACAAGGTGTCGCGCACGCCCGTGCGCGGCGCGCTGCGCTTGCTGGCCGCCCAGGGCCTGATCACCCACCGCCCCAACAGCGGCTATACCGTCGCCGACAACGCAGCGGCGGGCGCGCCCCTGTTCGAAAGCACCGGTCCCACGCAAAACGAACTCTATCGACGGCTGATCGATGACCGCGCCTCGCGCGGCCTGCCCGAAACCTTCACGGAACGCGAGCTGCTCCAACGCTATGGCGCCCCGCGCAGCGTATTGGCCAAGACGCTTCTGCAACTGTCTGCCGACGGGCTGATTGAAAAGCGCAAAGGGCACGGCTGGCAATTCGCCCCGTCGCTTGAAAGCGCCGAAGCGCTCAGCGAGAGCTACCGCTTCCGCATGACCATCGAATGCGCCGGGTTGCTGGAACCCACGTTCCGTGTCGACAAACCGGCGCTGGCGCGTATGCGCGCCGCGCACGAAGCGCTGATTCAACGCGACGACGCCGACATCTCGGCCACCGATTTCTTCGCGCTGAACGCGTCCTTCCATGAATTGCTGGCCCGCTTCTCGGGCAACCGCTACATCCTGCAGGCGGTGCAGCAGCAGAACCAGTTGCGCCGGCTGGAAGAACACGCCGCGTTCTATCGCGACGCGCGCTTCGTCAACTCCAGCAGCGAACACCTGCAGATCATCGAAGCACTGGAATCGGGCGACCAGGAATGGGCGGCGCAACTGATGCGCCGCCACCTGAAAGCTTCGCTGCAAGCCTCCTGACGCCCCCTTCCCGCGCCCCCTTCCCGCGCCCCCTTCCCGCGCCCCGCCCGCCGTCGGCCGGCGAGGGCTGACGCATGGGCCTTGCGCAGGCGCTGGCTCACGGCCCATATTGTATTTATTATTTATTTAATACAAAATAGGCAAACCCGAATCTACCTGCGCAGGATCTCCCATGCCGTCGCTCCCCGCTTCCTCCCCCAATCCCGAAGCCTATTGGATGCCCTTCACCGCCAATCGGCGCGTCAAGCGGGATCCGGTGCTGTTCAGCGCCGCCGAAGGCATGCACTACATCCGCCCCGACGGCCGTCGCGTGCTGGACGGCATCGCCGGCCTGTGGTGCGTGAACGCGGGCCACCGCCGCCCTGAAATCGTCGAAACCATCGCCCGCACCGCTTACGAGCTGGACTACGCGCCGTCGTTCCAGATGAGCCACCCGCTGGCCTTCGAGCTGGCCGATGCATTGTGCGCCGAAGCGCCCGCGGGCTTTTCCAACGTCTTCTTTTCGAACTCGGGATCAGAGGCGGTCGACACCGCCCTGAAAATCGCGCTGGGCTACCACCGGGCGCGAGGCCAGGGCCAGCGCGTGCGGCTGATCGGGCGCGAACGGTCTTATCACGGCGTGGGGTTCGGCGGCCTGTCGGTGTCGGGCATCGGCGGCCATCGCAAGCCTTTCGGCAATCTGCTGCCCTTCGTGGACCACCTGCCCCACACCTATGACCGCCAGCAGATGGCCTATACGCGCGGCCAGCCGGATTGGGGCGCCCATCTGGCCGACACGCTGGAACGCATTGTGGCGCTGCACGACGCCTCGACCATCGCCGCGGTCATCGTCGAACCGGTCGCCGGTTCCACCGGCGTGATCGTGCCGCCCCGGGGGTACCTGCAGCGGCTGCGCGACATCTGCGACGCACACGGCATTCTGCTGATATTCGATGAGGTGATCTGTGCGTTCGGCCGCATCGACGGCGCCTTCGCGTCATCCTATTTCGGCGTCAAGCCGGACATCATCACCAGCGCCAAGGGCCTGACCAACGGCGCCATCCCCATGGGCGCGACGCTGGTGCAGCGGCACGTGTACGACGCGTTCATGCAGGGGCCGGAAAACGTCATCGAGCTGGCGCACGGCTACACCTATTCGGGCCATCCGGTCGCATGCGCGGCCGGCTTGGCGACACTGGACATCTGCCGCCGGGAAGGCCTGTTTCAACGCAGCCAGGAACTGTCGCGTTATTGGGAGGACGCGGCGCATAGCCTGAAAGGACTGCCGCACGTGGTCGACATCCGCAACATCGGCCTGCTGGCGGCGATTGAACTGGCGCCGCTGGAAGGCCAGCCAGGCCAGCGCGCCTATGCGGTGCACAACGCCTGCCTGGAACGCGGATGCCTGATCCGGTCGGCGGGCGACACGATGCTGCTGTCGCCCCCGCTCATCATCGAACGCGCCCAGATCGACGAGCTTTTCACCGTGCTGGCGGACGTGCTGCGCGCCAGCGCCTGATCCGCGCGGCTCAGGCCAGATGGCGCGCCACGGCCTGGACGACCCGCCGCACATCGTCGGCGGACACGTCCAGGTGCGTCACCAGGCGCGTCGGGCCGCCGTAGACGGCGCGCATCTGGATATCGTCCTTGGCCAATGCGGCCGTCAACGCCTCGCAGCGCGACGGCTCAAATTCCACGAACAGCATGTTGGTGTCCTGGCTCAAGACCTTGACGCCGGGAATGGCGCGCAAGCCCTCCGCCAGCGCGCGGGCGTTCTCGTGGTCGTCGGCCAACCGATCGACGTTGTGCGCCAGCGCGTAGAGGCATGCGGCCGCCAGCACGCCGGACTGGCGCAAGCCGCCGCCCAGCATCTTGCGCCAACGGTGCGCGCGGGCGATCAGTTCCTGGCTGCCCACCAGCACGGAGCCCACCGGCGCGCCCAGGCCCTTCGAAAAACAGATGGATACCGAATCGAAGGGCCGGCACATGTCAGCCAAGGGTTTGCCGCTGGCCACGGCCGCATTGAATACGCGCGCGCCGTCCAGGTGCGTGCCCAGGCCCTGACCGCGCGCCCAGTCCGTCGCGGCCTGGATGTAGGCCGCCGGGATCAGCTTGCCATGGAAGGTGTTCTCCAACGCCAGCAAGCGGGTGCGGGCAAAATGCGCGTCGCCCAACGGCTTCACCGCTGCCGCCAGTTTTTCCAGCGGCAGCGACCCGTCTTCCGCGTGCTCGATGGGTTGCGGCTGGATGCTGCCCAGCACCGCCGCGCCACCGCCTTCGTATTTGTAGGTGTGGGCCAATTGTCCCACCAGGTATTCGTCGCCCCGGTCGCAATGCGCCATCAGCGCGGCCAGGTTGCTTTGCGTGCCGGACGGGAAGAAAAGCCCCGCCGCCTTGCCCGCGCGCTCGGCCACGGCCACCTGCAGCTGGATCACGGTCGGATCGTCGCCCATTACGTCATCGCCCAACGGGGCGGAAACCATCGCCTGCAACATGGCCGCCGAGGGCCGTGTGACAGTGTCGCTACGCAGATCGATCATGGGAAGTCCTTGGAAAGGGAATGGAAGCGGAAGGAAGGCGGAAATGTGAACGGCCCAATCACGACACGCGCGCCGCGGGCGCCGCGCGACTGACGACGAAGATGCCGGCCAGGATCAGGACCATGCCGCCGACTTCACCCAGCGAAGGGCGTTCGGACAGGATCACCCAAGCCAACAGCATCGCCACGACAGGCACGCCCAGGCTGGACAACCCCGCGATCGACGCGGGAACGCGGCGCACCACTTGCAGCCACAGCAGCCAGCCCGCTGCCGTCGCGATCAGCACGATGTAGGCCATGCCGGTCCAAAGCGGCCAGTGCCACTGCGCGGTCATTTGCGGCACCAGATAGGCCACCGGCACCATGACCAGTCCGCCAAACAACATCTGCCAGGCGGTGAATGTCATCACGTCGGGGGCATGGCGTTCGAACATCCGCTTGGACAGCACGGTGCCCACGCCCCAGCACAGGCCACTGCCCAGGCCCAGCAGCACGGGGCGAATGTCGCCCAGGCCGTTCCAGGGTTCCACGAAACAGACCAGGCCCACCGCCGCCAGGCCGATGCCCAGGGCGTGCCGGATCGACGGGCGCTCACCCAGCAGCCACCAGGCGAACAACACCACCCAGAACGGCATCGTGTAGGCCATCAGCGAAACCTTGCCCACGCCGCCCGACACCAGCGCCGTCTGCACAAAGCCCTGGAACCCCGCCGTTTGCGTCAACCCGATCAGCAGGGTCAATTTCCACGGCGGCATGGCCAGCGGCCGCCGCGTGGCGATCGCCAACGCGAACAGCACCAGGCTGCCCGTTACGTAGCGCAGCGCCACGAAGTCGAACGGACCGATGTAGGGCACGATCAGTTTCATCGCGATCCAACTGCCTGCCCACACCACGATGGTGCTGAGCATCAGGGCCAGCCCTGCGCGATCGAAACTGCTGCGGCTCACGTCCGTGGCTCCGTGTAGTAAGGGGTGAAAAAAAGAAAAGACGCCCGGACCGGCGCTTACCGGTGCGGGCGTCTGACATTATGCTCCCGTCCTGCCGCAAGCTTCCTGCCGCTTGCGGCCGGAGGCGCTTACAGGGGCTTGGCCAACTGTTCCAGGATGGCCGGGTTCTCCAGCGTGGACACGTCCTGCGTGACTTCCTCGCCCTTGGCCACCACGCGCAGCAGGCGGCGCATGATCTTGCCCGAACGCGTCTTGGGCAGGTTGTCGCCAAAGCGGATGTCCTTGGGCTTGGCGATGGGGCCGATCTCCTTGGCCACCCAGTCGCGCAGCAGCTTGGCGATGGCCTGCGCCTCGGCGCCTTCCGGACGCGCCTGCTTCAGCACCACGAACGCCACCACGGCTTCGCCGGTCGTGTCGTCAGGACGGCCCACCACGGCGGCTTCCGCCACCAGCTCATGCGCCACCAGCGCCGATTCGACCTCCATCGTGCCCAGGCGGTGGCCCGACACGTTCAGCACGTCGTCGATCCGGCCCATGATCCAGAAGTAGCCGTCCGCGTCGCGCTGCGCGCCGTCGCCGGCCAGGTAATAGCCGCGCAGTTCGGACGGGAAGTAGCTTTTCTTGAAGCGTTCCGGATCGCCCCAGATGTTGCGGATCATCGCGGGCCACGGACGCTTGATGACCAGGAAGCCGCCATTGCCCTTTTCGACGTCGCCGCCGGTTTCATCGACGATGGCCGCCGCGATACCGGGCAGCGGTAGCGTGCACGAGCCCGGCTTGGTCGGCGTGGCGCCCGGCAGCGGGGTGATCATGTGGCCGCCGGTTTCGGTCTGCCACCACGTGTCCACGATCGGGCAGCGTTCGCGGCCGACGTTCTTGTGATACCAGATCCAGGCTTCGGGGTTGATGGGCTCGCCCACCGTGCCGATGATGCGCAGGCTGTCCAGATCGTAGTTTTTCGGATGCGCCTCGGGCGTCGCCTCGGACGCCTTGATCAGCGAACGGATGGCGGTGGGCGCCGTGTAGAACGTGGTGACCTTATGGCGCGCGATCATGTCCCAGAAGCGGCCGGCGTTCGGGTAGGTCGGCACGCCTTCGAACACGACCTGCGTCAGGCCGGCGGCCAGCGGGCCGTAGGTGATGTAAGTGTGGCCCGTGACCCAGCCCACGTCGGCCGTGCACCAGTAGACGTCGTCCTTGCGGGCGTCGAACGTCCACTTCACGGTCAGCAGCGCCCACAGCAGGTAGCCCGCCGACGAATGCTGCACGCCCTTGGGCTTGCCCGTGGAACCGGACGTGTAGAGGATGAACAGCGGGTGCTCGGCATTGACCGGCACGGGCTCGCAGGTGTCGGGCTGGCCGGCCTCGACCTCGTGCATCCACAGGTCGCGGCCTTCGGTCCATTGCACCTTGCCGCCGGTGCGGCGGTACACGATGATCTTGGAAATGGCTTCGCAGCCGCCCATCGCGATGGCGTCTTCCACCGCGACTTTCAGCGGAATGGTCTTGCCGCCGCGCACCTGCTCGTCGGCGGTGATGACCAGCGACGCGCCCACGTCCACGATGCGCTCTTGCAGGCTCTTGGCCGAGAAGCCGCCGAACACCACCGAATGCGTCACGCCCAGGCGCGCGCAGGCCTGCATGGCCACCACGGCTTCGATCGACATGGGCATGTAGATGATGGCGCGGTCGCCCTTCTTGTATCCCAGCCCGGCCAGGCCGTTGGCGAAGCGGCACACGCGCGCCAGCAGTTCGCGGTAGGTGACCTTATTCACCGTGCCGTCGTCGCCCTCGAAAATGATGGCCGTCTTGTCGGCGTTGCCGTTGGTCAGGTGCACGTCCAGGCAGTTGGCCGAGACGTTCAGTTCGCCGTCGCCGAACCAGCGGTAGAACGGGGCGTCGGATTCGTCCAGCACCTGCGTGAACGGCTTTGTCCACGTCAGGTTGTCGCGGGCCTGGCCGGCCCAGAAACCGTCGAAATCGTTTTCGACCTGGGCGCACAACGCGTTATAGGCGTCCATGCTGGGAATCGCCGCGCCCTGCGCCGCACGCTCGGGCGGCGGAAAGACGCGGGTTTCTACCAGTACGGACTCAATGGCATTCGACATGATTTTGTCTCCAATCGGTGATTCTGTTGTTTGTGCTGCTGTTTTATTACCCACCCGCCACCGTATCGCCGCGCTCTTACGGGCACCTTACGCAAAATGCGGGCCGGAGCCCGCATGTGCATGGAAACGCAGAGACCTGACAGCGCCGGCTCAGGGCGGGAAACACCGGGACGGCATCGCCCCCAGCGGCACGAACAAGCTGACAACGCACCTGCATAGCAGTGCAAAGCAATCCGCTTGATGCGTCGCGTGGCACGCGACGCATCAAAGGCAGTGCATAAGGATAGCAGCCCGGCCGCAGCCGCGGCAGCCTGCGGGGTGGCGTTCTTTCAGACGGCGGGACGGCGCGCCAGGCCGCGCTTCATGTCCACGCGCGACAGCAGGCCCAGGCCGCCCACGAAGAACAGGCCGGTCACGAGGATGGCCAGGCGGTGGTCGCCGTGCGTGGCCCAGGTCACCAGGCCGTAGGTCAGCGGGCCGATCACGGCGGCCAGTTGCACGGCGAAGGTCCACAGCGAGAAGAACTCGGCCAGACGGCCGGCGGGGGCCAGCGCGCCCGTCATCGCGCGGCCGGCGCTTTGGGTCGTGCCCATGCACAGGCCGGCCAGCGTGGCGGCCACCCAGAACACCGGCGCCGTCGTGGCCACATACGCGACCAGCACCATCACGATCCAGCCGCACAGCGTGATGGCCAGGGCCGGCTTATGGCCGATGCGGTCCTGCACGTAGCCGAACGAGAACGCGCCCAGCGCCGCGCCGATGTTCACCGTGAACACCAGCAGCATGATCTGGGGCGTGGTAAAGCCCATGACCTCGGACGCATACACGGCCGCCAGCGTGATGACCACCGAAATGCCCGCCTGATAGCAGGCAATGCACATCAGCAGCCGGCGGAATTCGGGGAAATGCTGGCCCGTCTCGCGCCAGGCGTAGGCCAGACGCTTGAGCATGTGCAGCGCCTGCGGCTTGTCCGCCTGGGGGCGCGCACGCTCTTTCAAGAGGAAGAAGGACGGCAGCGCCGCCAGCGCGAACACCGCGCAGGTGACGACGATGACCCATGGCACGAAGTGTTCCGCCGTCATGCCGCGCCCTTCGGCCAGCGTCACGACCACCAGCGACAAGCCCAGCGTGAGCATGCCGCCGCAATAACCGAAGCTCCAGCCCCAGCCCGACACGCGGCCCAGCGCCGCGGGTTTGGCCAGTTCGGGCAGGAACGCCGCCACCACGGACTCGCCCACGCAGTAGCAGTAGTTGGACACGACAATGGCGGCCAGCGCCAGCCAGACGTCGCCCGGCCCGGCCTGTGTCAGCACCAGGGTCGCAGCCACGCAGCCGATGGTGCTGGTGTAGAGCAGGCGGCGCTTGCTGCCGCTCACGTCCGCGCGGGCGCCCAGCGTGGGCATCGTCAACATGATGAGCAGATAGGACAGCGACAGCGCCGCCGTCCAGGCCAGCGTGGCCCATGGGGCGCGCCCACCGACCACGCCGACGAAATAGGTGCTGAACACCGCCGTAAGGATCACGGTGGTATAGCCGGAATTCGCGAAGTCGTACATGGCCCAGGCCCAGACTTCGCGTTTGGCCACGCCGGGATTCAGGGGGCTTGCGCTCCCTGCTCCGGCGTCCGGCATGGAACCGTCCGCAGTCGGTCCCGGCTGTTGCGGCTGGCTCACAGGCCCAGCGCGGCGATGCCAGCCTGTGCGATCAGCACGTCTTCGGTCGACTTCACGCCCGACACGCCGACCGCGCCCACCACGTGGCCGTCGACGGTGATCGGCACGCCGCCTTCCAGCATGCCGTCGATCAGCGGCGCCGACAGGAACGACACGCGGCCGGTGTTGATCATCTCTTCGTAGACGCGCGATTCGCGGCGGCCCAGCGCGGCGGTCTTGGCCTTCGAGGGCGAGATGTGCGCCGAGATCGGGGCCGCGCCGTCCAGGCGCAGCATGCCCAGCAGATGGCCGCCGTCATCGACCACCGAAATGGTCACGGCCCACTTGTTCTGCACGGCGTGTGCTTCGGCCGCGGCGAGGATCTTCTTGACGTCTTCGGCGCTCAGCACGGGTTTGGTATTCATTGCAGCGACTCCTTGATCTGTTCCAGGGCATTGGGATCTTCAATGGTCGTCAGGTCTCCGGGGTCGCGTCCTTCGCATACCGCGACGATCGCACGGCGCAGCACCTTGCCGGACCGGGTCTTGGGCAACGCGCCCACAAACCGGATCCGGGCGGGCCTGGCCACCGCTCCCAGCTGATCTTCCACCAGCCGCATGATATCGCCTTCCAGTTGCTTTGCCCCTTCCGGCGTCTCGGCACTGGCAGGATTCTTCAATACCGCGAAGGCCATGGCCACCTGCCCCTTCAGGGCGTCGGCGACGCCGACCACCGCGCATTCCGCGATTCCGCTGTGGCTGTTGACGGATTCCTCGATCTCGCGCGTACCCAGGCGGTGGCCCGCCACATTGATCACGTCGTCGGTGCGGCCCAGGATGAACCAATAGCCGTCGGCGTCCACCCGCCCCCAATCGAAGGTCGAATACACCTGCCGGCCGGGGATCGAGGTGAAGTAGGTTTGCACGAAGCGCGCGTCGTCGCCCCAGATCGTGGACATCGCGCCCGGCGGCAGCGGCGGCACAATGGCCACCACCCCTTTCTCGTCCGGCCCCAGGTCTTCGCCCGTGGATTCGCTGACGATGCGCGCATCGAACCCGTATACCGGGAAGGACGGGCTGCCGAAACGGGTCGGCACGCGCTCCACCCCCGGTTGGGCGGACAGGATGGGCCAGCCGGATTCGGTCTGCCAATAGTTGTCGATGATGGGCTTGCCCAGGCCTTCGGATATCCATTGGGCAGTGGGTTCGTCCAGCGGCTCGCCCGCCAGATAGACGGCGCGCAGGCTGGACAGGTCATGGCGCGTCAACAGCGCCGGGTCCTGGCGCTTCAGGACACGCACCGCCGTCGGCGCCGAAAACAGCGTGTTCACGCCGAACTGCTCGACCAGCTTCCACAGGATCGCGCCGTCGGGACGCACGGGCGTGCCCTCGTACAACACCGTCGCCTGGCCGCCGATCAGGGGGCCGTAGATGATGTAGGAATGCCCCACCACCCAGCCGATGTCGCTGGTGCAGAAAAACGTGTCGCCCGCGCGCCCGTTGAACAGGTATTCCATCGAGGAGGCCAGCGCCACGGCATAGCCGCCGGTGTCACGCTGTACGCCCTTGGGCTTGCCGGTGGTGCCGGACGTATAAAGGATGTAGCTGGGTTCGGACGATTCCAGCCATTGCACCGGCACGCGCGCGCCGCGGTGGCGGTCGCGCAGCGTCGCGTAGTCCAGGTCGCGCCCGGCCACGGGCTCGAATGGCGCCAGGCCGCGGTCGAACACCACCACCGAGGCTGGCGGCGTCTTGGCCAAGCTCAACGCCCGGTCCAGCAAAGGCTTATAGGGCACGACCTTGCCCCCGCGCGACCCGCCGTCGGTGCAGACCACCACCTTCGGCGCCGCGTCGTCGATGCGCTGGGCCAGGTTGACCGACGCGAACCCGCCAAACACCACCGAATGCACCGCGCCGATGCGGGCGCAGGCCAGCATCGTGAACACCGCCTCCGGCACCATCGGCATGTACAGCAGCACCCGGTCGCCGCGCCCCACCCCCAGCTCCTTGAGCATGGCGGCGGCCGCGTTGACCTCTTCGTAGACGTCCTGGCGGGTGTAGACGCGCTCGCGGTCCACTTCGGTGGACACCCAGATCAGCGCCGGCTTGTCGGCCTGCGTCGGCAGCCACCGGTCGACGGCGTTGTAGCAAAGATTGGTCTGCCCGCCCACGAACCACTTGGCGAATGGCGGCCGCGAGAAATCCAGGACAGACTCGAACGGCGTCTCCCAGTGGATGCGGCCGGCCTCTTCGCGCCAGAAGCCATCTCGGTCATGCAATGATCTGTAATGGAAATCCCGGGTTTTTTGCATTTATGTCTCCTGTTATCGTTCGTACGCCTTAAGGCTGATTGATTTCTTTCGAATCATTTGGTCATTCTGGTAGGCGAACCTTGCACGAGGCTTGCCACAAGTCAAAATGTTCCGCCAAATATCCACGCGTCATGGATAAATAGCCGATCTGTCACCGACCGGTCTTGAAAGTTTGGTAGAATGCCCGCGAAGTTGTAGATAATTGTTGATTTTGCTGACATTTCAGCTCGATCCACGGCTAATTCCGTGGTTTTTGCTGTCATCCGGCAAGTCATCCCAGGCGAATGCATCGACACTCCATACTCGCGCGATTCAATTCATCCACTGGCCAAGCGTACCGGGGTCTGTGTACGCTCGCGTTGATGGCATGTGTGGCGGGTTTGGCAGGTTGTGCTGGCACTGGCCAGAAGTCAACCGCCCATACGTCCGAGATTGATCCGTACGAAATGGAATGGGTTGCCACCTCCGATGATCCCATCGGCTTGCTGGTAAGCCAAAAATTCAAGCGCGAGCGCCAACAGAACCGCGCCAACACCGGCGCCGGCAGCGACAACGCCATGGTCAGCGAAGCCCTGAACTACCTGGGCATCCGCTACCGCTTCGGCGGCAGCTCCCCCGATACCGGATTCGATTGCAGCGGCCTGGTCACTTACTCGGCCGAGCGCTCGCTGGGCCTGAAGCTGCCCCGCAATGCCGCGGAAATGGCCCAGCAGGGCATCTCCGTCGCCAAGAACGAACTCAAGGCCGGCGACCTGGTCTTCTTCAATACGATGGGTCGCCGCTATTCCCACGTTGGCATTTACCTGGGCGACGACCGCTTCGTGCACTCGCCCAGCGCCGGTGGCGTCGTCCGTGTCGAAAGCATGACCATGGCCTACTGGACCAAGCGCTACAACGGCGCCCGCCGCCTGGACAACAGCCTGATGGCGTCCGCCCGCGCCGCGAATTGAATCCCGCTACCGGCATCCTCGCATAAGCGGACCGCCACGCGCCACTCCAAAAAAGCAAAACGCCGCCAGACTTGTTGTCTGACGGCGTTTTTCATTGCTCTTCGCGGTCCGGGACTCAATCCCCACGCCGCAGGCCGTTTCGGCCTCCCCAGTTTTTGTGTTCCATCGGCAAACGGCGAAATCAGTGAACGGTGCCTGCACGCGGGCACAGGCCGCATTGCTGCAGCGCCTGCTGCATGCTGCATACCGAACGGCGACAAGCCACGACCCGGATGCCACCGCGCTGCGCGGCGTTGCGGAAGGTCTTCATGACGTTGTGCCCCAGGAAGTCGGTCAGCAGAATGACCAATTGGGTGCCGGACGGAAGTTGAAGCGTCTTTTTCTGATGCGAGGGATCGCGGCCACTGATGTGGTGCGTGATCGAAATATTGTGTCCTTTCAGCAGATCCGGGATGTTGCCCAGTCGATCTGCGCCAACCACTACTGCACTGAGTCCTGCCGTCATGATGAACCTCACTGGTCGTTGAGCCTGGATGTAATGATAATGATTCCTATTTTTTAGTCAACTCAAATGAGATCGGTTCTTATTTAATAATATTAATGACCTTATCGAAGGGGATAGCGAGATTTGCTATCGGCCAAGGAACTCGCGGGTTTCCGGCGAGTCAGCGCCCCCAGGCATCCAAGAAAAAAGCGCGGCATTCCAAGAATGCCGCGCTTTTTCCTGCTGTAGGCCGAAGGCCGTTCGGGCGCCCTACTTCGGCGCGCCCTGCACCGCTTCGGTCACGACCGCGCGGGTCAGCGACGGCGCCAGCATTTCCAGGAACGTGTAGACGTAGTCGCGCAGGAACACGCCCGACTTCACGCCCACTCGGGTCGTGTGCGTGCCGAACAAGTGGCCGACGGGCAATCCAACCAGGCTGGAATCGCGCCGCGGGTCATAGGCCACGCCAGCGATGATGCCGATGCCCAGGCCAACGTCTACATAGGTCTTGATCACGTCCGCGTCGATGGCTTCCAGCACGATGTCCGGATGGATGCCCTGGTTGGCGAAGACTTCGTCGATCGTGCTGCGGCCCGTGAATGCGCGGTCATAGGTGACGATGGGGTACTCCGCCAACTGCTGCAGCGAGAGGCGCTTGGCGGCGCTGGAAGTCAGTTCCGCCAGTGGATGGTCGGGGCGCACCACGACGGTGTGCTCCCAGGCGTACACCGGCAACGTGGCCAGACCCGGGGTCAGGGCCAGGGATTCCGTCGCCAGCGCCAGGTCGGCCTGCTCGTGCAGCACCATCTCGGCCAACTGCGCGGGGCTGCCTTCAGCCAGGGACAAATGCACTTTGGGGAATTGCTTGCGGAACGCGGGGATCACGCGCGGCAGCAGATAGCGTGCCTGGGTGTGCGTGCACGCAATCACCAGACCGCCTTCGTCCCGACGCGCGAACTCGTCGCTGACCTTCTTCAGGTTGTCGACTTCGCGCATGATGCGGTCGATCACCTGCGAGACCGCCAGCCCGGGCTTGGTCAGCCCCTTGATGCGCTTGCCGTGGCGTTCGAAGATCTTGATGCCGAGCTCATCCTCGAACTCGATGATGGCCTTGGAAACTCCAGGCTGCGAGGTATAGAGCATCCGGGCGGCTTCGGTCAGATTGAAGTCGCGCCGGATGGTTTCACGCACGAAACGAAATTGCTGGAGGTTCATTCAATTGGCCCCTGATAGATGGGCCAATTATAAGTAATAAGGACACCTTGTTATATAACTTATTTATATAAGCTTAGGAGCAAGGTGTCCCTGTTTCAGCGCATCGAGATGGTGGTGTTCACGGTCTTGGCGTGGGCCGACCAGCGGGCGGTGACCGTCTTGGTCTGCGTCCAGAACTGGACCGCCTGCTTGCCGTTGGGGCCCAGGTCACCCAGCTTGGAGCCACGCGAACCCGTGAAGCTGAACCACGCCACCGGCACGGGGATCGGCACGTTGATGCCCACCTGGCCGACGTCGATGTTGTTCTGGAAGTAGCGCGCCGCGCCGCCGTCCTGGGTGAACAGCGCCACGCCATTGCCGTTGGGGTTGCGATTGATGAACGCCACCGCGTCTTCCAGCGTTTCCACGCCGACGCAGCACAGGACCGGCCCGAAGATTTCCTCGGTGTAGATGGTCATGTCTTCGTTCACGCCGTCGAAAATCGTCGGGCCCACGAAGTTGCCTTGCTCGAAACCCGATACCTTCAGGTTGCGGCCGTCCAGCAGCAGCTTGGCGCCCTCGTCCACCCCCTTCTGGATCAGGCTTTCCACGCGCTTCTTGGCGTTGGGCGAAACCAGCGGGCCCAGGTCAGCTTCGCGGTCGGTGCCGGAATTGACCTTCAGCTTCTTCGAGCGCTCGACGAAGTCGGGCAGCCAGTTGCGGGCATCGCCGACCAGCACGGCGACGGAGGACGCCATGCAACGCTGGCCCGCGGCGCCAAAGGCGGCGCCGACCAACTGGTTCAGTGCGACTTCCGGATCGGCGTCCGGCAGGATCACGCAGTGGTTCTTGGCGCCCATCATCGACTGGCAGCGCTTGCCGGCCGCCGATGCGCGGTTGTAGATCTCGGTGCCCACGCGGGTCGAACCGATGAACGACACCGCCTTGATGTCGGGGTGTTCGCACAGGCCGTTGGCGGTATCCGGACCGCCATGCACCACGTTCAGCACGCCCGGCGGCAGACCGGCTTCCAGCGCCAGCTGGGCCAGGAACAGCGATGCGGTCGGGTCCTGCTCAGAGGGCTTGAGCACGAAACTGTTGCCGCAGGCCACGGCGATCGGGAACATGAAGCACGGCAGCATTACCGGGAAGTTGAACGCGGTGATGCCCGCGCACACGCCCAGCGGCTGGATCAGGGTGTAGACGTCGATGCCGGAGGCGGCATTCTCGGCGTACTCGCCCAATTGCAGGTTGGCGATTGAGCAGGCATGCTCGACCACTTCCAGGCCGCGCCCGATTTCGCCCTCGGCGTCCGGCAGGGTCTTGCCGTGTTCGCGGGTGATCATCTCGGCCAGCTTGCCGGTGTTGGCACGCAGCAGTTCCTGGAACTTCAGCATGACGCGCATCCGCGTGCCCTGCCCGCTGTTGCGCCAGGTCTTGAAAGCTTCCTTGGCGTTGGAGACAGCCAGGTCCAGTTCTTCGCGCGTTGCGAAGGGCACCTTGGCCACGACCTCCTGGGTGGCGGGGTTGATCACGTCTCGCCATTCGGTGGTTTTGGACTGCACAAGCTTGCCGCCGATCAATAGCGGAACGCGGGGGACTTCACTCATTTGATGCTCCTCACACTGCGTAGTCGATGCGGATGGAATCCGCGTTCATGGATCTTGCCGCGCGCCGCCGGGCAACCGCCCGGCCGGCGCGCCCGGGGTTATTTCTTCACCAGCGAGCAGGTCGAATCGGCCAGGGGCTGGAATGCTTCGGCGGCCGGAATGGTGGCCACCAGCTTGGAATAGTCCCAACCGCCCTTGGATTCCGCAGGCTTCTTCACTTCATACAGGTACATGTCGTGGATGACGCGGCCGTCAGGACGGATCGACGCGTTGCGCATAATCGGGTCCTTGATGGGCAGTTCACGCATCTTGTCCGCCACCACCTTGCCGTCGGTGCTGCCGGCGGCTGCCGTCGCACGCAGGTAGTGCAGCACGCTGGAATACACGCCGGCCTGCGTCATCGTGGGCTTCAGCCCGCGGAAGGCTTTCTCGAAGCGCGACGACCATTGGCGCGACGCGTCGTCGTAATCCCAGTAGAAGCCGTCCACATACGACAGGCCCTGGGCGCTTTCCAGCCCCAGTGCGCGCAGGTCCGACAGGAAGATCAAGAGCGACACCAGGCGCTGGCCGCCGGCCACGATGCCGAACTCGCGGGCCTGCTTGACCGCATTGACTGTGTCCTGGCCGCCGTTGGCCAGCGCCACGACCTGCGCCTTGGAGCTTTGCGCCTGCAACAGATAAGACGCGAAATCGGGCGCGTTCAGCGGGTGGCGCACATTACCGGCCACGGTTCCGCCCAGGGCCTTCACCGCCTTGGCCGTGTCCGCTTCCAGCGAGTGGCCGAAGGCGTAATCCACGGTGATGAAGTACCAGGACTTGCCGCCCGCCCGCACGGTGGCCTTGGCGCCCCCTGCGGACTGCGAGTACGTGTCGAACATCCAGTGGAAACCGACGGGCGAGCATTCCTTGTTGGTCAGCGCCGTCGTGGCCGGGCCGGAAAACATCACGACCTTGTTCTTTTCGCGGGCGATACCTTGCACAGCCAGCGCCACGGCGGAATTCGTCAGGTCGGCAATCGCCGTCACGCCGTCGCGGTCGAACCATTCGCGCGCCTTCGCCGCGCCCACGTCCGCCTTGTTCTGGTTGTCGGCGGACACCAGTTCGATCTTCATGCCCTTGCATTCCGCCGCCAGGCAGTCGTCGATGGCCAACTGCGCCGCCGCCACCGACCCCGCGCCCCCCATGCCGGCATAGGTGCCGGACATGTCCGTCAGAATGCCGATCTTCACTGGCGGCTTATCCGCCGCTTGCGCCTGGCTCACCAACAATGCGCCCAGACACAAGCCTGCGGCCAGCCCGCGTGCGTGCAATTTCATGGATTTGTCTCCTGAGTGTTATGCGCTGATTTTTAGCGTTGTGCGCCGTCTTTGCGGCCTGCGACTCCCAGGGCAATGCCCCGAGGCCTGCCAGCCCAGTGTAGATGTGTGAAAATCAACAAGCAACACTAGAAATGCACATTCCTTGTGCATTGATGCACAATCAGATTTTGAGCCCGGCGCCCTTGGCGCCAGGGGCCTGGGAGCGCCGAAAGTGCTTGATTGGGACAGCCTGCGATATTTCCTGGAAGTGGCCCGGACGCAGCGGGTCAGCGCGGCCGCGCGCAAGCTCGGGGTGGAGCACACCACGGTGTCGCGCCGCATCCGGGCGCTGGAAACCGAACTGGATACCCTGCTGTTCGAAAAATCGCGCAGCGCGGGCTTTATGCTGACCGACGACGGCCAGCGCCTGTTCGTACACGCCGAACAGATGGAAAGCACGGTGCACACCGCCCGTGAAAACCTGTCCGGCATCGGCCAGGCCTTGTCGGGCCATCTGCGCATCGGCGCCACGGAAGGCTTCGGCAGCTATGTGCTGACGCCGCTGGCGGCCGACTTCCAGCGCCGCTACCCGCACATCACCCTGGATATCCTGCCGGTACCGCGCTTTGTCAGCCTGTCCAAGCGCGAGGCCGACCTGGCCATCACCATTGAACGCCCGCAGCGCGGCCCCTACGTCTGCAGCAAGCTCTGCGACTACACCCTGCGGCTGTACGGCACCCCCGGCTACCTGGCGCGGCACGCGCCGATCGCCAGCCGCGCAGACCTGGCCGACCATACCTTCATCGGCTATGTGGACGAACTGCTGTTCAGTGAACGCCTGCGCTATCTGGAGGATCTGCTGCCGGCCAGCAACGTGGTGTTGCGCAGCACCAGCGTGGTCGCGCAGTACCACGCGGCGCTGCAGGGCCAGTCGCTGGCGATCCTGCCTTGTTTCATCGCCGCGCAGGATCCGCGGTTGAAAGCGGTGCTGGAGAACGAGGTGGAGATCACCCGTTCGTTCTGGATGTACTGCCACGAAGACCTGCGCAAACTCAAGCGCGTGACGGTGCTATGGGAATTCATCCGCAAGTCGGTGCTGAAGAACGCCGACCTCTTGGCCGGCAAGCGCGGCACGATGAAGTACCTGTCCTGACTCGCGCAAGATGAACGGAGGGCCGCGCAGGCCCTCCCTCAGGCGGTTACGCCTGGACGGTGTTCTTGGGCGCCTTCACCCGCAGGCGGCGCATGAGGAGGAACACGGTGAGTAGCGCCACGGCCCCGTGGATAGCCCACACCCCGACGCCGAAGCTGAGCTTGCCATTGGAAATCCAGGCGCGCGACAGGTTGATCAGGTTCATATACAGCAGTCCGACCAGGCCCGCGATCAGCAAGTCGCCCGAACGGCCCAGGCGCGGGTTCACCGCCCCCAGCGGAATGGCCAGCAGCGCCAGGTTCAGCGCGGCAAGCGGCAGCGACACCCGCCACATCACCTGCGACCAGCTGCTGTCGGTGTTATCCGCCATCAGTTGCATCGTGGTGCGGGCCTTGGCCGACCGTTCGGCGGCGGCCCGGGCTTCGCCGATGGGGTCGCCGCCGGCCTTGCTTTCCAGGCGCAGGCCGTATTTGTCGAAGTGCACCAGCCGGATCTCGGGCGTGCCCGGTTTCAGGTCATAGCGATGGCCTTCGCCCAGCACCAGGAAACGGTCGCCGTTGGGCAGCGTTTCGCTGTGCGCGCTGCTTGCGGTCAGCACGCTCAGCCACTCTGGCCCGATTTCACGCGCGAACACGTTGCCCAGTTCATCGGATGGCGTGACGGGGTCTTCCGAAAAGAACACGCGGTTGCCGCCGGAAGATTCCGCGAATTGTCCCGCCGTGACCTTGGACAGGTCGGAGCGCTGCTCGAAGCGTTCGTGGTATTCGCCGATCTGGCGGTACGCCCAGGGCGCGGCCACCAATGTCAGGCCCGCCACCGCCAACGCGATGGGAATGGCGACCCGCAGCACGGGCCGCAACCAGTCGGCCAGCGACAGGCCGCTGGCGAACCACACGACCATTTCGGATTCGCGGTAGTTGCGCGTGACCGTCGTCAGCACCGCGATGAACACGGAGACGGCAAGAATGGTCGGCAAGGCGGTGATGGTCGACAGCGCGGCCAGCACCAGCACGACGTCCGCTCCGATGTTGCCGCCCGCGGCTTCACCGAGCAGGCGCACGAGAAGCACGCTGAGCCACACGACGAGCAACGTGGAAAAGACAACGCCAGCGTGACTGGTGATCTCGCTGACGACAGAGCGTTTAAATAGAGACATGGGAGAATATGCGGGATAATCGACCGCATCATACACAGACGTACACGGGAAACCCTCATGGAATTTAGCACACAGACCACTGCTTCCCTGCACCAAGTCAAAACCGCCGCCCTGGCTGTCGGCGTCTACGCGGATGGCGTGTTGAGCCCCGCCGCCGACATCATCGACCGCGCCTCCAATGGCGCCGTGCGCGCGGTGGTCAAGACCGAATTCCGCGGACGCGCCGGTTCCACGCTGACCTTGCGCGCGCTGCCTGGCGTGACCGCGCAGCGCGTGGTGCTGGTCGGCCTGGGCAAACAGGACGAATACTCGGCCCGCGCCCACGCGTCGGCCGAACAGGCATTCGCCTCGGTCTGCGTCGCCGCCCAACTGGCTGAAGGCGTGTCGACCCTGGTCGCCAACCCGGTCACGGACGTCGCCGTCATCGCCCGCGCCCGCAGCGCCGCCATCGCGGCCGGCAACGCCACCTATCACTACGACGCCAGCTTCGGCAAACCCGACCGCGACGCCCGCCCCAAACTGAAGAAGATCGTCCAGATCGTCGAGCGCGCCGACGCCGCCCAGGCCCAGAAGGGCTTGCGCGAAGGCGGCGCCATCGCCAACGGCATGGACCTGACCCGCACGCTGGGCAACCTGCCCGGCAACCTCTGCACCCCCACCTACCTGGGCGACACCGCCAAGCGCCTGGCTCGCGAATTCAAGTCGCTGAAGGTGGAAGTGCTGGACAAGAAGCAGGTCGAGGCCCTGGGCATGGGCTCGTTCCTGTCCGTGGCCCGCGGCTCGGCGGAAGCGCTGCGCTTCATCGTGCTGCGCCACGCCGGCGCCAAGACCGCGGCCAAAAAGGGCGCCAAGTCCGCCCAGGGCCCCATCGTGCTGGTCGGCAAGGGCATCACGTTCGACGCGGGCGGCATCTCGCTCAAGCCCGCCGCCACCATGGACGAGATGAAGTACGACATGTGCGGCGCCGCCAGCGTGCTGGGTTCGTTCCGCGCCCTGGCCGAGCTGGAGCTGCCGCTGGACGTCGTCGGGCTGATCCCGGCTTGCGAGAACCTGCCCAGCGGCACGGCCAACAAACCCGGCGACGTCGTCACCAGCATGGCCGGCCTGACCATCGAGATCCTGAACACCGACGCCGAGGGCCGCCTGGTCCTGTGCGACGCCCTGACCTACGCCGAGCGCTTCAAACCGTCCGCCGTCATCGACATCGCCACGCTGACCGGCGCTTGCGTCGTGGCGCTGGGCAACGTCAACAGCGGCCTGTTCTCCAAGGACGACGCCCTGGCCGACGCGCTGGCCGCGGCCGGCCGCCAGTCGCTGGACACCGCATGGCGCATGCCGATGGACGACGCCTACCAGGAACAGCTGAAGTCCAACTTCGCTGACCTGGCCAACATCGGCGGCCCCCCGGCCGGCGCGGTCACCGCGGCCTGCTTCCTGTCGCGCTTCGCGAAGGCCTATCCCTGGGCCCACCTGGACATCGCCGGCACCGCCTGGCGCGGCGGCAAGGACAAGGGCGCCACCGGCCGCCCCGTCCCCCTGCTGATGCAATACCTGCTGGACCAGGTTTGAATCGGCGGCAACGGAACCGGGCATGACGCGGATCGACTTCGCCTTCGGCGCGCCCGACCGCCTGCGCATGGCCTGCCAGGTCGTGCGCAAGCGCTTCCTGGCAGGCCAGCGGCTGGTGGTGTACTGTAGGGATGGCTCCCGCCTGGCGGCGTTCGACCGCATGCTGTGGGCGTTCGACGACACGTCGTTCGTGCCGCATGTGCTGGCCAACGACCCCCTGGCCTCCGAGACGCCGGTAGTACTGACGGCGGGCGACCCGCAGCAGGCTGCGCAGGCGGCCCAGCCGGCAGCCGGCGTCGAGGCCCCCCCGCTGTGGCTGCTGAATCTGGACAACGAGTGCCCGCCGGGATTCGACGCCTTCGAGCGCCTGCTTGAAATCGTGTCGGACGACCCCGACGACAAGCAGGCCGCGCGCCAACGCTGGCGCCTCTACCAGAACGCCGGCCATACGCCGGTCAGCCACGACCTCAGCCGCCAGCCGTCCGGCGACTGACCGCCCCAATGGGCCCCGGCGGCCGCCCTGCCGCCAGCCCATCGATATTTTCGGAAGACCTCCATGCCACCTCGACCCAACGATCCCGGCATCCCCACCCTGACCCAACGGGCCGAGCCCTCTTTCTACGCGCCGCCCGCCGACGAGGCGGATGCCCCCCTGCTGACGGAGCGCGCCGACGACGATGGCGCCGGGCCGGTGTTTGACGACGATGCGTTTCCGCTGCTGACCGAGGTCGCCCACGAGCAGGAAGCGGAAGCCGACGCCGAGGCGCAAGCCGAAGCCGCCCATGCCGCCCTGCCCGACGCCACCGTGTTGACTGCCCGCCTGCAGGCCGAAGTCGAGCAATTGATGCGCCAGGCGCTGGCCGAGGCCATTGCGCTGATCCAAACCCGCATGGATGCCGAATTACCGGGTATCGTTGCCCGTGTGCAGAAGGATGTCCGCCCGGGTTGAACCTGCCGGCGGCGGGTGTCCGGCGACCGGTCTAAATCTTCCAAAAACTGGATTCTTCAGGGAACTGTAAGGTATCCTTCCCATCTAAGCCTTCTAGGCAATCACTATATTTGCCGTACACAGGAGTTCTCCATGAACGAATATCGTCCGTCCCCTTTTAACCGTTCCGGCTCGGTCGCCGGCGCGCCGGGCGAGGTCGCTCGCAACCAGGTCCTGCGCAATACCTATTGGCTCTTGGCGCTGTCGCTGATCCCCACGGTCCTGGGCGCCGCGGTCGGCCTCTACACCGGCATCAACCGCGTCATGGGCGCAAGCCCGGGCCTGTCCGCCATCGTGTTCCTGGTGGGCGCCTTTGGCCTGATGTTCGCCATCGAGAAAAACAAGAACAACTCACTGGGCGTCGTGCTGCTACTGGCCTTCACGTTCTTCATGGGCGTGATGCTGTCGCGCCTGCTCGGTTTCGTCATGGGCTTCAGCAACGGCTCGCAGCTGGTCATGACGGCCTTCGGCGGCACGGCGATCGTGTTCGGCACGATGGCCACGCTGGCCACGACCATCAAGCGCGATCTGTCCGGGATGCAGAAGTTCCTGTTCATCGGCGCCGTGGTGATCCTGGTGGCGGCCCTGGCCAACATCTTCCTGCAGATGCCCGCGCTGATGCTGACCATCTCGGTCATGGCCATCCTGGTCTTCTCGGCCTTCATGCTGGTTGACCTGCAACGCGTGGTCAACGGCGGCGAAACCAACTACGTGTCCGCCACGCTGGCCATTTACCTGGACGTCTACAACGTCTTCTCGAACCTGCTGATGCTGCTGGGCATCTTCGGCGGCAATCGCGAGTAAGCACCGGTCGAACGACCCCTGCAAAAGGCCTACATTCGCGTGTAGGCCTTTTTTCTTTGGAGCATCCCCCATGCCCGACCGCCGCCGTTTCCTCCAGACCACCGCTTGTGCCGCGCTGCTGGGATCCGCCGGCGCCGCGCGCGCGCTCAGCGTCAAGCCCGCCATGCTGAACCGAAGCATTCCGTCGTCGAAAGAACAGATGCCCGTCATCGGCCTGGGCACGGCCGACACCTTCAACGCGTCGCCCGACGACGCCGCGGCCATGGCCCCACTGGGTCGGGTGCTGGACATCTTCACCCAGGAAGGCGGATATCTGATCGACACCGCGCCCAGCTACGGCCAGGCCGAAGCGGTCGTGGGTGCGCTGCTGGCCCGCCAGGGCACCCGCCGCGACGGGTATTTCCTGGCGACCAAGATCGGCGCCCATGGCCGCGAATCCGCCATGGACCAGATCCGGCAATCGCAGAAGCGCCTGGGCCGCGACAAGCTCGACCTGATCCAGATCCACAACCTGATCGACACCCGCAACCAACTGGCGCTGCTGCGCGAACTGAAGCAACAAGGCGTCACCCGCTATATCGGCATCACGCACTACACCGACTCGGCGCACGACGAGCTGACCGAACTGGTCGAACGCGAGAAGCCCGACTTCCTCCAGATCAATCTGTCCGTCGGCGCGCGCAACGCGGAAAAACGGCTGTTGCCCGCTTGCCAGGCCAATGGCGTCGCGGTGCTGATCAACCGCCCGTTCCAGGACGGGGCCTTGTTCCGCCAGGTCAAAGGCCGTGCCCTTCCGGAACTTGCCGCCGAGATCGGCTGCACGAGCTGGGCGCAGGTTTTCCTAAAGTTCATCATCGGCCATCCGGCCGTCACCGCCGTCATTCCCGCCACCTCCAAACCCGCCAACATGGCCGACAACGCGCAGGCCGGATTCGGGCGACAGCCGGACGCGGCCCTGCGCGAACGCATCGCCGCCTTGCTGGCATAGCCCCATGGCCGCCGCCACCTCCCTGCGTGGACGCGCGGCACGGGCGCTGGGCATCCACGACGAGGAAATCGCGCCCGCCGCCTGCGGTTTCGCCTTTTTCTTCTTTCTGTTCTGCGGCTATTTCATGTTGCGCCCGATACGCGAAACCCTGGGCATCCAGGCGGGCGTGAATCAGCTGCAGTGGCTGTTCACCGCCACGTTCGTCGCGACGCTGGCCGTGGTGCCATTGTTCGGCTGGCTGTCGGCCCGCGTGCCGCGCGCCACCCTGCTCACCTGGGTCTACAGCCTGTTTGCGCTGACCATGGCGGGATTCGCCGCCCTGCTCCACCTGCGGCCCGACAGCGTCTGGGCGGCCCGCGCATTCTACGTGTGGCTGTCGGTGTTCAACCTGTTCGTGGTGTCCATCGCCTGGAGCCTGATGGCCGACGTGTTTCGCATGGAATCGGCCAAGCGCCTGTTCGCGTTGATCGCCGCCGGGGCCAGCGCGGGCGGCCTGTGCGGCCCGCTGCTGGGCGCCCTGCTGGCAGGTGCGCTGGGCCCCGCCGGGCTGCTGCTGCTGTCGGCCCTGCTGCTGACGGCCACGCTCCCGCTCAAACAGTGGCTATTGCGATGGCGTGCCGCCACGCGCACGGAAACCGGCCCGGAAGACATGCAGCGCCCCATCGAGGGCACGGTCCTGGCCGGCATCTCGCGCATCTTCCGCTCGCGCTACCTGCTAGGCATTTCGCTCCTGGTCGTGCTGCTGGCCACCCTGAACACCTTTCTGTACATGGAGCAGGCGCGGCTGGTGGCCGACACGTTCCCCGACACGGCCCAGCGCATTCGCGTCTTCAGCGCGCTGGACTTCACCGTCCAGACGCTGGCGTTGTTGTCGCAGGTCTTCATCACGGGCCGGGTCGCCGCCCGGTTGGGCCTGCGCTTTCTGTTGACGGCGGTGCCGCTGGCCGTAGGGCTGTCCTTCCTGGCACTGGCCGCGTTTCCCGTCTTCGGCGTGCTGGCCGCCGCGATGATCCTGCGGCGGGCCGGCGAATACGCCCTGATCCGGCCGGGGCGCGAGATGCTGTTCACGGCCGTCCCGCCCGAAGACAAGTACAAGACCAAGAGCGTCATCGACACTGTGGTCTACCGCGGAGGCGACGCGGCCAGCGGCTGGGTCAAGGCAGGCGTCGACATGCTTGGGCACGGCGCGGCGCTGATCGCGCTGTTGGGCGCGGTGGTCGCCCTGGGCGCGGCCGCCGTGGGCTACGGCCTGGGAAAGCAAGCCGACGCGCGCAAGACCGCAAACCATTAGGTTTTTCCGAACATCCATCTGTGCAAGACAAACGGATTCTCGAGGCCGCGACCGCACAATGGCGCAGCTCTTAACGTCTCGGGATTCGTCATGAAACGCACTGCCTGCCTTGCCGCCCTGTCGTTTTGCCTTGCCGCGGGATCCGCCCAAGCCGACTATCCGACGCGCGCCATCACGCTGATCGTGCCCGCCGCCGCGGGCGGCAACGCGGACATCACCGCGCGCCTGATCGGCCAGGAAATGAGCCGCCAGCTCGGCCAGCCCGTGGTCGTCGAAAACCGGGTCGGTGCGGGCGGCCGCATCGGCACGCAGGCCGTGGTGCGCGCCCCGGCCGACGGCTACACCATCGGCTATGCCCATGTTGGCACACTGGTGCTGCACCGCTTCCTGTTCAAGCAGCAGCTCTATGACCTGGACCGCGACGTGACGCCCATCGGTTTGGTGGCCGAAACCCCGAACGTCATCGTGGTCAACGCCGCCTCGCCCTACCGTGACCTCAAGAGCTTCATTGAAGCAAGCCGTGCCCAGCCCGATCGCCTGACCATGACCTCGGCGGATCCCGGCACGACCAGCGAAGTCGGCGTGAAGCTCTTCATCGCCCAGACCGGCGCCGCCGTGCGCCAGATTCCCTATAAAGCGACCGCCGCGCAGTTGTCGGACCTGCTGGGCGGACATGTCGACGCCATGATGGAGAACCTGCCGCCCCTGATCGGGAACTTGAAGGACGGGCGCCTGCGCGCGCTCGCCGTCACGACCAAATCCCGCGCCGCCTCCAACCCGGACGTACCCACGGTGGCCGAACAAGGCTATCCCGATTACGAACAGTCGGCCTGGAGCGCGCTGATCGCGCCGGCCGGCACGCCGCCCGCCGCCGTCGCCCGCCTGAACGCCGCGTTGAACCAGGCGCTACGTTCGGAGACTGTCGAGAAGGAACTGCGCAGCCGTTCCCAGGAGCCCCTGGGCGGGACGCCCCAGGACGTACAGACCCAGATTCGCAAGGAGCTGCCCAAATGGGAGCGCATCATCAAGGCCGCCACGCTGGATTGAAGCGGGCGCACGCACCGAGGGGAGCCGCCGCATGGTCCGCGTGAGCCGGGAGGATTTCTCCGTTGCCGCCGCCACCAATGAATCGGCGTATCGCCGCGTCACGGTTCCCATGCTGCGGATCGACGCGGGGCCCGGCCCTGCCGTTGCCCTGATCGCCGGCGTGCACGGCGACGAATGGGAAGGCCAGGCGGCCATCCTGGACTTGTGGCACCACCTGCCGGCCATCCTGCAACGCGGCACGGTCTATCTGCTGCCCGCCGTCAACGCGGAAGCTTCGCTGGCGGGCACGCGGCTGTCGCCCGCCGACGGCGGCAACCTGAACCGCGCCTTCCTGGGCGGGCCCGCGCGCGGCTACACCGAAAGCGTGGCGGCCGCGCTCGAGGCGCGGCTGCTGCCCCGCGTACAGGCCATGGTCGACGTCCACAGCGGCGGCGCATCGCTGCGCTACCTGCCCTCATCGGTGATCACCCGCTACGGCGAGGACGCCTACGACGAACGCCTGCCCGCCTTGGCGCGGGCCTTCGGCATGCCGCATTGCGTGTTCTTCCGCGGCACTGAAGCGGGCTCCTTGCCTGCCGCGGCCAGCCGCCACGGCGTACTGCGCTTGAGCGCTGAAATCGGCGGCGGCAGGGAAACCAGCAGCAGCCTTGCCGACCGCTGCCGCGACGGCTTGCTGGGATGCCTGGGCGAACTGGGCCTGCTGTCGGACCTGCCCCTGCCCCGCCACCCGAAAATCCGGCTCCATGACCTGGACGCGCCCGCCGCCACCCTGCGTGCGCGCGAAGCCGGGGTATTCGTGCCCAGCGTGGAACTGGGGCAATCGGTCACGGCGGGCCAGCGCATCGGCCGCCTGATCGAACCCGTCCGCCCCGACATGCCCCTGCGCAACCTGCTCAGCCCCCAGGCCGGCACGGTCGTCTGCCTGCGTGCCATCGCCCGCAGCGACGACGGCGACTGCCTGCTGCAGGTCGCTCCCGCCCTTCCCCTGGACTCCCTTGCATCCAAGTATTGACCCATGCAGATGAACCCTAGATTGTCCGGCCTGCGCTGCATCCGTTGCACGAGCCTGTGGCTGCCCGACGACTATCCTGAAGGCTGCCCAAGCTGCCTCGCGGCGGGCCACCCCGCCAGCCTGGAATGCGGCTACGACGGCCCGGACACAGACGTGGACGACACCATCCCCATGCCGGTGCTGGCACCCTTGACGCTGGGCGAAGGGGCCACGCCCAACCTGGAAGCCGCGGATCTCGCGCGTGCCGAGGGCATCGGCCAGCTTTGGCTCAAGTGCGAAAGCGCCAATCCCACGGGCAGCCACAAGGACCGCATGGCGGCGCAACTGGTGTCGCGCGCCTGCCTGGCTGGCGCGACCCGCGTGGCGGCGGCCTCCAGCGGCAATGCCGGCGTCTCGCTGGCGGCCTATTGCGCAGCCGCCGGCCTGCAGGCCGACATCGCCATCACCCGCAATTGCCCGCCGCGGCAGCGCGAGGCCATGCAGCGCTTCGGCGCCAAGCTCAGCGCCTTCGAGGACAGCCTGGCCCGCTGGCCTTACGTGGCGGACCTGTGCCGCAACCACGGCGCGTTCGCCGGCACCAACTATCTGAATCCGCCGGTCGGCACGCATCCCTACGGCGTGGAAGGCTACAAGCCCATCGCCCAGGAAATCCTGGACACCTGCGGCCCCCCCACCGACATCATCGTGCCGACGGCGCGCGGCGATCTGCTGTGGGGGATTTTCCTGGGCTGGCAGCACCTGCTGCAAAGCGGACGCATCGCGCGCCTGCCCCGCCTGCACGCGGTCGAGCCGTACGCCCGCTTGTCGCGGGCCCGTGCGGCGGGCGACGCGCGCGGCCTGTGGGAAGGGATCACGGACCAGTACTCCATCGCGGGCGGCACCTGCACGCTGCAATCGCTGGAAGCCATGTCACGTTCGGGCGGGACGCCGGTAGAAGTCTCCGACGCCGCTGCGGCCCAGGCACAGCAGCGGCTTGAACGCAGAGGGGTCACAACCGAACTGTCTTCGGCCGCCGCGTTGGCTGCCGTGTCCCGGCTCAGACGTTCCGGGGTGCTGGATGCCGAATCCTCGGTAGTGCTGATGGTGACGTCGGACGGCCGCCGAGGTTGATCTCCGGCGCTGCGCCGCCTAGACCCCGAAGCGGTCCACCAGCGGAGCCAGTGCACCGCGCAGGCAGGTCGCCCAGAACTTGCCGGCCTCCGACAGCGGCCGGCTGCCATGCAGGATCATGTGGCACTCGAAATGCACCGAGGCCGTCAACGGGCGGTAGCACAGACCCGCGGCCTCCATGCCCACCGCTGTCGCCGGGTTGGCGATGCCGACGCCATGCCCGGCCAGGGCCAATTGGCACACCGTGTTCGAGTATGGCGTTTCGATCGCCACCCTCAGGCTCTGTCCTGCCTGGCGCAGCAGCGAATCCAGCCGCTTGCGCGACCCGTCCTCGGCATTCAAGGCGATCACGTCCAGACCGGCCAGATGCGTAAAATCCACGCACGCCAGACGCGCCAGCCCATGCCCTGCCGGAAAGACGGCCACCGCCCGCAAGCTGGCCAGGCGATGGCCGCGCAGCCCTTCCAGCTCGGATTCATCGGCCACCACGGCCAGGTCCAGCTCGCCCGACACCACCATGTCGCGCAAAGTATTGGAATCGCGGATCTGCAGGTACAAGGGCGTATCCGGATAGCGCGCGCGGAAACGCGAGATCGCGTCGCTGACGACTGCGCCGCTGTAGGCATGGATGCAACCGATGCGCAGGCGCGGCTGGGCCGCGCCGCGGATCGCGCGGATCTTGCGGCCCAGGCTTTCCAGGCCGACATTCAAGCGGCGGATTTCTTCATACAACAGCGTAGCCTCGGGCGTGCGCTGCATGCGCTGGCGCACACGCTCGAACAGGCGCAGTTCGATGCTGGCCTCCAGCGCAGCCAACGTGGCGCTGACGGTCGCGGGCGACACGTCCAGCCGCCGGGCGGCGGCAGTCACGCTTTCCGTCTCGTAGACGGTGCGGAAGGTCTCGACCTGTTTTAGCGTGAAGGTCATGGGCGGCGCGCGGCGCGCTCAGATGCGTTGCAGATCCATCAGCACGCGCCGGGTGGACAGCGGCCGGCCGGCCAGGATCTCAGCCAGGCGTTCCCGCAGGTCGCGGCGCAGCGCCGGTTCGATCACCGGGTCTTCGAAATCAGGGGCGTCTTCATCGACGCCGTAGCCGGTCTCTGTCAGCAAGGTCCATTCGAAGCGGCGCAGCGCGCCAGCGGCGCGGGTGCCGTTGGACAGTTGCTGCAGGGCCATGTCGTAGGCGTCGAACAGCAGGGGGTGGGCATCCTCGCGCGGCAACAGGCGCAAGAGCAGCTCGTTCATGTACCAGGCCGACATCAGGGCGGTGCCCGTCAGCGGGCGGATGCCGGCGATCTCGGCACGGGTCAGGGTCTTGACCTCGCCGTTGCCGGTCCAGGACAGCAGCAAGGGCTGAAAGGCCGACAACACGGGACGCAGGACGGAATAAGGGCGCTTGGCGCCCTTGGCGACCATGGCCACGCAGCCATGATCGCGGGAAAACGTCTGAACAATAAGGGAAGTCTCACGCCACGCGGTGGCGTGCAGCATAAACCCCGGGCGATCCTGGACGCGGGGCGCCCGTCTACTCATAGCCCAGGTCGCGGAGCGCACTCTCGCGGTCGGACCAGCCCTTGCGCACCTTGATGTACACCTCAAGGTGAACCGGCTTGTCCAGCAGCTTGGCGATGTCCTGCCGCGCCTCCGTGGCAATACGCTTCATGTGCATGCCGCCCGTGCCCAGCAAGATGGGCTTGTGGCTGTCGCGTTCGACCACCACGCAGGCATTGATGCTGGCGCCCTTGCTGGTCTCTTCCCATTGTTCGATGACGACGGTGCAGCCGTAGGGCAGCTCGTCGCCCACCAGGCGGAAGATCTTCTCGCGCACCAGTTCGGCGGCGATGAAGCGCATGGGGCGGTCGGTCAGCGTGTCTTCTTCGAACATCGCCTCGCCTTCCGGCAGGCGGCTCGCGATTTCTTGCAGCAGCTGGTCCAGTTGCTGGTTCTTGGTGGCGCTGACGGGCACCACGGCGCCGAACGGATGCAGCGCCATGATCTTGGAGACGAAGGCGAACAGGTCGTCGCGGTTCTTCAGCGCGTCGATCTTGGACACGACCAGGATCGTGCGCTCGGGGTTGGGCAACAGCGGCAGCAGCTTGGCGTCGCCTTCAGACCATTTGCCGGCTTCCACCACATGCACCACCACGTCGACGTCGGCCAGCGCCTGCGTCACGACGCGGTTCATCATGCGGTTCATCGCGCCGCCATGGCGCGTCTGGAATCCCGGGGTGTCGACAAACACGAACTGCTCGTGCTCGCGCGTCAGCACGCCATGGATGCGGTGGCGCGTGGTCTGCGCCTTGCGCGACACGATGGAGATCTTGGAACCGATCAGGGCGTTCGTCAGCGTGGACTTGCCCACATTGGGACGGCCAACAATGGCAACGAAGCCAGTACGAAAAGGGGTATCGCTCATTTAGTCTCTTGAGCCACTGCCACGGGCAGCGACAATTGCGCGGTTTTGCGCGCCTTGCCCGACTTGCGGGCAGCCTTGGTCGCCGGGCTGATGGCCAACGCGGCCTCCAACGCCAGCTTGGCCGCCGATTGCTCGGCGGCGCGGCGGCTGGCGCCGGGCGCCATAACCTTGATCTCGAGCGCCGGGATGGCGCACTCGACTTCGAACTGCTGGCTGTGGGCCGCGCCATGCGTGGCCACCACCGTATACAACGGCAGCGCCAGCTTGCGGCCTTGCAGGAATTCCTGCAGCAAGGTCTTGGCGTCCTTGCCCAGCGTTTTGGGGTCGACCGAGGCCAGCACCGGCTGGTACTGGCGCACGATCACGCGGCGCGCGGCGTCGAATCCGGCGTCCAGGAAGACGGCGCCGAACAGCGCCTCGACCGTATCCGCAAGAATGGACGGCCGGCGGAACCCGCCGCTCTTCAATTCGCCTTCGCCCAGGCGCAGGTACTGCGACAGTTCCAGGCGCTGCGCGATATCCGCCAGCGACGCCTGCTTGACCAGGTTGGCCCGCAGCCGCGACAGATCGCCTTCGTCGATTTTGGAATAACGCTCGAACAGCATGGCTGCCACGACGAAGTTCAAAACGGAATCCCCAAGGAATTCCAATCGCTCGTTGTGGCGCGCACCGTGACTGCGATGCGTCAGTGCCTGTTCCAACAAGGCTGCATCACCGAAGTGGTGATCCAGGCGGTTTTCTAGCGTGGCTAGCGACATAATCAGTTGAACCGGCCGATGCGGCTGAGATCGCTGAAATTCATCCAGATGAAGAACGCGCGTCCGACGATATTGGATTCAGGTACGAAGCCCCAGTACCGGCTGTCCGCGCTGTTGTCCCGATTATCGCCCATGGCGAAATAACTGCCTTCAGGTACTTTGCAGCGTACCCCATTGCGGCTGTATTGGCAGTTTTCCCGGTTGGGAAATTGCCACATCGGCGAATAATCTTGCGGCTTGTTCTCATCGAGCAGGATTTTGTGCTCAACATCGCCCAACTTCTCTTTATATTGTGCGATATAGGAGACACGATCCGGCTCGAAGTAGTCGCCGTCGCGCACATGCGGCACCAATTCGCCATTTATGTACAGTTTTTTGTCCAGGTAGGCGATTTCGTCGCCCGGCAGGCCGACCACGCGCTTGATGTAGTCCACATCCGGATCCACGGGGTAGCGGAACACAAACACGTCGCCGCGAGCGGGCTTGCCGATCTCCACGACCTTCTTGTCGATCACGGGCAGGCGCAAGCCGTAGCTGAACTTGTTCACCAGGATCAGGTCACCCGACTGCAGCGTGGGCAGCATCGAACCCGAAGGAATCCGGAACGGCTCCACGACGAACGAACGCAGCATGAAGACGAACAGGATGACGGGAAAGAAGCTGACGGCGTACTCGATCCACCAGGGCACGCGCCGCGCGGCATCGCCGGCTTCGCGGCGCAGGCGCTCGGCTTCCTGAGCGTCTCCGACCAGGGCCGCGTCGTACTGCGCCATCGCTGCTTGGGCGCGTGCTTCGCGACCACGTCGCAGCACCGCCAGATCAAGCACCCAGATAATGCCGGTCAGGACCAGCAGAACAAACAGGATCAGGGCAAAGTTCCAACTCATCAGCTAACCGCCTTCTTTTGGTTCTACTTGTCTTCCACTTGCAGGATGGCCAGGAACGCCTCCTGCGGAATTTCCACGCTACCCACCTGCTTCATGCGCTTCTTGCCGGCCTTCTGCTTTTCCAGCAGCTTCTTCTTGCGCGAGATGTCGCCGCCGTAGCACTTGGCCAGCACGTTCTTGCGCAGCGCCTTCACGTTTTCACGCGCAATGATCTCCGCGCCGATGGCGGCCTGGATGACCACGTCGAACATCTGGCGCGGGATCAGGCCGCGCATGCGGGTCACGACGTCGCGGGCGCGGTGACGCGCGTTGCTGCGGTGGACAATCACGGCCAGCGCGTCCACGCGGTCGTTATTGATCAGCAGGTCCACGCGCACCACGTCGGCCGAGCGGTATTCCAGGAATTCGTAGTCCATCGAGGCATAGCCGCGCGACACCGACTTCAGCTTGTCGAAGAAGTCCAGCACGATCTCGGCCAGCGGGATCTCGTACACCAGATGGACCTGGCGGCCGTGATAGCTCATGTTGACCTGCGAACCGCGCTTGTTGTTGCACAGCGTCATGACCGGACCGACGTAGTCCTGCGGCATGAACAGCGTGACTTTCACAATGGGTTCGCGGATGTCCTGGATCTTGCCCACTTCCGGCATGCGGGACGGGCTTTCCACAGTGATCACCGAGCCGTCGCGCTGTTCGACCTCGTACACCACCGACGGCGCGGTGGTAATGATGTCCATGTCGAATTCGCGCTCCAGGCGTTCCTGCACGATTTCCATGTGCAAGAGGCCCAGAAAGCCGCAGCGAAAGCCGAAGCCCAGCGCCTGCGAGACTTCCGGCTCGAACATCAGCGCGGCGTCGTTCAGCTTCAGCTTGTCGAGCGAATCGCGCAACTGGTCGTATTCGGAGCTTTCCACCGGGTACAGGCCGGCGAACACCTGCGGCTTGACTTCCTTGAAGCCGGGCAGCGCACTGGCGGCAGGCTTATTGGCCAGCGTGACCGTGTCGCCCACCTTGGCGTCTTCCAATTGCTTGATGCCGGCGATAATGAAGCCCACTTCGCCCGCCGACAGGTGCGGACGCTGCTGCGACTTCGGCGTGAACACGCCGGTCTGCTCGCACAGGTGGGTGGCGCCGGAGGCCATCAGCAGGATCTTGTCCTTGGGCTTGAGCACGCCATTGATGATGCGCACCAGCATGACGACGCCCACGTAGTTGTCGAACCACGAGTCGATGACCAGTGCTTGCAGCGGCGCGTCGGGATCGCCCTTGGGCGCCGGCACGCGGGCCACGATGGTCTCCAGGATCTCGTCGATGCCCATGCCCGTCTTGGCGCTGGCCAGCACGGCCTCGGACGCATCGATGCCGATCACGTCTTCGACTTCCTGGCGCGCGCCTTCGGGATCGGCCTGCGGCAGATCCATCTTGTTCAAGACCGGCACCACTTCCACACCCAGCTCGATGGCGGTGTAGCAGTTGGCGACCGTCTGGGCCTCCACGCCCTGGGACGCGTCGACCACCAGGAGCGCGCCTTCGCATGCCGACAGCGAGCGGCTGACTTCATACGAGAAGTCCACGTGCCCCGGGGTGTCGATCAAGTTCAGGTTGTAGGTCTTGCCGTCCTTCGCTTTGTAATGCAGGGCGGCGGTCTGGGCCTTGATGGTGATGCCGCGCTCGCGTTCGATTTCCATGGAATCGAGCACCTGCGCCGACATTTCGCGATCCGCCAATCCGCCGCAGCGCTGGATCAGGCGATCGGCCAGGGTCGATTTACCGTGATCGATGTGGGCAATGATGGAGAAGTTGCGAATATGCTGCATGCTTGAAATTATAAGGGACGGAACACTCGGCACATGGCCGGAAGACACCGCCGCCGGAGTACGCACGGCTGACGTTAGGGGGACGCTGCGGGCCGCTGGTGGGTCGCTGATGGGCAGACCCGGGCAAAAACGAGGGGGCGCCAAGCGCCCCCTCTTGCGGCAACCAGCCATTTTAGCTGGTCTTGGGGTTTTTTTTCTGCCGCCGGGCCGCCCCGGGGCAAAAAGCGACGGTCTTTAGCCCTTACTTCGAGGCCGGAACCGCCACCCATTGCGTCTGATCGCCGCGGCGCACCAGCAAACCCGCGGCCCGGGACTTGTCCAGCTTGCCCACGAGCGTGGCGAATTGCTTGGCGCCGGTGACGTCAGTGTCGTTCAAGGCCAACACAATATCGCCTTCCTGCAAGCCGGCCTTGGCGGCCGCGCCTTCGGCGACCTTCACTTGGACGCCGCCCTTGATGCGCAGCTTCTTCTGCACGTCGGCAGGCACGTCCACGACACCCAGGCCCAACGCGTTCGTGACTTCGGGTGCCGGCGCCGGCTTCTTGCCCGCCGCCGCGGCCTTCTCGGTCGGGATTTCGCCGACCTTGACCGACAGAGTCATGCTCTTGCCCTTGCGCCACACTTCCATGTCGGCGCGCGTGCCCGGCTTGGTTTCGCCCACGATGCGCGGCAGGTCCGACCAGCGCTTGATCGGCTCGTTGTTGAACTTCAGGATCACGTCGCCCGGCTGCACGCCCGCCTCTTCGGCGGGGCCTTCGGCTTCCACGCTGCTGACCAGCGCGCCTTCGGCCTTGGGCAGGCCGATGGCTTCGGCCACGTCCTTGCCGACTTCACCGATCTGCACGCCGACCCGGCCGCGCGTCACCTTGCCCGTGGCGCGCAACTGGTCGACGACCCGCATCGCTTCGTCGATCGGGATGGCCAGCGAGATGCCCATGAAGCCGCCGCTGCGCGAAATGATCTGGGAATTGATGCCCACGACTTCGCCGTCCAGGTTGATCAGCGGGCCACCCGAATTGCCGGGGTTCACGGCCACGTCGGTCTGGATGAACGGCAGGTATTCGCCGGTATCGCGGCCAATCGCGCTGACGATGCCGGAGGTCACGGTGGAATCCAGGCCGAACGGCGAACCGATGGCCAGCACCCACTGCCCTTTCTTCAGCTTCTTGGGGTCACCGATGACCAGCGGGACCATATCCTTGGTTTCGATCTTGATCAGCGCGACATCGGTGCGCTCGTCAGTGCCGATGACCTTGGCCTTGAATTCGCGGCCGTCGGTGAGCGTGACGTAGATGTCCGTCGCATCAACCACCACGTGGTTGTTGGTCAGGATGTAGCCGTCTTCGGAAATGAAGAAACCCGAGCCCACGCCACGCGGCACAGTCCGCTCTTCAGGCTGCGAAGGCTGGGGGCGCTGACGCGGCATCGGGGACTGGCCACCCGGACCCGGCTGTTGGAAGTCGGGGCCGAAGAACCAGCGGAACAACTCGTAGGGGTCGCCGCCGCCGCCGGGGCCGGGGCCGCGCACCGGCACGGTGGCCGTGGTGCGGATGTTCACGACTGCGGGGTCGGCCTTTTCAACAATGCCCGTAAAGTCGGGCAACGCCACGGTGGGCGTCTGCGCCACCGAAGCGGGGACATACGCGGCGGACATCGCCACGCTTGCCGCCACAACCACCAGAAAGCGCCGGAAAAAAGCGTTCGACACCGTCATTGCTTTCATAAGTTACTCCGAAATTGCTGCTAGCCGCCCCGGGGCTCGGATCACTTGGACCCGGCCGTCCCGGTTGCCGGCGCCGCCGCCGCAGGTGCGGCGGGCACATACTCTGTCGCTTCCGCCAACTGTTCCAGCGTCGCCACGGGCACTTCGCCCACGGCCGTCAGCCAGAAGTCCGCAATGCGCGTTCCGTAAACGGTGATCGACCCGCGCTGCGCGGCGCCATGGGGAGGATGGTGGCCGCGTTGGCTATCATAGGGCTCGATGAAGACCGAAATGGCCGCCAGGCCGTCGGATAGAACCATCTGGTTGACGGTCGCGCCGCGCCCCATCGAGCGCGCCACCTGCATGACCACCTTGAAGCCCTTGGGCGCCGGGATGCGCCAGCCCTGAGCCGACAGATCGACGGGCGCCATCGACGGCTCCAGCACCTTCCAGTCGCGGGTACTCCAGCGCGACGTCAGCAATTGGGGATCGACTTCCGACCCCAGGCGCAACGACGTGAACGACACCTGCTCGACCACGCCGCGCGCGGCGTTCAGGGTCTGGGCCTTCAATAGCAGATTGGTTTCGACATCGGCGCACAGGCGGTAGCCGTAACGCAGCTTGTCCAGCGGCTCGATCGTGATCAGCCGACACTCGCGGCCCGCCACCCGGTGCAGCTTGGGTTCGGTGCTGATCTTGTAGTGTTCGGCCAGATTGGCAGGGTCGCCCAGCAGCAGGCCGGGAAAGCGGTCGCCTCGGCGGCGCTCGACCAGCACGGTCTTGCGCTCGGGGATCAGGCACTGCACGTCCTCGTTGTGCCGCAGGTATTCGCGTGGCTGCCCATCCAGGATTTCCAGGCGTTCGCGCTCACCGGTGCCGTCCAGGACATGCACCAGGCGCGAAGACTGGATCATTTCGCCCTGTTGATACATGAAGACGCCGGCGTAGTCCTGCTTGCGCGCGGCCTGCTGGATGCGCGACAGCAACTGGACGACGTCATCGGTCGCCGGTGCGGCGTCGGCGGCGCGCGCGGGTTCATGCGCGGCCAGGAAAGCGGTCAGAAGCGTGGCGGCGAACCAGCCAGCGCGGTGCGCGTGCCAGGAGGCTGCGCGCGGCCAACGTGTCGGTAACACCAGCGCCATCAACGCCCCGCCCCGACGTCGAACGAGACTTGACGCACCGCGCTGGGGCCGGCCATCTGGCGATGGGCCTCCAGGTAGTCGCGCAGGCCCGCATCCTCCGCGGAGGCAGGCGTGCCGCTGGCGTCGGCCAGCACGCGCACTTCGGTGGCCGGCGTGCCCGTCAGATAGGGCTGAGCCACCCAGGCGACGGTCGCCACAGCGGCGGCCACCGCCAGGCCGGACAGGCCATAGCGCAACGGCGAACGGCGCCGGGGCGCCGCCACGATCGGCAGTTCGGCATCCAGCGCCCGCGCCAGCCGGGACTGGAACGCCGCGCTGGGCGTCAATGCCAGGTCGGCATTACGGAGGGAATCACCGATCAAATGATAGGTGTCCCAGGTCTGACGTCCTTCCTTGGACAACAGACTGGGAAGAATATCGTCGGAATCTTCTCCGTCCATCCAGGCGGAAACCGATTCCTCCCAGGAGGATTCGGCGATTTCAACGGACTTGGCTGCGGTTTGCATGACTGCCACTCCTTACCAGCGACGCTCGGCATCGGTGCCAAGCAATGGACGCAATTTGGTCGCGATGGCCTCGCGCGCACGAAAAATGCGGGAGCGCACCGTACCGATCGGGCAATCCATGCTCTGGGCGATGTCTTCGTAACTCATACCTTCGATTTCACGCAGGACAATTGCGGTGCGCAACTCTTCGGGCAATTCCTCGATGGCCGCGTTCACCGTCTCGGCGATTTCGCGGCTGGCAACCATGGACTCCGGCGTGCTTATATCGGTTAGGTTGTCGGTTTCGTTAAAAGTTTCACCGTCTTCCGTTTCTATCGCATTTGGCGCGCTGGGCCGCCGGCCCTGCGAGGCCAGCCAATTGCGCGCCGTATTGATGGCGATACGATACAACCAGGTATAGAACGCGCTGTCACCCCGGAACTGGGGCAAGGCCCGATAGGCCTTGATGAAGGCTTCCTGGGCCACGTCCTCGATTTCAGAGGGATCGCGGATCATCCGGGCCAGCAGGCGCAGGATCTTGCGCTGGTACTTCAGCACCAGCAGATCAAAGGCCTTCTTGTCGCCCCGTTGAACGCGCGCGACAAGCTCGGCGTCGACTTCGCGCTCGCTCATGACGCCTCCTGCGGGCGTGCCGCCGGCTGTGCGCGCCGCGCCGTGCCCGTCAGCAGGCAAAGGCGCCGCCAGGACTCCGGTCGCAACGTCCGCTGCCAGACGGTGAGGGTGATTATGCTATTTGTAAAGGCCGTACTCCCGGTGGGCAAGGGCTGCAAAGTGAGCGTGAGCCAGCGCGGGCCGCGCTGCTGATTCAGCAGCACCGCGTCTTGCCAGCCTTGCGGCAGGCAGACCTGCCAGCGCCCAGCCCCGGTCGCCGTGCGTAATGCCGATACCGGGGACAGGCTGCTCCGTGCCGAGTGTAACAGCCCGGCCAGCACAAGCAGCAGCGCGATCACCGCGCTCGCTGCCCATGCCAGGCCGCTCCAGGAAGCCGCCGTCAGCGCACAGGCCGCAGCCACGGCGATCGCCAGGCCGCCAAGCGCACGGACGCCAGGCGGCTGCCCGGCAGGCACCTGAAACGACCAGCGCCCTGCGTCCGAGCCTGCCAAATCAGACCCGGCGAACGGCCATGGAGCCGTTGGTGCCGCCGAAGCCGAACGAGTTGGACAGGCCGACCTCGATCTTCATCTGCCGCGCTTCGTTCGCGCAGTAATCCAGATCGCATTCCGGATCTTGATTGAAGATGTTGATCGTGGGAGGCGATACCTGGTTGTACACGGCCAGCGTGGTGAACACGGCCTCGATGCCGCCTGCCGCGCCGAGCAAGTGCCCGGTCATGGATTTGGTCGAGTTGACCACCAGCTTCTTGGCGTGATCGCCGAACGCCAGCTTCAGCGCATCGGTTTCGTTCTTGTCGCCAAGCGGCGTGGACGTGCCGTGGGCATTGACATACTGGATGTCATCCGCGTTCAGGCCGCCGTTGCGCAGCGCGTTGAGCACGCCGCGGCGCGGGCCGTCCTTGTCGGGGGCCGTGATGTGGTGCGCGTCCGAGCTCATGCCGTAGCCCGCGAGCTCGCCATAGATGCGCGCGCCGCGCTTCTTGGCATGCTCGTATTCTTCCAGCACGAGAACACCGGCGCCCTCGCCCAGCACGAAGCCGTCGCGGTCGCGGTCCCAGGGGCGCGAGGCCGTCTGAGGGTCATCGTTGCGGGTCGACAGGGCGCGCATCGCGGCGAAACCGCCGATGCCCAGCGGGGACACGGTCGATTCGGCGCCGCCCGCCACCATGACGTCCGCATCGCCGTACTCGATCAGGCGCGCTGCGTCGCCGATGCAATGCAGCCCGGTGGTGCAGGCCGAGACGACGGCATAGCTCGGACCCTTCATGCCATAGGCAATGGACAAATGACCGGAGATCAGGTTGATCAGCGAACCCGGCACGAAGAACGGGGAGATCCGTCGCGGACCCTTGGCCAGGTACTCGACCTGGGTTTCTTCGATGCGCGGCAAACCGCCGATACCGGAGCCCACGATCACGCCGATGCGCTCGGCATTGGCTTCGGTGACTTCCAGGCCGCAATCGCGCCATGCCTGCATCCCGGCAGCCAGGCCGTAATGGATAAACGTATCCATCTGGCGGGCTTCCTTGGACGAGACATAGGTGCTGATGTCGAAGTCTTTGACTTCGCCAGCAATGTGCGTAGTGATGGCCGAGGGATCGAAACGGGTGATGCGGCTGATGCCAGAACGTCCGTTGACGATATTGTCCCAAGCGGTGGTCAGGTCGTTTCCTACAGGAGAAACGATACCAAGGCCGGTGATGACGACACGTCGCTTCACGGATGACTCCTCAAACAGACAAAAGAAAGGCGGCTTTCGGGATGCGCTGCACGTGTGGCCCACGCGAAAGCGGGTCGGGCATGACTATGCCCTTCCCGCATGCGGACCACACGGCAAATTCCTGAAACCGCCCCGTTTCCCGGTTGGCCCCGAAAGTCGGGCAACCGGAAGGATATAGGCTGAGCTTACTGCTTACCGTGCGAATTGATGTAGTCAATCGCTTGTTGCACGGTCGTGATCTTTTCGGCCTCTTCGTCGGGGATCTCGGTCTCGAATTCGTCTTCGAGCGCCATGACCAGTTCGACCATGTCGAGCGAATCGGCACCGAGGTCGTCAAGGAAGGAGGATTCGTTCTTGATCTCGGCTTCGTTCACGCCAAGTTGTTCAGCGACGATCTTCTTGACGCGCTGTTCGATGCTTTCCATGCAGATCTCCAATTGGGAAAAATCCCGCGAATTATAGCCAAGCGTAGAGGAAAGCAACGCCTGGCCGTGACAAAAATAACACCGCGCACTTGTTCTGTCGCCCGGAAGGGCACAGGAATACCGGTATGCGGCGTTTCCGGATGAACTGCGCGCGGCCTCGCCGGTTGCCCGGCGGCGGCGTGGCGGCCTTGGCCACCCACGCGCAATTCGTGATTTATTGCATGTACATCCCGCCGTTTACGTGCAGGGTGGTGCCGGTAATGTAACCCGCTTGCGGCCCGGACAAAAAGGCCACCGCATGGGCGATGTCTTCGGGTGAGCCCAAACGGCCCAGCGGAATCTGCTGCAACAGCGCCGTGGTCTGGCTTTCAGCCAGCGCACGCGTCATGTCGGTATCGATGAAACCGGGCGCGACACAGTTCACGGTGATGTTGCGGCTGCCCAACTCGCGAGCCAGGGCGCGCGACATGCCCGACACGCCCGCCTTGGCGGCGGCGTAATTGGCCTGGCCGGCGTTGCCGCTGGACCCCACGACGGACGTGACGTTGATGATGCGTCCCCAACGGGCCTTCATCATGTTGCGCAACACGGCGCGCGACAGGCGGAACACGGACGTCAGGTTCGTGTCCAGGACCGCGGACCAGTCGTCGTCCTTCATGCGCATCGCCAGCGTATCGCGGGTGATGCCGGCGTTATTGACGAGGATGTGCGGACCGCCGCCTTCCTTGCCCAGCGCGTCGATCAACGCGTCGCACGCTTCGGCGTCGGTCACGTTCAGCACCACGCCGCGGCCGCCGGACGGCGCCAGGGCTTCGGTGATGGCGGCCGCGCCCGATTCGGATGTCGCGGTGCCCACGACGGTCGCGCCGCGTGCAGCCAGCTCCTGGGCGATGGCGCGGCCGATGCCGCGCGTGGCGCCGGTCACCAGGGCGATCTTGCCCTGCAGTTCGATCGAAGAGTCCATGTCTTTAATTTCCGTTAACGGCGGCCAACGCGGCTTCAAGCGAAGCGGGATCGGTAATGGCCATGCCGGTAAGTTCGGGGTCGATGCGCTTGGTCAGGCCCGCCAGCACCTTGCCGGGGCCGCACTCGATGATGTGGGTGACGCCTTGCGCCTTCATCGCGCGCAGGGTTTCGACCCAGCGCACAGGATGCCATGCCTGACGCACCAGCGCATCCCGGATTGCCCCGGGTTCCACGGGCGAGGCGACATCAACGTTGTTGATGACCGGGATCTGCGGCGCCGAGACCGTGACGCCAGCCAATGCGCTGGCCAGCACGTCGGCGGCGGGTTTGAGCAGGCTGGAGTGGAACGGGGCGGACACCGGCAGCAGCAGCGCACGCTTGGCGCCCGCAGCCTTGGCCAGTTCGCAGGCGCGCTCGACGGCGGCTTTGTGCCCCGCGATCACGACCTGAGCGGGCGCATTGAAATTCACGGCTTCGACGATTTCGCCTTGAGCAGCCTGCGCGCAGGCGGCGCGCACGGCATCGTCGTCCAGGCCCAGGATGGCGGCCATGGCGCCCGTACCGACCGGCACGGCGGCCTGCATCGCGTCGGCGCGCACGCGCACCAGGCGCACGGCATCTTCCAAAGCGAGCGAACCGGCGGCGGTCAGCGCGGCGTATTCGCCCAGGCTATGACCGGCCACGACGTCGGGCTTGCGGCCGCCGGCGGCGCGCCAGGCGGCGTAGAACGCCACGCCTGCAGTCAGCATCGCCGGTTGAGTGTTGGTGGTCAGGTTGAGCTGCTCCACCGGGCCTTGGGCGATCAGCGCGCCCAGATCCTGCCCCAGGGCTTGCGAAGCCTGCGCCACGGTGTCCGTGACGGCGGCCACGCCCGACCAGGCATCCAGCATGCCGACAGCTTGCGAACCTTGGCCAGGGAAGACAAATGCGATTTTCATGGTTGACCGGTTGGATTGATTCAGTGTCTGTGTGGGATGTCAGGCACGCCCCGCGGGCGACGACGCATGCGCCGCCCTGGCCGGGGCACACCCTTACATGCGGGCGAGTACCGAGCCCCAGGTGAATCCGCCGCCCACGCCTTGCATCAGAATGAGCTGACCCGGCTTGACGCGGCCATCGCGGCGCGCGGCATCCAGTGCCAGCGGCACGCTGGCCGCAGAAGTGTTGGCGTGGCTATCAACGGTGATGACGACTTTTTCGACCGGCACGGCAAGCTTGCGCGCCAGGAAATTCAGGATGCGGACGTTCGCCTGATGCGGGATCAGCCAATCGACGTCGGCGAGTTCGATGCCGGCTTCCGCGCAGGTGTCGCGCGCCGAGCGGTCCAGCACAGTCACGGCCTGCTTGAACACGGCCTGGCCGTCCATGCGCAGGAACGGATCGCCCGTCACGTCGCCATAGGCCACGTTGCCTGCGGCGCTAAGGATCTTCATCTGGCTGCCATCGGCATGCAACTGCGCGGCCAGGATGCCCGGCTCGTCGGACGCCTTCAGCACCACGGCGCCGGCGCCGTCGCCAAACAGCACGCACGTGCTGCGGTCATTCCAGTCCAGGATGCGCGAAAACACTTCCGCGCCGATCACCAGCGCGCAACGGGCACGGCCCGCGCGGATGAAGCTGTCGGCGGTGGTCACGGCGTAGACGAAGCCGCTGCACACGGCCTGCACGTCGAACGCCGCCGATCCCTTGGCGCCGAGGTTGGCCTGCACCAGGCATGCCGTGCTCGGAAACACGAAATCGGGCGTGGACGTGGCCACGATGATCAAATCAACCTCGGATGCGTCGACGCCGGCATCGGCCAGCGCGCGGCGCGAAGCCTCGGTGGCAAGCTGGCTGGTCGTGACGCCGCGTTCGGCGAGATGGCGCTGACGGATGCCCGTGCGCTCAACGATCCACTCGTCGGACGTGGCGATATCGCGCGTCGCCAGCTCCGCTGCCAATTCGTCATTCGAAACCACGCGTTCCGGCAAGAAGCTGCCGGTGCCCGCGATTGCGGAATATTTCATTGCGGTATCCATCAAGCGGTGTCCCCAGCGACGTTCCGCGAGGGCGTTGCGGCGCCCTCGCCCGATTGAACGCGCTTGGTAATCTGCGCGACCGTCTGAGCGGTGCGCTCCAGCAGTTTACTCACTACGGCTTCGCGAGCTCGTTGCAACGCAAAACCGTAGGCGTAGACATCTGCGGAACCATGGCTCTTGATGACCACGCCGCGCAAGCCCAGCAACGCGGCGCCGTTATAGCGACGGTTGTCGACGCGGTTGCGCAGACGGTTGAGCACCGGCTGGGCGATCGCGCCGGCCAACAGGGTGATGATGTTGCGTTTGAACTCTTCGCGAATGATGCTGGACAGCATCTTCGCCAGCCCCTCGACGGACTTGAGCACGACGTTGCCGACGAAACCGTCGCACACGACGACGTCGACCGTACCCTTGAAGATGTCATTGCCTTCCACGTTGCCGTAGAAATTCAACGGGCTGCCGCGCAGAAGCTCTGCAGCTTCCTTGACGACTTCGTTGCCCTTGATGACTTCTTCGCCGATGTTGAGCAAGCCCACGGAGGGGTTCTCACGATGGTCCACCGCCTGCGACAGCGCGGCGCCCATGATGGCGAATTGCAGTAGGTGCTCGGCCGAGCAATCCACGTTCGCACCCAGGTCCAGCACCGTGGTGGCGCGGCCCGTCTGGTTCGGAATGGAAGTGGCGATCGCGGGGCGGTCGATACCGTCCAGCGTCTTGAGCACGTAGCGTGAAATGGCCATCCATGCGCCCGTGTTGCCGGCGGAAACGCAGGCGTCAGCGCGCCCGTCCTTGACGGACTGGGCGGCCAGGCGCATGGAGGAGTCTTTTTTGCGGCGCAAGGCGACCTCGACCGGGTCGTCCATGGTGACGACCTCGGATGCCGCCACGATTTCCATGCGATCGCGCGCCACGCCGCGGTGCTCTGAGAGCGCCGCTTCGATAGCGTCGGGAAGCCCGACCAGCAATAGCCGGGTATCCGGAAATTGCCGGGCGAACTCGATCGCAGCCGGAATCGTGACGGGCAGACCGAAGTCTCCGCCCATACAGTCTATGGCGATGCGTATCACGGGTGCCAGGTATCAGCGCGCAGCCGAATTGGTCCGAGTACGAGTTCGGCCCGGGGGCCTTATTCGTCGGCCTTGGTCTTCAGGACCTTGCGGCCACGGTAAAAGCCGTTGGGGCTGATGTGGTGACGCAGGTGCGTTTCGCCGGTGTTCGGCTCGATGGCGGTCGACGGGGCAACCAGAAAATCGTGCGAACGGTGCATACCGCGCTTGGAGGGGGACTTCTTGTTTTGTTGAACGGCCATGATGACTCCTAGAAACGGGGCGCATTGTACGCGATGCGGCCCGATGTTGATCTCAATCTTTGTGCTTCAGTTGTTCCAGCACCGCAAACGGCGACGGACGCTTGACAGCGGGCTCTTCAAGAACTTCGCTGACTTTGGCCTGCGCGCCCGGGCATACTTCATGCTTGGGCACATACGGAACGCTCAGAATGAGCTCATCTTCGATCTGGGCCAGCAGATCGAAATGATGCGAACCGACCACCTTTTCAGGCTGGTTGGACACAAAACCATTTCCTTCTTCGTCTTCATCGTCCTCGCCGGCATGACCATCGGAATAATCGCCGTTGGTATTGCCATCATCGAGATCGGCTTCGGACTTGACCAGCTGCAAGAGGACTTCGCTATCGACCGGATACACGAACGGCGCATTGCACCGCTGGCACACCAGCACCGGGTTCGCCTGCACGTGAACGTGCAAGAGGGGCCGGCCAAGCAACAGACCAGACTTGCCCACCTCACCGCGCACAGACCACGTCACAAGCCCGGCGTCGCCCAGCGGTTGTTCGGGTAACCCTTCAACCGCGCGCGAAAACCGCACAAGAGGTATGGTGCCATGCGCTTCCTTGCCGCTATGGGCAAATGCGAATGCATCGATGCGCTTAATGATCAATCCTTTGCATTCACGGGTCTTTGCGATTGCTCACGCTTTGCCAAATTGGCTTGGCATTGGGTTGGCATTGGCTTGGCACTGCCCCGGACCTGATCTTTCGACAAGCACCAGACACATGCACCCAGACACAAGCACCCAGCCACAAGCACTGCAAAAATCCCGCAAAACGTTAGATAATACTGCGACTTACGCCTTAACGTCAAATATCGCATGCCTTCCAAGCCTAGCCTGATCCTCGCGTCCAGCTCGCGTTACCGCAAAGAACTGCTGTCGCGCCTGCGCCTGCCCTTTACGGTCATTTCCCCCGATGTAGACGAAACGCCACACCCGGGTGAAACGCCGGCGGCGCTGGCTCTGCGCCTGTCTGTCGCCAAGGCCATGGCCGTGGCGGACAAGCACCCCGGCAGCCTCGTCATTGGATCGGACCAAGTGGCCACTGTCGACGGGCAGCCCATCGGCAAGCCGGGGGATTTCCTGCGCGCGCAGGCCCAATTACGCGCCCTGTCGGGGCAAATCGTGGAATTCCACAGCGCATTGGCGGTGACGGATGGCCAACGGGTGGAAAAAGCCGACATCATCACGCGATGCCGTTTCCGCCAACTGTCGGACCCCGCCATCGAAGCCTACCTGCGCGCCGAGGAACCCTACGATACCGCAGGCAGCGCCAAGGCGGAAAGCCTGGGCATTGCCTTGATGGAAAGCATCCAGAGCGACGACCCGACGGCCATCATCGGCCTGCCCCTGATCGAACTGACGCGCATGCTGACGCGGTTCGGGCTGGATCCGCTGGACGCGCCGGGAGCCCCCGCGTGAGCGGCGCGCTGCACCTGATCCCCGTCGGCCTGGGCGAGGCCCCGCCCGAGCGCTGGCTGCCCGCCGACGTGCGCGCGCTGGCCGGACGGCTGGACACCTATATCGCCGAGAACGCCAAGACGGCGCGCGCCTTCTTAAAGCTGATCGGCACCATCCGGCCGCTGCAGGAAATCACTATCCACACGCTGACCGACAAGGTCAACGACGGCCAGATCAAGGCGTGGCTGGACCCCATTAAAAAGGGCGCGGAAATCGGTCTGGTTTCCGAGGCCGGCTGCCCCGCCGTGGCGGATCCGGGCGCCAAGGTCGTGGATGCGGCACACCGCCTGGGGCTGACCGTCAAGCCGTGGGTGGGCCCCTCATCCATCCTGCTGGGCCTGATGGCCAGCGGCCTGGATGGGCAGCGCTTCGCCTTTCACGGCTACGCGCCAGTGGATCCGGCCGAGCGCGCCAAGCAGCTGCGGGCCTGGGAACAGCATTCGGCCAAGCATGACCAGACCCAACTGCTGATCGAAACGCCGTATCGCAACGCCGCCATGTTCGCCACCCTGCTGACCAGCCTGAAGAGCGACACCCGGCTATGCGTGGCCCGCTCGGTCACGACGGCCGAGGAATGGATCGCGACGCACACCGTGGCCGACTGGAAAAAGTTGCCCGCGCCCCAGCTGGACAAGCTGCCGACGCTATTCCTGTACCTGGCCCGCTGATCCGTATGCTCCGCTTGATCACCACACTGCTGGCCACGGCAGTCCTGGCCGGCTGCGCCACGCGCGGCCCCGCCGGACTGGACCTGGACACCTCCATCACTGCCGTCAGCCAGGCCAGCCGCGTCCGCAGCGTCGTCCTGCACTACACGACGGTTGACGACGCCACCTCGATGAAGCTGCTGTCCAAGGGCAAGGTCAGCGCGCACTACCTGATCAACGACGACGGGCGCGCCTACCGCCTGGTCGATGAAACCCGTGCCGCATGGCACGCCGGCGCTAGCTCCTGGTATGGCAACGTCGCGATGAACAGCACGTCCATCGGGGTCGAGGTCGTCAACCCCGGCTGGACGGAAGGCCCGGACGGCAAGCCGCCCTGGCACGCCTACGACGACCGCCAGGTGCGCGCGCTGACGATCCTGCTGCGGGACATCATCCAGCGCCACGGCATCGCGCCCGAAAACGTGGTCGGCCACAGCGACATCGCCCCGCAGCGCAAAGTGGATCCCGGCCCGCTGTTCCCCTGGAAGGCGCTGGCCGCGGCGGGCATCGGCCGCTGGTACGACGAAGCGGGCGCCGCCGCGCATTTGGCGCGCCTGCAAGCCGAAGGCGTGCCGGACGTCGCCTGGTTCCAGAAACAGTTGCTGCGGTTGGGCTATGCCTGCCCGCAGGACGGCGCCCTGGACCGCGCGACGATCAACACGCTGGCGGCCTTCCAGATGCACTACCGCCCCGCTCTGCACGACGGCCAGGCGGATGCGGAGACCGCCGCGATCATGCTGGCGATGCCTTAGGCAAGCCCTGGGCACGCCGCCTTGACCAGGCCTTGGCCCGGACATGCCGCCACAGGCGTCAGGCCCGGCGCCGCCACCACGCCACGATCCGCCAACCCAGCAGCAGGGCCAGCACCGAAGCGTAGAGGAGCGGCTGCGCCAGGTCGTTCTTGCCCGCCTTGTGCCACCAGTAGTGCAGCACCGCCAGCAGGCCGATCGCGTAGACGGCGCGGTGCAACGGTTGCCAGCGCTTGCCCAGCCGGCGCATGGCCCATTGCGTTGACGTGGCCGCCAGCGCCGTCATCAACACGAACGCGGCGAACCCCACCGTGATGAAGGGGCGTTCGCCGATGTCCTGCAGCATCCCGGCCGGATCCAACCCACGGTCCCACCAGACCCAGGCCATGAAATGCATGGCCCCGTAGAAGAACGCGAACAGCCCGCACATCCGGCGGACGCGAACCAGCGCGGGTTGCCCGGTCATCCGGCGCAACGGCGTGATCGCCAACGTGACCAGCAGGCAGACCAACGTCCAGGTGCCGGACGAGCGCGTCAGGAATTCGACCGGATTGGCGGTCAAGCCGCCGGTGAAGCCCAGCCAGATCCAGCGCAGGAACGGCGTCAGGCCCAGCAGGAACAGGACGGGCTTGATGCGCCCCACTGCACGGGCGGACAGCGGGGCCTTGCGCAGAGAAGCGGCCGCGGTGGGCGGCGAAGTGCCTTCAGGCATGAGTGCGCCTCAGTAGTTCGCTTTCAGGTCCATGCCTTGGTAGAGCGACGCCACCTGCTCGCCATATCCGTTGAACATCAAGGTCTTGCGCTTGGGACTGAACAGGCCGTCCTCGCCGATGCGGCGCTCGGTCGCCTGACTCCAGCGGGGATGCGGGACATTGGGGTTCACGTTGGCGTAGAAGCCGTATTCCTGCGGCGCCGCCTTGATCCAGGACGACACCGGCAGCTTTTCCACCAACCGGATCTTGACTAGCGACTTGGCGGACTTGAACCCGTACTTCCACGGCACCGCCAAGCGCAACGGCGCGCCGTTCTGGTTGGGCAGGACCTTGCCATACACGCCGAACACCAGCATTGCCAGCGGATTCATGGCCTCGTCGATCCGCAAGCCCTCCACATAGGGCCATTCGAGAATGGCGGCGCGCACGCCCGGCATGTTCTCGCGCTGCACCGCCGTCACGAACTCCACATATTTCGCGTTGCCGGTGGGCTCGACCTGTTTCAACAGTTCGGATACCGAATAGCCCACCCACGGAATCACCATGGACCAGCCCTCGACGCAGCGCAAGCGGTAGACGCGCTCTTCCATCGGCGCCAGCTTGAGCAATTCCTCGATGGTGAAAGTACGCGGCTTTGCAACCTCGCCTTCGATGCTGACCGTCCACGGACGCGTCTGCAACTTGCCGGCGTTGGCGGCGGGATCGCCCTTGTCCACGCCGAATTCGTAGTAATTGTTGTAGGAGGTGACATCGGACAGCGACGTCTGCTTGTCCATGACGCTCAATGACGCATTCGGTTTGCCCGTCAGGACGCCGGCATCCTGGGCGAAGGCGCTGCGCGCCGCCCAACCCGGCAAGCCGACGGCGGCGGCGGCCAGCCCGGCGCGCAACATGAGTTCGCGCCGCGAGCGCCAAACGGTCTCGTCGGTGATTTCAGACGGAAGAATATCGGCGGGCTTGCGTATCAGCATCGTGGTCTCCGGTGTGGCGTCCCGCCCGTGACGGGCGCGCCCTGCGCAAGCCATAGACGTTGCGCGATCCCATGATATTCCGCGGCGGCGCCGCCGCGGCTGGGAACTTCCAGATTGACCCGCCGCAACGCCGGACGTTCCCGCCCAGCCAGTGGATCAGGCGTTTGCGGAGATGCGCGGCAGCAGCCACTCGCGCACCCGGGGCACGCTGTCCAGCACCGCTTGCGGAGCGCAACCCTCTAGTTCCTTCAGGGTATGTGCGCCATACGTCACGCCCAGCCCGTGGACACCAGCATTCGCCGCCATCTGGAGGTCGTGCGAGGTGTCGCCGATCATCACGACCCGCCCGGCATCGACGTCCAATTCCTGCATCAGCTCCTGCAGCATCGCCGGATGCGGCTTGCTGAAGGTTTCGTCAGCGGTGCGGGTGGCGTCGAACAACGGGCCCAGGCCGGTCGCGGCCAGCGCGCGGGTCAGGCCGACCCGGCTCTTGCCCGTCGCGACCGCCAGGCGCACATTCTGCCCCGCCAGTTCGGCCAGCAATTCGGGGATGCCGTCGAAAAGGCGCAATTCAGGGTCACGCAGCAGGTAATGGGTGCGGTAGCGTTCCAGAAAGCGCGGCATCATCGCCTGCGTCAGTTCCGGCACGGCGCGGCGCAAGGCGCTTTCCAGCGACAGACCGATCACCCAGCTGGCTTCGGATGCCGACGGCACCGCCAGCTCCAGATCGCGGCAAGCGCCCTGGATGGCGGCCACGATGCTGTGCGTGGAATCCATCAAGGTCCCATCCCAGTCAAAAACGACCAGCGAATACGACGACATAATCAGACCGACTCCAATTGTTTCAGTAGTTGCCGACACGCAGGAGGCAGCTCGGCGGTAAGGGTCATGGGCTCGCCCGTGGTCGGATGCGCCAGGGTCAGCTGGTGCGCGTGCAGGAACATCCGGCCGAAGCCTTTCCGGGCGAATTCGGCCCGAACGTCGTCATGGCCGTATTTGTCGTCGCCCACGATGGGAAAGCCGCTGGCGGCCAAGTGCACCCGGATCTGATGGGTGCGCCCCGTGCGCAGTTCGGCATCGACCAGGCTGTAACCGCCGAAGCGCTGCTTGAGCGTGATGATCGTGTGCGCCGTCTGCCCGTCCGGGTCCACCTTGACCCGGCGCTCGCCGGACTGCGTGGTCCATTTGGACAGGCCCAGCTTGATGTGCTGGCGGTCGTTCACCCAATCGCCCTCCACCAGGGCCAGATAGTGCTTGTCGCCCTTGCCTTCCCGCAGCATGGCGTGCAGGGCCAGCAGCGCGCTACGTTTTTTGGCAACCATGAGCAGGCCGGAGGTCTCGCGGTCCAGCCGGTGTACCAGCTCCAGGAACTTGGCCTCGGGGCGCGCGGCGCGTAGCTGTTCGATGACGCCGAACGACACGCCGCTGCCGCCGTGCACCGCCACGCCGGCGGGCTTGTCCACGACCAGCAACGCGTCGTCTTCAAACACGATCGGGAATTCGGCCCCCGGCACCGGCCGGGGTTTGCCCGGATCCGGCAGCCGCAGGGGCGGAATGCGCACGATATCGCCTTCGACGATGCGGTAGTCGACCGAAATGCGTCCCTTATTTACGCGCACTTCGCCGCCACGGATGGCTTTGTAGATATGCGTTTTGGGGACACCCTTGCACAGGCGCATCAGGTAGTTATCCAGACGCTGGCCGGCATGCTCGGCATCGACCTCCACCATTCGGACGGCGGGGGGGGCTTTAGAGGGGGATATGGGGGAGGAAGTTTCTTTGCGCATTGCGGAAAGCGACATATAATCGGGACAGCCTTAAGGGGCTGAACTAGCCGCCTGGCGTAGAGATGCAATTTAAATACGCAACTCCGTCGAGCGCGCGGGCCGCCATTGTACTGCCTGCTCATTCAACCCCTGGGTCTCTTGGTCGCCGGCGCAACCGCGCCCTGCCGGATAGTGGTGTGGCATTCACTTTGCCCGCTGTCCCAGCAGGTCCGTTGCATGCCGCAAGCGGCTCTGAAGCACTGCAAGAATCGTCGCATATTTAAAGCACCAGCTGCGTGTAGGCAACCAATCCGACCGCAACTGCCGTTCACAGCAATTTTTCCGTCAAACCACATTCAGTGAAGCTGACCCTCCTGCTGACAGAACCCCGTGCCCCACGGCACGACGTGCCCGCCTGACCCGCGGCGGATACGCCTGGGCGCCGCCCAGGTACGGTCCGCATTTCTTGCCCGCTTCAGCCGCAGCCCGAGTGACCCGAGGTCACGCGCCGATATCGGCGCGTCATGACAACGGAGAAACCCTCTCATGAAGCGCATGCTGTTCAATGCGACGCATCAGGAAGAATTACGCGTCGCAATCGTTGATGGGCAAAAACTCATCGACCTCGACATCGAGACTGCCGGCCGCGAACAACGCAAAGGCAACATCTACAAAGGTGTCATTACCCGGATCGAACCCGGCCTGGAAGCTTGCTTCGTCAACTACGGTGAAGACCGCCACGGCTTTCTGCCTTTCAAGGAAGTTGCCCGCAGCTTCTTCAAGGAAGGTGTAGATGTCCGTAGCGCCCGCATCCAGGACGCGTTGCGCGAAGGCCAGGAACTGATCGTTCAGGTCGAAAAGGAAGAGCGCGGCAACAAGGGCGCTGCCCTGACCACGTTCATCTCGCTGGCGGGCCGCTACCTGGTCCTGATGCCCAACAACCCCCGTGGCGGTGGCGTTTCGCGCCGCGTCGAGGGCGAAGACCGTCAGGAACTGCGCGACACGATGGAGCAGCTTGAGCTGCCCCAGGGCATGAGCATCATCGCGCGCACGGCCGGCATCGGCCGCAACGTCGAAGAGCTCCAGTGGGACTTGTCCTACCTGTTGCAACTGTGGACCGCCATCGACGGCGCTGCCCGCGACAACTCCGCCCCCATCCTGATCTACCTGGAATCCAGCCTGGTCATCCGGGCCATCCGCGATTACTTCTCGCCCGAAATCGGCGAGATCCTGATCGATACCGACGAGATCGCCGACCAGGCCACCGCCTTCATGAGCGTGGTGATGCCGGACAACGTCCAGCGCGTCAAGCGCTACCGCGACGACATCCCGCTGTTCTCGCGCTTCCAGATCGAACATCAGATCGAAACGGCGTATTCGCGCACCGTGACGCTGCCCTCGGGCGGCGCCATCGTGATCGACCACACCGAGGCGCTGGTTTCCGTCGACGTGAACTCGGCCCGCTCCACGCGCGGCGCCGACATCGAGGAAACCGCGCTGCGCACGAACTCCGAAGCGGCCGACGAAGTGGCCCGCCAGTTGCGCTTGCGCGACTTGGGCGGCCTGATCGTCATCGACTTCATCGACATGGAAGACAGCAAGAACCAGCGCGCCGTCGAACAGCGCCTGCGTGACGCTCTCCATTTCGACCGCGCCCGCGTGCAAATGGGCAAGATCTCGCGCTTCGGCCTGATGGAACTGTCGCGCCAGCGCCTGCGTCCGGCCCTGAACGAAGGCTCGCACATCACCTGCCCGCGCTGCAACGGCACCGGCGTGATCCGCGACGCCGAATCCAGCGCCCTGCACGTCCTGCGCCTGCTGCAAGAAGAAGCGATGAAGGAAAACACCGCGGCGGTCCACGCCCAGGTGCCGGTGGATGTCGCCACCTACCTTCTGAACGAAAAGCGCGCCGACATCACCAAGATGGAAGCCCGCCTGAAGGTCAACCTGATGCTGATCCCGAACAAGCATCTGGAAACGCCGCACCACCACATCGAGCGCCTGCGCCACGACGATCCGCGCCTGGAAGAGCTGAAGACCAGCTTCGAACTGGTTGAAGCGCCGGCCACGAACGCTCCCTGGCAGCCGCGCGAAAGCGAAATCAAGGCCCGTCCGGAAGCGCTGGTCAAGGGCATCACGCCCTCGCAGCCCGCGCCCGTTTCGACGCCCGCAGCGCCGGTCGCCGCACCGGCCGCGCCCGCCGCCGCAGGTGGCCTGGGCGGCCTGTTCAAGCGCCTGGTCGGCTGGCTGACCGGCAATGCCGACACCGCCAAGCCCGCCCCCGCCGCCCAGGAAGACAGCGCCAAGCGCGCGGCGTCCGGACGTGGCGGCAAGGGCCGCAGCGGCCATGACGGCCAGGAACGCCGTGGCGAACGCCATGGCTCGGACCGCAACCGCAACCGCCGCGGCGAATCGCGTGGCGAAGGTGCTGAAGGCAGCGAAGGCGGTCGTCATCACGTCCGTGGCAACCGCCGCCCTGAAGGCGAACGCGGCGAGCGCCAGGAACGTGGCGATCGCAACAACCGCAACGAGCCGCGTGGCGAGCAAGTCGCACAGTCGGCCCTGGCCTCGAACCGTCCCGATCAAGCCGACCTGGCCAATGGCGACGACACCGGCGCTGGCCGCAACCGCCGTCGCGGCCGTGGCCGCAACCGCCGCGAAGAGGGGCAATCCGACGCGCCGATGAGCGAACAGGAAAGCATGGTGGCCGCACTGGCGCAAACCGTGGCAACGGCCCTGCCCGACACCAAGCCGGCCGCTGAAGCCTCGCTGGATGCCGCCGACGCCGCCGAGCAGGCCGCCGATGGCATCCCGACCGCGGAAGGCGCCGAAGGCGCAGCCGATCCGGAACGCAAGCGCCGCCGCCGCCGCAGCCGCCGTGGCCGCCGCAGCCCGGACGAAGCCGGCCTGGCCGGTAGCGACGAGCAACTGGAAGACGGTTCGGACGACGACGCCGGCGAACAAGCCGAAGGCGTAGCGACACAAGCCGCTCCCTCGGCGCCGGTCGCCCCTGCCCAAGTCGCTGAAGCTGTCCCGGCCACCGCCGCTGAAGCTGCCCCGGCCCCGACGCAAGCCGTCGAGACCAAGGTAACGGAAGCACAGGTGATCGAAGCCGCGCCGACCCAAGCCGCGCAAGCCCCGGCCGAAGAAGCGACCCAACCGGTTGCCCAATCGGCTGACGCTCAGCCGGCCGAAGCCCAACAGGTCGAAGCCCCGCAGGCTGAACCGGCGCAAACCGGCGAACCCGTCGTGGCTCAGCCCGTGCAGGCAGCCCCCCCGCAAGTGACGCAACCCGTCGCAGTGGAACCGGCCAGCCAGGTGTCCGCGCCCGCCGCCCCGGTGGCCGAGCCCGTAGAAGCCGCTGTCGTGGAGCCCGTCGTGACGGCGCCCGTGGTCGAAACCGCCACCCCCGCCGCTCCGGTGGTCGCGCAACAGCCGATCGTGGTGCCGGCAACGGCGCCCACGGCCAAGGCGCAAGCCTTGCACGACGTGGTCAATGCCGCGGGCCTGAAGTGGGTGGAAACCGATCCGGACCGCCACGCCCAGACCCAGTTGCGCATCGCCGCCGCGCATACGCCGACCCGCCTGGGCCGCGAGCGCAAGCCGGTTGCCGCCGTCTCGAACGAACCGCTGGTTCAAGTCGAAACGCACTCCTAAGCCGCTAGCGCGACAAAAAGCCCCCGGGCAAAGTGAACCCCCGAAAGTTGGACGAGATCCAACCTTCGGGGGTTTTTACATTGATACGCTCGGGTTTCCTGGACAGCGTCGATATCGATGCAGCCCACTCCGGGCCAGCGCCCCCCCACAAAAAAGCCCTCGAGATCGAGGGCTTTGAGCTTGCGGACCGCTTGTGGTCAGAACTGGTACGTGTACGTCAGCTGGACCACGTCCAGGCCAGGATTCGGGCGCTTGATGCTGGCGTTGGAGAAGTGCGAATAGCGCACGCCGATCCGGTTGTTCGGGGTCAGCAGGAAGCCCATGCCGACATGGTCGCCGAACTGGAACGCCGTGCTGATGTTCTCGTTGGCGAAGCGCGTGCTGGAGAACACTGTCGCGCCGATGCCGGCCTCGAGGTAGAAGCGCTCGCCCGTCCACCAGCGGAACATCGGGATGGCATTCAATTGCCAGACATGGCCCGGCGACCGCGAACCGTCCGCCCACCAATAGGACGCGCCAAGTTCAGGCGTCAGGTCCAGGCGGCCCCAATTGCCGCCAAACTGGTACGTCCAGACAGACGGGGTTTCGTAGTTCAGCGTGATGCGCTGATAGTGGTCGCCAATACCGTAATGCATGCTGATGCCGCCTTGCGTGCCCTCGGACGATTGCGCACTAGCAAAGGTCGCTGCGCCGGCAAGCGCCACACCGACAAGGCACGTAAGCATTTTCTTCTTGGTCGACAGCATAGGTAACTCCGTGGATTTCTGGTCTAACCGGCAACATAGCAAAATCCGGGCCGGATGGCTTGATGATTGTCGCAATATGGCAACAATTAGCAGTGGAAAACACTGTTCCGAAAAACACACTCACACTCGATACAAACCCCGGTCCGGCGCGATACGAATCCCGCTGACAAACCCATGAAAAAGCCGTCCCAGGCCCAAGGCCCACGACGGCTTTTTTTGAGGATCCGTGCGGCGCGCCCAAGCGCGCCCGCCCTGAAATCAGGCGGTCACCACGTCCGCCGGCTGGTTGGTCAGCAACGCCAGCAGACGGGCGATTTCCTCGCGCAGCTGACGACGGTCGATGACCATGTCGATAGCGCCCTTCTGCAACAGGAACTCGGCGCGCTGGAAGCCTTCGGGAAGCTTCTCGCGAACGGTCTGTTCGATCACGCGCGGACCGGCAAAGCCGATCAGCGCCTTGGGTTCGGCGATGACCACATCGCCCATGAAGGCGAAGCTGGCCGACACGCCACCCATGGTGGGGTCGGTGAGCACGCTGATGAAAGGCAGGCCCGCCGCCGACAGGCGGGTGAGCATGGCGTTGGTCTTGGCCATCTGCATCAACGACAGCAGGCTTTCCTGCATGCGCGCGCCGCCAGAGGCCGCCACACATATGAAGGGCGTCCTGTTGTCCAGGGCCGCCTGGGCGCCGCGTGCAAAGCGCTCGCCCACCACCGACCCCATCGATCCGCCCATGAACTCGAATTCAAAGCACGCGAGCGTCGCCGGCACGCCGCGGATCGAACCGCTCATGACCACTAGCGCATCGGTTTCACCGGTTTGCTTGACGGCCTCTTGCAGGCGCTCGGGGTACTTGCGAGTGTCCTTGAACTTCAGCGTGTCCACGGAACGCGTGGTCTGGCCGATTTCGACCCGACCTTCCATGTCCAGCAGCGAATCGATGCGGGCCCGCGCGCCGATGCGCATGTGGTGGTCGCACTTCGGGCACACGTGCAGATTGGCCGCCAAGTCTTCGCTGTACAGCACCGATTCGCACGACGGGCATTTCACCCAAAGGCCTTCGGGAACGCGGCGGGCGCCGCTGTCGCTGGTTTTATTGATGCGAGGAGGCAGGAGTTTTTCGATCCAGCTCATTGATGTTTCATCCCGTGTGAGGTCGCGCCCGCCGCTCAGGCCGACGCGTTTTCTCGTTTTACTTGATCCAGCGCTTGCCGGATGGTGCGCAGCCAGCCGCTGGCGGCGGTGACTGCGGCGTCGGTTTTCTGGGCAGCCGGGGCGTCAGCCACCGCCTGCTCCATCGTTTCAATCAGTTTGCTGCCGATGACGACCGCATCGGCAACGCGGGCCACGCGCTGGGCGCTTTCGGCATCGCGGATGCCGAATCCAACGCCCACCGGAATGTCGCGCACATGGCGGCGGATAACGGCCACGCGCTCGGCGACGTCGTCGGTGTTCAGTGAGCCCGCGCCCGTGACGCCCTTGAGCGATACGTAATATACGTAGCCGCGCGCGACTTCCGCCACGGCCTGGATCCGGGCCTCGGTGGAGGTGGGAGCCAACAGGAAAATGGGGGCTATGCCGTGCTCGCCCAGGGTGGCAGCGAACTCGATGACTTCTTCAGGCGGATAGTCCACCACCAGCACGCCGTCCACGCCGGCCTTTTCGGCATTGACGGCGAATGCGGTCTGGCCCATGCGCTCGATCGGGTTGGCGTAACCCATCAGCACCACGGGGGTAGACGTGTCGCGCTGACGGAATTCAGCCACCAGTTCCAGCACGCGGGCCAGGCCCACGCCCTGCGCGATGGCGCGGTCGGCCGCGCGCTGGATCACCGGGCCGTCGGCCATGGGATCCGAGAACGGCACGCCGAGCTCGATCACGTCGGCACCGGCCTCGACCAGTGCGTGCATCAGGGGAACCGTGGCGGCGGGCGAAGGGTCGCCTGCCGCGATATAGGGGATCAGCGCCGCGGCACGGCCGGATTCGGCGGTGCGCGCAAAGGCGGCGGCGATGCGATCAGTGCGAGTTGTCATGTTTTAGAGCTCGATACCGGCACGTTCGGCGACGGTATGCATGTCTTTGTCGCCACGGCCCGACAAGTTGACCAGGATGACAGCGTCGCGCGGGAGCGTGGCGGCCATCTTCGCGGCTTGCGCGATGGCGTGCGAGGACTCCAGCGCGGGCATGATGCCTTCGATGCGGCAGCAGTCGTGGAACGCCTTCAGGGCCTCTTCGTCGGTAATCCCCGCGTATTCCGCGCGGCCGGTGTCTTTCAGCCAGGCATGTTCGGGGCCGACGCCGGGGTAATCCAGGCCGGCGGAGACGGAATGCGTCTCCTGGACCTGCCCATCGGCGTCCTGCATGACGTAGGTGCGGTTGCCGTGCAACACGCCCACCTGGCCGGCGGCCAGCGATGCGGCGTGTTTGCCGCTGTCCATGCCCTCGCCCGCCGCTTCGACGCCGATGAGGCGAACGTTTTCGTAGGGGATGTAGGGATGGAAGATGCCCATGGCGTTGGAGCCGCCGCCCACCGCCGCCACGACGTAGTCGGGCTGGCGGCCGATGGCTTCGGGCATCTGCGTCAGGCATTCGTTACCGATGACGGTCTGGAAATCGCGGACCATGCGGGGATAGGGATCGGGACCCGCTACCGTGCCGATGATGTAGAAGGTATTTTCGATGTTGGTGACCCAGTCGCGCATGGCTTCGTTCAGCGCGTCTTTCAGGGTGCGCGAACCCGACGTGACCGGCACTACCGTGGCGCCCAGCAGCTTCATGCGGTAGACGTTCGACGCCTGGCGGCGGATGTCTTCGCTGCCCATGTAGACCACGCATTCCATGCCGTAGCGGGCCGCCACCGTGGCGGTGGCCACACCGTGCTGGCCGGCGCCGGTTTCGGCGATGACGCGGGGCTTGCCCATACGCTTGGCCAGCAGGGCCTGACCGATGCAGTTGTTGACCTTGTGCGCGCCGGTGTGATTCAGATCTTCGCGCTTGAACCAGATCTGGGCGCCGCCCAGCAGTTCCGACCAGCGGCGGGCATGGTAGACCGGGCTGGGCCGGCCGACGAAATGCTTGAGTTCGTAGTTGAACTCTTCCAGGAAGGCGGGGTCGACACGGTAATGGTCATAGGCGGCACGCAGCTCGTCGAGCGCGTGCATCAGCGTTTCTGCCACGAAAACACCGCCATAAGGGCCGAAATGGCCCTTGGCATCCGGAAAGTCGTAAGGTTTCACCAAGCATCTCCCCCGGTATCGCGGCAGGCCACTGCCGGCCGCAAATCCGGTTTGCAACCCGTCATTTTACCTGACCCGGGCCCGGCCGGGGCGGGAAGTCCCCTGCCCCCCGGCCGCGCCCGCACGGCGCCTAGAGCGATTGGCCCAGGCGGCGCAGGAAGGTCTCGCACGAGGCCAACTGGTCCAGGGCCACATATTCATCGGGCTTATGGGCCTGTTCGATATGGCCGGGGCCGCAGACAACGGTAGGGATGCCGATGCCCTGGAACAGGCCGGCCTCGGTGCCATAGGCCACCTTGCGAGTGGTGCGGTCTTCGGTCAGCGCGCGCACCAGCTGGGTGATGGCGGCTTCTTCCGAGGCTTCGAGGGCGGGGGCAGCCGCGCCAGTTTCAATTTCGATGCTGGCACCGTCGAACTCGGCCTTCATGCGCGGCAAGAGCTCATCGCGCACGTATTTTTCGACTTCTGCCTGGATCTCATCGGGCTGCATGCCCGGCAGGTTGCGGAATTCGTAGGTGAATTCGCACAACTCGGGAATGGTGTTGACCGCGATGCCGCCCCGGATCTGGTTGGTGGTCATCGTCGAGAACGGCACGTCGTAGAACTGGTCGTACGGGCCGTTGGCCTTGAAGCTGTCGGCCAGATCGCGGATGCGGCAGATCAGGCGGGCAGCGTATTCGATGGCGTTGCAGCCGCGCGGGGTCAAGGACGAATGCGCCGCCTTGCCGTGCACCTTGCAGCGAAACAGATTGATGCCCTTGTGGGCCACGACCACCTGCATACCGGTGGGTTCGCCCACCACGCAGCCCTCGGGGCGGATGCCGCGCTCAAGCAGGTCGGCCAGCATGTACGGGGCGCCCGCGCAGCCGACCTCCTCGTCATAGGAAAACGCCAGGTGGATCGGCTTCTTGCGGGGCATGGCCAGGAATTCCGGCACTAGCGCCAGCGATCCGGCGATGAACCCCTTCATGTCGCAACTGCCTCGCCCATAGAGCAGCCCGTCTTTCTCGACGAGCTTGAACGGGTCCGTGCTCCAGTCCTGGCCATCCACGGGCACCACGTCGGTGTGGCCCGACAGGACGATGCCGCCCTGCTGGCTGCCGTCTTGCGCCGGCAGCGTGGCGAAGAGGTTGGCCTTGGTGCGCTCGGGGTTGTGCGCCAGCCACGCATCGATGCCCTGGCCGCGGAGCCAATCGCGGACGGTTTCGATCAGGGCAAGATTGGAATTGCGGCTGGTGGTATCGAAACCCACCAGCGTTTCCAGCCAGGTGCGCGCGTTCATGTCACTTCTCTTGTGGGGAAAACGCCAAGTGTAAAGCCAGGAAGCGCCCGCGTCTTGGACGGCGGCCACCGCCGTTCACGGGTTAAGCGCCTAGAATGGCGCCCGGATTCAAAAATACCCCCAAGGAGAAACCGTGCAGCACAAAGCAGTCCCCACACGCAACATCGTGGCCGCAGTGATAGGCAACGCCCTCGAATGGTATGACTTCCTGGTGTTCGCGTTCATGACGCCGATCATCGCCAAACTGTTCTTCCCGACTGACCCCAACCTGCCCGGCAGCGAACTGAACGCCATCCTGATGACGACGGCGATCTTCGGCGTCGGCTTTTTCATGCGTCCGGTCGGCGGCATCATCCTGGGCATGTACGGCGACAAGAAGGGCCGTAAAGCCGCGATGGTGATGGTGACCTCGCTGATGGCCGTGTCCATCGCGCTGATCACGGTCGCCCCGACCTACCATGCCGCCGGCATCCTGGCCCCGATCTTCATCCTGATCGCGCGCCTGTTGCAAGGGTTCTCGGCAGGCGGCGAATTCGGCACGTCGACGGCGCTGCTGATCGAAATGGCCCCCAACGGCAAGCGCGGCTTCTACGGGTCGTGGCAGATGGCCGGCCAGATGCTGGCGCTGCTGATCGGCGCGGCGTGCGGCACGCTGATCACCGAGTTCTTCACGCAAGAGCAGATCGCCGCCTGGGCATGGCGCATTCCGTTCGCATTCGGCCTGGTGATTGTTCCCATCGCGATCTATATCCGCAAGAACATCGACGAAACCGAAGTCTTCAAGAAGATGCAGGAAGAAGACCGCCAGGCTGCCGCGCGCGGTGAAGTGCAGCGCCTGAGCCTGGTTCAGATGGTCAAGACCCACACGCGCGAAACCATGATCGGCGTGGGCCTGGTCGTGACCGCCACGGTATCCATCTACATCACCTTCACGTACCTGGTGACGTACTCCACGCAAATCCTCAAGCTGCCGATGAAGGACACCTTCATGGTGCAGATGGCCGGCGCGGCGCTGATGGTGCTGATGACCCCGTTCATGGGCGCCTGGTCGGACCGCATCGGCCGCCGCCCGCTGGTGATCGGTTCGCTGATCGGCTACCTGATCGTGCTGTACCCGCTGTACTACTGGCTGTCGGACGCGCCGTCGATCGGCCGCCTCCTGACGGTGCAGATCGTCGTGTGCTTCTTCGTATCGGCCTTCTTCGGCGTGTTCAGCACGGTAATGGCGGAACTGTTCCCGGCGCGCGTGCGCTCCGTGGGCTTGTCCCTGGCCTATAACGTGGCCGTGATGATCTTCGGCGGCTTCGCGCAGTTCATCGTGACGTGGCTGATCAAGACCACCGGTTCGCCGATGGCGCCTGCCTACTACGTGATGTTCGGCGTGGCGCTGGGCCTGGTCGCATCGTTCTTCATGCGTGAGCGCGCGCACGAGAACCTGGACCACTGAAGCCAGATCCCCCCACGGCCGCCCGGCCCTGGGGGCTGCGTCCTAACGGCGTGTCGCCGAGGACACGCCGGCCACTTCAGCCAAGGCGTCCAGCGCGCGGGCGAGCGATTCGCCCCCGCGCACTTCCACCGTGAACACCATATGGGCCAGCGACTGCTTGCTCTGCGTATTCACGCCCACCACGTTCAGCCGCAACCGCGCGAAGACTTCGGACAGGTCGCGCAACAGGCCCGGCCGGTCGTGCGCGCGCACGCTGATGTCTACCGGATAGAACGTGTCGGAGGTCTCGCCCCAGGCCACTTCGATCACGCGTTCGGGCTCGCGGGCGGCCAGCGCCAGGTAGCTGTGGCAATCGCTGCGGTGGATGGACACACCGCGCCCTCGCGTGACGAAGCCCGCGATGGCGTCCGGCGGCGCCGGACGGCAGCAGCGGGCCAACTGCGTCAACAGCGACCCCACCCCCACCACCAGCACGCCGCTTTTGCCGCTTTTCTCGGCGCTGCCTGCGCTGGCGTGGCGCAGCGCGGCCGGTTGCGGTTCAACGGCCGGCCCGGGTTGCTGGAACACGCTATCGATCTGGCGCAGGCTGAACTCTTCCTTGGCGGCCGCCACATACAGGTCGTCCGCACGGGCGAAGCCCAGGTTCTGCGCCAGTTGCTCCAGGTTGACCGCCGTCTTGCCCAGCCGCTGCAATTCCTTTTCGACCAGTGCCTGCCCTTGGGTGATGCGCTGCTGCAGTTCGATGGCGTTGAACCACATGCGCACCTTGGCGCGCGCCCTCGGGCTGGCCAGGAACCCCAATTGGGGGTTGAGCCAGTCGCGCGACGGGCCGCCGGACTTGGCGGAAATGATCTCGACGGTCTGCCCCGTGGACAGCCGCGTCTGCAGCGGCACCATCTGCCCATCGACGCGCGCGCCGCGGCAGCGGTGGCCCAGGTCGGTGTGCAAGTGATACGCAAAATCCACCGGCGTGGCGCCAGCCGGCAGTTCGATCACCCGCGCCTGCGGCGTCAGCACGTAGATGCGTTCGTCCGTATGCGCGGGCGCCGTGACCGCATTGCGGCTCTTGCCCGGCCCCGACTTGGCCGGGCCAGGTTTGCCGGCTTCCGGCGTGGCGGCGTCCGCGCCCGGCTCGCCACCGCCTTCGACATCGCTGTTCCAGGCCAGCAACTGGCGCATCCAGGCCAATTGGCGGTCATATTCGCTGGAGGCCGCTACCTGGCCGCCTTTGGCGCCGGCTTCCTTGTAGCGCCAGTGCGCGGCCATGCCGTACTCGGCGAACTGGTGCATCTCGCGCGTGCGGATCTGTACTTCGAACGGCCGGCCGTCGTCGTCGGCCACGACCGTATGCAGCGAACGGTAGCCGTTGGGCTTGGGCCGCGAGATGTAGTCGTCGAACTCGTCGGACAGCGGCGTCCACATTTCGTGCACCAGGCCCAACGCCGTATAACAGGCGCGCACGTCGTCGACGATGATGCGCAAGGCGCGCAAGTCGTACATCTGGGTGAAGTCCAGGCGCTTGACCCGCATCTTGTTCCAGATGCTGTAGATGTGCTTGGGCCGGCCGCTGACCTCGGCCTCGATCCCGGATTTTGACAAGGCGGTCTGCAGGCGGTCGATGGCGCCGGCGATGAAGGCTTCGCGCTCGACGCGCTTTTCTTCCAGCAGGCGGGCGATCTGTTTATATCGGTCGGGTTCCAGGAAGCGGAAGGCCAGGTCTTCCATTTCCCATTTGATCTGCCAAATGCCCAGGCGGTTCGCCAACGGCGCGTACAGGTCCAGCGTTTCGCGCGCGAAGGCGATAGAGCACGGGGCCTTGCTCTCGGCGTGCCAACGCAGGGTGCGCAGCCGGGAGGCCAGCCGCATCAGCACGATGCGCAAATCGGCCGCCATGGCCAACAGCATCTTGCGCTGCATTTCCTTTTGCGAACCGCTTTCCGCTTCGGCGTCGCTGGCCTGCCGGGCCACGACGCCCAGGCGCAACAGTGCGCGGGTGCCCTGGACCAGCCGCGCGACCTCGGCGCCAAAGG
>NZ_JABBJN010000022.1 GCF_012928505.1 Achromobacter sp. Bel | reverse complement strand
GCCCGCTACGCGTTGTGGCGGTCCGGGCCGGGCGCGCCGGCCTGGACCCGCGCGGGCCTTACTTGCCGGCCGCGGCGCGCCAGTCCTTGATGAACTGCAGGCGCTTGGTCTGTTCCAGGTAGTCCAGCAGCGTTTCGTTGACCGGAATCGGCTTGAGCGAGGCGCCCAGTTTCTTGGTCATGCCGTCCACGTCGTTGTCGCCGTCGATGTCGTTGCGCACCGAGGCCAGGTCAGCCTGGTTGGCCATGATTTCCTGGCCCTTCTGCGACAGCAGGTAGTCCATCCACAGCTTGGCCGCGTTGCGGTTCTTGGCCTTCTTGCTGATGAACGCCACGCGCGACAGCACCAGCGCGTAGTCGGTCGGATAGGCCACGCCCAGCGACGGGTCCGACTTGGCGCGCGTTTCGGCATACGAACCCAGGATGTTGTAGCCGATCAGGTTTTCGCCCGACGACACGCGCTCCATCATGGTGCCGGTGGACGACTGCACGATCAGGCCGCCTTTGGCGATGTCCTTGAGCGTTTCGAAGTACTTGGGGTCGTTGGCCTTGTCCTGCACGGCCAGCATGAAGCCCACGGCCGACTTCTCGATGTCGTAGGTGGTGACCTTGTTCTTGAACTTGTCGGGCTGGCTGGCGATGAGCTTGGCCAGCGCGCCGTGCGTGGTCGGCACTTCGTTGGCCGGGATCAGGCGCTTGTTGTAGATGAACACGGCCGGCTCGTACGTCGTGCCGTAGGCGGAATCCTTCCACACGGCCCAGGCCGGCAGCTTGCCCGCTTCGGGCGACTTGTACTGCATGGCGTAGTCGGTGGCCAGCTTCAGCGCCGAGTCCATCGACGAGCTCCAGACGACGTCGCCGCTGCCGCCGCCCGCCGCCTGTTCGCTGATGTAGCGGTTGTAGAGCTCGGTGCTGTTCATGTCGTTGTATTCGACCTTGACGCCCGGGTACAGCGCTTCGAAACCCTTGATGATGGGGCCGGCGGCCTTGGTGTCGGTGGTGGAATAAATGACGACCTTGCCTTCCTTCTTGGCGCCGTCCAGGATCTTCTGATAGTCGGCCGGGTAACCCGCGGGCACGGCCTGTGCAAAGGCGCTGCCGGTGGCAATGGCGAATGCAGCGGCGCAGGCGGCCGCCAGTTGGGACTTGGCAAGCATGGGTGTTGTCTCCGATTGGAATTAGTGTGAGCAGGATCTTGGTCCAGCCTGCGCCCATCTTAGGAGGCGGCGTCTGTCGTCGTCCTGTCATGGAGACAGGTTGCGGCTAGGGGTAATCCCTGGCCGGCATCTACGGACGCTTGGGCGTGTCCGTCACCAGCCGCACCCAGTTCTGCACGAAGCGCGAGTGCCGCCGCTGGTCCAGCCCCACCAGCAGGGCGGGGCTTAGCACCACGGGCTGCACGATGCCGCTTGAACGCGCCAGCACCGCCTCTGACGTCCAGCGTCCCGGCGTGTCTTCCATGATGGAACCCAGCGCCGCGTGGCTGGAGGCCACCTGCTGGCCGGCGGGCGACAAGAGCCAGTCCACCAGCGCGCGCGCCAAGTCGGGGCTGGGGGCGCGCCGCGATATCAGCACGGACCGCGCCAGCACCAGCACGTAGTCCTGCGGGAACACCACGCCGATCTTGCTGCCGGAGGCCTGGCGTGACAGGGCGTAAGAACCCAGGATGTTGTAGGCCAGGTCCATCTCGTCGTTTTCGATGGCGTCCAGCAACTGGGAGGTAGTGGGCGACAGGCGCACGCCGACCTGCCCCATGGCGTTGGCCAGCCCCCAGAAGTTCGACGACACCAGCTCGTCCTGCTCGGCCAGCAGATAGCCCACGCTGCTGGCGGCGATGTCATAGGTGCCGACGCGGCCTTGCAGGCGCGACTGTTCGCGTTCCAGCAGCCGCAGCAGATCCTGGCGCGACCGGGGCACGGTGGCTTCCGTGAAGCGCTTGGGGTTGTAGACGATCACCGCCGGCTCGAAGGTGAAGCCATAGACTTCGTTGCGCCAGACGGCCCACGAGGGCAGCTTGGGAGCGTAGGGCGACGCGTAGCTTTGCGCATAGCCGTCGTTGGCCAGCCGGATCTGCAGGTCCGACGCCGAACTCATCAGCACGTCCACCTGTGTCAGCCTCCCGTCGATCGTCGCTTCGTACAGGTCCCGGCTGCCGATTTCGCGATAGGTCACCGAGACATCCGGCCGCAGCGACTGGAAGCCCTGGATCAAGGGCGCGACGACGGGCGTGTCGGTCGGCCCCGCGATGACCAGCGTGCGCGACGTGGGCTGCGGCGCGGGGTAGTGCGTGACGATCTCTTCCAGCTCCGCCGCCCGCACCGCGCCAGGCGCCGTGGCGAGCAGCGTCGCCGCCGTGAAAAGGGCGCCCAGCCAGGCAACAAGCTGGCGGCCCGACGGCTGCGCCAGCGGCAGGATGACCCGCGCCGACAGGCCGCCGCCCGGGCGGTCGTGCAGCCACAGCGAGCCGCCATGGGCCATCGCCACGGAACGCACGATCGCCAGTCCCAGCCCCGACCCCGATTGCGACTGCCCGGCCCGGCCGCGCGTGAAGCGCTGCTGCACGGCTTCTTTTTCGTCGTCGGAGATGCCGGGGCCGCGGTCCGAGACCGTCAACGCGACACGAAAGCCCGCGACTGGCGTTGCCTGGATATCGACGGTGCCGTCGGGCGCGTAGCGCAGCGCGTTGTCCACCAGATTGCGCAGCATTTCTCGGAGCGCCACGCGGTCGCCGGCGATCCGCGCGCGACGCACCTCGGGGGCGATCTCGATACGCAGCCGTCCGGCTTCCACCGGGCCGATGCGGCGGCGCGTTTCGTTGATGGTTTCGGCAACGCCTACGGGCTCCGGCGGCCCTTTGCCCAGGCGGTGCGTGATGGTGGCGTCCATCAGCAGTTGGTTGATCAATTGGCTCGCATGCGTGGCATTCTGGTGGATGCGGCCGATGCGTTCGCGCAGGCGTTTGGGATCGGTTTCCTCCAGCGCCACCTCGGCCTGCGCGCGCAAGGACGCCAGGGGCGTGCGGACCTGATGCGTGGCGTCGGCCACCAGCGTGTTCAAGGTGTCCATGATGATGGAAAGGCGTTGCATGAAGGCGTTCAGCGCTTCGACCAGCCGGTGGACTTCCCGCGGCACGGGGGTGGTCAGTGGCGTCAGGTCTTCAGGCGCGCGGGTGCGCAAGTCGCGCTCCAGCACGGCCAGCGGGGCAAACGCGCGCTGCACCCCGAACCACAGCAAGCCCAGCGCCACCAGCGAGACGACCAGCAGCGGCAGCACCCCGCGCCCCAGGATTTCGCTGGCCAATTCTTCGCGCGAACCCAGCGTTTCCGCCACGCGCACGGTTACCCAGCCGGCGTGCTGGCTGGCGGACACCAGCCGCCCCACGGTCGCCACGCGGACCGGTTCGTCGTGATAGGTCACATACGCGAACACGGGCGTTGCCGCCTGCGCCAGCGGTAACGCGGGCGCCAGATCGGCGTAGCCCGTGATCAGCCGGCCATTGGAGGTGCGCGCCTCGTAGAACACGCGCTCGCTGCCCGACAGCATCGCCAGCGACGAGACGGGCGGCTCGACGGTCACGCCGTTGTCCTCGATCTGCACGGACCCGGCAATGGTCAGCGCCGACGCGGCCAACAGCCGGTCGAAGGCCTGCTCGGCGGCCCGATGCGCGTAATCGCGCAGGAAGAACACCAGGCCGATCAGCGCGCACGCCAGCAGCGCCGCGCCCAAGGTGAAGACGCGGCGGCGGATGGAGGCGCTTTCAGGGATGCTCATGGCTGCGGGCCTGATAGCCGACGCCGCGCACCGTGACGATATCGATCGACGCGCCCGCCAGCTTCTTGCGCAGCCGCGAGATCAGCAGTTCCAGCGCATTGAGCGACCCGTCATCCAGGTCGAACAGCTGGTTCATCAGCCGTTCTTTGGCCACCGTCTGGCCGATCCGGCCCACCAGGATCTCCAGCAACCGGAATTCGCGCCGCCCCAACTCCAGCGGCGCGCCCGACAGCGTGACGCTACGCCCCGCCAGGTCCAGGCTGAGATTGCCGTAATGCGTGGTGCTGCTGGTCTGCCCGGCCGGCCGGCGCATCAGCGCCCGCAGCCGCGCTTCCAGTTCGCGCAGGTCAAACGGCTTGACGAGGTAGTCGTCCGCGCCCAGGTCCAGCATGTCGATCTTGTCTTCGATCTCGGCCCGCGCGGTCATGACGAGCACAGGCGCCTCCAGCCCGGCCGCCCGCAATTCACGAATGACCGAAAACCCGTCCTTGCCCGGCAGATTGATGTCCAGCACCAACGCGTCCCAGGTCTCGTCCAGCCCCCAGCGCAACGCCGCCAGCCCATCGTGCACCCATTGCACGCTATGGCCCGCCAGACGCAGTTTGCTTTCCACGGCATCGCCTAGATCAAGGTTGTCCTCGACCAGCAGAATGCGCATGTTGTTTCCTCCGGATGTTTTGATTTTTTTGGGGAGTTTACGGGGTTCAGGGGAATGGGGGGCAATTTGAGTTCTTGAGACGCCCGGCGCGCGATGGAGGTTTTCGTCCTGGAGCGTGTTATGAACTTTGGCGTAGGTTGGCAGCATTTCACAGCATCAGCATGCTGAAGACCACTTCGACGGAACTTGTGGCTGCGCTAAAGCCCCGCTAGCATCGGCCCAACTGCATTCCCGTTCTGCCCCCGCATCCACGATGGAAGCCACCGTGACCGAACCGACCGCCATTGAAGTTTCAGCCAAAGCCGCCTCTCATAAGGGCGAATTTTTCCTGATCGACGCCAGCTTCTTGGGAAACGGCAGGGTGCCCGGCATCGAAATCGCCAACGAAGACAAGCTGATCGATCCCGGGATGAATGTCGTCTTGCGTCCTAATGGAATGCCAGACCAGTATCCGCAGCGTCCCCGCCTGGTTCATGTACCGGAGAAGGGCGGAATGCCACGCGATCTGGAAGAGCTCGCTGGCATATGGATTGTGTCGGAGCCGTTGAAGCAACTGTTTGAGCAGTTGGACGCCGAGGCGTTTGCCTTTGTGGCATGCGACTTCAGCCTTGCTGACGGCAGCCCCGCCCCTCAGTACTACCTGGGCAATGTGCTGCGCAGACTCGATGCCCTGGATGAAGCCTCTTCTCGCGTGAGGATCAAGCTCGACCACAATTATCAGACCGGCGAGGACGAGAAACTTTATAGCCTCGTCGGCGGAGCCAGCTTGGTGTTCAAGCCGGAGGTTGTGGGAGATGCCCATATCTTCCGCCAGGATCGCATGGGAGCACCCCCCATCTGCGACCGCGCGATGTTTGATGCATTGCGCGCGGCCAACTTCTCCGGCGTACGGCTGCGCGATGTAGCCGATATTTAATCCCGGATCGAGCGCGCTCCCCCCTCCCACATACGAGAAGACGAATAACCATCAACGATCCACTCGTCAGATGAGAGACAGTGCAGTAACCCACCACAGTCTCCCTGTTAGACGGGGGCGCGCGCACAGGTCTCAATCAGCACGCGGCTATGCGCCGCGCGCCACCCGTCGCTCCACCTCCCCACCTGACTGCGGGGCTCAACAGAAAGCCAATCACCGAAAGCGCGCAAGCGACCCTCGCACGGCGCCCCGACAGCACGTATGCCGAACGCGGCCGCCCGCGCGGCCGCATGAGGCGGGCCACGCAAATTTCGTCAGTAAACAGCGATCCAGCAGCGCATCGAGCCAAGACTGCGCCAGTCCGTCGGCGGGGCCGGGCGGATGGCGCGCAACCTTGATGCGCCCAAGGGAATCCGAAGGGAGCCGAAGGCGGACGAGGATGACGACGGGGACGTCCGGAGCGAAGGCTACGGACCGCAATCGTGGGCGCGCGCCATCCGCCCGGCCCCGCCGACGGGTGACCCACGAAGACCAGGACTCCCGAAGAAAAACCCCGAACATCGCCCGAAGCTACCCCTCAAAGCCCCAGAGCCCCAAAGCCCCGCAGCGACTAAGCCCCGCAGCGACTAAGCCGCATCTCCCGCAGCAGGACTCACTTCCCCCAGATACCGGCAATCCAGCTCCAGGCTCAACTCATCCATCCCCAGGATATCGATCTCTACCGCGGTCCCCCGTTCCAGCTCAGGCATTCCGCCCACCCGGGTCACCAGCGGCGCATTCGCGAACCGGACCAGATCGTCCCGCAACACGTGCGCCACCGTCCGGGTCACGCCGTGCTGCTTGAGCCAACGCAGGCACCAGTAGCGCTCCATCGCGCTCTGGAACTCCGCCCACGCCGCGTACTGCGCGTCGAATGCGCCAATGATCGCGAACAGGTCCGCGTCGCGCGGCTTGAACGGCGCCACCAGGCGGGCCGATACGCCGTGCTCCACCGCGGCGATCAACTGCCATTGGTTGACCAAGTCGACATAGCGGCGCAGCGGCGACGTGCTCCAGGCGTATTGCGGCACGCCGATCGCCTCGTGCGGCAGCGCCTGCGTGCTCATGCGCACGCGGCCCGCCTGTTGCGAACGGTAGATGCCCGGCACGCCGTGTTGGTGCAGCAGGCCGCCCCACTGGTTGTTGGCCAGGATCATGTATTCGGCCACCATGCGGTCCAGCGGCGCGTTGCGCTGGCGGGGCACCAGGCGCACGGGCGTGTCCGGATCGTCCGGGTTGCCGTCCAGATAGAAGCTGTACTCCACCCGCGAATTGTTCTCGGGCTTGCCGCGCACCTTCTCGCGTTGCGCCGACAGCGCCTGTGCCAGCTTCCACAGCGGACGCAGCCAGTGGCCGTAGGGGATGTCCGCCGACGGATCGGCCAGGCTCGCTTCCGTGACCTGGGCGTCCAGCATGTTGTGGCGCAGGTTCTCGCGCACCACCACGCGTTCCAGGCGAGTTTCCGATTCGAAAATCTCGCCCGTCTCGGGGTCGGCCACCACATACAACGACAGCACCGGCACTTCGCGGCCCGCATCCAGCGAGAACGCCTTGATGACGTTGTCCGGCTGCATCGGAATCTTGTCGCCCGGCATGTAGACCGTGGACAGGCGCGCGCGGGCGAGCTTGTCGAACTCGCTGTCGCGGGTCACGGTCAGGCCCGGAGCGGCCACGTGCACGCCCACGCGCAGGCGTCCGTCGGGCAGCTCGGTGACGGACAGCGCGTCGTCGATTTCGGTGGTGGTGACATCGTCCACCGAATAGATCTCGGCGTCCGACAGCGGCAGTTCGCGGTCGACGGGCGGCAGTTCCAGCTCGGGGAACGCCAGCCCGCGCGGGAAATTCACCGCCAGGAAGCGGCGCTTGTGCAAGGCCAGCGCATGCGGCCAGGCGCCCAGCTCAAGCAGCAGGCGGTCCGGCGTCTTGCCCAGCTTGGCGCACGCGGCGTCCAGGGCCTTCCATTGCTGCGTATTCTTGTCCGGGCGGATCAGCAGGGATTCCGCAGCCTGCGCGATGGGTTCCGGCAGTCGGCCGGCGGCCATCTCGTCCACCCATTCCTGCTGCTGCTCGGCCTGGCGCTGCTTCTTGTCCAGCGCGGCCAGGGCGGCGGCCAGGATATCGGGCGGGGCAGGGCGGTAGCGGCCCTTGCCGCGGCGATGGAAGTACGCCGGCGCGCCGTGCAGGCGCATCAGCAGTGCGGCCTGTTCCACGGGCGTAGGGGCATGGCCGAAGTAGTCGGCGGCCAGGGCGGGCGTGTCGAACTCTTCCTGCGGCGCGCATTCCCACAGGAATTGCAGGTCCAGCGCCTCGGCGGCCGCAGCCGCCTGGCTCATCAGCGCCGCCGGCTCGGGCGACGCGAAGTTGAACAGGGTGTTGGCGCGCTTGATCTTGCTGCGCTTGCCCGACTCCGACTCCACCTGCAGGCTGGCGTCGGTCTCGGACAGGATATTGCCGGCCTTGAAGCTGCCGTCGTCTTCGTAAAACACATACATGGTGGGGATCGTCCTGGGCGGCGCGCACGCGCCGCCTTGCGCAGCTATATAAAGTGTTGAGGTCTGGTATTGATTATTGGGGGCGAACCTGCCTGGCGCCAAGGGCGAATTCAAGCACCTCGGGCATCCATTGCGCGAAATCGGATAAACCGTGGTCGCTACCCTGCACGATACGCTGTCGGCAACCCGCGTAGCGATCGCGCATTTCACGCCAATCCAGCACCTCGTCGCCGGTCGCCGCCACCAGGAAATACCGGTCGGGCTGCGTGATGCGAGGGGCATGGATGGCCGCCAGTTCGTCCACATATTCGGGCAAAAAGACGAACGGCGCGTCGGAATGATACATGTGGTGTTCGCCGACCTGGGTCGCCAGGTCGCGCGGCGCCTCCACGGCCGGGTTCAGCAGGACCGCCTTGCAGCCCAGCTGTTCGGCCAGCCAGGTGGCGTAGAAGCCACCTAGCGACGAGCCGATCACGGTCAGCGCCCGGGGGCTGGCCGCAGCCTCCAATTGGCGCCGGGCAATGCCCAGGGCCAGGTCGATCGCTTCGCGGGGGCTGGCGGGTAACTGCGGGCAGGCCCAGTCGGCGGCCAGGCCGCGCTGGGCCATGGCGTCGGCCATCATCCGGGCCTTCATCGAAGTGGGCGAGGAGCGAAAGCCGTGCAGGTAGAGGATCATTTCGTGCTCGTCCGGTATCGGTCCGCCGTTCAACCGCGTGCCTGCAAGGCGTCCAGCAGCTTGCCGTGGATGCCGCCAAAGCCGCCGTTGCTCATGACCAGCACCTGGTCGCCCGGGCGGGCGGCGGCGGTCACGGCGGCCACGAGCGCGCCGATGTCATCGTAACTGGAAGCCCGGTCGCCCAGGGACGCCAGGACGTCGGCCGGATTCCAGCCCAAGGCATGCTTGCCGCTGTGCGCGCCGAAGCAGAACACCAGGTCGGCGTCGGCCAGCGCCTCGGGCAGGCGGGCGGCCATGGTGCCCAGCTTCATGGTGTTGGAACGCGGTTCCAGCACCGCCAGGATGCGTGCCGACCCGACTTGGCGGCGCAGCCCTTCCAGGGTGGTGGCGATGGCGGTGGGGTGATGGGCGAAATCGTCGTAGACCTTCACGCCGTTGACGGTGCCGCGCAGCTCCATGCGGCGCTTGACCCCGGCAAAGCGGGTCAGAGCCTCGATGCCCTGTTCCGCGGACACGCCCACGTGCTCGGCCGCCGCCAGCGCCGCCAACGCATTCATGCGGTTGTGCTCGCCTGTCAGGTTCCAGCGCACGGTGCCGACCGCCACGCCGTTGCGCAGCACGCCGAAGGCGCCCTCCGCATCGGGCTGCGTGGCCTGCCAGGCCCCATCGGCGCCGAACGTGACGGTTTCCGACCAGCATCCGCGGGCAATCACGCGGTCCATCGCGTCGGAGTGCGTCGGGCGCACGATGCGGCCCGAGCCGGGGATGGTGCGTACCAGGTGGTGGAATTGGGTCTCGATCGCGGCCAGATCCGGGAAGATGTCGGCGTGGTCGTATTCCAGGTTGTTCAGGATGGCGGTGCGCGGGCGGTAGTGGACGAACTTGGAACGCTTGTCGAAGAAGGCCGTGTCGTACTCGTCCGCTTCGATCACGAAGGGGCGGCGCGCCGGGTCGTACCGGGCCGACACGTGCAGGTCCTGCGCTACGCCGCCGATCAGGAAGTTGGGCGCCAGGCCCGCGGCTTCCAGCACCCACGCCAACATCGAACTGGTGGTGGTCTTGCCATGCGTGCCCGCCACCGCCAGCACGTGCTGGCCGGGCAGGACGTTGTCGCCCAGCCATTGCGGGCCGGACACGTAGCGCGCGCCGGACTCCAGGATGGCTTCCATCAGCGGATTGCCGCGGCTGACCACGTTGCCGATCACGTACAGGTCGGGCTCAAGCGCCATCTGATCGACGCCGAAACCTTCGATCAGTTCGATTCCCTGTTCGGACAGCTGCGTGCTCATGGGCGGGTACACGCCCGCATCGCAACCAGTGACCTTGTGCCCGGCGGCCCGCGCGATCAGCGCCAGGCCACCCATGAACGTACCGCAGATGCCAAGAATATGCAGGTGCATTGAAAACTCTCCTGCCCTGCATTGTATATATAGAGGCCCCCCACGCTGCGCGGGCTTGCTGCCCCCCGAGGGGGCGTTTTTGTCTTGGGACGGCCCGGCGAAAAAAAAGGCCCCCACGCTGCGCCCGCTGCGCGGGCTTGCTGCCCCCCGAGGGGGCGCTTTTGTCTTGGGGCGGCCCGGCGACAAAAAGGGCCCCCACGCTGCGCCCGCTACGCGTGCTTGCTGCCCCCGAGGGGGCGCTTTTGTCTTGGGGCGGCCCGGCGACAAAAAGGCCCCCACGCTGCGCCCGCTGCGCGGGCTTGCTGCCCCCCGAGGGGGCGTTTTTTGTCTTGGGGCGGCCCGGCGACAAAAAGGGCCCCCACGCTGCGCCCGCTGCGCGTGCTTGCTGCCCCCCGAGGGGGCGTTTTTGTCTTGGGACGGCCCGACGACAAAAAACGGCGGCACCGGTTATGATCGCGCCATGAATCGACGCCTCCTTCTTTCCGCCGGCGTGGCGGTGGCCGCCACGGTTGCGGGCGCTTTTACCTGGATGGGCCGCAAGTCCCAGGATTCCGCCGCACCTGCCAAAGCGGGAGATCCTGCGGCGGGCGACCCCGTCGCGGGGCTGATGCAGTTGCAGATGCCCGACTTGAAGGGTGCGACCCATACGCTGGCCAGTTGGAAAGGCCAGCCGATGGTGGTCAATTTCTGGGCGACCTGGTGCGCACCGTGTGTCAGGGAAATGCCTGAACTCGACGCCATGCAGAAAAAGTACCCGCACGTCCGATTTGTCGGCATCGGTGTCGATTCGGCGGCGAATATGCAAAAATTTGTCGAGAAAGTGCAAGTTTCCTACCCGTTGTGGGTGATCGGCGCCGGGGCAATCGATACCCTGCGCAAGCTTGGAAATCCCAGTGGCGGCCTGCCTTTTACCATCGTGTTCAATGCCGATGGCGGAATTAACCGGAAGATATTGGGTGAAATCCAGCCCGACGACCTGCATCAAACCCTCTCTGGTTTGAAGGCGTAAGTCTGTTGGACAAATAGTAGGAATTGGCGTAAAAAGCTGGTTTATCGGCTGTTTTGCCAACAATTGGCAATCCACTCATTGGCAAGCGCATGGCGCAAAACATACTGGTATTGCATGGCCCGAACCTGAACCTGCTTGGCACCCGGGAACCTCATATCTACGGCAGTCTGACCCTGCCCCAGATCAATGAGCGCCTGGAATTGCTTGCAGGCGAATTGGGCGCCAAGCTGACTGCTTGGCAAGGCAATCACGAAGGTGCGCTGGTTGACCGCATTCAGGCGGCCCGGCAAGACGGCACGGACTTCATCATCATCAACGCGGCGGCATATACGCACACCAGCGTCGCGATTCGCGATGCGCTGGCCGGGGTCGCGATCCCATTTATTGAAGTACATTTGTCCAATCTGTATAAGCGAGAGCCCTTCAGGCATCACTCTTATCTGTCCGACTTGGCGATAGGCCTTATCAGCGGCCTCGGCGCGGACGGCTACGAGGCGGCTCTGCGTTACGCAGTGCGGCACTGATCTCGCACCAACTCACAGCTTTTACATCTTATACGGCGCGGACCCCACGCTGGGACGTCGTCGACACTATCTCGGGAAGCAGCTTCTATGGACCTTCGAAAACTCAAAACCCTGATCGACCTGGTGGCTGAATCGGGTATCGCCGAGCTGGAAATCACCGAAGGCGAAGGCAAGGTACGCATCGTCAAGTTCTCGCAGACCTTGCAGCCGGTGGCTTACCACCAGCCCGAAGCCGGCGCCCACGCCGCGCCCGTGGCCCCGGCCGCAGCGCCTGCCGCACCGGTCGCCGAAGCCGCTCCGGTCATCCAGGGCCATGTCGTGAAGGCGCCGATGGTCGGCACGTTCTACCGTTCGCCGAACCCGGGCGCCGCCCCGTTCATCGACGTGGGCGCCACCGTCAAGGAAGGCGACCCGCTGTGCATCATTGAAGCCATGAAGCTGCTCAATGAAATCGAAGCCGACAAGTCCGGCGTCATCAAAGAAATCCTGGTCGAAAACGGTGAGCCCGTCGAGTACGGTCAACCCCTCTTCGTCATTGGCTGATAGCTGAAAATGTTCGAAAAAATCCTGATCGCCAATCGGGGCGAAATCGCCCTGCGCATTCAGCGCGCTTGCCGTGAGCTGGGCATCAAAACCGTGGTCGTGCACTCCGAGGCTGACCGCGAAGCCAAGTACGTGCGCCTGGCCGATGAATCCGTGTGCATCGGGCCCGCGCCGTCGCGTGACAGCTACCTGAACATGCCCGCCATCATTTCGGCGGCCGAAGTCACGGATTCCGAGGCAATCCACCCGGGTTACGGGTTCTTGTCCGAAAATGCCGACTTCGCCGATCGCGTCGAAAAGAGCGGCTTCGTCTTCATCGGTCCGCGTCCCGACACCATTCGCCTGATGGGCGACAAGGTCAGCGCCAAGCGCGCCATGATCGAAGCGGGCGTGCCGGTGGTGCCGGGTTCCGAGGGCGCGTTGCCCGAAGATCCGCAGGAAATCATCCGCATTGCGCGCGAAGTCGGTTATCCGGTCATCATCAAGGCGGCAGGCGGCGGCGGTGGCCGCGGCATGCGCGTGGTGTACACCGAGGCCGCGCTGCTGAACGCCGTCACCATGACGCGTTCGGAAGCGGGCGCCGCGTTCAACAACCCGGAAGTCTATATGGAGAAGTTCCTCGAGAACCCTCGCCATGTGGAAATCCAGGTGCTGGCCGATGGCGGCCGCAACGCCGTCTGGCTGGGCGAACGCGACTGCTCCATGCAGCGCCGCCACCAGAAAGTCATCGAAGAAGCGCCGGCTCCCGGCATCGCCCGCCGCGCGATCGAGCGCATCGGCGACCGTTGCGCCGATGCTTGCCGCAAGATGGGCTATCGCGGCGCCGGCACGTTCGAATTCCTGTTCGAGAACGGCGAGTTCTATTTCATTGAAATGAACACCCGCATCCAGGTCGAACACCCGGTCACCGAACTGATCACCGGCATCGACCTGGTGCAGCAGCAGATTCTGGTCGCCGCCGGCGAGAAGTTCACGTTGCGCCAGCGCGATATCCAGTTCAAGGGCCATGCGATCGAATGCCGCATCAACGCGGAAGATCCTTTCCGCTTCGTGCCCAGCCCCGGCCGCATCACCAACTGGCATACGCCGGGCGGTCCTGGCGTGCGCATCGATTCGCATGCGTACAACGGCTACTTCGTGCCGCCGAACTACGATTCGATGATCGCCAAGGTCATCACGTACGGCGACACGCGCGACCAGGCGCTGGCCCGCATGCGCATCGCGCTGTCGGAAATGGTGGTGGAAGGCATTTCCACCAACATCCCGCTGCACCGTGAACTGCTGCAAGACGCTCGTTTCATCGAAGGCGGAACCAGCATCCATTATCTGGAAAACAAGTTGGCTCAGCGTCCCTGACCGACCACTAGGGGCCTCGCGGCCCCTTTTTGCCTTTGGGCGAACCGAAGGCAAACCCCTCAGGGGCCTTTTAATTGTTTTACGGTCATCGGGCCGCGGCATCCGCCGCGGCCCGATGACCAGATGGAAGAATAATCATGCGTGAACTCGTGCTCCATTGCCTAGAGGCGCAGGCCGAAGCCTTGTCGGACGCGCTGCTGGAAGCGGGCGTGCTGTCCGTTTCCGTGGAAGACGCCGATTTCGGCACTGACGACGAACGCCCGCTGTTCGGCGAACCCGGCACCGAGCCCGACGTGCAGGCCTGGGACCGCAACCGCGTTGTCGCCTTGTTGCCCGATGGAGCCGATCCCGCGCAGATCATGGAAGAGGCCGCCGCGGCGGGCGAACTGGACCCGGCGCTGTTCGCGGGCTGGACCCTGCGCGACGTCCCCGACGCCGATTGGGTGCGCCTGACGCAATCGCAGTTCGGCCCGATCCACATCGCCGAACGCTTGTGGATCGTGCCCAGCTGGCACCGCGACAACCCCGACGTGCCCGGCTTCGACCCGGCCGCCACGGGCGAGGGCGCGATCCATATCGAACTGGATCCGGGCCTGGCCTTTGGCACCGGCAGCCATCCCACGACCCACCTGTGCCTGGCATGGCTGGAAGCCGAGCTGCCGGCGGGCGCCACGTTGCTGGACTACGGCTGCGGTTCGGGCATTCTGGCCATTGCCGCCCGCAAGCTGGGCGCGGGCCCGACGCAGGCGGTGGACATCGACGCGCAGGCCGTGCAAAGCACCGCCTACAACGCCGAGGTCAACCGCGTCGAGCTGCAGGCCATGTTGCCGGATGCACTGGCTGACGGCACCTTCCAGGTCGTCGTCGCCAACATCCTGTCCAATCCGCTGAAGGTGCTGGCGCCGATGCTGGCCGGCCGCGTCGCCGCGGGCGGCCATCTGGTGCTGTCCGGCGTGCTGGAGCGCCAGGCCGAAGAAGTGGCCGCCGCCTATGCGCCCTGGATCGCCATGTCGGTCTGGCGCGCACGTGACGGCTGGGTCTGCCTGCACGGCCAGAAGGCCTGAGCGGCGGTTCGGCAGGATCGCGACATGGCTCTGACCACCCGCTGCCCCCAGTGCGGCACCTCGTTCAAGGTGGTGCCTGACCAACTCCGGGTCCGTAACGGCCTGGTGCGCTGCGGCGCGTGCTCGACCGTCTTCGACGGCCGGGCATGCCTGCTGCCGGAATCCGGCGCGCCGGCGACGCCGCCGGCCGTTCCGGCCATGCCTCCGGTGGTGCCGCCGCCGCTGTCGCGGCCCTCCGCGGAACCGCCTCGCCAGATCGCCCCGTGGGAAGACGAACCCATTCCGGCGCCGACTCCCCCTCCGCCCGCACCCGTTCCCGCCCCGGTCACGCCCGTTGCGCCTGTTGCGCCCACCGTGCCGCCGGCCGTGCTGCGCGGCCGCGAAGCCATCCGCCGGCACACCGAGCCGGATGAGGATCTGCCGGAAAATGAGGTCGATGATGACGGCGAGGACGACAGCGACCTGCATGACAGCGCCCGCCACGCCGCCTTCGCGCGCCACCCGGAGCCGGTCCACGAGCCCGCGCCGCGCTGGGCGCCGTCAGCCCAGCCTGCGTCGCGCAACGAACCCGTCATCGCATCGCGCGCCACGGAGCCGGTCATCGATTGGGACGCCCGCCGACGCGGCGCCGCCCCGGCCGAGCCGTCCTTCGCCGCCCGCGATGACGAAGACGATCGCGACCGTGAAGACGAGCACCCCGAGGCCCCCTCCGGCGGCCATCGAGACGACTTCGATGATCACGACGATCGCGGCGACGCCCGTCCACGCGATTTCCGCATCCGCGACGACGGCGATGACGACGACGAGCTCGACGACGAGACGCGCGAGCCTGTCCTGGGCGACACGCGCACCCGCTATTCCAGCGCGACCGACGTGGGCCGCGCCCCGCCCGAGTTCCTGGACCAGGACCGGCAGGAGCGCCGTGGCCTGTTGCGCAAAGTGTGGGGCTACGCCTGCCTGGTGGGCTTGATCGCGCTGGGCCTGCAGATGGTGTATGCCTACCGCACCGACATCGCCAATTCCGTGCCGGCGCTGCGGCCGGTACTGGACGTCGCGTGCAAGCCCCTGGGGTGCGCGGTGGGTTACGCCCGGCGCCTGGAGCGCATCGCGATTTCCTCCTCGTCGCTGCAGCCGCCGCCCGGCGCCGCCGCCATCGACGACGGCCGCAGCCGCCTGGTATTGAACCTGGTGCTGCGCAACCGCTATGACAAGCCGCAGCATTGGCCGGCCCTGGTGCTGGACCTGACCGATCTGTCGGATACGGTGGTGGTGCGCAAAGTGCTGATGCCCGAAAACTACCTGACGCCCGAACAGTTGAGCGGCCCGTTCGGCCCGGCTGGCGAGCTCAAGATCTCCGTGCCCATTGAAGTGACCGGTGTGCAGGTCAATGGCTACCAACTCGATAAGTTCTTTCCTTAAAGGATGACAAGCATGGCAACCCCTGTCCTGGTTTGCGGCTCGATGGCGTTCGACACGATCGCGGTGTTCGAAGGCCGCTTCAAAGAGCACATTCTTGCTGACCGCATCCAATCGCTTAGCGTGTCCTTCCTTGTCCCCAGCATGCGCAAGGAATATGGCGGCTGCTCCGGCAACATTGCCTACAGCATGAATCTGCTGGGCGGCAAGCCGGTGCCGGTGGCGACCGTGGGCGAAGACGCCGGCGAATACATGGAACGCCTGTCGGGCCTGGGCATCGACACCGGCCGTGTCAAGGTCATCCCCGACACCTTCACTGCGCAGTGCTTCATCACCACCGACCTGGACGGCAACCAGATCACCGCCTTCCACCCGGGCGCCATGTCGTTCGCCGCGGAAAACGACCTGAGCGACGCGGATGCCGCCTGGGCCATCGTGGCGCCGGACGCCAAGGAAGGCATGTTCGCCCACGCCGAACGCCTGCACCGCCGCGGTATTCCGTTCATTTTCGATCTGGGCCAGGCCATGCCGTTGTTCGATGGCGCCGACCTGGAGCGCATGCTCAAGCTGGCACAGGCGTTGACCGTCAACGATTACGAAGCGGGCATCGTCGAGCAGCGCACGGGCCGCAGCGTGGCCGATATCGCCGCCACGCTCCAAGCCGTCGTGGTGACGCGCGGCGCCGAAGGCGCGACGCTGTACACCGGCGGCAAGACCGTGCAGATTGCGCCGGTGCGCGCCTCGGAGGTCGTTGACCCGACCGGTTGCGGCGATGCACAGCGCGGCGGCCTGCTCTATGGCCTGACCAGCGGCTGGAATTGGGAAGACAGCTGCCGCTTGGGCAACGTCATGGGCGCGGTCAAGATCGCGTCGCGCGGCCCGCAGAACTACGCACCGTCGCGCGCGGAGATTGACGCCGTGCTGCACGCGACCTACGGCATCCATTTGCCCGCTTGATCGCCTTCGCTCCCCGGGAACCGCGATGCGGCGGGATGGTCGAACCCGCATCGTATTTTCGAAAGGCGGCCGTGTGGCCGCCGTGATCAAAGTGCTGTTTTCACCTTTTGGCTGTGAGTTTCAGTGTGTTGCAGCCGAGGGCGCCGTCTGTTCGCGGCAGGGTATTATGATCAACAGTCGTCGGCAGTGCCCGATCGAGGAGTCCAAATGAACCAAAGCAAATCTCTTTCCCTGGTGACGCCGCGTACTGGCCGGTGGTTGGCCATTGCAGCCGTTGTGACGTCGATGGCTGTCCTGGGCGGTTGCGCCAATCGCAGCGCGTCCAGCGGCGTGTATAGCTACGACCAAGCCCAGCGCGAGCAGATCGTCCGTACGGGCACGGTCACGGGCGTGCGCCCGATCGTGATCCAGAACGACAAATCCAGCGGTGTCGGCATGTTGGCTGGCGGCGCATTGGGCGGTGTGGCCGGCAACGCCATCGGCGGCGGCACGGGCCGCACCATCGCCACCGTCGGCGGCGCGATCCTGGGCGCCTTGGCGGGTAACGCCGTGGAAAACCGCGTCGGCACGAATTCCGGCTACGAAATCACCGTGCGCCTGGACAACGGCGAAACTCGCGTGGTCGCTCAGGAAGCGGATGTGCCCGTCAGCGTGGGCCAGCGTGTCCAGGTGATCAGCGGCGCGGGTCCGACCCGCGTCACGCCGATGTAAGCGGCAAAAGCGTCCGTTGTCGAAAAGCCCGCGCAAGCGGGCTTTTTTTTGCCTGCGCCGGGCAGGAGCGGCGACTCCATGCCCTTTGGTTTTTGCCGGAAAATCCGGCGTCGATTATTGGGGCCATGAGCAAAAGGGACGGGAGGGGCGCCGGAATTTGTCGTTCTGCCGCAACGCAGCACCCAGGATTTACCCGCAGGCGTTACGTTTACCAGCCTTTTCTCGCGATTTACCCCAAAAGTTTCATGGCGATTCAACGGCCAAAATGCAATGATTGCGCCTGCGATCGGCATCGCGATTTCGATTTTGATGTAACCAAGTGCATCTTGATGCCGATCTGGATCGCTGGAACCGTCAGTTGAGCTTCAGCATTTTTCTGTATTCTCGTCTGCCTGAATCCCAGGGGATGGGGATGTTTTGCCGACGAGGCAACCTGCACTATCTATGCATACCGAGCAAGAACTCCACACCAAGATCGGCGAGATCGTCGAGTCGATCGTCATGAAGAAAGTCACCCCCGATACGCAGTTGATTGCCACTGGCCTGGTTGATTCCCTGGCCGCGGTGGACATCACGCTGGCGGTCGAGTCGGAGTACGGTTGCAGCATCCCGGCTCCCGAGATCGCCGAGCACCTCCAGTCGGTCCGCACGCTTGCCGGCTATGTCGCTGCCCATACTTCGTAATACGCAGTTGTGGTCCCACGTCGCGGCCGCCGCAACCGCCGTGGCACTGGCGTTCGGGGCGTACTGCGGCGCGGATGACTTGCTCAGCCGCATCGTGACGCCGGTATCGGCTCCGTCCGCGGCCGCTGCCGACAAGAGCAACTACCTGCCCAACCTGGGTCCGGACTGGGGCACGCAGCACGTCAACCTGAATCGCCTGGGCAACGCCCTGAGCGACGGCACGCTGGTCGTGCTGGGGTCGTCGGAACTGTCCAGCCATGACTTGCGCTTCGTGCCTTACCGCTTCTTCCCGGAAGAGCTGAAGGTGCCGACGCTGGCCTATGGCCACGCCATGTTCCAGTCCTACGGCATCGTCAGCGTGCTGGAATCCGTGGCGGATTCACTGACGCCGAACACGCGGCTGGTCATCATGGTGTCGCCCGCCTGGTTTGCCTCGGGCGGCCAATTGCCACGCAGCGCGTTCGCCGAACACGTGACGGGCCCGGTCTGGGACCGCCTGTGGGACCAGCCGAACACCCGCGAGCAGATGCAGAACTGGATCAGCGACAACGCCAACTGGGGTCTGCTGTGGCTGATCGCCAATGGCCAGGTGGCCGAGCTCAAGGACAAGCTGTCGCTGTGGTGGCATGCCCGCAAAGAGCCGGCCCCCGATCGTCCGCGCAGCAAGCTGTCCGTGCCGGCGCACCGTTTCGTGTCCTGGCCGTCGTCCGCCCGCCTGAACGAAGGGCAGTGGGGCCGGCTGACGCATCAGGCGCGCGAAGTCGAACACGGCCTCGGCGGCAACAACCCCTACGACGTCCGCGACGACTACTACAAGCAGTACCTGGCGCCGCTGTATTCGCCGGCACGCAACGAATTCGCCGACGTGGATCCGATCACCCGCACCGAGCTGGGTGACCTGTCGCGCGTGATGGCCTTGCTGCAACGACGCAAGGTGAAGGCGTATTTCGTCATTCAGCCGTTCAATCCCAAGCTGATCCTGGACGTCGAGCGATTCGACCCGGTGGTGGCTGCCATTACCGGCATGTGCCAGCGGTATCAGATGGGTTGCCTGGACCTCTACAGCATCCCGTTCGAACCCGGCATGGTGCGCGACGACATGCATCTGGCCGAACTCGGCTGGGCGATGGCGGACCAAGGCATTGCGGAGTACTTTTCCCGATGAAATTCTTTCGAAAAGAGGGCGCCGGGCGCCGTTTCTTCTGGCACCTGTGCCTGTACATCGGGGTGATCCTGGTGTTCGTGCTGCAGGCGCAGCCCACCACGGGCAGCGGCGGACCGATCAAGGTCGAATTCCAATATCAGCAGTTCTGAGCGCGCCATGGAACTGTTCGCAAGCTTGAGCTTTTTCGGCGGGGCCCTGTTCGGGGGCCTTGGCCTGTTGGCGTACCGGTCCTTCGGCATGCCCTTTCGCATCGGTTATCGCCACATCATCGGCGTCGTCTGCCTGGGCGTGTGGATGGCGGTGTTCTGGGCGCGTCCCTATCAGCCGATCGCGCTGCTGGCCATTTCGGGCAGCGCGCTGTGGGCCATGCGCCGTCACTACATTCCCACTTGGCTGGCCGTCGTCATCACGATGACTCCGCTGCTGCTGGTGAAGACGGGTGTCTCGCATCTGGGCGCCATGCTGGGGCTGTCGTTCGCGACCTTCCGCGCCATCGACGTGCTGCTGTTCGCGCAGCGCAATGAACGCGTGTCGCCGCTGGATTACTTCATCTACCTGTTCTTCCCGCTGACGTTGCTGGCCGGCCCGATGTATCGGTGGCGCAATTTCCAGGCAGATCTGAAGCGCGGCTACGAAGGCGTGACCCTGAGCACCTGGCTGACCGGCCTGGAACTGATCATGCTGGGCGTCATCCAGAAGTTCGGCATGGCCGAACTGATCTGGCGCTACGGCCTGTCCACGCTGGACGCGCACGACTATTCGTTCACTGGCGTGGCGCTGAACGCGTCGCTCTACAGCGCCTACCTGTTCTTCGATTTTGCGGGCTATTCGACGATGGCGATCGGCATCGGCATGCTGTTCGGCTTCACCTTGCCGATCAATTTCCGCAATCCGCTGGCGACGCTCAACCCGCAGGACTTCTGGCGCCGCTGGCATATCAGCCTGTCGGAGTGGCTGCGCGACGTGGTGTTCATGCCGATCTACAAGGCACTGAGCAAGACCAAGTTCTTCGGCCGCCACCGCATGGCGGCGCAGAACATCGGCATCTTCGCCACGCTGCTGGCCATGGGTGTCTGGAACGGCCTGTCGCTGCACTACATCGTCAGCGGCCTGATGTTCGGCGCGTATTCGGTGGGCCACAACCTGCTGATCAACGCCTCGCGCACCCGCCCCGCCTTGCAGGCCGTCCTGGCGCAGCCCATCATGCGTTTCCTGGGCCGCGTGCTTACCTTGATCCTGGCCGCGCTGGCGCTGTACGTGTTCAGCGGCCGCAGCCCTATCTGACGCCGGGAGTTTCGGCATGCGTTTCGACCTGAAGTCCTTCCAATTCGTCGACACCGGCGTGGCGCCCGACGCGCTGGCCGTTGCCGCCGCCGACCGCAGCCTGACCTGGGCGCAATTGCGCGCGGAAGCCGCCGCCTGGGCCGACGAGGCCCGCAAGAACGGCGCGGCGCCGGATGTGCCGGTGGCCATCTACGGGCACAAGGAAGCGTCGTTCTTCGTGGCGATGGTCGGCGCCCTGCTGGTGGGCGCGCCTTTCGTGCCGGTGGACACCATCTACCCGGCCGAACGCCTGCGCCGCATTGTCGAGATCGTCCGCGCCGCCGCCGTCTACGACGCCGCATCCGGCACGTTCACGGCGGGCGACGGCGCCGAACTGGCCGAGCGCGGCCTGGCCTACGTGATGTTCACGTCCGGCAGCACGGGCGACCCGAAGGGCGTGCAGATCGGCCGCGAAAGCGTCGGCCTGCTGGGCGACTGGATGCTGGGCAGCTTCGGCCTGGGCGATGCACCCGTGTTCATGAACCAGGCGCCGTTCAGCTTCGACTTGTCCATGTACGAAGTGTTCGCCACCCTGGCCTCGGGCGGCGCCTGCGTGCTGAACGCGCGCGAACAGATCGCCGCCGCTGGCGCCTGGATGCCCCGCCTGGCCGAGCACGGCGTGACGGTCTGGGTGTCCACCCCGTCGTTCGCGCACCAGCAATTGGCCAACCGCGATTTCTCGCCCGCCACCTTGCCGCTGTTGCGCACGTTCCTGTTCTGCGGCGAGCCGTTGCCGTCGGCATTGGCCAAGAAACTGCGCCAGCGCTTCCCGGGCGCCGTCATCCTGAATACCTACGGCCCTACGGAAGCTACCGTGGCGACCACGTGGATCGAAGTCACCGATGCGGTCCTGGCCGCGCATGACCCGCTGCCGGTAGGGCATGCGAAGCCCGACAGCGTGCTGATCGTGGACGAAGGCGAGATCTGCATCGTGGGCGACCATGTCATGCGGGGCTACCTGAATCGGCCGGACCTGAACGAGGCCAAGCTCTACACCTATGCCGACGGCCGCCGCGCCTTCCGCACGGGCGACCTGGGGCAGATGGAAGCGGGCGGCCTGCTGTTCTGCCGCGGCCGCATGGACGATCAGATCAAGTTGAACGGCTATCGCATTGAGCTCGCCGAGATCGACGAGGCCCTGCATGGCCTGCCGGGCGTGGAGGGCGGCGCGTGCGCGGTCCTGCGTCGCCCGGACGGGACGGCGGTTCGCCTGATTGGTTTCGTGGCGGGAGCGGACGGTGAGGTGGAGGAAGCCCGCTTCCTGGCGCCCGATGCCCTGGCCGGATGGAAAGAGCGTCTGGCACAGCGCCTGCCGCCTTATATGGTGCCGTCCGAGCTCGTGGCCTGCCCGGCGTTGCCGATGTCGAACAACCACAAGATCGACCGCAAGAAGCTGGTCGAGATCTACGCCGGCATCCCGGCGTAGCCCATCAAAGGGCGGGGCGTTGCGCCCCGCGCCTTACAGTCCCATCATGCGCTGGCTGAGATTGTTCAGCACCATCAGCAGCACTTGCGCCACGATCAGCAGTACCAGCGGCGAAAAGTCGATCGCGGTGCGCGGCAGCAGGCGCCGGATCGGGTCCAGCATGGGCGCCGTCAGCGATTGCAGCAGCGGCATCATGGGGGCCGTCGGGTTGACCCACGACAGCACGGCCTGGATCAGCGTCAGCCACACCACCAGGTTCAGCGCCCATTTGATGGCCATCAGCAGGGCCGATCCCATGGCGGCGGGTAGTAGCGCGGCGGGAATCAGCGCGCCGATGGACACCAGCCAGATCAGCACGATATAGGCCAGCGCGGCCAGCCAGGTCGCGACCAGGCTCGTCCAATCGATCTTGTTGCCGGCAGGGATGATCTTGCGCAGCGGCATCACCAGCCAGTTCGTGGCCTGGTAGATGGCGCGCGAAAGCGGGTTGAACGGGTGAAGGCGGATCGCGTGCATCCAGGCGCGGGCAATCAATGCCGCGCCAAACAACGTGAACACGATTTCGAGGAGAAAGCGGAAGATATCACCGAGCATGGACGCGTTCACCGAAAAAAGAAGGAGTCAATTGTCGCATGGGAGTTGCCCGTACGCAGTACGCCCTCTGCACGATTGTGGCCCCGCCGGGGCGACGCGTTGTCGTGGGGGCGCCTGGGCGGCAAAAAGCCACCGACGCGTGCCTGCCGACGGGCGTGAAAAAGCCGCCCGGCATGCCGGGCGGCTCTGGTGAAGCCAGGGCTTCAACCGTCCTGATTACGGACGGCCACCCGTCGGGAACGGCCACGACGCGGCGGGGTTCAGCGCGGTCTTCGCGCCCGGGGCAGCAGCCGTCGACGACGGAGGCGTTGCGGGCTTCTTCGGAGCGGCTTTCTTTGCAGCAGGCTTCTTGGCAGCGGCGGGCTTGGCAGCAGCAGCCGGCTTGGCGGCAGCAGGAGCCTTCTTCGCAGCAGGAGCCTTCTTGGCTACGGCCTTCTTGGCAGCAGGAGCCTTTTTGGCAGCGGGCGCCTTCTTGGCAGCAGCCTTTTTGGCGGGGGCCTTCTTGGCTACCGCTTTCTTGGCAACAGCCTTCTTAGCAACAGCTTTCTTGGCAACTGCCTTCTTGGCGACGGCCTTCTTGGCTACCGCTTTCTTGGCGACGGCCTTTTTGGCGACGGCCTTCTTGGCAACCGCTTTCTTGGCGACGACCTTCTTGGCGACGGCCTTCTTGGCAACCGCCTTCTTGGCGACGACCTTCTTGGCTACCGCTTTCTTGGCGACGACCTTCTTGGCTGCCGGCTTCTTGGCGGCAACCTTCTTCACTGCCGGCTTCTTGGCGGCGGCGACTTTCTTGACAGCTACCTTCTTGACAGCGGCTTTCTTGGCCGGTGCGGCCTTCTTAGCGACTGCCTTCTTGGCGGCGGCGGGCTTCTTCACCGCTGCTTTCTTTACGGCTTTCTTGGCTGTTGCCATGGTCATGCTCCTTAGGTTCAGGGGTCCCAGAACTTAAACCCGTGCCCCGACTCGCCAACAAGGCGAACCGTGCCCGGGCTATTCATCGGCGCATGCCGCTGTTCTGTGCGAGCAACAGCTACTACGGTTTGCGCTAATGAATTCGGCACAGCCATTTGATATGGCCCCCGCTCCTTTGGCGCGAGCCATTTCAAATGGCGCCGATCGGCTGCCTGATCACAGGCTTGCCGACCGCTTGTTCTACGTGTTCGAAATTGCCCCCATGCCGCGCCTTCGGCTCGCTGCCCCCCGAGGGGGCATTTTTCCTTGAGGCGGCTTGGCGACAAAAACACCCTGACCGAGGAGAGTGCCATCAAGCCTGTCGCGAACGCGACGCCCCGTGCTGCTGGAGCGTGCCCGCGCCGGGCCTGATGACGAACTGCTTTTACTCCCAGCTCAGCGTGCCACCAGTTTGGTATTCGATCACGCGAGTTTCAAAAAAGTTGCGTTCCTTTTTAAGATCGATCATTTCCGCCATCCACGGGAAGGGATTCTCTTCCTGCGGGTACAGCGGTTCGATACCGATTTGCTGGCAACGACGGTTGGCGATGAAGCGCAGGTAGGATTTGAACATAGGTGCGTTCAAGCCCAACACGCCGCGCGGCATCGTGTCTTCGGCGTAAGCGTATTCGAGTTCGACCGCTTTGCGGAAGAGTTCTCGAATTTCTTCGCGGAATTCCGGCGTCCACAGATGCGGATTTTCCAGTTTGACGGTGTTGATCAGGTCGATGCCGAAGTTGCAGTGCATGGATTCATCGCGAAGGATGTACATGTACTGCTCGGCGGCGCCGGTCATCTTGTTCTGGCGGCCAAGCGCCAGGATCTGCGTGAAACCCACGTAGAAGAACAAGCCTTCCATCAGGCATGCGAAGACGATCAGGGACTTCAACAGCGTCTGGTCGGCTTCGGGCGTGCCCGTCTTGAAGTGGGGATCCGCGATCGCGTCGATGAACGGGATCAGGAACTCGTCTTTGGCGCGGATGGACGGAACTTCGTTGTAAGCGTTGAAGATCTCGGCTTCGTCCAGGTCCAGGCTTTCGACGATGTATTGATAGGCGTGCGTGTGGATCGCTTCTTCAAATGCCTGGCGCAGCAGGAACTGGCGGCATTCGGGCGCCGTGATGTGGCGATAGGTGCCCAGCACGATGTTGTTCGCGGCCAGCGAGTCGGCCGTGACGAAGAAACCCAGGTTGCGCTTGACGATGCGGCGCTCGTCCTCGGTGAGCCCGTTCGGGTTCTTCCAGAGGGCGATGTCGCGCGACATGTTGATCTCTTGCGGCATCCAGTGGTTGGCGCAAGTGGCCAAGTACTTTTCCCACGCCCACTTGTACTTGAAAGGCACAAGTTGATTGACGTCGGTTTCGCCGTTGATGATGCGCTTGTCAGCAACCTTTACACGTTGCGAGGTGGCGGCGCCGCTCGTGGCGAGGCCGGCCGCGTGTTCAGGCGCGGCGGGCGTCGGCATGGCGGTGTCGCCGAATACACCGGTCGCCGCCCGGACTTCGGGCGCAGCCTGCCCGCCGCCCGCGGGGGCGGGGGCTTTTGCAGGTTGCGTGGCGAGGGTGTCGTCTTCCCAATTAATCATGATTCAATTCTCCGGAGGCGGTTATTGGCAGGCTTCGCACTCTTCGAAGCCGGGGTCGCCCGGCCGCATGGTGCAAACCGCCCCGAGAACTTCGGGTTCCGGCAAAACAGGTGCGGCGCCCACAGCCGCAGCCGTGGATTGGCCACCGGCGGTGACGGCGTTCAGTTCGCCGCCGCGGCCCGTGGATTTTTCGGCGCTGGTGGCGCCCAGGGTACGCAGGTAGTACGTCGTCTTCAGACCACGCAGCCATGCCAGCTTGTAGGTGTCATCCAGCTTCTTGCCCGATGCGCCCGACATGTAGATGTTCAGCGACTGGGCTTGATCGATCCACTTCTGACGGCGCGACGCGCATTCAACCAGCCAGCTCGGTTCGACTTCGAACGCAGTGGCGTAGAGTTCGCGGAGTTCGGAAGGTACGCGATCGATGCGGGACAGGCTGCCGTCGAAGTACTTGAGGTCGGCGACCATGACTTCGTCCCAGAGACCGAGTTTCTTCAGGTCACGCACGAGGTAATCGTTAACGACCGTGAACTCGCCGGAGAGATTCGATTTGACGTACAAGTTCTGGAAAGTAGGTTCGATGCACGCAGATACGCCAATGATATTGGAAATAGTCGCGGTTGGGGCAATTGCAACGCAATTGGAGTTGCGCATGCCGTGCTGTTTGATGCGCGCGCGCAACGTATCCCAATCGAGCGAGCTCGATTCATCGACTTCAACATGGCCACCGCGCTCATCGCGCAGCATCTTCAACGTGTCTTGCGGCAAGATGCCGCGCGACCACAGCGAACCTTCATACGACTGATAGCGGCCGCGTTCTTCGGCAAGCAGGCTCGATGCGAAGTAGGCGTGATAGCACACCGCTTCCATCGAACGGTCGGCGAATTCAACCGCGGCTTGCGATGCATACGGCACGCGCATCATCTGCAGGCAATCCTGGAAGCCCATGATGCCCATGCCCACCGGACGATGGCGCGCGTTGGAATTGCGGGCCTTCTCGACGGCGTAGTAGTTGATGTCGATGACGTTATCGAGCATGCGCATCGCGATGCTGACGGTGCGCTTGATCTTGTCGTGGTCGAGTTCGAAACCGCCGCCGGCTGCCGGCTTCATGTGCGCGACCAGGTTCACGGAACCCAGGTTGCACACTGCGATTTCGGACTCGTTCGTGTTCAGCGTGATCTCGGTGCACAGGTTCGAGCTGTGGACGACGCCCACGTGCTGCTGCGGCGAACGGATGTTGCACGGATCCTTGAACGTGATCCACGGGTGGCCGGTTTCGAACAGCATCGACAGCATCTTGCGCCACAGCGTCAGCGCCGGCATCTTCTTATAGAGCTTGAGCTCGCCGCTGGCGACGCGGTTTTCGTAGCCCACGTAGGCTTCTTCGAATTCGCGGCCGACCTTGTCGTGCAGGTCAGGGCAGTCCGACGGCGAGAACAGCGTCCATTCGCCGGCTTCCATGACGCGCTTCATGAACAGGTCGGGAATCCAGTTCGCCGTGTTCATGTCGTGCGTGCGGCGGCGTTCGTCGCCGGTGTTCTTGCGCAGTTCCAGGAATTCTTCGATGTCCAGGTGCCACGATTCCAGGTACGTGCAGACCGCGCCCTTGCGCTTGCCGCCCTGGTTCACTGCCACGGCGGTGTCGTTGACGACCTTCAGGAACGGGACGACGCCCTGGCTTTCGCCGTTGGTGCCCTTGATGTGGCTGCGCAGCGCGCGCACCGGGGTCCAGTCGTTGCCCAGGCCGCCGGCGTACTTGGCCAGCAGCGCGTTTTCCTTGATGGCGTCGTAGATGCCTTCCAGATCGTCGGAGACGGTGGTCAGGTAGCACGACGACAGCTGCGAGTGCAGCGTGCCCGAGTTGAACAGCGTCGGCGTCGAGCTCATGAAGTCGAACGAGGACAGGATCTCGTAGAACTCGATGGCGCGCGTTTCGCGGTCGGCTTCGCGCAGCGCCAGGCCCATGGCCACGCGCATGAAGAAGACCTGCGGCAGTTCAATGCGGGTGCCGCGGATGTGCAGGAAGTAGCGGTCGTACAGGGTCTGCAGGCCAAGGTAGCCGAATTGCAGGTCGCGCTTGGCGTTCAGCGCGAGACCCAGCTTGGTCAGGTCATAGCTGGCCAGTTCGGGCGACAGCAGGCCGCCTTCGATGCCGCGGGCGATGAACGTGGGGAAGTATTCGGCGTAACGCGCGCCCATGCCGTCTTGCGACACTTCTTCGCCCAGCACTTCCTTGCGGATCGTGTGCAGCAGCAGACGGGCGGTGACCTGGCTGTAGGCCGGGTCTTTTTCGACCAGTGCGCGCGCGGACAGGATGGCGGACTTGAACACTTCGTCGACGGGGATGCCGTCGTACAGGTTCTTGACCGTTTCCTTCAGGATGCTTTCGCTGTCGATGAATTCGTCCAGGCCTTCGCCGGCGGCGACGATGGTCGCGCGCAGTTCAGCCAGGTCCAGCGGACGGCGCACGCCGGCGTCGGTCACGTTCAGCACGTGTTCCTGCGGCGCGGCGGCGGCCTTGTCCTGGCCTTCGGCGGCAGCGGCGGCGGCGCGCTCTTGCGTGCGCTTCTCGCGGTACAGCACGTAGGCGCGGGCAACGTCATGCTGGCCCGAGCGCATCAGGGCCAGTTCGACCTGGTCCTGGATGTCTTCAATATGGAAGGTGCCGCCGTTGGGGCGGTTGCGCACGAGCGCGTTGACGGCTTGGCCCGTCAGGTTCTCGACCAGCTCGCGCACGCGCGCGGACGCTGCGCCCTGGCCGCCGTTCACGGCCAGGAAGGCCTTGGTCATGGCGATGGCGATCTTGCTGGGTTCAAACCCGACCACCGAGCCATTGCGGCGAATGATGTTGTAGCTGGCCCATTGCCCGCCATTGGCGTCGGCAGGGGAATCGGTTTGCGAGGGCGGCACGGCCGAAGGCCGGGTCACAGAGGCGATCGTAGTCTGCATGGAAGCTCCTGTGCGAAAACGCGTAGATAGCGACATGACGGCGGTCATGTCCGGTACGAATGTGGATCTTTTGAGGGGGTCGGAACGCTTGGACGGGCTAATCCAAAAGGCGTGGCCGACGAGAATCAGCGCTTAGGCGACCACAACATATAGTGTAGCACCCCTCGTTGGACACTAATTCTAGTGATCGAGAACTACAGGGACAAGAAGAAGATATGACGAAGCTCACAAAAGATTGTTACTAAATGCACTGGGCGCGCCCAGTAAGGCGCGCCCAGGACAGGACCGCTCAGAGCGAATGTTTATGCGGTTTTCCGCAGGGGCATGTCGCGCGGGGCCGGTGCTGTATAGCTCTGCATCAATCGACCCAATTCCGTCCGATACTTCTCGACGTTCGCAGCCTTCACGTGGCCGTAGCCGCGGATGGTTTCTGCAAGGCCGGCGATTGTAGCCGCTTGCGCGAGCTTGTCCCGGGTCAACCCTACAAGCAGCTGGTCTATGGTCTGGCGGTACTCGCCGATCAGCGCGCGCTCCATCTTGCGCTCGGCGGTGCGGCCGAAGGGGTCGAACCAGGTGCCGCGCAGACCCTTCAGGCGGGTCAGCAGTTTCAGCGCCGTCATGGTGCGCGGGCCCAGCGTCATCTTGCGCGGCACGCCGGTGCGCGGGTCCTTCTGTGCAAAGATCGGCGGCGCCATGTGGAAGCGCAGGCTGTAGTCGCCTTCGAACTGGCCCTTCAATTGCGCCTGGAACGCATCGCCCGTGTAGAGGCGCGCCACTTCGTACTCGTCCTTGTAGGCCATGAGCTTGAACAGGCCGCGGGCCACCGCCATCGCCAGGCGCGGCGTCTTGGCGTCGGGCGCCAGTTCGCGCTCGCGGGCCGCGACGGCCTCGACCACGTCCTGATACTGGCGGGCATAGCCAGCGTCCTGATAGGCGGTCAGGTCCGCGATGCGGCGCGCCACGGCGCGTTCAAAGGTCTCGGGCACGTGCAGCTGCACGACCTGGGCGCGCGGGCGCAGCGCGCTGTCCAGCGCGTCGGGCTGATGGGCGGCCAGGCGGCCGCTGTCGAACGCGGCGCGGTTGGCCGCGACCGCCACGCCGTTCAGCTCGATGGCGCGATTGATGGCGGCCTGCGACAACGGCACGCCGCCGCGCTGCCACGCATAGCCCAGCATGAACATGTTCGACAGGATGCTGTCGCCGAACAGGGCCAGCGCGGCTTCGTGCGCATCGATGGCGGCCGTGTTGGCCTCGCCCGCTGCGTGGCGGATCTTGGCCAGCAGCGCTTCGGGACGCATGGCGGCATCGGGGTTGCGGGTGAAGTCCGAGACCGGCGCCACATAGGTGTTGACGGTGACTTGCGTGTGCCCGCGGCGCAGCGCGCCCAGCGAATCCGGCGCGACCGAGGCGACCGGGTCGCACAGGATGGCGGCGTCGGCTTGCTGCCAGTCCAGGCGCACGGGGCCCGCCGACGCGCCCGCGGGCGCCAGGCGGATGTGGCTGACGACCGTGCCGCCCTTTTGCGCCAGGCCGGTCAGGTCCAGCACCGCGGCTGACAGGCCTTCCAGGTGCGCGGCCATCGACACGATGGCGCCGATGGTGATGACGCCGGTGCCGCCCATGCCCGCGACCAGCAGGCGGTAGGGGCGGTCAAGCGCGGGCGTGGCGGGCAGCGGCAGCTGCCCGATCAGGCCTTGCAGGCGTTCCTGGTCGGTCTTGGGGGCCGCGCTCTTCCTGGGCTTGCCGCCCATGACGGACACGAAGCTGGGGCAGAAGCCTTCCGCGCAGGAGTAGTCCTTGTTGCAGCTGGACTGGTCGATGGCGCGCTTGCGGCCGTACGGCGTTTCCAGCGGCACGACCGACAGGCAGTTCGACTGCACGCCGCAATCGCCGCAGCCTTCGCACACCGCGCTGTTGATCAGCATGCGGCGTGCCGGGTCGGGGAACTGGTTCTTCTTGCGGCGGCGGCGTTTTTCGGCCGCGCAGGTCTGGTCGTGGATCAGCACGGTCACGCCGGGGATCTCGCGCAGTTCGCGTTGCACGGCATCCAGTTCGCGGCGGTGGAGCACCTGGATGTTCGGGCCCAGGTCCACGCCCCGGTATTTTTCGGGCTCGTCGCTGGTGACGACGATGCGCGCCACGTTTTCGCCGCGCAGCTGCTGGCAGATCTGCGGCACCGAGATCGGCCCGTCCACCGGCTGCCCGCCGGTCATCGCGACGGCGTCGTTGAACAGGATCTTGTAGGTGATGTTGGCCCCGGCGGCCACGGCTTGGCGGATCGCCAGATAGCCCGAGTGGTAGTAGGTGCCTTCCCCCATGTTCTGGAAGATGTGCGGCATCTTGGTGTAGCGGGACAAGCCGATCCAGTCGACGCCTTCGCCACCCATCTGCGTCAGGCCGCCGGTGTCGCGGTCCATCCAGGCGGCCATGTAATGGCAGCCCACGCCGGACAGCGCCTGGCTGCCTTCGGGCACTTTGGTCGACGTGCTGTGCGGACAGCCCGAACAGAAATAGGGGCGGCGGCGCATGCCGTCGGCGTCGTTGGACAGCGCGGCCTGGCATTCGAACGCCGCCAGGTCCGCGGCCAGCGGCAGGCCGGCCGTGCGGGTCAGCCAGGCAGCCAGCGGCTGCGCCAGCAGCGATGGGCGCAATTGGCCGGCCGACGGCACCATGGTTTCGCCGTCGAAGCCCTTTTTGCCGATGACGGAGGGACGGTCGGGGTTGTTGAACAGCAGATCCTTGATCTGGCTTTCGACTACCGCGCCTTTTTCTTCGATCACCAGGATGTGCGACAGGCCGCGCGCGAACTCAAGTAGCCGTTCGCCGTCCAGCGGCCACGTCAGGCCGGGTTTGTAGATGCGCACGGGCGCATTGGCGGTAACGGTGTCCACGCCCAGGCGCGACAGCGCTTCCATCGTGTCCAGATGCGCTTTGCCGACGGTGACGATCCCCACCGTGGCCTTCGGCGCGGGACAGGTCAGGCGGTCGATGCTGTGGCGGCGCGCGAACGCGGCCACGGCCTTCATGCGCAGATTCATGCGCGTTTCGACGGCCAGCGACAGGAAGTCCCGCGCCGAATACTCCAGCGATTCGGGCGGCATGTCGGGGTCGGCGGGCATGTCGTAGGCCTGCACGGCGGCAGGCGTAAACGAATGGCCGCTTTCGATGGTCTCGGACACGGCCTTGAACGCGACCCACGTGCCGGAATAACGCGATAGCGCCCAGCCCCACAGCGCGAACGTCTCGTATTCGTCGATGGAGGTGGGATGCACGATCGGCATCTGCCAGCCGATCAGGGACGCTTCGCTGGCATGCGGAATCGACGACGAGACGGCGGTGTGGTCGTCGCCCACCACGACCAGCACGCCGCCGTGGCGCGATGCGCCGGCGGCATTGCCGTGATGCAGTGCGTCGCCGGCGCGGTCCACGCCCGGGCCTTTGCCGTACCACATGGCGAAGACGCCATCGACATTGCGGTCGGCGCGCACGCCGGCTTGCTGCGTCCCCATGACGGCGGTGGCCGCCATGTCTTCGTTGATGCCGGGCAGGAAAGAGATCTTGCTGGCGTCCAGCGCCTGCTTCGATTTCCACATCGCCATGTCGACGCCGCCTAGCGGCGACCCGCGGTAGCCCGACACGAAGCCGGCCGTGTTCAGGCCGCGCGCGCGATCGACCCGGGCCTGCGTGAGCATGATGCGCACGAGTGCCTGCGTGCCGGTCAGGAAGATGCGGCCGGACTCCCGGGTCAGGTTGTCGGCAAGCTGGTATTCAAGGTCCAGCTGGGGTTCGGGGGCGGGCGTGCCGTCCATAATGAATGCTCCTGGTATTTCGCACCATGATAGGTTCGCGGAGCATTCGATTTATTGCGTTATCGGATCGTGCTATCCCTATAATACGCAATGAACATTTCGTGTTCGATAAAAACCAGGAGACAAAGCGATGGACAAGACCGATATCGGCATCCTCAAGGCCTTGCAGGAGGACGGCCGGGCTTCGGCGCAGCAGTTGTCGGAGAAGGTGGGGCTGTCGGCGGCGCCGGTGTGGCGGCGCGTGAAGGCGATGGAGGCCAGCGGGGTGATCCAGGGCTATAGCGCGCAGGTGGACCGCAGCAAGGTGGGGCTGGGTTGCATGTTCGCGCAGATCAGCCTGGAGCGGCATGCCTCCAGCACGGTCGAGAACTTTGAGCGTTCGGTGCGCGATGCGCCCGAAATCCTGGAGTGCTATGCCGTCACCGGGGATTCGGATTTCCTGTTGAAGATCCTGGTGGAAAGCCCCGAGGCCTATGACCGTTTCCTGCACCGGTTCCTGTTCAACATGCCGGGCATCCGCCAGACGCGCACTATCGTGGCGCTGCGCGAGATCAAGCACGAGCAGCGCCTGCCGCTGTGACGCGCATCGCGCCCTCTATATATAGAGGGCGCGATATCTGTGGCGGGAAAGTCGCGGCAAATCCGCCAATCCACGCGGTTTATTGGGGTTGGATGCCTGAAATACGGATCCATTCCTTCCAGCGCGCCGTGTCTTCCTTCACGAAGGCGTCAAAGCGCGCGACATCCATCGATTCCGGGGTCAGACCCAAGGCGCGCAGCTTCTTCGCCGTGGCCTCGTCCTTGACCGCCGCCTGCATATAGCCGTTCATCTTCGCCACGATGTCGGGCGGCGTGTTCGCCGGCGCCGACAGGCCCAGCCAGCCGGCAACGACGAAGTCCGGGTAGTAGGTCGCCATGGTCGGCACGCTGGGCCAGGCGGCGTGCGGCTGGGCGCCGGTGACGGCGATGGGGACCAGTCCCTTGCCGTCGATCTGCCCCATCGCGGTCAGGTAGTCGACGAAGGCGAAGCTGATCTGCTTGCCGCGCAGGTCGGTGATGATCTGTGTGATGTTCTTGTAGGCCGCGCCGGTGATGTTGATGTCTGCGCGCTGCTTGAACAGTTCGGACGGCACTTGCGAGGACGAGCTGTAGTAGCCGAAGAACACCTCGCCCGGATGCTTCTTGGCGTAGTCCACCAGTTCGGGCACCGTGCGGTAGGGGCTGCCGGGGGCCACGACGCCCACCGTGCCGAAGGTGCCCAGCAGGCCGACTTGCCGGAAATCCTTTTGCGCGTCGTAGGGCAGGTTCTTGTACAGGAACTGGTTGGCGGCGTGCGTCGAGTTCGTGGACAAGAGGAAAGTGTAGCCGTCCGCTGCCGCGTTCTTGGACGCGTTGGTGCCCACGATGCCGCCGGCGCCGGGACGGTCTTCGACAACGACCGTCTGCCCGGTTTGCTCGCCCAGGTATTGGGCGAAGGTGCGGGCGGTGAGGTCGGCGGCGCCTCCCGGGGCGGAAGGCACGATGATGGTCACGGGCTTGTCAGGCCAGCCTGCCGCGTGCGCCGAAGCGGTCAGCACGAGGCCGGCGCCGATCAGCGCCGGGCGAAGAAAACGGGGAATGGACATGCTGTCTCCTGATTGCGCGTGCCGCGTGCTTGCGCGGTCGTGTGTCGTTGTCTTGTTGCTGCTGCGGGGGGATAGTCAGCCAAACTGTTCGCGGTGCCATGCCAGGATGGCGGCGGCACTGACTTGCCATTGGTCCGCATACATCATGCAATGCGGTTGTCCGGCCAGCACGGCGTGGGAAAAACCGTAGCGTTGCGCGATCGCCTGATCCTGTCCGGGCGGATGGCGGTCATGGGTGTCCCGCCCGGCCTCCAGGCACAGGCCGGGCGCGTCGAAGGCACCGGCGCCGATCGCCACGCGCAGCAGATAGCGGTCGTTCAGCACTTGCGGGCTTTCAGCGCACAGGCGCTGCGTGACGGAGCGCACATCGCGATCGGGCGAGGTCGCCAGGAAGCGCGCGCGGATCTCGGCGGGGGCGGGCACGGCGCGAAGCGAGGCGTCGGGCACCGGGGGCAACGCCCGGGCGCCGGGCAAGTCGCCAGGCGGGGAAGGCGCCATCAGCACCACGCCCGCCACTGGCCGCTGGCGCGCGGCCAGCAAGGCCGGCAACGCGCCCATGCTGTGGCCGACCACTACCGTGGGGCCTTCCAGCGCGTCCAGCGCGTCTATTACGTCCTGGCCCAGATCGGCGATCGTGGCGGACGGGAACGCCGCGTCCTGGGGCAGCGCGCCATGGCCGCGCACGTCCACCGCCGCGCAGGCCAGGCCGGCGGCGGCGAAGTAGTCCAGATAGTGCGCATAGCACCAGGCGCCGTGATAGGCGCCCGGCACGAACAGCAGGCCGGGCCTGCCGGTTTGCGGCGGCGCGCCGGCAATCAGGCGGCCCTGGCCCGCGCGGCGGGCGGGCAGGCGGTCGGCAAGGCAGAAATCCAGCGGGTCCGTGGTGACGGGGGCGGAAACGGAAGAGGGGGCGGCAGCGTTCATCTTGCGGCAATCTTAAGTGCGCCTCTATGATCAGAAAACTTTATTTTTCCTATGATTTGATAAGTTTTCCAAATCGAGCTGCCCGATGCCTGCCCTGCCTGACCTGTCCATCGCGCATTACCGGCACTTCCTGCTGGTGGCCGAGCTGCGCAGTTTCCGCGCGGCCGCCGCCCGGGCCTTCCGCTCGCAGCCGGCGCTGTCCTTGTCCATCCGCGAAATGGAGCAGCGCCTGGGCCAACCGCTGTTCGAACGCGGCAACCGCAATACGCTGACGCGCTTCGGACAAGATTGCCTGCCGCTGGCGCGCGAACTGGTCGAACATCACGACCGCGTGGCGGGCGCGCTGTCCGGGCTGGCCAACAACGGCGCCGGCACCCTGACGATGGCGTCCGTCGCCACGGTGGCCACGCACTGGCTGCCGGAACTGGTGGCGTCCTACCGCGAACACTACCCGGCGGTGGCGCTGCGCCTGTTCGACGACAACTCCGAAGGCGTCGAGCGCATGGTGCTGTCGGGCGAAGTCGAGCTGGGCGTGTGCAGTCCGGTGCTGCAAGACCGCCGCTTGTCGTTCGAGCCGTTGCTGCGTGACGCCTTCGGCCTGGTCTGCCATCGCGGCCATCCGCTGGCGGGGCGCAAATCGGTGACCTGGCGCGAGATCGCCGGCTTGCCGCTGGTGGGCACCGTGGCGCACCGCCAGCTTGCCGGCTATCCGCAGGCGGCTTTCATGATGGACCGCCAGGTGTTCGTGTCCAACATGATGTCGCTGCTGGCCATGCTGGAACGCGGCGTGGGCGTGACGGTGCTGGCGCGGCTGGGGGTGCCGCCGGACTCGACGGGCCTGGCGTTCGTGCCGCTGTCCCGGCCGCGCATCGAACGCGAACTGGGCATCACCCGGCTGGCCGGGCGCAGCTTGTCTCCGGCAGCGGCGCGCATGGAAGACATGCTGCGGGCGAAGGCGGTGCGAGGTGGGCGCAGTGTCGCTTGAAACCAACGCATTTGTGCGGTTTCCGAGGCTAAAGCCGGGCCTTTCAATGCTCGACTGTTGCGCAATTGCATACCGCGCGGATCGTCGTTGATTCTTCCCTGGCGGCTCTTTAGAGTGCGTGATGTTTGCTGCGCGAAGGGCGTGCCGATGTGATCGGCGCGACGCGTCGACAGACGTGTTGAGGAAGACATGAGCAGTGTGTATTTGCGTTCGGCCGGCATCGCCTGCGCCGTTCTGGTCCTGGCCGGTTGCGTAGCCAGAAAGCCCGCCGTCATCACCGAGGCCCAGCCTGCGGACCCCCCCAAGCCGGTGGCTTGCGTACCCGCCCAAAGCGGCGATCCGATGATCGGCACGTGGTTGTCGAACTCGAAACCCCGTGACGTCAGCGGCGACTTGCAATCGCTGATCGTGTTGTCCGCCGATGGCACGATGGCCTACGAAACCCTGCTGAAGATCGGTCGCAAGGCGCGGCCCGCGCTGCGCGAGACCGGCTGCTGGACGGTGGCGGACGGCATCTACACGATGCGGACCACCAAGTCCGCCGGCGAACTGGTGGACGCGAACGATCCGATCTACCTGAACCGCTACCGCGTCGAAAAGGTCGAGAAGACCAAGCTGACGCTGCGCGAACTGAAGACCGGCGGCCAGGTCGTCACCGCGCGCCGCATGCCCACGGGCTACCGGCTGCCTTATTGACTATTGCGCCGTGACTGTTGCGCCGGGCGGACATTCCCCCTGGCGGCTTCGCCAAGACGGCCGGGCTGCGGTAAGGTGCGGGCTTCGACTTTCCCCCTTGCCGCCTGCCTTCCATGCCCGCCATGTCTTCCGAAGCACGCGCCATTGCGCTGCTTGCCCTGGCTGCTTTCGTCAGCGCCAGCGCCTTCCGCATCTGTGATCCCATGCTGCCGCAACTGGCGGCGGAATTCGGCACCACCACCGGCCAGGCCGCGCGTGCCGTGACGGCATTCGCGGTGGCCTATGGGGTGCTGCAAATGTTCTTCGGACCGGTGGGTGACCGCTACGGCAAGTACCGCGTCGTCAGTGTGGCGACCGTGGCTTGCGCGCTGGGCAGCGCGGGCGCCGTCATGGCCGAATCCCTGGATGTGCTGGTGCTTTGCCGTGCGCTGTCGGGCGCGGCGGGGGCGGGCATCGTGCCGCTGTCCATGGCCTGGATCGGCGACAACGTGCCGTACGAACGCCGCCAGGCGACGCTGGCGCGTTTTTTGACCGGCACCATCCTGGGCATGTCGGCCGGGCAACTGGCCGGCGGCTTGTTCGCGGACACCATCGGCTGGCGCTGGGCGTTTGCGGCGCTTGTCGTGGGATATCTGACCGTGGGCGTGTTGCTGCATCTGGAAGTGCGGCGCCAGCGGGCGTCCGGCTTCGGCCGGGTGGACGCGGGCGCGGTCAAGCAGGGCTTCGTGGCGCAGGCGCGGCTGGTGTTGGGCACGTCGTGGGCTCGGATCGTGCTGGCGACGGTCTTCGCGGAAGGCCTGCTGGTGTTCGGGGCGCTGGCGTTCGCGCCGTCGTATCTGCATGAACGCTTCGATATCTCGCTGACGGCGGCGGGCGCGCTCGTGGCGGTGTACGCCGTGGGCGGGCTGATTTATACGGTGGTGGCCGGCCGCATCCTCAAGCGCCTGGGCGAACGCGGCCTGGCGATCGCCGGCGGCCTGGTGCTGAGCGTCGCCTTCCTGTCCTACCTGCTGGGCCCCGTCTGGATGTGGAGCCTGCTTGCCAGCGTGCTGGCCGGCTTCGGCTACTACCTGCTGCACGCCACGCTGCAGACCAATGCGACGCAGATGGTGCCATCGGCCCGCGGCACCGCCGTGGCCTGGTTCGCGTCCTGCCTGTTCATGGGGCAGGCGGCGGGCGTGGCCCTGGCGGGCGCGGTGGTGGACGAGATCGGCGCGGGTGCGCTGTTCGGCGGATCGGCCGTGCTCTTGCCGCTGCTGGGCGCGTTCTTCGCACGGGCGTTGAAGGCGCGGGCGGCGATTCAACAGGCTTGAAACGACGCGGGCCCGGCGCATCCTGGGATGCGCCGGGCCCGTGGCCGGTATGCCGCGCGGGTTAGATCGCGGCCAGGCGGGCCAGTACCGTCTGCTTGCCCAGCAGGGCCAGCACGGCGTCGACGGCGGGCGTCTGCGTCTGGCCGGTGACGGCCACGCGCAGCGGGATGGCCAGTTGCGGCATCTTCAGGCCGCGGTCGGCCAGCACGGCCTTGATCAGCGTCGAGATGGCTTCGCGGGTCCAGTCGGTGTCCTGCGCGCGCTGGGCGAAATCGGCCAGCGCTTCGCGCGCCGGCGCGGTCAGGTGCTGTTCGACGAGTTCGGCCGCGGCGGGCTTGAACTCGGCGCAGAACAGCATGGCGCCGTCCGCCAGCTGCTCCAGCGTTTCAGCGCGGTCTTTCAAGAGGCCCATGACGCCCGGCAGGTCGATTTTTTCCGGATAGCCGCCACGGTTGGCCACGCGCGGGGCCACGCGCTCGGCCAGTTCCGCGTTGTCCATCTGCTTGATGTAGTGGGCGTTGACCCAATTCAGCTTCTTCGGATCCCATTGCGAGGCCGACTTCGACAGGTGCTTGGTGTCGAACCACGACACCAGTTGCTCGCGCGAGAAGAGCTCGTCGTCGCCGTGGCTCCAGCCCAGGCGGGCCAGGTAGTTGATCATGGCCTCGGGCAGGTAGCCGTCGTTGTCGTACTCCATGACGTTGACCGCGCCGTGGCGCTTGGACAGCTTTTCGCCGTCCGGGCCCAGGATCATCGGCACGTGGCCGTATTCGGGCAGGGTCGCGCCCAGCGCGCGCAGGATGTTGATCTGGCGCGGGGTGTTGTTGACGTGGTCATCGCCGCGCAGGACGTGGGTGATGCCCATGTCCCAGTCATCGACCACCACGCAGAAGTTGTAGGTGGGCGTGCCATCCGGGCGCGCGATGATCAGGTCGTCCAGTTCGGTGTTGTCGAAGCTGATCGTGCCCTTGACCATGTCGTTCCAGGAGGTGGCGCCTTCCTGGGGGTTCTTGAAGCGCACGACGGGCTTGCGGCCGTCGGGGATGGCGGGCAGCGTCTTGCCCGGTTCCGGGCGCCAGGTGCCGTCGTAGCGCGGCTTGTCGCCGCGGGCGCGGGCGGCCTCGCGCATGGCTTCCACTTCTTCGGGCGAGCTGTAGCAGTGGTAGGCGGTGCCGGCGGCCAGCATCTGCGCGACCACTTCACGGTAGCGGTCCATGCGCTGCATCTGGTAGAAGGGGCCTTCGTCGGGCTGCATGCCCAGCCATTCCATGCTGTCCAGAATGGCCTGCACCGCTTCCGGCGTGGAGCGTTCGACGTCCGTGTCTTCGATGCGCAGCACGAACGTGCCTTGGTGATGGCGCGCGAAGGCCCAGGAGAACAGCGCGGTGCGCGCGCCGCCCAAGTGCAAAAAGCCCGTGGGCGAAGGCGCGAAACGGGTACGAATGGGGGAGGAGGCGTTGGAGGTCATAGGTGGCAATGATAGCGGCTGCGGCGCCACAAAGCGGCGTCAGGCAGGGTCCATAGCAAGCGGACGACGGGATTGTCTTGTTACGATGAACGGTATTTTAGATTAGGGCCCGACTAGCGCCTGCTCCTCCCTATGCTGCGACACGCTCTTGCCCCGATGTTCGAACCCGGCTCACTGGTGATCGTTGCCGATCGGCCCCTGCCGGCGACGGGTTCGCTGTCGCCCGCGCTCAAGGCGAAAACCACCGTGGTGGCCTGCGAAACCGGGGCCGCGCCAGAACTGCCCTCGGCCCTGCAAGGGCTGGCGCCCGGCGAGCGGCCTGATCTGGCCCTGGTTTGCGTATCCCCGGCGGTGTTGCCGGAAACGCTGCGGCGCCTGGCGCCGCTGGCGCCGCGCTCGGTGATCCTGTTGCCCCACGAACTGCCCGATCCGTATCCGCGCGGCACGCTGGCCCTTTGCCGGGCCTGGGCCGAAGAGAACCGCTGCGAATTGCTGGGGCCGCGCTCGTTCGGCGCCCAGCGTCCCCATGCCGGCCTGAACTTCAGCCAGCACCCGGTGCTGGCGCGCGCCGGCCGCGTCGCGCTGCTGGCGCAGTCGCGCTCGATCATGGCGGCGGTCATGGATTGGGCCGAAGACGTGCACATCGGATTTTCCACCGCCGTGTCGCTGGGCGACGAAGCGGTGGTGGGGCTGTCGAACGTGCTGGACTACCTGGCCAGCGACCCGCGCACCGACAGCATAGTGCTCTACCTGGAAGACGTGGGCCCGGCCCGCGAATTCATGAGCACGCTGCGCGCCGCCGCCAGCGTCAAGCCGGTCATCGTCCTGAAAGCCGGCCGTTCCGACGCCGACAGCGCCGATGCCATTTTCGACGCCGCCTTGCGCCGCGCGGGCGCAGTGCGGGTGCGCTACTTCGTGCAGCTGTTCTCGGCCGTGAAGGTGCTGGGCTACACGCGGCGTCCCAAGGGCCGGCGCGTGGCGCTGATCTCCAACGGCAACGGCCCCCCGCAGCTGGCCATGGACCTGATCGGCCCCGACGCCGCCGTGCTGCGCGCCGATCTGGCGCCCGCCACGCGGCGCACGCTGGAAGCCATGCTTGAGCCGGACGCCGTCAGCGCCAATCCCGTCATCACCTATATGCCGATGACCCCGGAGCGCATCCGCGCCATCCTGGAGGCGGTGCTGGACGACCCGGGCGTGGACGGCGTGCTGGTGCTGCTGGCGCCCGACGCGCTGGCCGACATGCCCGCCGTCGCGCGCGAATTGGCGCTGATTGCGCCCAAGGCGAAAAAGCCCGTCGTCACCTGCTTCATGGGCGACGCCGGCATGCGGCCCCTGCGACGCATGCTGGACGACGCGGGCACGTCCGCCTTCCGCACACCGGAATCCGCCGCCGATGCGTTCGGCGTGCTGGCGTCGCACCACTACAACCAGCAACTGCTACTGCAGACGCAGCCGCAAGAGCCCCCCAGCCACGTGCCCGATCTGGCCGCCGCGCGCGATGTCATCGCACGGGTGCGCGCCGACTGCCGGCGCGAACTGAACACGTCCGAGATCCGCACCCTGCTGGGCCTGTTCTACGTGCCGCTGCGCGACATGCCGGTGGACGTGGCCGCGGTCGAGCCCGAATCCCGCCCCATGGCGATCCGCGTGCGGCGCGATCCGCAATTCGGTCCGGTCATCCGCTTTGGCGCAGGCGGTCCCGACGCGATGCTGTCCGCGTCCGACCGCGGCATGGACCTGCCGCCGCTCAATGGCTTCCTGGCCCGGCAACTGATCGAACGCAGCCGGCTGTGGCGCCGCGTGCTGGCGCCGCGCATCGGCCATATCGCGGCCGAATCCCTGCAGCAGGCCGTGGTGCTGGTGTCTGAAATGGTGTCTGAACTGCCCGACATCGAAACCCTGGACATCGACCCGCTCTACGCCGGTGAAACGCATCTGCGCGCCGGCGGCCTGCGCCTGTTGCTGACCGAGACACCGGGCTGCGAAACGCCGCAGACCTCCGGCTATCCGCACATGGCCATCCACCCGTATCCGACCCGTCTGGTGCAAGTGCGCCGATTTAGCGACGGCATCCCGTGGGTGTTGCGCCCGATCCGCCCGGAAGATGGCGAGGCGCTGCAGGAATTCATCCGCGGCTTGTCGGAACGTTCGCGCTACATGCGCTTCGTGTCGATGATGCGCGAGCTGACCCCGCGCATGGTGTCGCGCTACACCCAGGTGGACTACCACCGCGAATTGGCCCTGGTGGCGGCGACGCAAGTGCCCAACCCGGCCAACCGCGGCCATCCGCGCGAAGTCATCGTGGGGTTTGCGCACTACCTGCGCAATCCTGATGGGCGGGGGGCGGAATACGCGCTGGTGATCGGCGACGACTGGCAGCGGCGCGGCCTGGGCCGCCAGCTGATGACGGCGCTGATCGATGCGGCGCGCGAGCAGGGTCTGGAGTACATCGACGGCCTGGTGCTGTCGACGAACCGGCCCATGCTGGCGCTGATGACCCGCCTGGGCTTCACCAACGACGCCGACCCCGAAGACCCGACGATGCGCCGGGTGTGGCTGGGTCTTGCCTGATCCCGCGCGGGATCAGGCCGCCGTCAGTCAGGCGGTCTTCCTGGCCGCCTGGCGGGGCGTCAGCCGCGACGCCGCTTCATCCACCGACAACACGTCGCCAAAGAACAGCATCCAGCCATAGAGCGAATGCTCGTGCTCGGCGGGCGTGACTGCGGCCAGCGCGTCGTCCACCATGATCGTGCGGAAGTCCCGCATCATGGCGTCGCGCGCCGTGGATTCGCAGCACACGTTGGTGACGGTGCCGGCGATCAGCAGCGTGTCCACGCCCCGCCCGCGCAGCAGGGGTTCCAGCTCGGACGAGCCGGGCGCCATCGCGCTGTAGAAGCGCTTGACCACGCGCAGGTCCGACGCGTGCGCATGCAGGTCCGGGTGCAGTTGGAAGCCGGGGGAATCGCGGCGCAGCGTTTCAAGCCGGCGGGCGCTGCGTTCCGGCGTCAGCATCACGCCATGGTGGTGCGACCAGAAGGCGTCGGCATTGTCCGAGGCCGTCTGCACCCAGACGACCGTTCCGCCGGCTGCGCGCACGGCGTCGCACAGGCGGTTCACCGGCGCGATGATCTCGCGCGCCGGCGCGCATTCGCCCTGGTAGCCGGGCAGCGTGAAGTACTGCTGCATGTCCACCACGACCACCGCCGTGCGGGCGGCGGGCAGTTCGTCGTACGGATGCAGGCAGCCCTGCCGGGCCACGACGCGGTCCTGTACCCATTGCGGGAATTCCATGGTCGTTCCTTATCCGTAGCGCCGCGCCACGGCGGCTTCGACGCGGTAGATGATCAGATACATCACGCTGGAGATCAGCGCCAACATGGCGATGGCGGTCATGACGATGTTCAGCTTGAACACCTGGCTGCCGTTCATGATGAGGAAGCCCAGGCCGGAATCCGCTGACTGGAATTCGCCCACGATGACGCCCACCAGCGCCAGGCCGATGTTCATCTTCACCGCCGCGATCAGGGTGGGCACGCTGCCGGGCAGCACCACCTTGGTCAGCACCTGCCAGCGGCTGGCGCCGAACGTGTGGGCCAGCTTGACCTTGTTCAGGTCGATGCCGCGAAAGCCCGCATACACCACCATGATGGTGACGAACACCGCAATGGCCACGGCCATGCCGTACACGGCGTAATCCGACCCCAGCCACAGGTAGAAGATCGGCACGAAGGCGATCTTGGGCATGGCGTTGGCCACCACCAGGAACGGGTCGAGTACCTTGTACAGGAACTCCGACCACCACAGCGCGGCGGCCACCACGATGCCGATCGCCATGCTCAGGGTGAAGCCGACCAGCGTGGCCGATAGCGTGGTCATGATGTGTTTGCCCAGGTGGCCGTTGTTCCACAGTTCGATGAAGGTGGGCCACAGCGCGCTGGGGTAGCTGGTCAGCAGCGGATTCAGGACGTGCATGCGCGGCAGGATCTCCCACGCGCACAGGAAGACCACCAGCAGCAGCGCCTGCGTCAGGCGAATGTTACGTTTGCGGGCGCGGTCGCGGCGCAGGTAGTCCAGGTATCTGGCGCTGGGCGCGGGCACGGCGCGCAGCGGGACGGTATTGGTGATGGGTGCATTCATGGGTCAACCCTCCACGTGGACGTCCAGCTCATCCCAGAGCTGTTTGAAGTAAGTGTTGAATTCCGGCCGCGAGCGCGCCTGGAAGGGCGTGGGACGCGCGCCGTCACCGTAGTGGATGCGGTATTGGCTTTTCAGGCGACCGGGCCGGCGCGACAGCACGATCACGCGGTCCGTCATCGCGATGGCCTCGCCGATGTCGTGCGTGACCAGCACCACGGTCTTGCCTTCGCGCCGCAGGATGTCCACGACTTCGTCCGAGATTGCCAGCCGCGTCTGCGAATCCAGCGCCGAGAACGGCTCGTCCAGCAGGATCACGTCCGGCTCGGTCACCAGCGTGCGCGCCAACGCGGCGCGCTGCCGCATGCCGCCCGACAATTGCCGAGGCGTGTGCGACAGGAAGGCGCCCAGCCCGCACTTTTCCAGCAGATGCACGGCGCGCGCCTCGCTGCGCGCGTCGCGCCGGCCCTGGATCTCGGCGCCCAGCATCACGTTGTCCAGGATGGTGCGCCATTCGAACAGGTAGTCCTGCTGCAGCATGTAGCCGATGCGCGGATTGGGCTTGGTCACGCCCTGGCCATCGATCATCACGGCGCCCGAAGTCGGCGGAATCAGCCCGGCGATCAGAGACAGCAGGGTGCTTTTGCCGCACCCGCTTTGCCCGATCAGGCTGACGAATTCGCCCGGCGCCAGCGTGAACGACACGTTAGATAGCGCCTCGGTTTCGCCCTCGGTCGTGAAGTACGACAGGCAGACGTCGCGCAGCTCGATCTTCGCCGTGGCGGCGGCGGGCTTCAGGTTATGGACGGCGGCTCCCATCACGGCGCCTTTTTGGCGAAGTCGGCCACCACCACGTCTTCATACTTCACGCGGGCGGTGTCCTTCATGACGGCGCTGGCGATCAGCATGTCCTGCAGTTTCGCCATGGCCTCGGCCGTCACCAGCGGCGACGTCTTCCAGATCTGGTATTGCTTGTAGCGTTCGATCGCTTCGGTCACCGCGCCCGGGTCCATGCCGGGGAAAAACGTCATGATCTGCGGGGTCAGTGTGGCGGCGGGCGTGTCCTTCACGTACTTCTCGGCGCGCGCGACGACGTCGGTCCAGGCCTGGATGACCTTGGGGTTGTCACGAATGTACTTGTCGGTGGCGGTGAAGACGGTGTAGTCCACCTGGCCCACTTCATGGCCGACGGAAGCCACGATATAACCCTTGCCGTTACGCACGAGTTCCCCGGCCTCGGGCTCCAGGAAGATGCCGTATTCGCCCTGGCCCGCCATCCACGCCCCGGCGCGCGCCGGGATGCCGATGTTGTTCAGCAGTTTCACGTCTTTCTGAGGGTCCAGGCCGTGCTTGCGCAACGCGGTTTCCAGAAACACGATGGGGTTGGACCCGGGGCGAAAGCCGATGATGTCCTTGCCCTTGAGCATCGACCAGTCGAACTTGTCGATGGGTTTGCGCGCCAGCAGGAAAAAGCCGTCGGTGGCCGTCAATCCGGCGAAGATCTTCGGCTTGACGGGCGATTCGCTGTTTTGCACATAGATGGACGCCTCGGGTCCGATCAGCACGATGTCGGCGCTGCCCGACAACAGGGCCGTCATGCCCTTGTCCGTGCCCTGGGAGGTTTTCATGGACACGTCCAGCCCGGCGTCCTTGAAGTAGCCCTGCGACAGGGCCACGTACTTGGGCACGTAGAGGATGGAGCGCACCACCTCTTCGTAGCGGACCTTCACGGGGGGATTCAGGGCTTCGGCCTGGGCGGCCAGCGGGGCAAGCAGCGCAAGCAGCGCCGCGCCCGTCAGGCGGGGCAATGGCAAGGATTTCACGGGACTTTCTCCTGCGTCTTGTATGGCACGCCGCAACCCGGCGCAACACGGCCAATGGGATGGAATCGACAACAACAACAGGGAAGCCCGAACGATCGCTGCCCGGGCCGTAAGGCATGGATCGGATACTATATTCAATACAAGTGGGCGACAAGTATTTTGGGATTGGCGTTTTTCTCTATGGACGAGCGCCAGCCCAGCCCGGAAAATTCAGGGCTGGAATACCGCTTGGTATACAAGATTGGATTTTTCGGGGCGGGCAGGGCGCGCCGCCCGAAACCCGCTTCAGGCCAGGACGTCGTTTAGGAAGCGCGAGATGTCGGCCACTTCTTCGGCGCAGACAGAATGCGGCATCGGGTACGTGTGCCAGCGCACGTCGTAGCCCAGCCGTTTCAGTTCGGCCAGCGACGCCTCGGCGCGCGCCAGCGACACGACCGGGTCGTACTGGCCGTGGGCCATGAAGATGGGCGTGGCGTTGTTGGCGCTGTTGCGTTCGGTTTGCGCCGTGTCCACCAGCGGCAGGTAACCCGACAACGCCATCATGCCCGCGAGCTTTTCAGGCAGGCGCAGGCCCGTGTGCAGCGTCATGGCGCTGCCTTGCGAAAACCCGGCCAGCACGATGTTCGACGTGGGGATGCCTCTGGCGTTTTCCCGCGCGATCAGCTTGTGGATGGCGGCTTCGGACGCCCGAATGCCCTTGGCGTCTTCCACGCGCACCAGGTCCATCACAAGGATGTCGTACCACGACCGCATCGCCATGCCGTTGTTGATCGTTACGCGCTGCACCGGCGCGTTGGGGAACACGAAGCGCACCCCCAGGCCCGCGGGCAGGTCCAGTTCCGGGACGATGGGCGCGAAGTCATTGCCGTCGGCGCCCAAGCCGTGCAGCCAGATCACGGCGTGCGTGGGATGGGGGGCGGTTTCGATCTCGATGCAATCGAGCAGGTCAGTAGATGCGTTCATGGACGGCCGGCGGCAAAAAAACAGGGAAGGGGATCAGAGCGTCAGGGTCTTTAACGCCTGGAACAGCGCGCGATAGTGCTTCTTCTGCGGCTCCTGCCCCTGCAGCAGCGCGGCGTTGCCCAGCTTTTCCTTGCGCGCGGCGCGGATCAGCGTGCGCAATTGCTGCGCATCGGCCTGGGGGTTGTTCGCCAGCAGCTTGGTCAGCAGGTCGTCGTCGTCCAGCAGGCGGTCGCGCAGCGTTTCCAGCCGGTGCATCGCGGCGGTTTCTTCACGCGAGCCGTTTTCCCAGACGTCAAGCTGGGCGCGGATCTCGTCCGCGGGGGCGTCGCGCATCAGCTTGCCCACGAAATGGACTTGCCGGCGGCGGCCTTCGCGGCCGGTCGTGCGCTGCGCCATGCGGATCGCTTCATAGAGGCGTTCGGCCAGCGGCAGTTGCTTGAGGCGTTCGGGGGACAGTTCGATCAGCTGTTTGCCCAGGTCCAGCAAGGCGTGCATTTCACGCTTGACCTGGGACTTGCTGGGACGGTCGTAGCCGTTTTCATCGTAACCGTCGTCGACGGATTCTTCTTCAGTATGGGAATTCATGGAAAACTGCGCGTTGACAGACTTGGCTATGATAACCGTCTCTGCAAATTGGACAGCAATGGTTAAATCCTCCTCATCCTTGCCGCTGGCGGCGAATCACGCGCGTTTTTCCGAACTCGTCGAACAAACCCTCGCCTACGCGCGCCAGATCGGCGCCTCGGACGCCGCGGCGGAAGTCTCGGAAAGCCTGGGCCTGTCGGTCTCGGTCCGAAAGAACGACATCGAAACCGTTGAGCAGACGCGCGACCGCTCGCTGGACCTGACGGTCTACGCCGGGCAGAGCCGCGGGTCCGCCTCGACCTCCGACTTCTCCGAAGCGGCCTTGCGCCAGACGGTCGAAGCCGCGTGGCACATCGCGCGCCATACCGCCGCCGATCCGGCCGCCGGCCTGCCTGACGCCGACCAGCTGGCCACCGAATTCCCCGATCTGGATCTGCACCGCGCCTGGAGCGTGTCCACCGAAGAGGCCGCCGAACTCGCCTTGCGCGCCGAGCGCGCCGCGCGCGACGTCGATCCGCGCATCACCAATACCGATGGCGCCACCGTGGGCACCTACGAAGGCCAGTTCGTGATGGGCAACACCCGGGGCTTCCTGGGCGGCTACCCATATTCGCGCCACAGCCTGTCCGTGGCCCCCATCGCGGGCCGCGGCAACGGCATGCAGCGCGACTACTGGTACACCTCCGAACGCGATCCGGCCAAACTGGCGTCGCCCGAGGCCATCGGACGCTACGCCGCCGAGCGCACGCTGAGCCGCTTGTCGGCCCGCCGCATCCGCACCGGCAAGTTCCCCGTCTTGTTCGAAGCGCCGCTGGCGCTGGGGCTGGTCGGCGCGCTGACCCAGGCCGTCAATGGCGGTGCGCTCTACCGCAAGGCCAGCTTCCTGGTGGACTCGCTGGGCAAGCCGATCTTCCCCAAGCACATCAACCTGACCGAAGACCCCCACATCCCGGGCGGCATGGGCAGCTCGCCGTTTGACGACGAAGGCGTGCGCACGCGCCGCCGCAACGTGGTGTCGGCTGGCGTGCTGGAAGGCTATTTCCTGTCTTCCTACACGGCCCGCAAACTGGGCATGGCCACCACCGGCAACGCCGGCGGCTCGCACAACCTGGTGTTCAGCTCCACGCTGACCAAGCGCGGCGACAACTTCGAAGCCATGCTGAAGAAGCTGGGCACGGGATTCCTCGTCACCGAACTGATCGGGCAGGGCGTCAACTACGTTACCGGCGATTATTCGCGCGGCGCGTTCGGCTACTGGGTGGAAAACGGCAAGATCCAGCATGCCGTCCAGGAAATCACCATCGCCGGCAACCTTGCCGACATGTTCCAGCAGATCGTCGCCGTGGGCGCTGACACCATTTCGCGCGGCACCAAGACCACGGGTTCGATCCTGATCGAGCAAATGGCTATCGCGGGGACTTGATCCCGCCCGACGCGCGGGCGGCCGCCGCCGCCGCGCGTCTTCGCATTTCCCCGTCTTTGCATTCCCTTACCGGCTCGGGAATTCCTCTAGCGATCCCAACCCCCGCCAGCGTGTAATATCCGGCGGGTATTGCTCGAAGTCCCAGGAGTTGCTGTAAGGAGCAAAGAGAGATGCAACGACGTTCATTCTTGAAGCACGCCGGACTCGGCGCCGTCGCCACGGGAGCCGCCGTCAGCACGCCTGCGTTCGCGCAGGACATGCCGTCCGTGAGCTGGCGCCTGTCGTCTGCCTTTCCTGCCGCCCTGGACTTGCGCATTGGCGCCGGCGAGCATTTCTGCAAATTCGTCTCGGAAGCCACGGGCGGCAAGTTCAACATCCGCCATTTCCCCGAAGGCGAGATCGCGCCGGCATCCGACCTGCTTGAAACCGTCTCCACCGGCAAGGTGGAATGCGGCCATGGCTCGTCCCGTTTCCTCTTCGCCAAGAATCCCGCCTTTTGCTTCGACGCCGCCGTGCCCTTCGGCTTGAACGCGCGCCAGATGAATGCCTGGATGAGCGAAGGCGACGGCTTGCGCCTGACCCGCGAACTCTTCAAGCCGGAAAAGATCATCAACTTCCCGCTGGGCAACACCGGCGCGCAGATGGGCGGCTGGTACACCCGGGAAATCAAGCGGCTGGCTGACTTGAAAGACCTGAAGATGCGGGTGAGCGGGCTGGCCGCCGACGTGCTTGGACGCATGGGCGTGTCCCCGCAGGCCGATCCGGCCAAGCCGCTGGCCGAGGCTTTCGAGAAAGACGGCCTGCAAGCGGTCGCCGGCGCAGGCGCCTATGACGACGAGAAGCTGGGCCTGAATAAGGTAGCTAAGTATTACTACGCACCCGGCTGGTGGGCAGGCGGCGAACAGTTGTCGCTCTATATCAATGATGAGGCCTGGAACAAGCTGCCCAAGCATTACCAGGCGGTGGTTCAGGCCGCTTCGCTGGCCGCGCATGTGTCCTTGACCGCGCGCTACGACGCCCGCAACCCGGCCGCGCTGGCGCAATTGACGGCAAGCGGCGCGCAAGTGCGCACCTTTCCGCGCGCGATCCTGGACGTGGCGTTCGAAACGACGCAGCAGGCGTATCAGGACTTGGCCGCCAAAGACCCGAAGTTCAAGGTCATACACGACAGTTACATGGGCTTTCGCGACAGCGAGATGCCGTGGTTCCGCCTGACCGAAAGCGCTTACGGCCAGTACCTGGGCGTGGCGCTGTCGGGCAGGTAGCAGGGAGGTTCGCTGCAGGCTGAACGGCATTCAGCCCAGCGTAGGGTTTTTGCTAGTAATACCGCGTTTTTTACAAAAAAATGGGCGGTTTTCGGGCTTTTCTCGAACCACATTCGAGTTTCGGCCTGATACAAAGGAGTAATATCCCGGGTCTTGACGCGCAATCATGACGCCTTTAGGCGGCATAAGACGTCAATCCGGCGGGATTACACCAGCCCGGATTACCAATATTCCGAGACAGACTTTAAGGTGGTATCAACCATGCAATCCAAGACCAAGAAGCTGCTGGCCGCGCTGATCGCCGCCGGTATCGTCCCGGCTGCGAACGCGGCTGACATCAAGCTGGGTGTGGCGGAAGCCCTGTCCGGCGGCGCCGCGCAGTACGGCGTGTCGATCCGCAACGGTTTCCAGCTTGCCGCTGATGAAATCAACGCTGCGGGCGGTATCAACGGCAACAAGCTCGTGCTGGTGGTCGAGGACGAACAAGGCAAGAAAGAAGAAGCCATCAACGTCTTCAAGAAACTGATCTTCAAGGACAACGTCCTGATGGTCTTCGGCCCGACGCTGTCGAACTCGGCCCAAGCCGCCGACCCGATCGCCCAAGCCGCCAAGACGGTCGCCTTCGGCACGTCCAACACCGCCGACGGCATCACCTCCATCGGCAACTACGTGTTCCGCAACTCGGTCACCGAAGCCGACGTGCTGCCGGCCACCATCTCCACCGTCAAGGCCAAGACCGGCCTGAAGAACGTGGCGGTGCTCTACGGCAACGACGACGTCTTCACCAAGAGCGGCTACGACAACTTCAAGAAGGCCCTGGAAGACCAGAAGATCCCGGTCACCACGACCGAAACGTTCGCCAAGGGCGACGTGGACTTCAAGGCCCAGCTGACCAAGATCAAGGGCACCAACCCCGACGCCATCGTGCTGTCCGCACTGCTGGCAGAAGGCGCCCCGATCATGGTGCAAGCCCGCCAACTGGGCCTGAATGTGCCCGTCATCGGCGGCAACGGCATGAACTCGGTCAAGATTTTCGACCTGGCCCCTGGCGGCGCATCGAACAATCTGTGGATCGGCAGCCCGTGGTCGATCGAGAACAAGGCTCCCGAGAACGTCAAGTTCATCGACGCCTACAAGGCCAAGTTCAACGGTTCGCCCGACCAGTTCGCCGCCCAGTCGTATGACGCCATGTACATCGTGGCCCAGGCGCTGAAGAACACCAAGATCACCGGCGAACTGCCCAAGGACCGCGCTGCCCTGCGCGATGCCCTGCCTTCCGTGACCTGGACCGGCGCCACCGGCCCGTTCAAGTTCCGTCAAGCCAACGACCGCGCCGGCAAGCCCGCCGGCTACGACGCCGACCAGGCGCCGATCGTCAGCGTGACCAAGGACGGCAAGTACGTCATCGAGAAGTAAGCAGTACGCATCCCCGCGCGGGGGGATGCGCCTTGCGGACGGCCCCGGCTGTCCGCAAGGCGCTTTTTATCGTAGGGCCGTCCCAAGACAAAAATGGCCTCCCTCGGGAGAGCCAGACCACGCAGCGGGCGCGTGGAGGCCCTCATAAATCTGGAAAGTCCCATCATGTTCGAACAACAATTCGTCAATGCCTTGTCGCTGGGCTGTGTGTATGCACTGTTCGCGCTGGGCTTCACTCTGATCTTCGGCGTGCTCGGGGTGATCAACCTGGCGCACGGCGCCGTCTTCATGGTTGGCGCCTACGCGGCACTGTTCGTCGTCCAGCAATTCGGCTTGCCCCTGTGGGGTGCGCTGATGGTCGCGTTCTTCGTGGCCGGCTTCACCGGCGTCATCATCGACTACCTGGTGCTCAAGCCCCTGCGCAAGCGCAACGCGCCGCACTTGATCCCCATGATCGCCACGATTGGCGTGGGCATCATCCTGAACAACGGCGCCCAAAGCATTTTCGGCGCCAGCAACCTGCGCTTCCCGCACGGCACCGTGCCCGAGGAAGTGATCGAGGTCGCCGGTCTGCACCTGACCGTCATCGAGTTGGGCATCATCTTCCTGTCGTTCGCGCTGATGGCCGTGCTGATGTACGTCATGCGCCGCACGCAGTTCGGCCGCGCGCTGCGCGCCATCGCCGAATCGCCCAAGGCCGCCTGGCTGCTGGGCATCAACGTCGAGCGCCTGTTCGTCACCACCTCGTTCGCCGCGGCCGCCCTGGGCGGCGTGGCAGGCGTGCTGATCGGACTGTATTCCAACGCGCTGTTCCCGCTGATGGGCCAGCCGATGCTGCACAAGGGCATCGCGGTCATCATCCTGGGCGGCATGGGCGACATCCGCGGCGCCATGCTGGGCGGGCTGTTCCTGGGCTTCGCCGAGGTGCTGTCGGTCGCGTACGTCGGTTCCACCATGCGCGATGCGGTGGCTTTCGGCCTGCTGTTCCTGATCCTGCTGGTGCGCCCGCAAGGTCTGTTCGGCAAAGTGGTTCAACGCAAGGCTTAAAGAATGAGCGGATTCGAAAACTTCTGGGCCATCTACGGCAACCTGGTGCTCACGCTGGGCACCAACGCCTTGCTGGCCCTCTCCATCTGGCTGACCCTGGCCTGCGGCATGCTGGCCATGGCCAACGCCGCTTTCATGGGCATCGGGGCGTATACCGCCGCGCTGCTCACCATGAACTACGACGCCCCGTTCACGGTCGCCCTGGCCGGCGGCATGGCGGCGCCCGCCCTCGTGGCGGCGCTGATCGGCTTGCCGACCTTGCGCCTGTCAGGGGTCTATCTGGCCATGGCCACGCTGGGCTTCGGCGAAGTCGTCCGCGTGACCATCCTGAACACCGAGTCCCTCACCGGCGGCGCGCTGGGCCTGAACGGCATCCCGCAGCTGACGCAGTGGTGGCATGTGGTGTTGTCGGTCGTCATCGTCCTGTTCGTGCTGTGGCGCGTGCGCGCGTCCAAGATCGGCCGCTCGTTCGACGCCATTCGCGGCGACGAAACGGCCGCGGGCCTGATGGGCATCGACGTGCGCGCCAACAAGATGCTGGCCTTCGTGGCTGGCGCCATGATCGCCGGCCTGGCCGGCGCGCTGAACGCGCACCTGACGTTCTTCATCGGCCCTAACGAATACGGTTTCGACCGTGGCGTTGAAATCCTGACCATGGCCATCCTGGGCGGCATCGGCGGCCTGGCCGGTCCGGTGCTGGGCAGCTTCATCATTACGGTGCTGCCCGAGCTGCTGCGCGGCTTCGCGGATTTGCGCCTGATCGCGAACGGAGTGATTCTGGTGGTGATTGTGTTGTTCCTGCCGCAAGGCATCTGGGATCCGGCGCGCTTCAAGCGCTGGATGCGTCAAGGCCGGGGCGGCCAGGGAGGCAAGCGCCATGCTTGAGCTTTCCTCCGTCTCCAAGAGCTTTGGCGGCCTGCATGTGCTGCATGACGTCAGCCTGTCCGTGCCCGAAGGCGCGATCTTCGGCCTGATCGGCCCCAACGGCGCGGGCAAGACCACGGTGTTCAACCTGATCACCGGCCTGTTGCCGCCCAGCGGCGGCACGATCACGTTCAACGGCGAAAGCGTCCTGGCCAAGAAGCCGCACAGCATCACGCGCATGGGCATCGCCCGCACCTTCCAGAACATCCGTCTCTTTAAAGAGATGACGCTGCTGGAAAACGTGGTGGTCGGCGCCTACCGTCACATGAACTACGGCTTCCCCAGCCTGCTGCTGGGCCTGCCGGGCTATCGCGAGCACGAAAGGCGCGCCCGCGAGCGTGCGCACGAACTGCTGACGTGGATGCGCCTGGACCACAAGGCCAATGACCTGGCCGACAACCTGTCCTACGGCGAACAGCGCCGCCTGGAGCTGGCGCGCGCGCTGGCCACCGAGCCGAAACTGCTGCTGCTGGACGAGCCGGTCGCCGGCATGAACACCGGTGAGCGCGCCGAACTCATGCGCGAGATCCTGGCGATCCGCGACCGCGGCTACACCATCCTGATGATCGAACACGACATGCGCTTCGTCATGGGCCTGTGCGAACGCATCGCGGTGCTGAACTTCGGCAAGATCATCGCTTGCGGCGGTCCTGAAGAGATCCGCAACAACGAGCAGGTCATCGAGGCCTACCTGGGCCGCGAAGACGACGAAGACACCGAACAAGCGGAGGCCGCCAAATGAGCGCGATGCTGGAAGTCCGCGGACTCGAGGTCAACTACGGCCACATCGAAGCCGTCCGCGGCATCGACCTGGACCTGAACGCCAACGAAATCACCGCCCTGGTCGGCGCCAACGGCGCGGGCAAATCGACCACGCTGCTTGCGCTGTCGGGCCTGCTGCCCAAGGCGCGTGGCCGCATCCTGTTCGAGGGTGAAGACGTCACCAACCTGGCTCCGCACCAACTCGTGGCGCGCGGCATCGTGCAGGTGCCGGAAGGCCGGGCCATCCTCACCACCATGACGGTGCTGGAAAACCTGGAACTGGGCGCCTATCGCCGCGGCCTGAAGAACGTGGATTCCGACCTGGAATACGTGTTCAACCTGTTCCCGCGCCTGAAAGAACGGATCACCGGCATTGCCGGCAACCTGTCGGGTGGCGAACAGCAGATGTTGGCTATCGGCCGGGCCTTGATGGCCAAGCCGCGCCTGTTGCTGCTGGACGAGCCGTCGATGGGTCTGGCGCCCATCGTCGTGCAGGAGATCTTCCGTTCGTTGCGCGCCATCAACGCCGACGGCCTGACCCTGTTCCTGGTGGAGCAGAACGTGCGCCAGGCGTTGAAGATCGCGCAAAACGGCTACGTGCTGGAAAACGGCGCCATGGCGCTGACCGGCACCGGTCGCGAACTGCTGGGCCACCCGCGGGTGCTGGAAGCCTATCTGGGCGCCTGACCCGGGCGGACAGGGGATTCGTCCCCGAATCGCATGTGTGCTGGCTGCGCCTGTAGGTGTGGCCGGTCGCTTCCTTATTTCTCTTCGCTTGCCCATTTTTTGAGCAACCGTGTTAGAATTTCAGGCTTTCCCTCATTTTGACCATTGCACGGGCGGGTAATAACGCTTAGGCGGGGATCAATAAGGGCATGAATCCAAACGAATTTCAGGCAGCTTGGCTTTTTGAAGCGGGCTTTTTGGGCGGTTGGAATTTTGTCTAGTTGGGGAAAGAACACTGGCTAGACGTTCTAGTCAGCAAGAACTTTTTATTCTTAGGAACCATCATGAAGACCTTTGTGGCCAAGCCGCATGAAGTCCAACGTGACTGGTTTGTGATCGACGCCAAGGGCAAAGTCCTCGGTCGTGTGGCCAGCGAAGTCGCACGTCGTCTGCGTGGCAAGCACAAACCTGAATTCACGCCGCACGTTGATACGGGCGATTACATCGTCATCATCAACGCATCCGATATCGTCGTTACCGGTACCAAGGCGAAGGACAAGAAGTACTTCCGCCACACCACGTACCCGGGCGGTATCCGCGAAACGAACTTCGAGAAAATGCAAGAGCGTTTTCCCGGTCGCGCCATTCAGAAGGCCGTCAAGGGCATGCTGCCCAAGGGTCCTCTGGGCTACGCCATGATCAAGAAGCTGAAGGTCTATGCCGGTGCCGAGCACCCGCACACCGCCCAACAGCCCAAGACGCTGGATCTCTAAGGAAACGCCATGATCGGTAACTGGAATTACGGAACCGGCCGTCGCAAAACTTCGGTGGCTCGCGTTTTCATCAAGAAGGGCACGGGTAAGATCGTTGTCAACGGCAAGCCCGTCGACGATTTCTTCGCCCGCGAAACTGGCCGCATGATCGTGCGCCAACCGCTGGAACTGACCGGCCACCTGGAATCGTTCGACATCAAAGTCAACGTCCACGGCGGCGGTGAAACCGGCCAGGCCGGCGCAGTCCGTCACGGCATCACGCGTGCCCTGATCGACTACGACGCGACCCTGAAGCCCGCACTGTCGCAAGCTGGCTTTGTGACCCGCGATGCCCGTGAAGTCGAACGTAAGAAGGTCGGCTTCCGCAAGGCACGTCGTCGCAAGCAGTTCAGCAAGCGTTAATGTTGCTGCAAAAAACCCGCTTCGGCGGGTTTTTTGTTTTTGGGCGCAAACGGGGCAACGGCTCCGGCCGCCCCGCGCGGAACTCCGCGCATCCCGTCCGGTCGGACGAAAGGGGTAGTGCACCAATTTCGGCACGGTGCCGCAAGACCCGTTTCCCGAGCGATACAATCTAGCCTCGTTCTACGAAGAGCACACCATCATGGCCCAAGCATCGAACACCCGTATCAAGGTTGGTATCGTCGGCGGCACCGGTTATACCGGCGTCGAGCTGCTGCGCTTGCTGTCGCAGCATCCCAATGTGGAATTGACCGCCATCACGTCCCGCAAGGAAGACGGGCTGCCGGTGGCTGACATGTATCCGAACCTGCGCGGCCGCGTGAACCTGGCGTTTTCCGCGCCGGAAAAAGCGTCGCTGACGGATTGCGACGTGGTGTTCTTCGCGACGCCGCACGGCGTGGCGATGGCCCAGGCCCAGGAACTGATTTCCGCGGGTACCCGCGTCATCGACCTGGCCGCGGACTTCCGCCTGCAAGATATCCCCACGTTCGAGCGCTGGTACAAGATTCCCCACACCTGCCCGGATATCCTGGCCGAATCCCAGTACGGCCTGGTGGAACTGAACCGCGAAGCCATCTCCCGCGCGCGCGTCATTGGCAACCCCGGCTGCTATCCCACCACCGTGCTGCTGGGCCTGGCCCCGTTGCTGGAAGGCGGCAAGGCGCTGGTTGATGCGCAGACCCTGATCGCCGACTGCAAGTCGGGCGTGTCGGGCGCCGGCCGCAAGGCGGAAGTGGGCTCGCTGTTCTCGGAAGCCTCGGACAACTTCAAGGCCTACGGCGTGGCTGGCCACCGCCACCATCCGGAAATCGTCGCCCAGCTGGAAAAGATCTCCGGCGGCACAGTCGGCCTGACTTTCGTGCCGCACCTGGTGCCGATGATCCGCGGCATGTTCTCCACGATCTACGCCCGCATCCTGCCGGAAGCCCGCGATACCGACTTCCAGGCCTTGTTCGAGCAGCGCTACGCCGACGAGCCTTTCGTGGACGTGATGCCGGCCGGCAGCCTGCCGGAAACCCGTTCGGTGCGCGCGTCGAACAACCTGCGCATCGCGCTGAGCCGTCCGGGCAACGGCGACCAATTGATTGTCCTGGTCGTGCAGGACAACCTGGTCAAAGGTGCCGCCGGGCAGGCCGTGCAAAACATGAACCTGATGTTCGGCGTGCCGGAAACGACCGGCCTGGATCAGGTCGCGATCCTGCCCTGATGCCTGGATCGGGCAGCTGGCCCCGGCCGCTGCCCGTCTACGCGCTTTATGTCAGCTGACTTTCCCGACACCCCGCAGCCCCGTCCCGCCGGCGGGCTGCTGCGCGTGGCTGCGGGGTTGCTGGTCGGCCTGCTGTTGGGCGGCGTCGCCGGGTATTTCCATGCCCAACGGCAAGCCCAGCCGCAGGATGCCGTCGTGATCAGCGCGGCGCAAGCCGAGGCCCAGCAAGAGGCCATGCGCCAGCAGGCCACGCAGTTGCGCTACACGCAGGGCCAGCTGGATACCGCGGACGGAGAGCTCGTCATCGAGCGCTCGGCCCGCCAGGAGCTTGAAGCGCAGCTGCGCGCCGTGCAGGCCGAGGTGGGCCGCGTGCGCGACCAGTTGGCGTTCTATGAGCAATTGCTGCCTCCCGGCCCGGAAGGTTCGGTGGATATCCGGGGAGTGCAGATCGACCGCGAAGGCGGCGGCTTGCGCTACAAGGTGCTGCTGATGCGCAGCGGGCGCAATGGCGGGGCGTCGTTCGCAGGCGCGCTGCGGTTCCAGGCCACGGGCATCCTCAAAGGCGAAACCGTGACGGTCGACCTGGCACCTATGCAAGTCAAGGCCGAAACCGGCCCGGTGACTGCCACGGGTGAATCCACCACCGCGGCTTCGCTGGCCCTGCAGTTCGACCAATATCAGCGCAGCCAGGGCCTGTTGGCCGTGCCCGATGGCTTTGTCCCCGAAAGCGTCACCGTCAGCGTGCTGGAAGGCGATACCGTCCGGGCTTCCCGCAGTATCAAACTGGAACTTTGAGTCTAGTCAAGCCCTGCGCTATAGTGACACTATGCGAGCGCCGTTGCCGCTCACCGAAATATGGCCTATCCGGCCAGGAGTGAACCATGAATGCAGTAACCGAAACCGTCGACCTCCAGGCCGCCCCGCCTGTTCCTTTGGTATTTACTGACTCGGCTGCCGCCAAAGTGAAGGACCTGTTGGCCGAAGAAGGCAACCCCGAGCTGAAGCTGCGCGTGTTTGTCCAGGGTGGCGGCTGTTCGGGCTTCCAGTACGGCTTCACGTTCGACGAAGTCGTGAACGAAGACGATACCGTGCTGGACAAGGCCGGCGTACAACTGCTGGTTGACCCGATGAGCTTCCAGTATCTGGTCGGCGCCGAGATCGACTACAAAGAAGACCTGGAAGGCGCGCAGTTCGTCATCCGCAATCCCAACGCCAGCACTACCTGCGGCTGCGGTTCCTCGTTCTCGGTGTAATCGCCGAAGCAGGACAAGAAAAGCCCTTCGGTATGCCGAAGGGCTTTTTGCTTTTTGCCTTTTATTTTGGGCCACGCCCGGGTGGCGCCTGGGGCCCCTTTGCGCTTCAGGCGGGGTATAGCGCGCCCAGGATCCGGGCGCCGCGGGCGCCGGTGACGGCCGGCAAGCCAGCGGGCCGGCGTTCCACGAAGGCTTGCGCCAGCCAGGCGAAAGCCAGCGCCTCGACCTGCTGCGCGGGCACGCCCAGCGCGTCGGTCGGCTGCACCGGGCGCTGCAGGCAGTACGCCAGTTCCCGCATCAGGCCGGCGTTGCGGGCGCCGCCACCGCACACGAACACCTCTTGCGTGCCCGCAGCGGCCGCGTCGATGGCGTTCGCGACCGTCCGGGCGGTCAGGCGCTGCAGCGTCGCCTGCACGTCCTGAGGGGCAGGCTTGGGGCCGTCGAACGCCGCCAGCCGGTCATCCAGCCATTGCAGGTTGAAGAGGTCACGGCCGGTGGACTTGGGCGGCGGCAGCGCGAACCAGGGTTCGCTGGCAATCAGTTGCTCCAGCAGCGGCGCCACCACCTGGCCCGTGGCGGCCCAGCGGCCGTCGGCGTCGTAGGGCTGCCCCAGATGGCGCTGGCACCACGCGTCCAGGAACACGTTGGCCGGCCCGGTATCGAAGCCGCGGGCCGGCTGGCTGGGGGCTAGCAGCGTGACATTCGCGATGCCGCCCAGATTGAGCACCGCGCGGCCATGCGCGGCGCCGAAGATCGCCGCATGGAACGGAGGCACCAGTGGCGCGCCCTGGCCGCCGGCGGCCACGTCGCGGCTGCGGAAGTCCGCCACGACGTCGATGCCGGTCAGTTCCGCCAGCAGGGCGGGGGCGTTGAGCTGCACGGTATAGCCGCTGTCCGGCCGGTGGCGCACGGTCTGGCCGTGCGCGCCGATGGCGGTCACGGCGCCGGCGGAGACGCCGGCGTCCCGCAGCAGGGCGGCGACGGCTTGGGCGTACAGCCGCGCCAGCGCATTCGCCGCCAGGGCGGCGCGCGCCAACTCGTCGTCGCCAGACAGGTTCAGCGCCAGCAGTTCGCGGCGCAGGTTCTCGGGCATGGGCAGGCTGGCGCTGGCCAGCACGTGCGGCGCCTGGCCGGCGTCCAGGCGCACGAGTACCCCGTCGACGCCGTCGACGCTGGTGCCGGACATCAAGCCGATGTAGAGCGCTGGGTTGCCCTGCGGGCGGGGTGCGGAGGAATTCACGGGCGCCTCGGAAAGAAGAAAGGCGGCCGGCAAAATTTGCGCGGGCCGCCTTTTTGGGACGTTTTGCTGCGGCGGGCCAGTTAGCGGCTGGCCACGTTGGTCAGGGCGTCAGGCAACGTCTGCTGGAACTCGGTCAGCAGCTGGATCTGTTGCTTGTACGGCGCCACGGCCTGGTTGAACGCGCGGACTTCCGCAGGTTCCAGGGCGCGGGCGACGGGCAGGTCCACCGACAGCGGGTCGATCGGCTGATTGTCCACGCGGAACTCGTAGTGCAGGTGCGGGCCGGTGGCCCAGCCGGTGGCGCCGACATAGCCCAGCAACTGGCCTTGCGAGATCTTCGAGCCCTTGGTGATGCCTTCGGCGATGCGGCTCTGGTGGGCATACAGCGTCGAATACTTGCCGTGATGCTTCACGATGACCACGTTGCCGTAGCCGTTCTGCCAGCCCGAGAACTCGACCGTGCCGTCTGCCGTGGCGTGGATCGGCGTGCCCGAAGGCGCGGCGTAGTCCACACCTTTGTGGCCGGTCCACGTTTTGTGGATGGGATGCATGCGCATGCCGAACGTCGAGCTGATGCGGCTGAACTTCAAGGCGGTGCGCAGGAACGCGCCACGCAGGCTGGTGCCGTCGAAGTCGTAGTAAGAACCGCTCTTTTCGTCGGGGCTGAACCAGACGGCGCTGTAGGTCTTGCCACCGTTGATGAATTCCAGGGCCAGCACGCGGCCGGCGCCGGCGTAGCGGCCGTCGTGCGAACGCACTTCGTAGACCACGCGGAACTGATCGCCCTGGCGCAGGTCGCGCAGGAAGTCAATCTTGGCGCTGAGGATGTCGGCCATCTGCATGGTGACCGAATCCGGGATGCCGGCGGCGTCCGTGGCGCCGAACAGCGACGACTTGATCGTGCCCACGGCGACGCGGGTCTGGCGGTCGGTGCTTTCGGTGACTTCCTCGGCCTTGTAGCTGTCGCCGGACGGTGCGACGTGCAGCATGCGCGTCACGACCTGGCCGTCGGTCTCATTGCCGGGGGTGTGGATGTAGCGCAGCCAGATCAGGTTGCCCTGGTCGTCGGTCGCGGCCTGGACGGAGCGGCCCGGGTACAGCTTGTAGATGCTGCGGGCGCTGGCTTCATGCGTCAGGAAGGTCTGCAGGTTCGGGGCGTCGAGTTCCAGGCGCTGCAGCACGGCAGCCAGCGTGTCGCCGGCACGGATGCGGGTTTCGCTGATGTACGGCGCGGCGCTGGGGCTGCTGACCTCGACTTGTTCGGGGGTCAGCGGCAGGACGCTTTGAATGATGCGGGACGGGGGGAGTTCGGTGCGGTCGGGTTGCTGCACCATGCCGAGGGCGGCGGCGCCAGCAAACAGACCGATAGCGGAGACGAGAAGAGTGCGACGGAAAAGTCCCGAGCGATGGGGCTTGGGCTCAACGGGCGCAAACAGGGCAGCAACTTTGCGCTTGATGCTACTCGCCAGTTCGTGGAGGCCACGATTCATCGTGAAGATACCCTCTCAGGTGGCATGAGCTCGCAGGGTGCGTAACACGAACAGCCCTTGCGCGCCGCGAAATCGGGGGCAGGGGCTGCTGACGCGGGCGCATCTTGTGAACAACGGGTGGTAGGCCGAACCGCAACTGCGAACTGCGTATAGATAGCAGTTGCGTATGATTGGGCGGTATCCTAGCTGATTCGGCTAGAATTTTCGATAGTTTTCGTCACTTTTTACACCTTTTTGTCGGCTGAAGCCGCGTTGGTCCCCCTGCCATGTCATCCTCCGAAGCCCCTATCACTCCCGAAGTCGAAGCCGATCTGCGTATAGCCAAGCGCGGCTGCGACGAGCTGTTGGTCGAGTCCGAGTTCGCCCGCAAGCTGGCCAAGAGCCGCGCGACCGGCGTGCCCCTGCGCATCAAGCTGGGGCTGGACCCCACTGCGCCGGACATCCATCTGGGCCACACCGTGGTGCTGAACAAGATGCGCCAGTTGCAGGACCTGGGCCATAACGTCATCTTCCTGATCGGCGATTTCACCTCGACCATCGGCGATCCCAGCGGCCGCAACAGCACCCGCCCGCCGCTGACGCGCGAGCAGATCGAGTCCAACGCCAAGACCTACTACGCGCAGGCCAGCCTGGTGCTGGATCCGGCCCGCACCGAGATCCGTTACAACTCCGAGTGGTGCGATCCGCTGGGCGCCCGCGGCATGATCCAGCTGGCGTCGCGCTACACGGTCGCCCGCATGATGGAACGCGAAGACTTCACCAAGCGCTTCAAGGGCGGTATCCCGATTTCGGTGCACGAATTCCTGTATCCGCTGATGCAGGGCTATGACTCGGTGGCGCTGAAGTCCGATCTGGAGCTGGGGGGCACCGATCAGAAGTTCAACCTGCTGGTTGGGCGCGAGCTGCAAAAGGAATATGGCCAAGAGCCCCAGTGCATCCTGACGATGCCGCTGCTGGTGGGCACGGACGGCGTAGAGAAGATGTCCAAGTCGAAGGGCAACTACATCGGCATTTCAGAGTCGCCCGATTCGATGTTCGGCAAGCTCATGTCGATTTCGGACACGCTGATGTGGCGCTACTTCGAACTGCTGTCGTTCCGTTCGCTGGAAGACATCGCCGCCCTCAAGCAAGAGACGGATGGCGGGCGCAACCCGCGCGATGCCAAAGTCATGCTGGCTCAGGAAATCATCACGCGCTTCCATTCCGCGCGCGCGGCCGACGAAGCGCTGGCGTCCTTTGAAGCGCGCTTTCGCGACGGCGCCATTCCGGAAGATATGCCGGAGGTCAATATCGGCGGCGCGCCCGTGGGCATCCTGAAGCTGCTGCGCGAAGCGGGTCTGGTCGCATCGGGGTCCGAGGCGCAGCGCAATGTGGAGCAGGGTGGCGTGCGGGTCAACGGCGATCGGGTTGAAGATAAATCGTTGCAATTGCCGGCCGGGACTTACGTCGTCCAGGTGGGCAAGCGCAAGTTCGCGCGTGTTAACTTGAACCCATAATTGCGAAGTTTTGATACGCTGAGGGTACAGGCAGGGGCGGGACGCCTTTGCGGCACTTCAAGGAGCACGACATGGAACTTTCGAGTTTGTCTTTTTCCGATCACGAGTCGATTCCCGAACGCTACGCCTTCGGCAAGATCGATGCGCAATCGCACGTCGCGCTGGCAGACAACTACAACCCGCAGTTTTCGTGGGACGACGTCCCGCCGGGAACGCAGTCGTTTGCGTTGATCTGCCATGACCCGGACGTGCCGTCGCGGCCTGACGACGTCAACCAGGAAGGCCGCGAAGTTCCGGCCGACCTGCCCCGCGTGGATTTCTTCCACTGGGTGCTGGTGGACCTGGCCGCCGACATGCGCGAAATCGACGAAGGGGCCTTCTCCAACGGCATCACGCCGCGCGGCAAGGGCGGCCCCTTGGCGCCCATGGACGCACGCCAGGGCATCAACTCGTATTCCTCGTGGTTCGCCAACGACCACGACATGAGCGGCGACTATTTCGGCTATGACGGCCCGTGCCCGCCCTGGAACGATTCGATCGTGCACCGCTACGTCTTCACGCTATATGCGCTGGACGTGCACAGCCTGAACCTGAACGGCTCCTTCACCGGCGAGGACGCGCTGCGCGCCATGCAGAAGCACGTGCTGGCCCAGGCTTCGGTGACGGGCACCTACACGCTCAATCCCAAACTGGCGCCCAAGCAGATCGGGGCGACCGAGGCGTAGCGCCGGCCGCTGACGCCGCATAGAAGGGCCGCGAAATTTGCGGCCCTTTTTTTCGGCCGTGCAGGGCGGCCCCTTCAAGATCTGCGGTAAGCCGCATTGCCATTGGTCCGCGATTCGCGGCCGAATCGAGCGCAGAGCGCCGCGATTTGCTGGAATAGGACTAGCGCCATTTGGAGAGTCGAGCTGTCGCCTGGACGGCGGCTGTGCTTCGTTCCATTTTGGTATAAAATTTTATACGCATGGATGATAGTGACGTTGGGAAAGGATATCCGCTGGATCGGTTCTGCGTATGCGGACTTGTTGAGATTTCCCGATGAGAGTCGGCGGCAGGCCGGATTCCAACTCGGCAAGATTCAGGCTGGCCTTGAGCCAGATGATTGGAAGTCGCTAGATAACCTGGGTAGCGGCGTTCGCGAACTCCGCATCTGGGAGCGGGCGGGTTCGTTTCGAGTGATGTATGTCGCTAAGTTCGACGAGGCGCTTTATGTCCTGCACGCATTTCAGAAGACGACGCGTGCGACGAGTCAGCGGGACCGCAACATCGTCAGCGCCCGATATCGGGCGGTCATCAACACAAGGAGTAGCGGCAAATGACGATCGACACCCAAGTTCGGCATGTGACCCCGTTTGGCGAAAACCTATTCCTGGAATTGGGCTTTGCGCCCGCCGAAGCCAGGCGTTTGCAAGCCATTTCAGCGAAACAGATCGATGACGCCAAATTCCTCAAAGAGCAGCTCATGAGCGAATTGGCGTCATGGATCGCTCTGCATCATCTGAAGCAGTCGGATGCCGCAAGGATCCTGATGGTTTCACGGCCACGTGTGTCAGATGTGGTGAACAAGAAAATTGCCAAATTCACAATCGATGCGCTGGTGGAAATGCTGGGTCGGACGGGCAAGTCGGTGACGCTGTCAGTGGTGACTCCTGCATCATGAAAAGGGGCCGCGGCCCTTTTTTTGCGTTCCTCACCCGCCGTCTGTCATGCGGTCGAACGCTTCAGGCGCAGCAGCGCCAGGTCCCGGACTGATGATGCTGGCAGAAGCTACTATTTAGTAGGTTGTGAGGGTGGTGCTTTGCATGAAAGTTTCTCAAGTCGGGTTGAGAGCGGTTTCCCGGCCCAACGTGTTAGCGTGGTTTTCGTGCCCGTCGCCGGTATTTTGCGCCGCTTGCCCGCATGTTGGCGGCAATTGAATCCGCCTGACGCGGTAAACTATTCAGCATTCTTCGGGTTTACCCACCCGACACGGCTTTCTCCTCTCTTACCGCCTCAGGAATCCCCCGTCATGTTTGACCGCAACCTCACCTTGTCCAAGGCTGACCCGGACGTTTGGGCCGCCATCCAGAAGGAAGACGTTCGCCAAGAGCAGCACATCGAGCTGATCGCTTCGGAGAACTACGCCAGCCCGGCCGTCATGGAAGCCCAGGGCACGCAGCTCACGAACAAGTACGCCGAAGGCTATCCGGGCAAGCGCTACTACGGCGGTTGCGAGTACGTGGACGTGGTCGAGCAACTGGCCATCGACCGCCTGAAGCAGATTTTCGGCGCAGAAGCCGCCAACGTGCAGCCCAACTCGGGTTCGCAGGCCAACCAGGGCGTGTACATGGCCGTGCTGAAGCCGGGCGACACCGTGCTGGGCATGAGCCTGGCCGAAGGCGGCCACCTGACGCACGGCGCGTCGGTCAACGCATCGGGCAAGCTGTACAACTTCATCTCGTACGGCCTGGACGAAAACGAAGTCCTGAACTACGCGCAAGTCGAGCAACTGGCCCGCGAACACAAGCCCAAGCTGATCGTCGCGGGGGCTTCGGCCTACGCCCTGCACATCGATTTCGAGCGCATGGCCCGCATCGCCCGTGAAAACGGCGCGCTGTTCATGGTCGACATCGCCCACTACGCAGGCCTGGTCGCCGGCGGCGCCTACCCCAACCCGGTCCCGCACGCCGACTTCGTCACGTCGACGACGCACAAGTCGCTGCGCGGTCCGCGCGGCGGCGTCATCATGATGAAGGCCGAACACGAGAAGATCATCAACTCGGCGATCTTCCCCGGCATCCAGGGCGGTCCGCTGATGCACGTCATCGCCGGCAAGGCCGTGGCGTTCAAGGAAGCGCTGGAACCCGGCTTCAAGGACTACGCGCAGCAAGTGGTCAAGAACGCGAAGGTGCTGGCCGACACGCTGGTCAAGCGTGGCCTGCGCATCGTGTCCGGTCGCACCGAAAGCCATGTCATGCTGGTGGACCTGCGCGCCAAGGGCATCACGGGCAAGGAAGCGGAAGCCGTGCTGGGCCAGGCCCACATCACGGTCAACAAGAACGCCATCCCGAACGACCCGGAAAAGCCTTTCGTGACCAGCGGCATCCGCCTGGGCACGCCGGCCATGACCACCCGCGGTTTCACGGAAGCCGACGCCGAGCTGACCGCCAACCTGATCGCCGACGTGCTGGACAATCCGCGTGACGAAGCCAACATCGCCGCCGTGCGCACCCGCGTCAACGAACTGACGTCGCGCCTGCCGGTCTACGGCAAGAAGTAACGCAGCATCTCCCGGGCCCCGAGGCTATCCGCCGTTGGGGCCAGACCAAAGGGACGGCCCCGCAAGGCGCCGTCCCTTTGCTTTCCGGGCGGCAGGCGCTATCCTCGACCGGGCCTGTCCATGATATCGGGGACGAATTAGCCGTATTGGCGCCTCACAAGGGGCGCATCGTTACAATATGCTCAATTATTGCTATCCGTGCCTTTAGGGAACACACATGCGGTGTCCATTTTGCGGCAATGCCGAAACACAGGTCGTCGACAGCCGGGTCTCGGAAGAGGGCGACGCCATCCGCCGCCGCCGCCGCTGCCTGTCCTGTGACAAGCGGTTCACCACCTATGAGCGGGTGGAGCTTGCCTTGCCTTCCGTGGTGAAGCGCAACGGCAGCCGCAGCGAGTACGATCCCGCCAAGTTGCGGGCAAGCCTGAGCCTGGCGCTGCGCAAGCGGCCCGTCAGCACCGAGGACGTGGATGCCGCCGTGGCGCGCATCGAAGAACAGCTGCTGGCTAGCGGACTGCGGGAAGTGCCCAGCGAACATATCGGCGAACTGGTCATGACCGAGCTGCGCAAGCTGGACAAGGTGGCCTACGTGCGCTTTGCGTCCGTCTACAAGAGCTTCGAGGATATCGGTGAATTCGTCGAAGCCATCCGGGAGATGCAGGGGCCCCTGCTGCCCGGCAAGCTGCGCAAGGAATAGCGCCGGCTGGACTCGGCTTGGCAGGAAAGACGGCGGCGCTTCGGCGCCGTCATTGCATGGGCGAGGATCGCGCCAGGCTGGGCGTTTGCGGCTGGAACTTGCGCCAGACGCGGCGCATGTGCTGTGCGGAGCCGAACCCGGATTTTTCCGCCACGCGCTCCAGGTCCAGCCGGGTTTCGCGCAGCAGGTCGCGCGCCAGCGCGACCCGAATCTGATACAGGTAGTCCATGGGCGTGCAGCCCGCATGTTCCCGGAACAGGCGCGTCAGGTGGCGCGCGCTGGTGTGCGCCTGGTCCGCCAGGGACTGCGCGGACCAAGGCGCGGCGGGGTTGCGCACGACGGCGTCCTGCACGCGGTGCACGCCCGGATGCATATGGCTGCGATGCTCCAGCCAGGGCGACAGCGTGGAGTCCGTGCCGGCCCGGCGCTGGTAGACGACCATGTCGCGCGCCACCTCGCTGGCGATGCGCGGCCCGCAGTGGCGCGACACCATGTGCAGCGCCAGGTCGATGCCCGCCGTGATGCCGGCGCTGCTGACCAGGTTGCCATCTTCGACGAAGATCCGGTTGTCGTGCACGCGCGCGGTCGGGTCGAGGTCCGCCAATTGCGCCAGGCAGGAGTGGTGCGTGGTGCACTCGCGTTGCCGGGTCAGTCCGGCCGCGGCGGCGAACAGCGCGCCAGCGCACACGGTCATCAGCGTGAAGGCGTCTGCCGGATGGCGGACGGCCAGCCAGTCGACGATGGCATGGGCGTCCGGGCCTTCCAGCCGGGTGGGCTGGCCCACCACCCCGGAAATGATGACAAGCGCATGAGCGGGCAACGTGGCCGGCAGTGGCTGGATATGGGCCAGGTGCAGTCCGGGGATCCCGCTTTCCACGGCCTGGGACGGGCCGCAGAAGTGCTGCTCGAACGTGCCGGGACACAGCTTGTTGGCCACGCGGAAGGCTTCTGCCGGACCCGCCAGGTCCAGCAGGACGATGCCCCGCGACAGCACGAAGTACACGGGGATCATGGCGCCTTCCTTATTCGGCTCAGGCCGCCAGCGCGTCGGCGGCGCGGGTGACGCGGGCGAAGCGGCCTTGCAGCACCAGTTCGGTGTGGTCGCGGATCTCGGCCGGCGTGTAGTGCTTGCCGGACGGGCTTTGCATGGCGAACGTCAGCGTCGCGTCGGTCGGGAAGACGACTTTGAAGCCCGCGTCGCTGGCATGGCGCGACGTCGTCTCGCAGCATTGCTCGGTTCGGATGCCGCTGACGATGATGCCTTCGATGCCGTTTTCCCACAGCCAGTCATGCAGCGAGCGGCCATCCGCGCTCTCGGCGTACAGCGAGGAATGCACGGTCTTGTGGAAGACGGCGGTGGGCGCGATGCGCAATTCCTCCAGCGTCTTGACGTGGCCGGAGGCCAGTGAGAACGGGTTGGCAGGGTCGACGGACTTGCTGATGTGGAACACCTGCAGGACGGGAATGCCCTGGGCGGACGCCGAATCGACAAGGCCCTGGATCTGCGCCAGGAACGCCGGATACTCGGTTTCATCCCAAAACGGACGGTGCCGGAAGGACTCTTGTACGTCGATGACGATCAGTGCTTGTTTCATGTTCCGGGCTCCAGGCCAAGGATTTCAAGGGGTATGGCGCTATTCTGAAGCGGATTCCAGCCTGGCGCGAGATCGTCGAAAGACGCCGAACAGCCCAAAACGGACATGCAAAGAGCATACCCCTCCCGGCAGAGCCGGGTTGCGCCCGGCGGCGCGCCGCCGGACATACAATTCCTGCCATGATGACCGTAAGCCACCCCGACGATATCTTCTGGATGCGACGCGCCCTGGCGCTGGCCGAGAGCGTGCTGTTCACGACCGCGCCCAACCCAAGGGTCGGATGCGTCATCGTGCGCGACGGGCGCGTGCTGGGCGAGGGCGCGACCCAGCCGCCCGGCGGCCCGCACGCCGAAATCCGTGCGCTGCGCGACGCCCAGGCGCGGCACGAGCCCGTGGAAGGCGCGACGATGTACGTCACGCTGGAGCCCTGCAGCCATTTCGGCCGCACGCCGCCTTGCGTGGACGCCGTCCTGGCCGCAAAGCCGGCGCGGGTAGTCGTGGCCATCGGCGACCCTAATCCGCTGGTCAACGGGCAGGGCCTGGCGCGCCTGCGCGCGGCCGGCATCCAGGTCGTGACCGGCGTCTGCGCCGAGGAAGCGCTGGCGATCAATGCGGGGTTCATCTCGCGGATGAGCCGGGGGCTGCCCTGGGCGTGGATGAAGATGGCGGCGTCGCTGGACGGCCGCAGCGCGCTGCATAACGGTATGTCGCAATGGATCACTGGCCCAGAGGCGCGTGCCGACGGCCACCATTGGCGCGCGCGCAGCTGCGTGGTGCTGACCGGCATGGGCACTGTGCTGAAGGACAATCCGCAACTCAATGTGCGTGGCGTGGATTCGCCGCGCCAGCCGCGCAAGGCGGTGGTGGACGGCCGTTTCGACATCCCGGAGGACGCCCGTTTGTTCGATGGCGCGGAAGTGATCGTCTTTACCGCCCGTGAAGATGCGGCGAAGGCCGCACGCCTGGCGGACAAGCATGCGCGCGTCGTGGTGCTGCCCGGGCAGGCGCCGGACCGCGTCGACCTGCCGGCCATGATGCACTGGTTTGCCCAGGAACAGTTCAATGAAGTCCACATCGAGGCGGGGGCGGGCTTGTCAGGCGCGCTGGTCGCCGCGGGCTGCGTGGACGAACTGCTGCTGTATCTGGCGCCGGTGCTGCTGGGCGATGCGGCGGGCATGGTGCGCCTGCCCATGCTTGAGCACCTGGATGCCGCCCAGCGCTACGAATTCATCGAGGCCACGCGGCTGGGCGTTGACATGCGCTTGCGCGCCAGGATGCCCGGCCCCTGGCGGCAATTGTCGCAGCGCGTGGCTTTGCCCGCCCAGGCCTGAGCCCGTCCGCTTTCGAGTCTGCCGCGGTTAAGCCTGCTCGTTCCTGAGCCTCCGTTCCGAAATCCGCCCCTGCGCCTTTGGGCGGCGCGGTGCCGCGCCACGGCGCCATGCGAAGACGCACGCGCCGCCTGCGAACAGCATCAACAGCCCCGCTGCCCACAGCAGGCCGCCATGGTCGCGGCGCAAGCGCTCCCCTGCTTTCCAGGCCTGCGTGTAATGGAACCAGGCCGCTGCCTGGAAGTCGGGCGGCGGGCATTCGCGCCCGAACGTGGCGCTGAAGGGCACCTGGGCGCCGTGCTCCACGTAGCGCTGATATACCGCCTGGGCCCGTTCGGGCGAATCGTCGATGATGTAGCGGGTGCCTTGGCACAGCACGGCCGCGAACGCCTGCGATCGGTTTGGCAGCAACGCGGCCGATTGCAGCGTGTGGTCGGTCGCGACCTGTCGATAATGGAAGCGCGAATAGGGCCTGGCCTCGCTGGCGGCGAAGCGCAAGCGTTCTTCCGGCATGACAAACGGGCCCGGGAGGGCGGCGTCGGCGCGCTGCGCCGACGTGTCCTGCGGCGGGTCGTTGCCGTCGGCGTCCTGGCGCCAGGGCGCCGGGCTGCGGCCCGCGCCATAGGTGTAATTGCCGTCATACACCGCAAAGTCGGGGTCTTGCTCGTAGCCCATGATTTCCAGGCCGTTGCGGCGGGCCAATTGCGCGGCCTTGAACCAGGCTTCCGCGCGCGCCGTGCGGCCCCAGGCGCTGCCAGCCTGTTGCAGGGCCGCCGTGTATTCGACGGCATGTCGATGGCTGCTGGATGGCGCGACGCGCCATGAACCGTCGTCATACGCCATGGTGGCGAAGCGGGCGTCGTCGTCTTGCGGGAAGTAGGCCAAGGCCTGGTCCATGCGGCCTTCGCGCATCAGGCGGCGGGCCAACAGGGCACGCAGGCGGTCGCCATCGGGGATCGGATGCTTCACCATCCAGTCGTAGAAGGGCTGATAGTCGAACTGCGCAAAGCCGGCCGGCGCAGGCAGCACGGCGGATGCCGGCACCTGCTGGTCCACGTAGGCCTTCAGTTCGTCCGCCGTCAAGACGCGTTCGGCCACATAGGCCGCGTCGTTCCAGTACGGGGAAATGGGCCAGCCTTCATCCTGCACGGCGTCGTCCGAAACGGGAAGGGACGCGTGCAGCAGCATGTCCAGTGCTTCCACATATTGACCGCGGGACAGCGCCAGCACGCCTTGCTCGGCCTTCAGCCGGGCCATGCTGGAGCGTTCCAGGCCCGTGGACGCCGTCGTCGGGAAGGCGCGGGCGGCGTGCGCATACGCCTGCGCCGCAGCCGTCATGTCGCCCTGGCGGATCGCGAGTTTGGCGCGCACCCACCAGGCAAGCGGCGTGTCCAGCCGGCCGGCCAGGCCTTGCGCCAGGTCGTAGCGGCCGACGCGGTAAGCCAGGGCGGCGACCCGGTCCGCATCCTGGATGCGGCTTACGTCCTGTCCGGCCAGCGCCGTCGCCAACGCTTGCAGCGCCGGATTGGGCGTGACGTTGCGCACGCCCGCCCCGGCATCGGCATAGCCGCGTTGTCCGTTCAGATCGAACGTGGCGAACATGTCGAACGCGCTTTCCGGGTTGCCGTCCACGATATCGCCCACTCTTGCCAGCGCGTAGGCCACCAGCAGCCGCTGCGCGACGGGATCGTCGATCAGGCGACTGGCGCGCGCAGGTGCGCCCAACGCCCAATCCGCGATCAGCCTCAAGGACGACTGGCCGCTGCGCGAACCGCGCGCCGCCTGTTCGGCGTACAGGCGGATCGCCTGTTTCAGCGCGGGGGCGGGGATGGCGTCGGGGCAGGCCGTCGCGGCCAGGAAGTCTTGGGCGGTGCAAGACCCGTGGGAACCGTTCAGCAGCAGCAGGGCTTCTTGCCCATAGCTGGCGACCGCCAAGCCCAAAGGATCCGGCGCGCCGGCTTGCGCCAATCGGCGGACGCGGGCATAGGCGGCGGATGCGTCGCCCGTGGCCATGCCTGCCGCGTCCCCGGTTTCGTTCTGCCCGAGTCCGGTGGCCCCGACTTCAGTCGGCCCGATTTCAGCCAACATATAAGCGGCCCAGACGCTGCGTGCCGCCGCGACGCGTTCCGGCAGCGCCAGAATGTCCAGCAAGCGCGCACGGGCCCGCAGCAGCGCCGCATCGGAATGGGCTTGCGCGGCGGACCGGATGTCGACGGCCGCGGCGGTGTAAAGCCGCGCGGCTTCGGGCAGGGCGCCGCCTGCCGCATACGCCTGGTCTCCGTCCGGCAGCGTCCGCATCGCGCGCGCTGCGGCACGTTGCGCGGGGTTGAGCGCGGGATCGTAGTCTTCGGGAATGGTGTCTTGCCGGTCGCTGCCGTCGGGCAGCGCAGCGGATTCCTCGGCCCGCAGCGCGTCGGCCGGCGCAATCAGCCGCGAGGCCTCGAAGGTGAAGGCGTTCGCGGGCGTGCTCTTCAGGGTGCCGGCGCGGTCGTCGAGCAACTGCGCCGGGAAGTCCGGGCCGCAGGCCACGGCAATGCCTGCGCCGACGGCGCAGGCCAGCAACGTCAGCCGGATGATCGTTCTACGGTTGTACATGGAAGGTCGTGGGTGGGGTTTCACAGCGTATCCAGCCGATATGGCGTTGGCTGCCGGCGTGCAGCAAGCCGTCTTGCGCGCGTCGCAGGTAGCGTCCTTCGCCGTCGCGTTCCAGGGTATAGCCGTTGATGCCGTCCGCGCCGCGGCAGACGCCGTTCCAGCGAATGATGAACGGCAGCGCGCCATCGGCGTTGCCGGCGTTGGACAGCACCAGATCCTGCGTGCCGCCGTCGGCGACCGCGCGCGCGGTGACATGCAGCGCCGGTTGCAGCGGTTGCCGCATCAACACCGCGCGCCAGGTCGGCAGGCTCCAGGCGCGCTCGTCGCGTGCGGTGGGCAGCCGGAACCAGACGATGCCGGCCAGGCCGCGCGGCCGGGACTGGTGGATCCGGTCGACAAAGGCCGCCATGGCGGCGGGGGCGACAACAAGCTCGCTGGCGCGGCCGCCCGGCTGCAGCGCGGGCCGCTCGCTTTCGATGGCGGCGACGTTCCCGGCGTCATCCCAGGCCACCCGGCTGCCATAGGCGGGCAACGCCACGCGCCATGGCTTTTGCGTGCGGTCCGCAAAGGCATCCAGCCACGTTTGCGCGCGATTGGCGTCGAACAGGCCTTGCGTGGGGTTCATCACCGCATGCACCTGCAACACGGCTTCGTCGGGCACCTTGAGCAACGCGTCAAGCTCGGGACTGTTCAGCCAGGTGGGCAGGGCGGTGATCGACAAAGCGCTGTCCGGGCCCAGGCGGCTTTTCAACGCGGCCAGGAAATGGCGGTAGGCGGGCAGCTTCGACGTGGCGCAGTCGTAATCGATTTCAACGCCAGCCAGCGTGATGCCTGCATTGCGCCAGGCTTGGCTGGCCGCTGCGATGCGCGCGGATGTGGCCTGCGCGTCCAGCGTGTCGACGCGGCCATCCATCCGCCACACCATGACGACCGGGCGCCGGGCCGCGGTCAGCGCGGCCACGTCGGGCGCGGTGTTGATCCATCGGCCGTCCGCGCCGATTTCGGCGACCAGCACGCGCCATGCCCGCACGGCGTCCGCGCCGGCGGACAAGGCTTCCAGCACGGGCGGTGTCCACCGGCGCTGCCACACATAGGCGTCGTTGGGCAAAGCCGGTTCGGGTTTTCCGCAAGCGCTCAACATCAGCAGCAAGGCCGCGAAACACGCGGCGGCTCCGCGTTGACCCGCCGGTGACGCACGGTTCAGGGTCAGGCAAAAAACTTGCCGCAAGCGGAGCAACATGACGCAGTGCCGGAAAAATCGCGTGTTCGAAAAAACGCGGAGCGCGTTCAGATGCGTGATTCTATCGTTGACGGCGCGTCTTGGTTTTTTGCCCGCGGCAACCCTTGCAGGAAGTATCCGTGTTCGCGCCATGGGTACTAGCACTCGTCATGCGCGGCTGCCAATTGTGCGATTGAAACCGCGCGAAATGCCTTTCGTAGCGACTCCGCGCCCACATGCGGCACAGGGATCGCATCAAGTTTGCGAGCGATTCGCGCATGCGGTTTTTCATGGCGAAAACCCTCATCACTATTTTGGGCGATGCGTCAAATGAATTGCCACAAAACAGTCAATTGGCTTTAGCATAGGCACATGACTTGGCGCTACGTGCTAACGGCCTTCACCGCACAGTGCTACACGCCCTCGTCACCACGGATTCCCGTGCCGCGATATCGGCGCTTTTCACGACCGAACCGGCGCGCTGCTGAACAAGGACGCCAAGGCGCTGTTCAGACCGTCCGCTGCCATCGCATAGCGGGCGCATCGGGTTTACGCCCGAATCATAAGAATCCACCGGGATATCGCTCATCCCTTCAAATGATTGCTGACCATTTCATGTGCGGCCGCATCATGCGTGCCGGCCATAGCAATATGCTGAAGGCGTGCGAGATAACTTATTCACGTAAGTTGCATTCCCTGACGGAACTTGTATCCGCGGGATGCAGCCTAACTGGAAAGGGCCCCGATCGTGCTTCATGGTTGATGTGTGGCGAAAGCAACATAACACCAGGCCGACAATGCTTATCGCTGGTTTGTCTAGTAAAGCGCAGGCACTGAGGCACAATGGGGACACGTAGGGACGTGCTGAATTTTTCGCGTGTTGTCGGAGGTTTCTGTGCAAAACATCGTCGAAGGCTTCAAGTCGCAGTATGCAAAAGAGCAGGAATCAGAACTCTCGCTTGAGGAGTATCTGAACCTCGCTAAACGCGATCCCATGGCGTACGCCAGCCCCGCTGAGCGCATGCTGGCGGCGATCGGCGAACCCGAAATCGTGGATACGCGCAACGACCCACGTCTTTCCCGTTTGTTTTCCAACCGGACCATCCGGCGCTACCCTGCGTTCCAGGAGTTCTACGGCATGGAGGACGTGATCGGACAGATCGTCGCGTTCTTCAAGCACGCCGCTCAGGGGCTGGAAGAGCGCAAGCAAATCCTTTATCTGCTGGGACCGGTGGGCGGCGGCAAGTCGTCCATCGCGGAACGGCTCAAGGCCTTGATGGAAAGCTATCCCATCTATGCCTTGAAGGGTTCGCCCGTTAATGAAACGCCGTTGGGCCTGTTCCATCCGGAACGCTTCGGTGACACGCTTGAAAAGGAATACGGCATTCCGCGGCGCTACCTGAGCGGCATCATGTCGCCCTGGGCGGTCAAGCGCTTGAAGGAATTCGACGGCGACATTTCGCAGTTCCGTGTCGTGCGCCTGAATCCGTCGGTGCTGCGCCAGGTCGCCATCGCCAAGACCGAGCCGGGCGACGAGAACAACCAGGACATTTCGTCGCTGGTCGGCAAGGTGGACATCCGCAAGCTGGACCGCCATTCGCAGGACGATCCGGACGCCTACAGCTACTCCGGCGGGCTGTGCCTGGCCAACCAGGGGCTGCTTGAGTTCGTGGAAATGTTCAAGGCCCCGATCAAGATGTTGCACCCGCTGTTGACGGCGACCCAGGAAGGCAACTTCAAGGGCACGGAGGGCTTTTCCGCGATTCCGTTCAACGGCGCGATCCTGGCCCACTCGAACGAGTCCGAATGGCAGACCTTCCGCAACAACAAGCACAACGAGGCGTTCCTTGACCGTATCTATATTGTCAAGGTGCCTTACTGCCTGCAGGTGTCCGAAGAAGTCCGCATCTACGAAAAGTTGCTGCATCACAGCTCGCTGTCGGCCGCCCCGTGCGCGCCGGGAACACTGGACATGATGGCGCAGTTCTCGGTGCTGACCCGTCTGAAGGAACCCGAGAACTCCAGCATCTATTCGAAGCTGCGCGTCTATGACGGTGAAAGCCTGAAGGACGTGGACCCGAAGGCCAAGGCCTTGCAGGAATACAAGGACTACGCCGGCACGGACGAAGGCATGAACGGGGTGTCCACGCGTTTCGCGTACAAGATCCTGTCCAGCGTCTTCAACTACGACCAGACGGAAGTGGCGGCCAACCCGGTGCACCTGATGTATGTGCTTGAGCAACGGATCGGCCGCGAGGACTATCCCGAGGAAATCCGCCGGCGCTACCTGGAGTTCATCAAGGGCTTCCTGGCGCCGCGTTATGCGGAGTTCATCGGCAAGGAAATCCAGACCGCATACCTGGAGTCGTACTCCGAGTATGGCCAGAACATCTTCGACCGCTACGTGACGTTTGCCGACTGCTGGATCCAGGACGAGGAATTCCGCGATCCTGAAACCGGCGAGAGCTTCGACCGCAGCGCCTTGAACGACGAACTGGAGAAGATCGAAAAGCCGGCGGGTATTGCCAACCCGAAGGACTTCCGCAACGAGATCGTGAACTTCGTGCTGCGGGCGCGCGCCAACAACAATGGCCGCAACCCGACGTGGACCAGCTATGAAAAGCTGCGCGAAGTGATCGAGAAGAAGATGTTCTCGAACACGGAAGATCTGCTGCCGGTGATTTCGTTCAACGCCAAGGCCTCGGCCGAGGACAAGTCGAAGCACCAGAGTTTCGTGGATCGCATGGTTGAAAAGGGGTACACGGAAAAGCAAGTCCGTCTGCTGTGCGAATGGTATCTCCGTGTGAGGAAGTCTTCCTGAGCGAGGTGAATCATGAATTCACTGATCGATCGCCGTCTTAACGGGCGCAATAAAAGCGCCGTCAACCGTGAGCGCTTCTTGCGGCGCTACAAGGACCAGATCCGCAAGGCGGTTCACGGGATGATCCGTGACCGCTCGATTCAGGATATGGATCAAGGCGGAGAGATCAACCTGCCCGCCCGGGATATTTCCGAGCCGACGTTCCGGCACGGATCGGGCGGCGACCGCGAGATGGTGCACCCTGGCAATCGTGAATTCGCCAAGGGCGACACCATCGACCGGCCGCAGGGCGGGCAAGGCGAGGGCGGGTCCGAACCCGGCGAAGGCGAATCGGTAGACCAATTCACCTTCAGCCTGTCGCGGGCCGAATTCCTGAACCTGTTCTTCGAGGATCTGGAACTGCCGCACCTGGCGCGCAACCAGTTGGGCGAAGTCAGCCAGAAGAAATGGCAGCGCGCCGGCTACACCACGACCGGCTCGCCCAGCATGCTGAGCATCAGCCGTACGCTCAAGTCGTCCTTGGCGCGGCGGGTGGCGCTGAACGTGAAGGCGCGCGCCGATCTTGAAGACGCCGAGGCCGCCCTGGCCAAGGCCCTTGCGGCGGGTGCGCCCGCCGCCGAGATCCGCACGCTGGAGCAGGACGTCGAGGACTGCCGCGAGCGCCTTGCCCGCGTGCCGTTCCTGGACGACCTGGACCTGCGCTACCGCAACCGGGTGTCGGTCGCCATTCCGATGGCGCGCGCGGTCATGTTCTGCCTGATGGACGTGTCCGGGTCCATGGACGAAGGCAAGAAGGACCTGGCCAAGCGCTTCTTCACGCTGCTGTATCTGTTCCTGTCGCGCAAGTACGAACACGTGGATCTGGTCTTCATTCGCCACACCGACAACGCTGAGGAAGTGGACGAGCAGACGTTCTTCTACGACCCCAAGAGCGGCGGCACCATCGTGCTGTCCGCGCTGGAGCTGATGCGCGAGATCCTGGAAAAGCGCTATCCGCCGGCAGCCTGGAACGTCTATGCAGCGCAGGCCAGCGACGGCGATTCGTTCGGCGCCGACGCCGGCAAGAGCGCGCGCTTCCTGGCGGAGCACCTGCTGCCGTCGACACGCTATTTCGCCTACATAGAAATCCCCGACTCGCAAGAGGCTCGCAAGAGCAGCCTGTGGGCGGAGTATGAACAGAAGCTGGAGCCGCATTTCGTCATGCGGCGCATCTGCGACCGCGGCGAAATCTTCCCCGTGTTCCATGACCTGTTCAAGAAGGAAACCGCATGAATGCCATCGTGGGTGCTCTCGTGGAGCCGGCATCGGCCAGCGGCGCGCGGCCGATTTCCCAAGGTTCCGAATGGACGTTCGAACTGATCCAGTCCTATGACGAAGCGATCTCCAAGGTCGCGGCGGAATTCGGACTGGACACCTATCCGAACCAGATCGAGGTCATCACCTCGGAACAGATGCTGGACGCCTATGCGTCGGCAGGCCTGCCCATCGGCTATCCGCACTGGTCGTACGGCAAGGAATTCATCCGCAACGAGCAATACTACCGCCGCGGCATGCAGGGGCTGGCGTACGAGATCGTCATCAACTCCAACCCTTGCATCTCGTACCTCATGGAAGAGAATTCCATGACGATGCAGGCGCTGGTGATTGCGCATGCCTGCTACGGGCACAATTCGTTCTTCAAGGGCAACTACCTGTTCCGGCAGTGGACCGACGCGGACGGCGTGCTGGACTACCTGGTGTTCGCGCGCAAGTACGTGATGTCTTGCGAAGACCGCTACGGCATCGATGCGGTGGAAGCGCTGCTGGATTCCTGCCACGCGCTGTCGCACCACGGCGTCGACCGCTACAAGCGTCCGACGCCCATGTCGTTCAAGGGCGAGGCCGCGCGCCAGGCCGAGCGCGAAGAACACGCCCGGCTGCAATACAACGATTTGTGGCGCACGCTGCCGCGCCTGGAAACCGACAAGGACACGCGCGCCGAGGCCTCGGTGTTCCCGCCCGAACCCGAAGAGAACCTGCTTTACTTCATCGAGAAGTATTCGCCCAAGCTTGCGCCGTGGCAGAAGGAGCTGGTGCGCATCGTGCGCAAGGTCGCCCAGTACTTCTATCCGCAGTCGCAGACCAAGGTCATGAACGAAGGCTGGGCCACGTTCTGGCACTACACCATCCTGAACCGCTTGCACGAGAAAGGCTTGGTGGACGACGGTTTCATGATGGAGTTCCTGCAAAGCCATACCAACGTGGTCAGCCAGCGCGGCTTCGACGAGCGCGGCTACGGCGGCATCAATCCGTATGCGCTGGGCTTCGCCATGATGTCGGACATCCGCCGCATCTGCGAGGCGCCCACGCCCGAGGACCGCAAGTGGTTCCCGGACATCGCCGGCGGCGATTGGGGCAAGACGCTGGACTTCGCCATGCGCAACTTCAAGGACGAATCTTTCATTTCGCAGTACCTGTCGCCGCGCCTGATCCGCGAATTCCGCTTCTTCGCGATTTCGGACCATCAGGCTAACCCGAAACTGGAAGTGGCCGCCATCCACAATGACGAGGGCTACCGCGACATCCGCCGCCTGCTGGCCGCCCAGCACAATCGCGACAACCAGGTGCCGGACATCCAGGTCGTGCGCTTTAACCGTGATTCCGACCGTTCGCTGGTGCTGCGTCATCTGAAGAGCCGCGGCCGGCCGCTGGCAGGCGATGATGCCGAGCAGGTGATGAAGCACTTGGCCCGCCTGTGGGGCTTCAAGGTGCGGCTGGAAGAAACCGAGCCGGACGGCACGGTCAGCTCGTGCCGGGAGCAGGAAGCGCCAGCCTCCACGTGAAGGCGAGGCAAGGCAAAGGGGACGCTCAGTGCGTCCCCTTTTCTTTGTCGACTTGTGGTGGTCTGCAAGATTCTGCTAGAATCGCGGATTCGCAAATTTCGTAGTGGTGTTTCTGACCCGCTTCGACGTGAGCAATTAGGACAGGTGGCCGAGCGGTTGAAGGCGCACGCCTGGAAAGCGTGTATACGTCAAAAGCGTATCGGGGGTTCGAATCCCCCTCTGTCCGCCAAGAATGAAAAAAGCCCCTGACTTCGAAAGAAGTCAGGGGCTTTTTGTTTTGCCCTCGTGCAAAACGGGCCGCGTCCAACGTAAGGCGCACTCGCCAATCAGGCGCCCCGGGGGTTGCGCGAAAAGATCACGCTTACGGATTGCTCGGCCGTTTGCTTGAGGGTGACATCCGCGCTTGGGCGGCCAAGCTGGATTGCGGCGAGCCCCAGCACCCACAGCGGGCCGATGAGCGGGATCGCGCTGATGACGCCGTGGCGCAAATTCACGAACGGGTTGGCGGGCTCGCGCACGAATCGGCTGCTTAGCCCGGCAGCGGCGATCATCGCCTGCACACGCTGCAGGGTGCGATCGCTCTCAATGACGTTCTCAAGAAAGAAGTCTTCGCGTTTGCGGAGCAATGACTGTAGTTCGTCGTCGCTCAGCGTGTTCATGAAGTACGTGCGCGCAAAGGGCATGGAAGGTCCGGTAGCGGAGATGTCCTCGGCACATTAGACGATAGGCGAGCCGTGCGTAACGGCCGATCATCAACCCGCGCTGAATGATTCATCAGAACGTCTCCAGTCTGTCACATCGGTCTCGTAATCTCTCAGCCTTTCGTCAGCCAACTTTCAATCGGCTGACAAATTGCTTGCCCGATCCTCCGTCAAACCAAGAGACTCCGATGTCCTACCTAACTGACAAATTGCGTGCGCCCTACCGTGAAGCCCGGGGGGAAGTGACTGTTCCTGGCCAGATGTTCGACGAGATCGTCGCCGCCAATCCCACCCGCCGGACGCTGTTGAAGAACAGTTTCGGGCTGTCCGTCCTGTCGGTGTTCGGCGTGACGGCACTGGCCGGCTGTAGCAGCGACGACGATGACGACGATTCGGCGCCGACGCCCGAACAGCCCACGCCCGAGACGCCTGTCCCGACGCCCGAGCCGGGCCCCGACTATTCCGTCACGTTCAAGCCGCTGGGCGACAAGATCGTGGCCGACACGGTCACGGTTCCAGAAGGCTATGTGGCCGAAGTGCTGTATTCGGCTGGCGACAAGTGCGTGATCGGTTCGGCCGGTTATCTGGGCGTGCCGCAGTCGTACCCGGCCACCGAGACCCAGGCCGGCGGCCAGCATGACGGCATGCATTTCTATGCGCTGGAAGGCGTGGATCCCAACCAGGGCGGCCTGTTGGTGCTGAACCACGAGAGCCTCGACAACAGCACGCTGGACGTTACCGTCGAAGGGGTGAAGACCCGTCTGTCCAACGTGGGCGTGTCGGTCGTTGAAATCGCGCGCGACAAAGATGGGAAGTGGGCCGTCAAGGCCGATTCCCGCTACAACAAGCGCTATACCGGCAACACCGTCTACAACGTGGGCGGCCCGGCCGCGTCGGTCGTGGGCGCGACGGTCGTGGGCACGCTGAACAACTGCGCCAGCGGCAATACGCCGTGGGGCACCTACCTGACCTGCGAAGAGACGACCGACAATTACCTGGATCCCACGCAGCCCGAAACCGGCTACGGCTGGGTGGTCGAGATCGACCCCAGCACCCCGGGCTCGACGGCCGTCAAGCGTACGGCGATGGGCCGGTTCGACCACGAGAACACCGCCTTCATGGCCGACGAGAACAACCGCGTCGCGTTCTACATGGGCGACGACGGCACGCCGGGCTGCATCTACAAGTTCGTGCCCAGCAAGCCCTATGACGCGGCCAACCGCGCCAACAACAGCAAGCTGCTCGACGAAGGCACGCTGTATGCGGCGCGATTCAACGATGACGGCAGCGGCAACTGGGTCGAACTGACGGTGGGCAAGAACAACCTGATCGTGGGCGCCATCGATCCGGGCAACTACACGCAGGTGCGTCCGACCGACGTCCCCACCAACACGCTGATCGATTTCAACAGCCAGGCCGACGTGTTGATCAACACCAAGGCGGCTGCCCGAGTGGCGGGCGCGACGCTGATGGATCGTCCCGAGTGGATCACGGTGGGTGTGGACAAGACGGTCTATTGCACGCTGACCAACAACAGCAGCCGCCGCCGCACCAGCGCCGCCAATCCTCGCGTGACCAACCGCCACGGCCACATCGTGCGCTGGAAAGAGCGCGGCGACTCGCCGCTTGCCACCACGTTCGAATGGGAGCTGCTGCTCTTGGCTGGCCAGGATGCCGCCGACGGCGCGGCTTCGAACATCACGGGCAACATCAAGGGCGACGAGTTCTCCAGCCCCGACGGCATCCGCGTGGACCCGCAGGGGCGCCTGTGGGTGCAGACCGATGCCGGCACCGGGACCGACGTCACCAACATCTTCGGCAATAATTCGATGTACTACATCGACCAGAAGACGGGCGAGTCCAAGCGCTTCCTGGTGGGGCCGCTGGGTTGCGAGATTACCGGCATTGCGTATACGCCGGACCTGACGACGTTCTTCATCAACATCCAGCATCCCAACCGGGATTGGAACACGCTGCGGGCGGGCGGCGGCGACGCACGTTCGGCGACCGTGGTGGTGCGCCGCCAGGACGGCAAGCCCGTCGGCGCGTGACGCGCTGAACGCACCCGATGCGCGCGACGCATCGGACGCGTGACGGCCTGGAACAGGAGGGGGCTTCCCCTGCCGTTCCAGGCCGTCAACGTTTCAGTTCTCGAGTTTGACCGCGCCGCTGTCCAGCAGCTTTTTCCATTTGGCGCTGTCCGCCTGGATGAACTGCAGCAGGTCTTCGCGCGAGCCGCCGCCCGCGACCATGCCTGCGTTGTCCAACGCGGCGCGGAATTCCGGCGTGTCCAGCGCGCCGCGCAAGGCCGCGTTCACCTGATCCAGCTGGGCAGCGGGCAGGGTGCTGCCGGCCGCCACCGAGAACCATTGGCTGGCCTCGTATCCGTTGAAGCCCGACTCGGCCACGGTCGGCACATCGGACAGGCTGTCCAGCCGGTAGGCGGTGGTGACGGCATAGGCTTTCAGGACGCCGGCCTTGATCTGCGGCATGACGGGCGCGGAGCCCAGGATCGCCAACGGGATCTGGCCGCCCGCCACGTCCGCGACGGCTTGGCCGCCGCCCTTGTAGGGAACGTGCACGATGCGGGTGCCTGCATATTGGTTCAACAGTTCGCCGGCCAGGTTTTGCGAGGTGCCGTTGCCTGAACTGCCGTAGCTCCACGCATCGGGATGGGCGCGGGCGTCGTCCAGCACGGCTTGGAGCGACGGCTTGGCCTGCTTGGCGGGGCCGACGATCACCATGGGCCCTTGCGCCATCAGGATCACTGGCGCCAGTTCGCGGCCGACTTCGGGTTGGGGCGACGGATAGATCAAGGGCCCGGGCACGGTCAGCAGATAGCCGTCGCCGGGTTTGCTGCGGGCCACCAGCTGCAGCGCGATGGCGCCGGCGGCGCCCGGCCGGTTTTCAACGATGACGTTCAGGCCCGTGCGGCGCGCCAGCTCTTGCGCGGCGATACGGGTCAGGACGTCGGCGGTGCCGCCCGGCACGAAGCCGATCACCCATGTGATCTGCTTGGCGGGCCAGTCCAGCGGTTTATCGGCCGCGCGGACGGCGACGGCGGGCAACGCGGCGCCAAGCAGCAGCGCGGCGAATCGGATAGCGAACTTCATATTTTCCCCTTGTATGGTTCTGGTCTGCTATCGGTTGGAACGCCGGGCCTTCAAGCGGGATCCGGCTTTCCCGGCGGCGTATTCGGATGCGCGGCGCAGGACGCATTGAACGCCTGCACCATTTTCAGGATCGGACCGAGCACCCAGGTGTTGTAGATCAGGATGTCGCTTTCTTCCTTGGGGTCCTGCTTCAGATTGAAGAGATAGGGGGATTCCAGTTTTCCCTTGCCTTCGTTGACCTCGGGCTCCCAATAGAAGTGCAGCTTCCAGTCGCGCCATTTGACCGCCCGCAGGTCGTTCTTGATGTAGAACAGGAAGCCCTCGCGCTGTGACGCGGCGGAGGCGCCGGTGAAGAAATCGGTCTGGTCGACACCGTCGATGGGGCGGTCTTGCGGAATCTCCGCGCCGCCGATGCGGCACAGCGTGCTGTAGAGGTCGGTGACGTGGACGATGTCGTTGGACACCCGGCCGGCCTGCACGTGGCCGGGCCAGCGGATGATGAAGGGCACGCGCAGGCTGCCTTCCATGGCGGTGTGGTACGTGCCTGTCCAGGGGCCGGCGGTGCCGCGGTAGGGTTTGCGGAATTCCGGGCCGTTGTCGCTGCAGAAGATAAAGACGGTGGAGTCGCGCAGGTCCAGGTCATCGACGGCTTGAACGATCTGGCCGACGCGGTGGTCCATCTCCACCATGGAATCCGCGAAGTCGCCGGCACCCGTGCGCCCCGCGAACTCGGGATGCGGCAAGGTGGGGAAATGCAGGTGCACCAGGGGCAGGTAAAGGAAGAAAGGACGTTGTGCTTCGGCGTGTTGACGCATGAAGCCGACGGAACGGTCCACCAGTTCCTCGTCGATATGGCGGCGGGTGTCCAGATCGTAGAGCTTGACGTTTTCGGACGGCTGGCCGGCCTGGCCTTGCATGATGTAGGGCAGATCGGCTACGGACGGGTCGAAGCCGATCGATGAGGTGAATTGGCTTTCGTCGGTGGTCCGCGGGATGCCGTACCACTCGTCGAATCCGCGGTCGGAGGGATAGCGGCCCGGCACGTCGCCCAGGTGCCATTTGCCGTAGTGGGCGGTGGCGTAGCCCTGTCCCGACAATTGCTGCGCCAGCGTGATCTCGTCGCGTGCCAGCCCTTGCGGCAGGCCGGGCGGCACGGATTGCAGGCAGCCGGTGCGGATGGGGTGGCGGCCGCTCATCAGCGCGGACCGCGTGGGCACGCAATCGCTTTCGACGTTGAAGTTCTGCAGCAGAAGCCCTTCGGCGGCCAGGCGGTCGATATGGGGCGTGGGGGCGCCGCGCAGGGCGCCGCCGCCATAGCAGCCCAGCTCGCCCCATCCCAGGTTGTCTGCCACGATCAATACGATATTGGGTCTGTGTTCCATTGTGCCGCCTAGGTGGTCTTCGGGTTGTTCCCAGGCATTCTAGAAGCGCAGGTGCGTCGTAATATTCCAAAAGGTGCTTGAACACATAACCGTCATTTATGAATCTGTCGTTGCGGGACATCGAATATTTCCTGGCCTGCGTCGAGCACGGCAATCTGGACCGCGCCGCTGCCGCTTGCGGGGTCAGCCAGCCGGCCTTGTCCAAATCATTGCAGCGGCTGGAGGCCGATACGGGCCTGGCGCTGCTGGACCGTGGCGGCCGCGGGCTGCGCCTGACGTCGGCGGGGCTTGCTTTCAAGGGGCACGCGGAAAAGCTCCAGGCCGAATATCGCGACGCCGTGCGGCACGCGATGGAGTTGCGGGTGGGCGAAGCGGGGTTGCTGCGCATCGGCGCAACCGGCGCGACGGTGGACAGCGTGGTGACGCCCGCGTTGCAGCGCCTGCTGCCGCAGCGCCCGGCGCTGCGGGTTCAACTGACGCAGGGCCTGTCCGACGATCTCAACGACCAGGTCGCCAGCGGCAAACTGGACTTGGCGGTAACACCGATCTACGCCGACGTGCCGGCGACGCTGCATCAGGAATTGATCAAGGAAGACACGTTGTGCGTGGCGGCCGCGCGAGGGCATCCGCTGGCGGGCCGCCGCAAGCTGGCCCTGCGCGATCTGGCGGGCCAGCGCTGGATCCTGCCGCGGCCGACATCCATCGCGCGCAAGGCGCTGGATGCGCTGTATGCCGAAGCCGGGTTGGACCTGCCCGTGGCCGCGCTGGAGGTGCAGCATTTTTCACGGGGCACCCTGGCACTGCTGGCCGAATCGGATCTTCTGGCCGTGCTGCCGCAGAGCGCGCTGGGCGCAGGCATGGACATCGCGGTGCTGCCCGTCGCGCTGGGCAAGCCATTGCGGCGCAGCATCGCGCTGATCACCCGGCGTGCGACGACCTGGTCGCCGCTGATGAAGGAGTTTCGCGCGGTGGTGATGGGCGGCGTGCGCTAGCATATCGACCTTCATTCCTAGAGCGCAAAGCCATGTCCCCATCGATTGCCCATGCCCGTGCCGGCCAGACCTTGGGGCTGGAAATGGAAATGGCCGTGGCCCGCCTGGACACGGGCGAGAGCCATCCGGTGGACGGCTACTTTGAGCGTCTGGCGGGCCTGAAAGCCGCGCGAGGCGAGGCCCCGGCGCTGTCGCGCATCGGCGAGGCGGCGGTGGGTGTTTCGGTGGCCGCGGGAGAAAGCGGCCTGGACAACGGGTTCAATCTGCTTGAGACGGCGTTCGCGCCCGTGGCGCATGCGCAAGGCGGGCTGGCGGAACTGGCTCGCCGCGTCACGCGCGAACTGGAAGATGCGGCGCAGGCGCTGGACGCCGAAGGCGCGGCGGTGCTGAACGTGTCGGAGCATCCGGCATGCACGCTGGACCCCGGCTGGTATGCGGCCGTGCAGGTGCCTCGGCCGATCTATCGCGAACTGGTCGGGCACCGCGAATGGCTGCACCGCGCCGGCATCGACGCCAAGGCGCAGAACAGCCCCTGCACGTCGGTTGATATCCGCGAGGCGGCCCGCGCCTTGAATGTGGTGCTGGGGCTGGCGCCGGCAAGCATCGCGCTGTTTGCCAACAGCCCCTTGGAGTGCGGGCGCATCACCGGCTTCAAAGAGAACCGCATGACGCTCTGGGACCGGATGTTTCGCCATTCCCGCTATGCCGGCGACCACTTTCTGCAACGCCTGCCCGAACGGCCCTTCGCCGACCTGGGCGACCATTTCCGTTGGATGTTCGGCCCCGAAACCGCCAGCCGTTGCCTGCCGCTGACCGTCGAAGACGGCTACAAGTCGGCGGCGGGCGTCTACCTGCAAGGCGGTCCGTCGCTGACGCGCTTTCTGGCGTCTGGCGGCTGGCCCGGCCGGCGCACCGATACGGGCGAAGCCATCACGCTGACGCCGCAAGGCGGGCACTTCGAGTATTCGCAATTCGCGCATTTCCTGGATGCGCGCTGGCGGTATCGCCTGGACTCGCATCCGGACCTGGATGCGTTGCGCGATGCCTGGCGCCGGCCGGGCGGCATTGAAGCGCTGTATGAGGGCCTGGGCGTCGTCGGCTATATCGAGGGGCGCGCGCCGGGGGCCGGGTTCGCCGATGCGCAATTGCTGCAGGACGCGGGCCGTCCGGTGGCGGCTACGACGGTCATGGCGCCGTCCGCGCTGCAACTGGGCCTGATGCGCAACCTGGCGCAGGCCGAGGACCTGCTGCGGTCATGGGGCTGGCTGCGCCTGCGCGCCATGCGGGCCGATGCGATGCGCCACGCGCTGGACGACGACGCCGTGCATGCGCTGGTTCGCGATGTGCTGGCCGTGGCCGAAGGCGGGCTGGACGGCGACGAGCGCCACTGGCTGGACTATGCCCGCTATGTGGCCGATACGCGTTGTACTGGCGCGGATCGGCTGTTGCGCTTGTGGCGCGGACTGGACGGCAATTCGGACCAGTTGGCGGCGGTCTGTCGCGCCCGTGCCGTGGTGCCGCTCTAGGCGCCAGCGTTCGTGGGGGAAGGGCTTGGGGGATGAAGTAAACGTAGGTAATATGGCGCCTCGTTCATCCCTATGCTTACAGGGCCCCATCCGCGCGGCGGAGCGCCGGGCCCGGCAGAACCCAAGATCGTGTCAGAACCCCAATTCGCCCGGATACTCTCCGACCTTGGCCGGTCGTTGGGCATTCCCGCTCTGGCGCCGTCAGAAGCGGGGCTGTGCCAATTGGCGTTCGACGGCAGGCACCTGGTGCAATTGATGGAGCAGGGCGCGCGCGCGCAGATCCTGCTGTCGTGCGCCGTGGGCGCAGGCAAGATGGATGGAGCGCAGGCGTTGCTGGCCGCGCAAAGCAATTTCCTGCAAGCGGGCGCAGGCGCCGTCGCGTGCGCGGCGCCCGACGGCAGCATGCACCTGCAGCTGGGCGTGCCGCGTGCGGATTGCGCCGCGGACACGCTGCTGGCCGCGATCGACGCGCTGCTCAATCAGGTGGAAACTTGGGAAAAGCGCCTGGCGCGCGCCGAACCCGACGTGGATGCGCTGCGGCGAGACCCCGCTTTCATGATGCAGTCGGTCTAGGCCGACACCGGCCAGGCCGGTCAGCTTGCCTTCTGGATCACGCCCTTGAGCGAATCCGCGATCTGCTTGGTAATCGTGCTTTGAATTTCGATCAGCATCGTCCATTGCTGGATCTGCTGCTGCATCTGCAGCATGTCCGCCTGCGACACGCTACCGTCGGCGTTCGTGCGCATGTTGGACAGCGTGGTCTGCAGATTGCTTTCCTGCGAGCGGATGCTGTCGTAGAGGGTGCTGTTGACGCTATTGAAATTCAGGCCGGACGAGCCGGTGAGTCCGTTCAGTGCCATGGGGAGTCTCCTTAGCGGTTCAAAGGGGGAAACGGCGCGGACGCAAAGGCGCCAGCGGGGGAAGTCGGATCGGGGACGCTGGCCAGCACGGCGCGGGCGGCTTGCGCGGCATCCGCGATGGCTTGGCAATGCTGGAATGTGGCGGGCGGCAGCCCCCGGCCCAGACGGGTGCGGGCGTCGTCTTCCAGCACTGCCAGACGCGCTGCCAGCGTATCGCGCAGCGCGGCGCCGCCGGGGGCGGCCAGGCGTTGTTCCAATTCGGTCAAGTCGGCAGGGTTGTTCATGCGTCGCTTGGGAAAGGTCGGAAAATGGATGGGCAGGCCGTAAGGCGTCATCGGCGCGTCAGCGCGTCACGATGGCGGTGCGCGGCCCTTCAAAAATGATGCGGGTGTTCTCCACGGCAACCAGCCGATACTTGCGGTAGACACCGCCGACCAGCAGCTTGCTGCCGTCTTCCAGCACCACGAACGGCTGCGCGCCGCCCACGACGCTGCGGATCACGAACGGCACGCTGTCGGCGGCGGGGGCGACGCCCGCGGCGGCGAGCCGGGCGACATTCAGGTAGCTTTTATTGAAGTCGGCGACCAGTTCCTGCAGGCGCGCCTGCTGGTCATCATCCAGCGCGCCGGGCTCCACTTGCAGGTGATCGGGCTTCCACGCCAGCAGCACGCCCGACAGTCCGGCATCCACCAACTGGCTGGAAAACGTGTCGCTCAGCTGCTGCGTCAGGACGATGTCGTTGCCCAGCACCGTCAGGCCGGGCAATTGCGCACGCAGCGCGTCCATCGCCGATGCGCGCTCGCGCGCGCTGCTGGCGATGCCGGCGACGTTGAGCCTGCCTTCGCCTTGATACTGGGGATCGTACTTGACGTTGAAGCCGCGCAGCGCCGCGCGCGCCGTGCGCACGACCTCGTCTTCGTTGCTGATGCGCATCGCCGGCATGGGCCAGATCTGCGACATCGCGGACGCCACGGCATCCTGCTCCGCCGCGTTGCGCACCCATCCCGAGACGGTGACCGTGCCATCGCGCGACAACGAAATATGCAGGCGCGACGCCAGCCCCATGCGTTCGAATACCGCCGAGATCTGGCCGACCGATTTTTCGGCGGCGGCCAGCCTCGGGTCGGGCGTGGGCGCGCGCTTGGCGGTGGATTCCGGGATGAGCGCCAGCACGATGGCGACCAGGATGGTCAAGGCCACTGCGGCCAGCCCCAGCACCATCGGCCAGGAATCGCGCTTGCGCCGGCGTTGCGCGGGCGGCATCGGCAAGCGGCGTTCCAGTTCCTGGCTTTCGTCGTGGGCGGGCGCGGCCGACGGCGCCGGCGTACCGGCGGGCGGCGCCTGCACGGCGTGCGCCACGGCGGCCGCGCCGCCCTGGGCGTCGTTGGCGGCGTCCGGCGCGTTCGCCCATGGATCGTTGCGGCGCGCCACGGTAATCCATACCGGACCCAGGGGGACAGGACGGTTGAAAGGCGTGACCGGCGGTTTGCCGGGCGGGAGATCGTCTACGGCCAAGTCCCAGCCGTCAGTGCCGATGCGCACGCGCGCCGCGCGCGGCCCCATGCCATCGTCGGCTAGCACGATGTCGCAGGCCGGGTCGGCGCCCAGCATCAAGCCGTCTTCCACCAGGCAGCGCGCATCGCGATGCAGGCCGCTCAGGACGCGCAGTTCCAGCGCTTCGCTCATGGTCGGGCTCCGGCGTGTTCCATGGTCACATGTCCACCCGAGCCAGGGGTTGCACGTTGATCTCCTGGGTCAGCTCCTGATAGCTCAGCACCGGCAGGTCGTAGAGGTCTTGCTCGATCATCTTGCGCAGATACCGGCGGATGTCCATCGACGTCAGCAGGACAGGCTTCTGGGCGGCGGCCGTGAGGTCGCCCGTGGCGCGCTTGATGTTCTCGACCAGCTTCTTGGAGGCGCCCGGGTCCAGCGCCAGGAAGCTGCCGGCCGACGTCTGGCGGATGGCGCCGCGCACGGTCTCTTCGACATTCGGCGCCAGCAGGTAGGCGGGCAGGATGTTCTGGCCGCTGGAATACTTGTAGCTGATGTGGCGCTTCAACGACACGCGCACGTATTCGGTCAGCAGCACGGAATCTTTTTCCTTCTGGCCCCACTCGATCAGCGCTTCCAGCACCGCGCGCAGGTTGCGCACCGAGATGTCTTCGGACACCAGCCGTTGCAGGATTTCCGCGATCTTCTGCACCGGCATCACGCGCAGCGCTTCCTTCACCAGATCAGGGAAGCGGTCTTCCATCGCGGTCAGCAGGAAGCGGGTTTCCTGGATACCGATGAAGTCCGACGAATACTTCTTCAGCACGAACGCCAGATGCCAGGTCAGCACCTGGTGCGGATCCAGGTAGGGAATGCCGGCGGCCGCCAGCTTGGGGGCGAATGCGGCGTCGACCCAGAGGGTGGGCACGTCCGGCAGGAAGCGCTTGTCCGCCTCGTAAGGCACTTGCAGCGCCTGCAGGTTCAGTTCGGTATCGCGGGCCAGCACCGCGCCGGGGCGCAGCTTGCCTTGCGACACCGGCACTTCAGACAACAGGATGTTGTAGCTGTCTTCCGGCAGCGCGTCGTTGAAGCGCAGTTGGATGCCGGGGAACGGCACGCCCAGGTCGAAATACAGGGCGCGGCGGATCTTCAGCAGTTCCTGGTTCAGTTCGTCGGCGTTGAAGCTGCGCTGCAGGGGCGCCGCCACGTCGATCATCAGCGGCAAGGTGGGCGCGAATTCCGCGCTGCCGTCGGTGCGCGGCTTGGCGGCGGGCCGCTGCCCGTCCGCGGCCAGGCCGGGGATGCCGGTGATCTCCCCGCCTTCCGAGTCTTCTTCTTTCCGCCCGCCGCGCAACAGCACGAAACCGATGGTGCCGACGACGGCGGCCAGTGCCAGGAAAGTCAGCGTGGGCATGCCGGGGATCAACCCCATGCCGACCGCGATGGCGGCGGCGATGAGCAGCGCGCGTGGCTGGGCCAGCACCTGGGCGCCGATGTCCTTGCCCACGTTGGAGGGGGCGTCGCCGGTCTGCACGCGAGTGACGATGATGCCGGCGCAGATGGCGATGAACAGCGCCGGGATCTGCGCGATCAGGCCGTCGCCGATGGTCAGGATGGAATACACCTGGACGGCTTCGCCGGCAGTCAGGTTGCGCTGCATGGTGCCGATCAGGATGCCGCCCAGAAGGTTCACCGCCACGATGATCAACCCGGCGATGGCGTCGCCTTTCACGAACTTCATCGCGCCGTCCATGGCGCCATAGAGCTGGCTTTCCTTTTCCACCGTGGAGCGGCGCTTGCGGGCCTCGTCCATGTCGATGGTGCCGGCGCGCAAGTCGGCGTCGATCGACATCTGCTTGCCCGGCATGGCGTCCAGCGAGAAGCGGGCGGCGACTTCGGCGACCCGTTCCGCGCCCTTGGTGATGACGACGAACTGCACGATGGTCAGGATCAGGAACACCACCAGGCCAACGATCAGGTTGCCGCCCACGACGAAGTTGCCGAAGGTCTCGATGATGTGGCCCGCGTCGCCCTGCAAGAGGATCAGGCGGGTGGTGGCGATCGAGATGCCCAGCCGGAACAGCGTGGTGACCAGCAGCACCGACGGGAACGACGAGAACGCCAGCGGCGACGGCAGGTACATGGCCACCATCAGCAGGATGGCCGACAGGGTCATGTTGGTGCCGATCAGCACATCGACCAGCGCCGTCGGCAGCGGCAGGATCATCATGAAGATGATCGACACGATCATTACCGCCAGGACGATGTCGTTGCGGCTGGTGGCGGCGGCGACGAGGCGGTTGAGGACTTGCATGGGGCGGCTCAAGTCGGTTCGCTTCGAGGTTGGGCGGCGGTGGGGCGCAGCGCGACATAGGCACGCATGGCGGCCGCGGCTTCATCGCCGCGCGCCAGGGCCTGCAGGGTCTGCGAGCGGATCAGGTGGAAGGGCGCATCGACGCCGCCTTGCATGGCCAGTTGGTCCAGCGTGGACAGCGCCGTGTCGGGTTTGCCGGCCCGCAATTGGGCCAGCGCCAGCGTGGCGAGTTGCCGCGCATCGGCCAGGCCGAGCGCCTGAAGCGCCTTCAGCAGCACCACGGTCTTTTCCGGGCGGTTGTTCTCAAGGTAGACGTAGGCCAGCAGCCCGAGCAGTTCTCGGGTCTCGTCGGCCAGGGGAATTGGCATGTTCATCCTTGATACAGCGCGCTTCGGTACATCGTGACCAGATCGCGCAACCCGGCTTCGTCTTTCAGCAGGCGCACGGCGCGGTTCAGCGCGCGGGCGTCCTCGGAGCCGTCGGCCTGCGCCTGGTCGGCCGCCGCGCCCAGCGTATCCAGCGCCGATTGCAGCGCCTGCTGGAACCGCCCCGGCATGAGCAGGTCGCGGTTGCCCGGTGCCGGGCGCAGGCAGTCGTCCAGGTAGCGGGCGGTCGTGGGCTTGTCCAGCAATTGCGCCAGTTGGGCGCGGATGCCGTCCGCGGGCGGGGGCAGGTCCTGGCGGTCGGGCAGTTGCTGGCCGCCGGCTTCGCGGCCGGCGTAGGAGATGCTGTCGATGCCTCGGTCGAACGCCAGGCCGCTGATGCGCATATCGGACATGTGGGTTCCCTGTCTCTCGTAGTCAGTCGTCGCGCGCGGCGTCCAGCCAGCGCGACAGGGTGTCGACGGTCTGCATCAGCGCGCGGGCGTCGGCGTTTGCGCCGGCCACGCGGGCAACCGCCAGCAAGCGGGGTACGCCTTCCTGCTCACGCAGCGCGGCTTGCACCGCCAGTCCGTCCAGCCGCGAATAGTGGGCGCGCCGCCAAGCCCGCAGCAACCGTTCGGTGGCGTCGTAAGGGGCGGGGTCCGACACGTAGACCAGGACCTCGTCGCCCGCAGGCTCGATCGCCACGCGGCGGCCGGATGCAAGCTCCAGCGCCACGTTGCCGCCCGCGCCGAGCGCCAGTCCGGGCATGCCGATGCCGGCGCCGAACTCGCGTAGCGTGTCGTCCAGGCCGTTCATTCGTATTCCTCGTCGATCGCCGCATCCAGCGCGTGCTGCGCCGCGTTCAAGACGCCATGCCGGGCATCGGCGTCCGTGTAAACCGGAAGCGGCAAGTCTTTCAGTACGGCGCGCACGCCGCCCAGGAAGGCGATCCGGCCCGCCACGGTGTCGACGCCATGTGACGAGGCGAGGGTCGTGAACCGGGATTCGGACACCCATTTCTCCTGGCTGATGCGCACCAGATCCTGCATCAAGCGGTCGGGGGCCACGTCGGCGCCATGTTCCTGGCGCAGCCTGACCGCCAGGTCCGCGGCGCCGTCCAGCACGGTGGCGGCGGTGCCCAGTTGGTACAAGTCCTGTATCAGCGCCTGCAGGCGGTCAGGGCTGGCCGACGGACGCGCCGCGGCCAGGTCGTGGCCTAGCGCCTGGATCAATTGCTTCAGGCCGCGCCCGATCTCTTTGCCGCCGAAGCGTTCCAGCGCCAGGGCCAGTGTCTTGGCCAGCGACGATTCGCCCAGTACGACGTCGCGGTAGGTCCGCTGGAATTCCGCCACGCCGCGCGGGTCGGACGCGAAACCGCCTGCGGCGTTCACGGTGTTCAGCCCCGCGCGGATCTGCGGGCCGCTGCCCAGCTCCATATCGGCCAACGCATCGCGCAGGCCCTCCAGGGTCGCTTCCGACGCGCCTTGCCGCTCGCCTTGGCGCAGCGCGTACTGCAAGCCCAGATACTGCTGCGTGGGATCGCCGAACGCCTGGCCGGCGGCTTGGCGGGGATCGGCATGGCCTTGCAGCAATTGCTGGGCAAGGCCGTCGAGCTTTTGCTGACCTTCGGTGTCGTGCGCGTCGGCCAAATAGGCCAGGACCGCTTCGGTGCCCAGTTGTTGCAAGGGGCTGTCGCGGCGCACCTTGCGCTGGGCATGGTGCTTGTCTTCGGCCTTGCCCGCCATGTGCAGGCTCATTTCCTCGGCCGCGTCCGCCAGCGACACCTCGCCCGGCGCCAGCACGGCGGTCTGGCCCAGCATCGTGCCGGCCTGCTGCTCTCCGTATTGGATGCCGGCATGCGAGGAAGACAGGGAATAGGCGGAAGAGGGCAGGCCGGCGTCGATACGGTTCATAGGGCAAGTCAGGCTGCGGGGCATAGGCCGCGCATCGTCAGTGGTAGTAACGGTTGGCTCGGGAAAGTTCCAACTATCTGGCTTGGGAACCAAGGGACGGACGTTTGTTACCTACCCGGTGGCGACGTCGCCGCGGCAAATTCGCCGCGGACAATCCTGTGGACTTCGGGTTTTCCCTCGGTGGTCGTCGGGAAAGGCGCTTGCAGCGCCACGCTTCAAGGAGAGGAAGGATGTCTACGATTTCTGGAATGGGTATCGGCGGGGTGGCGGGGATGGACCTGTCGGCGCCGGACCTGGAAAGCGCGCTGCTGATGCTTCAGAGTCAGCGCGCGCAGTTGCTGGGGGAAGCACTGCGCCAGCAAATGGACTCGGTCGCGGACTGCAACGCGCAGGTCGCTGGGCTGAATGGCGCCATGGCCGGCAAGCTTGCCGAAAACCAGGCCTTGTCGGACGCCAATGCGCAGATGCAGGGGCAGATCGAGAAAATGGCGGCGAATCCCGGCGGTGGGCAAGGCGCCGACATCCCGGCGTTGCAGGCAAAGATGGATGCCAACAGCAAGATGATCGACGCGAACACGCAGGCCCTCGCCGAGATGAAGAGTGACTTGAATGCGCTGGCCAGCCAACTGAAGGACGAGACACAGCGCTTGGAGAGCATGACCGCAAAGCGCGACGGCGTTGCCGACATGCTGGCCGATCTGCTCCAGAAGATGCAGGACAGCCGGTCGAAGATCCTTGCCAATATGCGGTGAAGAAAAGGGGACGTGTTAAGTCCGGCGCGGGAAGGGCGCTTGGAACTTCCTTCACGATTTACGAAAAAACGCGGAACCGAAGCCGCTGTCCCGTTACTTACCTTGCATCGCCGGTCACACCAACTTGAATGCCGGGGCAGCGCCCGGATGAGGAGAACATCTTGAACATGAACATCAATAGCGCCAGTGTCGGCGGAATCGCCTCGATGAACCTGGCCAGCATGGACATCGAGACTGCGCTCATGATGGTGCAGAGCGAGCGCACCAAGTTGCTGGACGCGCAATTGCAGACGCAGATCCAGGAAGTGCAGAACCGTAACGCGTTGATGGGCGAATTGAATACGCTGCTTTCCAGTCTGAACGCGCTGCTGGGGCAGTTTCCAAGCGACGCCAAGGGGACCGACAAGCTTGAATCGTCGGACAGGAACCAGGCGCTTGCCACCGACGCCGCGAAGCAGGCATTCAAACTCGGCCAAGACCCGTCGCCCATTTCGGCGATAGCGATCAAGGACGCCGCCGGTAATGTCACCGGGGCGACGGTGACCGGCTTGCCTACCCGCAGCGAGGTGGACGCTGCCATCACCAAGGTCAAAGGCCAGGTCGATGCTGCCGGCAACAGCCAGCAGATGGACATGCTGCGCCTGCAAAGCATGTCGAACAAGCGCAACGAGGCCTTCGATGTGATGACCAACTTCGTCAAGAAGATGCAGGATTCGCGCGCGTCGATCATCGGCAACATGCGCTGAACCGTCTATCTCAACCACCAAGAAAACACCGCTTTCGCGCTGGAGAACGGCAATGGCCGACACGCAAGACCAACATATCCAGGACCTGATCGGCCGCGCCGATGAAGCCATCCGTATCGCTCGCCGTTCCCTCGAGGAAGGCGACGACAAGTTGCGCGCCCTGGGCCTGGACCCGGAAAAGGTCCGCGCCACGCTGGACGCGCAGCCGATGACGGCCGAGCAGCGAGACGAGGCGCAAGCGCTGTTCCGCCAGGACATGCAAGCCATCCAGAGCCACGCCGAGCAGGAATCCGCTTATGCGCGCCAGCGCAGCGAGCCGCGCGCCTCGGCCGGCGCCGCCAAGCGTCCGCGCAACCTGGTCTGAATCCCGAACCCGATCCGAGCCAAGGAGTATCGAGATGATCAGCGTCAGCACCGGTGGCATCAACCCTGCGCTTCTGAATCCGTTGCCCGAGGCGTCGGCGCCTGTGGCCGGCTCGAGGATCCCGCAACTGGATACCGCGCAGCTCATGCAAAAGAAGATGGGCGCGCCGGACGAGATGACCAAGAAACTGGCCGCCATGGGACTGACGTCGCCGGCAAACGCCTCGGCGTCGGCGCCCGCCATGGAAGCCATGCTCAAGGCGCTGGGCGACTCGTCGGGGTTCGTCGGCACGGACATCCAGGGGGTGATGGAGCTGTTCGCGAAGCTGGCCAGCGAGCAGCGCACTGCGGCAATGGCCGCACGTTTGGAAGCGATGCAAGGTCAGGCGGATGCGCTGCAGGGTGCTGCCGACAAGATAAAGCAGGCGGCGCAAGATCGGATCGCCTCGGCGATCGCGCAAGGTGCCTTGCAGATCGCGAGTGGCGTTATCCAGATGGGATCGGCAGTGGCGGGGCGGATGAATGGCGATGCGATGTTGAAAGCGGCCCAGGCCGCCGACAGCCAGAGTCAGATTGAAGCCAATTCGAAGTTGCACGACCTGGCTATATCGGAAGCCGATGCGCGAGTGCGCGAGGCCTTTGCGCAAAGCGCCAATGACATGATGCCGCAGATGATGGATGTCATCAGAGACATCCGGGACAAACTGGCCTCCCTGTCGCAGATCGAGTCCTCGCGCGGCCTGATCCGTAACGTCTGAGCCTGAAGGAACCTATCGCCATGTCTTCGTCCCCTTCGCAGCGTTCGGCCTTCGGCGAGCAGCTTTTCGACGGCCTTGGGGCCTTGCCGGGAAGCCAGCGGTTCACCGCCGATCAGCTTGAAGTGATCTATGCGCTGGCCTACGCCCATGTGACGCAACGGCAGTATGCGCAGGCCCTGCCGATGTTCGCTTTCCTGTCGCAGTACGGCCCCACGCGCAAGCACTACCTGGCCGGCCTGGCGCTGTGCCTGCAGATGCAGGCCCGCTACGACGAGGCGATCCGCATCTATTCGCTGATCGGAACGCTGTTCCCGGTGACGCCCGAAGCGGTGTTGCGCGTCGCCGAATGCCAGTTGGCGCTGGCGGATGTGCCCGCCGCGCAGGCCAGCTTGCGGATGGTGGCGGAATACGCGCAGGCCGACGCGGCCCATGCGGCCCTGGGCGAGCGGGCGCGTTCGCTGTTGGCATTGACGGAAAAGGAGGCTCGTCCGTGACACGGGAACACCATGAACGATAGGGCAGGCAGCCTTCCCGCAACAGCCGTCTCGGATGAGACGGCTTTTGTACTTGTGGCGGACGACGCCCGGCTGCTTGCCGAAGTCGGCTTCCTGGCCAGCGGCCGGGGCGATGCCGCACGCGCCGAAATCATCTTTTCCGCCTTGCGCCGCCTGCGTCCCGGCCAGGCCTACCCCCTGGTCGGCTTGGCCGTGACCTGGATGAACGCCGGCCGCGCGCCCGATGCCGTGACGCTGCTGGAAGGTGCGTTCGTGGCCGATCCGGCCGAGCGCGCCTTGCTGGACGCCTGGCGCGGATTCGCGCTGCAACTGGCCGGCCGCAACGGCGAAAGCCGACGGCTGCTGGAGTCGGTCGCGCGCGGCGAGGGCGATGGCCCGCGGCTGGCGCGCGGCCTGCTCGGCCACCCCCCGGACGGCGCCTGATATGCGCACCGCCACCTCTCATCACCCCGAACGGAGTTAGGGACTATGGAAATCGCCGCCCTTTCGGCCGCGCTGACGACACCCGCAGCCCCTGCGGCAGCGCCGGCGCAACTGGCCATGGAACGGTTCAATGCGGTCATGAACGCGCCGGAAGCCGGCGCACCCGCATTGGCCGGCCTGCACTCGCCGCTGCCGACCATGGTGGCCGCGCCGCTGGATGGCGGGCCGCAAACGCTGGGCAACCAGATCCTGGCCAGCCTGCGCAGCACCACCACCGAATATTCCGAGAAATGGCAGGGCATCTCCGGCCGCCTGGACGCGTTGGGCGCCCAGCCGTCCGTGGCTGACATGATGCGGCTGCAGGCCGAGCTGCTGCAGGTTTCGGTCCACTATGAAATCGTGGGCAAGGCGGTATCGCGCACGACGCAGAACATCGATACGCTGGTCAGGATGTCCTAATGCAAGACGCTGCACTGTTTTCCCGCCGCCCGGCCGCCGCTTTCGGCGTGTTCGCCGCGCGGCTGCGCTTTCTGCTGCTGGGCCTGCTGCTGGTGTTGGCCGCCTGCGGTTCCCGGGTAGAACTGTTTTCCGCCGCCAACGAAAGCGAAGCCAACGAGGTGCTGTCGGTCTTGCTGGATGCGGGCATTTCCGCGCAGAAGGCCAGCACCAAGACGGGCGTCGCGGTGTCGGTCGATGCCCAGCAAGTGGCGCGCGCGCTGGACATCCTGCGCGCCCGCGGCCTGCCGCGCGAACGCTTCGACGGCATGGGGCAGATCTTCCGCAAGGAAGGCCTGGTGTCTTCGCCGCTGGAAGAGCGCGCCCGCTATATCTATGCGCTGTCGCAAGAGCTCACCAACACGCTGTCGCAGATGGACGGCGTGCTGGCCGCGCGCGTGCACGTGGTGCTGCCGGAGCGCGGCGGCGTGGGCGAGAACACCACGCCGTCGACCGCCGCCGTCTTCATCAAGCATCAGACCGGCTACAACCTGGACGCCTTGCAGCCCCAGATACGCAAGCTGGTCACGCACGCCATTCCGGGCCTGACCGAAGACCGCGTGTCCATCGCCCTGGTGTCGGCGCAACCGTCCGCCGCTTCGGGGACAAGCACCGCGACGCGACAGGTGCTGGGCATTGAGGTGGCCGAAGGCTCGTCGGGCGTGCTGGTTGCCTGGCTGTCGGTGCTGGCCTTGCTGGTGCTGGCGTTGGCGGCCGGCCTGGCCTATCTGCTATGGCGCTATGGCGCGCCGGCCAACCGGTCGCGCGTCCGTCGCGACCCCGTCGGCGAGGGTCGCTAGCGATGGCGCTGGCGGCTTTCGTGCTGGACCGTCGGCTGGTGGCGTTCAACCAGTTGCCCAGCCGCACCCTGCATCCCAGCCGCCTGGCGGCGTACGCGGCGCCGTCCCTGCGGGAAGCCGTCGCGCGCGCGCCAGCGCTGGAATCGGCGTGGCACCGGCATTGGTCCCGGGACATCCTGGCCACGCTCGGCTTGCAGGACCGGCCTGTGACGGATCCGGCCCGGCCCGAGCTGGCGCTGGCGCTGCT
>NZ_JABBJN010000021.1 GCF_012928505.1 Achromobacter sp. Bel | reverse complement strand
TTGCGCTTGCGCGCACGCCTGGCCGGCCGGCGCGTCCTGCTTGGCATCGGCGCGCTGATGCTGGCTGCGGCAACCGTCGGCGGCATCAGCCGGCTGGCCATCCAGGACGACCTGCGCCAATGGCTGAGCCTGCCTGCGCCCCTGCTGCAGCAAGCGCGCCAGATCGGCGACATCACCGGCTTTACGCCGACCAGCCAGTTTTTCCTGGTCCGCGCCGACAGCGCCGACGCGCTGCTGCGCCGCCAATCGCAGGTCGCCCAAAAGCTGGACGCCCTGATCCAGCGCGGCGATCTGGCCGCCTACAGCGCCCTCAGCCAATTGGTCTCGCCGGTGGCGGCCCAGCGCGCGCTGGGCCAACGGCTGGCCGCCCTGGCCTCGCAGCCCGATGCCTGGAAGCCGCTGACGGACATCGGCATCCCATTCGCGGCGCTGCGCCAAGAGCTGCAGGCGCTGGCCTCGCTGCCCGCGGTCACGATCGACGGCGCCCTGCAAGGCCCGCTGGCCGAACGCTGGCGCGCGCAATGGCTGGGCGTGCACGACGGCGAAGCGGCGGGCATGGTGACGCTGCTGGGCCTGCGCAACGCCGCCGCGCTCGACGGCATCGCGCAAGACCTGCCCGGCGTCGTGCTGGTGGACCGCAGCGGCGACTTGAACCGGATGTTTGCCTCGACCCGCATCGAAGCCGCCGAACTCAAGCTGCTGTCGTACGCAGTGGCCGCGGTACTGCTGCTGCTGACGCTGGGGCGCGCCGCCGCCTGGCGCATCCTGGCCGTGCCGCTGGCCGCGACCGCCTGCTCGCTGGCGGCCCTGGGCTATCTGGGCCAACCCTTGACCTTGTTCAGCCTGTTCGGCCTGCTGCTGGTCTCCGCCATCGGCGTGGACTACGCCATCTTCATGTACGAGCGTGTCGCGGGCGCCGCAGCCAGCCTGGTGGGCATCTTGCTGGGCGCCGCCACCACGCTGCTGTCGTTCGGGTTATTGGCCATCAGCCAGACGCCGGCCATCGCCAATTTCGGGCTGGCGGTCGCCCTGGGCGTCGCGTTTTCCTTGCTGTGGGCCCCCTGGATCCGCCCACCGCGCACGGCCTGAGCCCCATCCTCCTTTCTTCATACCGACATGGAATCATCCCGCATGGAACATCGTGAAGTCGTCGTCATCGGAGCCGGCCCCGCCGGCGCGGTCGCCGCTGCCCTGCTGAAACGGCAAGGGCACGATGTGCTGATGCTGGAGCGCCAGCAGTTCCCGCGCTTTTCCATCGGCGAAAGCCTGCTGGCGCACTGCCTGGAATTCGTGGAAGAAGCCGGCATGATGCCCGCCGTCGCGGCCGCGGGTTTCCAGGTGAAGAACGGCGCCGCCTTCGCCCGCGGCGACGAATACACCTACTTCGACTTCCGCGACAAGTTCACCGCCGGTCCCGGCACCACCTTCCAGGTGCAGCGCGCGCACTTCGACAAGGTGCTGGCCGACGACGCCGTCCGCCAGGGCGTGGACGTGCGCTACCTGCAGGAAGTCACGGCCGCCGACTTCGGCGGCGACGGGCCCCTCCTGGACGTGCGCGATGCCGACGGCGGCACCTATCAGGTCAAGAGCCGCTTCGTGCTGGACGCCAGCGGCTACGGCCGCGTGCTGGCGCGCCTGCTGGACCTTGAGCGCCCCTCGTCCATGCCGCCGCGCAAAGCCATCTTCACCCATATCGAAGACCGCATCGACGACGCCGGCTTCGACCGCGAAAAGATCCTGATCAGCGTGCATCCCCAGCAACCGGGCATCTGGTACTGGCTGATCCCGTTCTCGAACGGCCGCTGCTCGTTCGGCGTGGTCGGTGGGCAAGACCTGTTCGGCGCGCCCGACCAGGACCTGATGACCACCTTGCGCACCATGGCCGACGCCGCGCCCAACCTGAAACGCATCCTGGCGAACGCGGTCTGGGATACGCCTGCCAGTACCATCGGCGGCTATTCGGCCAGCGTCACGCGCCTGCACGGCCCGGGCTACGCGCTGTTGGGCAATGCCGCCGAATTCCTGGACCCGGTGTTCTCGTCCGGCGTCACCATCGCCCTGCGTTCGTCCAAGCTGGCCACCGACGCCCTGCACCGCCAACTGGGCGGCGAGCCTGTCGACTGGCAACGCGATTTCGCCGATCCGCTGATGCTGGGAGTCGAGACGTTCCGCGCCTACGTGCAGGGCTGGTACAGCGGCGAATTCCAGGATGTGGTGTTCTATAAGAACGCGCAGCCGGACATCCGCCGCATGATCAGCTCGATCCTTGCCGGCTACGCCTGGGACACCGACAATCCTTTCGTCGCCAGCCCGCAGCGCCGTTTGCGCATGCTGAGTGAACTTTGCCGCGGCGTCGATGCGCAGGCGGAACCGGCCTGATACCCGACATGCGCTCATCCCAGCCCTTCCTGTCCACGTGCCGCGCGATCGCCGCGGCGATCGCGATCGCGCTGCTAGCGGGCTGCGCCGGCGCGCCGCCCGTCCCGGCACGGGAAGCGGCCTTCACCGTGCCGCGCCAGTTGCACGTGGTGCAAGCGGCCCCCGGCCAGCCGCCGCTGGATACGATGCTGGTGGTGCAGCGCGAAGGCGCCGCGCTGCGGTGGTCCTTGTTCGACCCGATGGGCGTCCCGCAGGCCCGGCAGATGCTTGAGCACGGCCAGTGGCGCAATGACGGGTTCCTGCGTCCGAACGCCCAGGCGCGCAACCTGTTCGCCGCGCTGATGTTCGCCTGGACGCCACAAGCGGACCTGGACGCCGCCTATGGCCCGGGCGCCTGGCAGGCACGCCAGACTCCCGACGGCGCAGCCGAACGCAGCTTGCGGGATCGCGGCGCGGCGCGCTGGACCATACGCTGGCCGCAGGCCGCCGACCCGGACGTCTTTTCCATCACCGACGCCAACGGCGTCATCTGGCGGATCGCGCCCCTCAAGGAGCAACCATGAATAGCTGGTTGGGCACGCCCGGCATCGTCTGCGCGCTGGGCGCCGGCATCAATGCCGCGGCGCAAGCCGCTTTCAACGGCGATACGGGCGGCATGGTCGCGCAGACGGGCTGGGTCGACGGCCGCAGCCTGACGCTGGGCGGGTACGCCGGGGCCTTGCCGCCGATTCCCGACACCCAGCCCGCGCAGCATCACAGCCGCAACAATCAATTGTTGCTGGCCTGCGCGGCCCAGATCGAACCGCAGTTGCGACGCGCCATCGACCGCTACGGTCCGGCGCGCGTCGCCGTCGTGCTGGGCACCAGCACGTCAGGGGTGAACGACAACGCGCCCGCCTTCCGCCAATTGGCGGCCACGGGCACATGGCCCGCCAGCTACGACTACCGGCGCCAGGCCCTGTCCTCGCCCGCGGCTTTCCTGGCGGCCCATCTGGGCGTGTCCGGCCCGGCCTGCACGCTGTCGACGGCCTGCACCTCAAGCGCCCGCGCGCTGCTGTCGGCGCACCGGATGCTGGCCGCCGGCCTGTGCGACGCCGTGGTCTGCGGCGGCGCCGACACCCTGTGCCGCTTGACGATCAATGGCTTCGCCACGCTGGAAGCCGTGGACGACGGGCTGTGCGTGCCGTTCTCGGCCAACCGCCGAGGCATCAACATCGGCGAAGCGGGCGTCCTGTTCCTGATGGAACGCGACGCCGCCGACGCGCACGCCGTCGCCCTGCTGGGCGGCGGGGCCAGCTCCGACGCCTGGCACATGTCCGCGCCCGAACCCTCCGGCGCCGGCGCGCGCCTGTCCATGCAGGCCGCCCTGCGATCCGCGGGCGTTTCGCCCGCCGACATCGGCTGGGTCAACCTGCACGGCACCGGCACGACGCACAACGATGCCATGGAAAGCCAGGCCATGCAGGCCGTGTTTCCCGAAGGCGTGCCTTGCGCCTCGACCAAGGCGCTGACTGGCCACACGCTGGGCGCCGCCGGCGCCATGGAAGCCGCGCTGGCATGGATCACGCTGTCGCCCGGCAATGCCGACGGCCGCCTGATACCCCATGTCTGGGACGGCCAACCCGACCCCGCGCTGCCCCCGCTGGACTTCAGCACGGGCCGGCACCGCTACGCCCAAGGCCGGCCGCGCATCGCCGTGAGCAATTCTTTCGCCTTCGGCGGCAACAACGCCAGCCTGATCCTGGGAGCCCAGCCATGAACGCATGCCCCTGGCCCGTCGCCAGCCTGCTGCCCCACGCCGGCAACATGATCCTGATCGACGCCGTGCATGCCTACGACGCCGACAGTCTGAGCGCGCGCGCCGTCGTCCGCCCCGGCCCGTATTCGCTGCCCGACGGCTCGCTGCCGCCCTGGCTGGGCATGGAGTTCATGGCGCAGGCCATAGGCGCCTGGGCCGGCTGCCAGGCGCGCCAGGCGGGCGAAGCCATCAAGCTGGGCTTTCTGCTTGGCACGCGGCGCTACACGAGCCACGCCGACCGCTTGCCCGCCGGCGCCGCGTTAAGCATCCACGTCCAACGGGGCCTGATCGACGCCAGCGGCATGAGCGTTTTCGAGTGCGAACTGCGCGACGAGACCCGCCTGCTGGCCCAGGCCCGGCTGAATGTCTATCAGCCCAAAGACCCCACCGCATTTATCCAGGAAGCCCCCCTTCAATGAGCGCTGCCCCCATCCTCGTAACCGGCTCCAGCCGCGGCATCGGCCGCGCCATCGCGCTGGCCCTGGCCGACGCCGGCCATGACCTGGTGCTGCATTGCCGCCAGCAGCGCGAACAGGCCGAAGCCGTGCAGGCCGAAGTCCTGGCCCGCGGGCGCCAGGCGCGCATCCTGCAATTCGACGTCGCGGACCGCGCGCAATGCGCCGCAGTCCTCCAAGCGGATGTCGAGGCCCACGGCGCCTGCTACGGCGTCGTGCTGAACGCCGGCCTGACGCGCGACGGCGCCTTCCCCGCCTTGACGGGCGACGACTGGGACCAGGTACTGCGGACCAATCTGGACGGCTTCTACAACGTGCTCAGTCCGCTTGCGATGCCGATGATCCGGCGCCGCGCCGCCGGTCGCGTGGTCTGCATGGCCTCGGTTTCGGGTCTGGTGGGCAACCGCGGCCAGGTCAACTACAGCGCCTCCAAGGCCGGCTTGATCGGCGCCGCCAAGGCTTTGGCCGTCGAACTGGCGAAGCGCCAGATCACCGTGAACTGCGTCGCCCCCGGCCTGATCGATACCGACATGATCGACGAGCACGTGCCCGTGCAAGAGATCCTGAAAGCGGTACCGGCCCAGCGCATGGGCCGTCCTGAAGAAGTGGCCGCCGCCGTGGTGTTCCTGATGTCGCCGGGCGCCGCCTACATCACGCGCCAGGTCATCGCCGTCAACGGAGGCCTGTGCTGATGAAGCGCGTCGTCATTACCGGCATGGCCGGCATCAGCGCCCTGGGTTCCGACTGGACCCGCGTGCAACAGGCGTTCGCGTCGGGCCGCAGCGCCATCCGGCACATGCCGGACTGGTCCCGGTACGCCGAACTGAACACCCGCCTGGCCGGCCCCGTCGAGGATTTCCAGGTACCCGCGCACTGGACCCGCAAGCAATTGCGCAGCATGGGGCGCGTCTCGCAATTGGCCGTCCGCGCCGCCGAACTGGCGCTGGCGGACGCCGCGCTGCTGGGCGACCCGAGCATCACCGACGGCCGCATGGGCGTGGCCTGCGGGTCTTCCGTGGGCAGCACGGCCGAAATCCGCGCCTTCGGCAACATGCTGCTCAACGGCGTCACCGAAGACCTCAACGCCAACTCGTATGTGCGCATGATGCCGCACACCACTGCGGCCAACGTCGGCATTTTCTTCGAACTGAAAGGCCGCATCATCCCCACCTCCAGCGCCTGCACGTCAGGCAGCCAGGGCATCGGCTACGCCTACGAAGCCATCCGCTACGGCCGCCAGGAAATGATGCTGGCCGGCGGGTCGGAAGAGCTCTGCGCCAGCGAGGCGCTGGTGTTCGACGCGCTCTACGCCACCAGCCAGCAAAACGACACGCCGGAACTCACCCCCCGCCCCTACGACCGCGACCGCGACGGGCTGGTGATCGGCGAAGGCGGCGGCATGCTGGTGCTGGAGTCCCTGGACCACGCGCTGGCCCGCGGCGCCCGCATCCACGCGGAGATCGTGGGCTTCGGCAGCAATTCGGATGGCACGCACATCACCCGCCCCGAGGCCCGCACCATGCGCATCGCCATGGAAATGGCGCTGGCGGACGCGGCGCTGGCGCCGCAGGCCATCGGCTATGTCAATGGCCACGGCACGGCGACCGAACAGGGCGACATCGCCGAAACGCAAGCGACGCACAGTCTCTTCGGCAACCGCATGCCCATTAGTTCGCAAAAGAGCTACCTGGGACACACGCTGGGCGCTTGCGGCGTGCTGGAATCCTGGTTCAGCATCGAGATGCTGAACAGCGACTGGTACGCCCCCACGCTGAACCTGCGCAACATCGATCCTCGTTGCGGCGAACTCGATTACCTGCAGGGCGACGGCCGGCGCATGAGCAACGAGTACGTCATGAACAACAATTTCGCCTTCGGCGGCATCAATACTTCCCTGATCTTCCGGCGGTGGCGCTGAACCCGGCGCCCGCCCCTTTCAACTTTCCATCCATGGAGCGCGTTTGATGACTTTCCCTTCCAGGCTGCTTGGAGCCCTGTCCCTTTCACTGGCCTGCTCGGCACAGGCGCTGGCCGCGGACCGCACCGTGTTCCTGCCCTTGCAGCCCGCCATCGATGCCGCGCTCGCCGCCGGCAAGATCGACGGAAGCGTCAAGTTCTACCTGGCGGGCACCGGTCCCAAGGGCCGGATCCTGGAAGCCGGCGTCGTGACCAACCGCAAGACCAATGCGTTCGCCAAGAAGGACGCCGAGGCCTGCGAATGGGTGGCCCAATCAGCGGTCATCGCCCTGCACGAAGCGGCCAAGAAGGCCAATGCGAACGCCGTGACCAACATCGTCAGCTACTATCGCAAGAACGAATACACCAGCAAGACCGACTACGAATGCCATGCGGGCGCGATGGTCGCCGGCGTGGCGCTGCGCGGCGACCTGACCCAATTGAAGTAAGCCCGTCCGGTTTACACTTCCGGATTGCCGCAACACCACACAAAAGGTTCCCCGATGAGCACTGCTACGCTCAAGACCCGCCTCTCCGATTCCGTCAAGGACGCGATGCGCGCCAAGGCCGCCGAGCGCCTGACGACGCTGCGTTTCCTGCTGGCAGCCGTCAAGCAGAAGGAAGTGGACGAACGTCGCGACCTGACCGACGCCGAAATCACCGCCATCATCGAAAAGCAGGTCAAGCAACGCCGCGAGTCGATCGCCGCGTTCGAACAGGCCGGCCGCACGGAAACGGCAGAGCAGGAAAAGGCCGAAATGGCCGTGCTGCAGGAGTTCCTGCCGCAAGCCGCCACGCCTGAGGAAGTGGCTGCCGCCATCGACGCCGCACTGGCCGAAGTGGCCGCGCAGGGCGTGACCGGCGCACCCGCGATGGGCAAGGTCATGGCGCTGCTGAAGCAGGCCCTGGCCGGCCGTGCCGACATGACCGCGCTGTCCCAGCAAGTGAAGGCCCGCCTGGCCTGAGTCGGCCTAAGCCGTCAGAACGCGCCGCCGAACAGATCCGGCTGGCGCGACTGCTCGGCGGGATCGGCAAAGTTGCTCATCCCCACCCCCGCCAGCCGATACAGCGTTTCCGGCGGCAATTCCACGCGTTCGCACAGCAGCCGGGCCACGGCGGCGAGTTCCGCCGCCGATGCCGGCGGATTCGGGCTGGTCTGGCTGCGGGTCAGGATGCGGAATCGGTCGGTCTTCAACTTCAGCACCACCGTGCGCCCCAGCGCGCCCTTCTTCAGCGCCTGGTCCCACACCCGGTCGGCCATGCGGTCGATGGCGTCGCCCAGCGCATCCAGCCGGATGTCTTCCGAAAATGTTGTCTCCGCGGACACCTGCTGCAAGGGCTGGTCGGTCTGCACCTCGCGCTCGTCGATGCCGCGCGCCAGCTCGTACAGGCGCCGGCCGTAGCGACCGAAGTAGTGCTCGAGTTCATCGGCGCCGTGCGTGGCCAGATCGCCTACGGTGTGGATGCCCAACTGCTCCAGCCGGGCCTGCGTCACCTTGCCCACCCCGGGCACTTTGCGAACCGGCAAGGGCTGCAAGAACTCCAGCACTTTGCCGGGCCGCACCACGAACTGGCCGTCGGGCTTGTTCCAATCAGACGCGATCTTGGCCAGGAACTTGTTGGGTGCGATGCCCGCCGACGCGGTCAGCCCGGTCTCTTCCCGGATCTGGTGCCGGATGACCTGCGCCACTTCAGTCGCCGACGGTAGCCCGCATTTGTTGATCGTGACGTCCAGGTAGGCCTCGTCCAGCGACAGCGGTTCGATCAGGTCGGTATGCCGGGCAAATATCTGGCGGATCTGGCGCGAGACTTCGCGGTAGCGGTTGAAGTCCGGCGGCACGTAGATGGCCTGCGGACAGAGCCGTTCCGCCCGGACGGCGGACATGGCCGAATGGATCCCGAAACGCCGGGCCTCGTAAGACGCGGCGCACACGACCGAGCGCGGGCCGGTCCAGGCCACGACCACCGGCTTGCCACGCAGATCAGGGTTGTCGCGCTGCTCCACGGAGGCGTAGAACGCATCCATGTCCACATGCACGATCTTGCGCATAAGTTCAGACATTCCGCTCGGGACAACGTGGCCGGCGCGGCTAGGCGCTGGCGGCCACTGCAAAAAAATATATTATGACCGGCTGATCCGCTTTCCCTTTCCGCCCACCACCGATCCATGACCGCACCTGCCCAAACTGATTACTTCGGCCTGACGATACCCTTCATGACTTTCATCGGCCTGGTGCCCGAGAGCATCGCGCCGGCCTACGCCCGCACCACGCTACCGTGGCGCGAAGACCTGACCAACAGCCGCGGCGACGTGCATGGCGGCACGCTGATGAGCGTGCTGGACTTCACCCTCAGCGCCGCGGCCCGCGGTTCAGCAGACGCCACCGAAGGCATGGCCACCATCGACATGAACACCACGTTCCTGTCGCCCGGCACGGGCGATCTGGTCATCGAGGCGCGCTGCCTGCGCCGCGGCGCGTCCATCGCCTTCTGTGAAGGCGACATCCGCCGCACCGATGGCGAACTGGTCGCCCGCGCCACCGCCACCTTCAAGATCATCCGCCGCCGTCCGGGCGGCGATTGACCCGGGTACCCCGCTGCGGCCGGCCTACTTCGGCAGGTCGCGCGACGGCTTGACCGGCGGCCGGGGATCCAGCGGCATGTAGGTGCTGCACGACGTGATGCTGTAGTAGATCGCGTCCTGCATCGCACGCATCGCCGCGGCGTCCCAGGTGCCCTTGCCCCACATCACGATACGCACGTCCGTGCTCTTGTCGCCGGCGGCCTTCAGGTCGACCCGCGACATCTCGTTATCGGTATACGGCGCCAGCACGCGCACCACGGCCGTCTGCGCGCCTTCGTTCAGTTCGGGGATCACGCGGTAGGCGTTGTCCGTGCTGCGCAGGCAGTTGTTCGACTGCCGGATCACCGTGGCATAGGCATCCTTGAAGGCGACCGGCGCCTTGAACTCGCTGTGCGGCGACGCGCTGTCCTGCGAAATGCCCAGCGAGCAGCCCGCCAGGCCCAGCGCCAGCGCCGATGCCGCGACCAGATTCCTGTACATGTAATTCTCCAGATGAATTGCCGCGATTATCCCGCAAACCGTCAGGCGGCATAAGTGGGGTCGGTTCGACACCGCCCGCGCGACTATGGCATTATCGACGAGCCGCCGGCGCCCGGCGCCGGCACGCGCCGCAGTCCGCCAATGCCAATCACGTAAGGCATTGAAATCACGGAGGTCTCCCCTTGTTTTCATTCATGACGCGCACCGTTCTCGCCGCCAGCATCGTCGGCACCACACTGGGCGGCTGCGCCACGCCGCCGCCGCCTCGCGCCTATCCCCTGAAAGATTTCTTCCGCAATCCGGAGCGCGGCTTCTTCCGCCTGGCCGAAGACGGCCAGACACTGGCCTTCATGCAGCCCACCAGCGTGGACGGCAACCCAGCCCGCATGAACATCTATGTGCAACCGCTGGAAGGCAGCAAGCTGGTGGGCGAGCCCCGCCAACTGACACGCGAAACCGCCCGCGACATCAGCAACTACTTCTGGAAGGGCGGCGACGTCGTGCTCTACCAGAAGGACTTCGGCGGCGACGAAAACTACCACGTGCTCGCCGTCAACGCGAAGACCGGCAAGATCACCGACCTGACCCCGTATGAGGGCGCCCGCGCCAGCATCGAGGACGACCTGGAAGACGACCCCGACCACGTCCTGATCAGCCACAACCAGCGCAACCCCGAAGTCTTCGACGTCTACCGCGTCAACGTCCACACTGGCGCCGCCGTGCTGGTCGCGCAGAACCCCGGCAACATTGTCGGCTGGCAGACGGACCATGCGGGCAAGGTGCGCGCGGCCGTCACCAGCGACGGCCTGAACACCACCCTGCTCTACCGCGACGACGAAGCCTCCGAATTCCGCCCGCTGGTCACGACCGACTACCGCACCAGCGTCAGCCCGTCCTTCTTCACCTTCGACGACAAGAAGATCTACGCGCTAAGCAACCGGGGCCGCGACAAGCTGTCGCTGGTGGTCATCGACCCGGCCAGGCCCGACGCCGAAGAAGAAGTCTTCACGCCGGATACCGTGGACCTGGACGGCGCGGGCTACTCGCGCAAGCGCCGCGTGCTGACCGTGGCCGCCTACCAGACCGACAAACCGCAGTACAAGTTCTTCGACGCCCAGTCCGAAGCGCTGTACAAAACGCTGTCGGCCAAGCTCAAAGGCTACGAGATCGCGCTCCAAGGCTCCAACCGCGATGAAAACAAGTTCATCGTCGCCGCCTACAACGACCGCACGCCCGGCTCGCGCTACATCTACGACGCCGCCACCGACACGCTGACCAAGCTGGCCGACATCAACCCGGCCATCCCGGAAGCCGACATGTCGCACGTGCGTCCGATCAGCTACCAAAGCCGCGACGGCCTGACCATCCACGGCTACCTGACGCTGCCCGCCGGCCGCGATCCCAAGAACCTGCCCTGCATCGTGAACCCGCACGGCGGCCCGTGGGCGCGCGACGGCTGGGGCTACAACCCCGAGACGCAGTTCCTCGCCAACCGCGGCTTCTGCGTGCTGCAGATGAATTTCCGTGGATCGACGGGCTATGGCCGCGCTTTCTGGGAAGCCAGTTTCGGGCAATGGGGCTTGAAAATGCAGGACGACATCACTGACGGCGTCCAATGGCTGATCAAGGAAGGCATCGCCGACCCCAAGCGCATCGGCATTTATGGCGCCAGCTACGGCGGCTACGCCACGCTGGCGGGCGTGACGTATACGCCCGACCTCTATGCCGCCGCGGTGGATTACGTGGGCGTGTCGAACCTGTTCACGTTCATGAAGTCCATTCCCCCGTACTGGAAGCCCATGCTGGACAAGATGCAGGACATGGTGGGCCATCCGGAGCGCGACCACGACCGCCTGGCGGCCACCTCGCCGGCGCTGCACGCGGACAAGATCAAGACGCCGCTGTTCATCGCGCAGGGCGCCAAGGACCCGCGCGTAAACAAAGACGAGAGCGACCAGATGGTCAAGGCGCTCAGGGCCCGCGGCATCGAAGTGGAATACATGGTCAAGGACAACGAAGGCCACGGCTTCCACAACGACGAGAACAAGTTCGAGTTCTACGAAGCGATGGAGAAGTTCCTGACGGAACACCTCAAGCCCTAGGGCTTGCCCAGGCCAGACGGTGCGGGGGCACTAGTCCCCCGCGGCCTCCTGGGCGGCCAACGGCGCGTTGGCCGCCAGCCCGGCCACTTGCGCGCGCACGGCGCCGCGCCCGGAAAACGCCATTTCCACACGGTCGCGCCCTTGCTCCTTGGCGCGGTACAAAGCCACATCCGCGCGCGCCAGGATCACGTCGGCGCTGTCGCCCGCCTGGTAGGACGCCAGGCCACCGCTGGTGGTCATCTGCACTTCGGCTCCCTGCAGGTACAGCGGCGTATCCCGCAATGCGTCGCACACCCGCTGCGCGTGGATCAACGCCCGCGCCGGATCACAGTCGTACATCAGCAGCACGAATTCTTCGCCGCCCAGCCTGCCGAAGCGGTCCGACCCTCGCACCGCGTTCTGCACGACGTGCGCATAGTGCCGCAGCGCCGTGTCTCCGGCCGCGTGGCCGTAGCGATCGTTGATGGACTTGAAATGGTCGATGTCCAGCACCAGCACCGCCAGTTGGCCGTCCGTGCGGCTGCACCGCTGCAGCTCGTGTTCCAACTCGTCCAGGATGCTGCGCCGTGAGTACGCGCGCGTCAGGCTGTCGAACGTCAACGCGGCCTGCATCTGTTCCGACAAACTGGTCTGGATCAACAGCAGCAGCGCAAGGAACAGCGCGGGCACTGTGACCGATCCGCACACGATGAAGAACAATCCCCAGGGCGACGGCTGCAACAGGGAAACCGGTTGTTCAAGGCCCGTGCCGTAGATCACGACGCGCACCGCGTGCAGGGCCGCCAGACCGAAGATCGCCAGCATCAGGTAGAGCGCCACGCCGCGCGTCTGGATCTGCTTGCGCTGCTGGAAAATCACCCGCCCTGCCATCGCCATGAACACGCAGGTGTAGGCGGAAAACAGCACCATGCGTGCGCCCATGTTGTCCTTGGCATACAGCATCAGCGCGAACGCCAACAGACAGGCCGCGTTGATGCCCACGGTACGCGCGATGTGCGGACGCAGGCCGAAGAACTGGCGCAGGCCCACATAGACCAGGCCCACCGCGCACACCCACGCGGCGTTGGACACCATCACATAGACGCCGGGAGCCATGAAGTTGGCGGACGCATATGACAGCAGGGACAGCACGGCCAGCGCGTTTGCCACGATGAACGCCTGGACGCCGCCCACGCCGCGCGCCTGGAACGGCAGCAACAGCGGCAACGCCAACGCCGTGGCAAGCCCCCACATCAGGAAGAACAAGGAAGTCGTCATGGTTTTTACGGCTTGCGCCGCAGAGCGCTTGCCGTCGCTTGGAATTGCCGTTGCACTGGGTTCGTAAGTGGAAACGCGTTACACGTCAGCATTTTTGATGCTTTTTGTTACCAGAAGGACGAATAGACGCACAGCGCGCAACACGACCGACGGCCGACGCGAGGCGAATGCGATATGTCCAGAACCTTTACCACCCGCGCCAGGACGATTGCACGGTATGCGACGAAGAATACGCCAAGGGCGCCGCGCCAGGATCGCCCTTTGCAGTAATTGACAGTTGAATTTACGGAAAACCCCTACAGTCTCCCTGTCGCAGAAGCCGCAAGAAGCTCCTCGACCACGCCCTACGGGCGTGGCGCGTACTAGCCATGCACCGCCTCAGTGCGCGTGCGAAGGTCCCCGTAGCGGGCGCCGCGCAGTCCACACCACATGTTCGACTCCCCCTCCCGAGGGCGCCTTGCGCGCCGCTCGTGTCGCTGCCGGTTCGACCGCCAGCGCGCCCGCAGGGCGGCGGAGCCATGAACATCCCTAGTCGCAACTGCGGAAGTGCAACAGATGCAAAATAGAGGATCCAAGCAACCCCCGGTTGCCCGTACGACATTGCGCCACCTGGCCGCCTGCGCAGCCCTGGCGCCGGCCCTGGCCCTGGCGGGGCCGGCGGACGACTACGACGCCTTGATCATCCGCGCCCGCGCTGGGGACTACGAGCCCGCGCTGGCCCTGCTGCGCCAGCAAGGCCCCGCAGGCGGTGTACGGGCCGTCCACGACCACATCATCATCGCCAGCTGGGCCGGCAAGCCCGCCGAGGCCGTCGCCGCCTATGAATCATTGCCGGCCGGCGCCGCCCTGCCCGCGGACGTGTTGTTGGCGGTGGCCCGCGCTTATCGCGATGAACGGCGCTGGCAAGACGCCCTGGCCCGCTACCGCGAAGGACTGCGCCGCCATCCCGGGCAGCCCGCCTTCGCCGCCGGCGAAATCATGACCCTGGCGGACGCCGGCCAGTTCGACGCGGCCCAGGCCGCCGGCTTGACATGGCTGTCGCGCCAGCCCGCGAACCCGGATGCGCGACTGGCGCTGGGCTATGTTTACGCCCGCCAGGGCCAGCCCTTCGAAGCCCTGCACCAGGCGGACCGGGCACTTGGCCTGGCGCCCGAGTCTCCCGCCGTGCAGCGCGAATATATCTACGCGCTGCAGCGTGCCCGCATGGCCGACGCGGCGCTGGAGCGCGCGCAGCGGTACCCGGACCTGTTCAACGCCGGGCAGATGCGCGGCTTCGAAGCCGACGCGCTGGCCCAGCAAGTGCGGCTGGCCGCGATGCCGACCCGCAGCGAGGCCGAACGCTTCGTGATCGCCGACCGGGCGCTGGCACGCTATGCCACGCTGATCCCCGCGTGGCGGCAGTTGGGCGAGGCGGCCCGCGACGATGTGACTCGCGCCCGCATCGACCGCCTGCACGCCTTGCACGCGCGCGCGCGCATGGCCGACCTGACGCAGGAATACGAAGCGCTCGTCGCCGAAGGAATCAGCGTGCCGCGCTACGCCTTGAACGACGTGGCGTCCGCCTATCTGTACCAACGCCAGCCTGAACGCGCCCGCGACCTCTACCGGCAGGTCGCCGCCGACGATGCCTTCGACAACGACGACCCCGAGCAGCGGCTGGCGAATCAGACCGGGCGCTACTACGCGCTGGCCGAGGGCGAGCAGTACGACGAGACGGGCGCCGTGACCGAAGCCGTGCAGTCGGGCTATGCCCCCTGGCTGTACTACAAGGGCCAGGCGGCTCGCATGCCTAACGACCTGAACCTGGAAAGCCGCCAGACGCTTGCGGCCGCCCGGCTGCAGGCCGACGACACCGTCGCCGCGCAGCAGCGCCTGCAAGACATGGTCGCCAACGCGCCCAACAATTCCGGCCTGCGCACCGACCTGGCCGGCGTCTACCGCGCGCGTTCGCTGCCGCGCGCGTCGGAGGCCGAACTGAAAATGGCCGAAACCCAGGCGCCGCGCAGCCTGGGCGTGGAAAACGGCCAGGGCTTCACCGCGCTGGACCTGCAGGAATGGCGTCAGGCGGAAGCACTGTCCGCCGACACGTTGGCGCGCGCGCCCGAAAACCTGACCAGCCGCCGCCTGGCGCGCGAATGGGAAGTGCACAACAAAGCCGAATTGCGCATCAGCGGTTACCGCGGCCTGGCCTCGGACAGCCCCGTCAACGGCAATGGCGACTTCGGCATCGACGCCGTGCTCTATTCCTCGCCCATCGACTACAACTGGCGCGCATTCGGCGGCGGCGGCTATGCCACCGGCGACTTCGAAGAGGGCCGTGGCGACTACCGCTGGCTGCGGACCGGCGTGGAATGGCGTGGCCGCGACCTGACCGTCGAGGGCGAAGTGTCAACCCACGATTACGGCCATGGCGTAAAGCCCGGCGTGCGTCTGTCTGCCGCCTACGACCTGGACGACCACTGGCAAATCGGCGGATCGGGCGAAATCATGTCGCGCGACACGCCACTGCGCGCCCTGACCAACGACATCTCGTCCAACCGCCTGGCAGGCTACGTGCGCTGGCGCGCCAACGAACGGCGCGAATGGACGCTGGCCGTGGCCCCTTCCCGCTTCAGCGACGGCAACCAGCGGTGGGAACTGGGCGTCAACGGCCGCGAACGCGTCTATACCGCCCCCCACCTGAAGGCCGATCTGGAACTGGACCTGTCCTCGCAGCACAACACGCGCGACGACGCCCCCTACTTCAACCCCAGCGCAGACTTCATGGCGGTGCCCGGCGTGCGCCTGACGCACACGCTCCATCGCCGCTACGAAACCGCCTGGGAACAGATCGGCACGCTGGGCGCCGGCGCCTACAGCCAGCAAGGCTACGGCACCGGCGGCGTCATCGCACTGGGCTACGGCCAACGCTACCGCGCCAATGACGTGCTGGACATGGGCGCCATGGTCACCGGCATCAGCCGGCCCTACGACGGCGTGCGCGAGCGCGAACTGCGCATCGTGTTCGACCTTGCCTACCGCTTCTGAACCTCCATCCGAACCCGGACCTGGAACCCGTCATGCCGCTTAACACCCCCACCCGTTTGATCCTGGCAGCCTTGCTGCTGCTGGTCATCCTGGCGTTGACCGCCTGTGCCAAGGACATCCCCGTCTACACGCCGCCGGCCGAGCGCCCCGTCGCCGCCGCGGAACAACCCTGGAAGCCGGATCAGTTCCTGGCGCTGGCCTATCACGACGTCGAAGACGACGACCCTGACCAGGGTTTCTTAAGCGTCCGCACCGACCGGCTGGTCGACCAGTTGGCCTGGCTGCGCGCCAATGGCTACCAGGCCGTGTCCGTCGACCAGATCCTGGCGGCGCGCCAGGGCGGCAAGCCCCTTCCCGACCGCGCCGTGCTGCTGTCGTTCGACGACGGCTACCGCAGCTTCTACACCCGGGTGCTGCCCATCCTGAAAGCCTACGGCTGGCCCGCGCTGCTGGCCCCCGTCGGCGTCTGGATGGATACGCCGGCAGGGCAGCCGGTGGACTTCGGGGGCAGCCCCGAGGCGCGCAAGCGCTTCCTGAACTGGGACGAGATCCGCGAAATCTCGCAATCCGGCCTGGTAGAGATCGCCGCGCACACCAACGCGTCCCACTATGGCGCGCTGGCCAACCCCCAGGGCAATACCGAGCCGGCCGCGGCCATCCGCGCCTACAACGCGCAAACGCGCCAATATGAAACCGAGGCCGAGTTCGACGCCCGCATGGGCCGCGATGTGGCCGCCATCACCGAAAAGATCCGCCGCGCGACGGGCAAGACCCCGCGCGTCTGGGTCTGGCCCTATGGCGCGGAAGGCGGCTCTACGCTGCGCATCGCGGGTGAACACGGCTATCAACTGGCCCTGACGCTGGAAGACGGCGCCGGCCGGCTGGGCCGCCTGATGTCCACGCCACGGCTGCTGTTGTCCAGCGACCCCGCGTTAAAGCCCTTCGCCAACAGTGTCATCGGCATGGAAGCGAATCCGTTCATGCGGGTCGCGCACATCGACCTGGACTACGTCTACGACCCCGATCCCGCACAGACCGACCGCAACCTGGGCGAATTGGTACAGCGCATCCTGGACATGCAGATCAACACCGTCTTCCTGCAAGCCTATGCGGACCCGGAGGGCGACGGCCTGGTGAAGTCGGTGTACTTTCCCAACCGCTGGCTGCCCATGCGCGCCGACCTGTTCAATCGCGCGGCCTGGCAATTGCACAACCGCGCCAACGTGATGGTCTACGCCTGGATGCCGGTGCTGGCGTTCGATCTTGATCCAGCCCTGCCGCGCGTCACCCGCTGGGATCCGGCGGCGGAAGGCCTGGCGCAGCCCGACCCGGAACAGTACCGCCGCCTGTCTCCTTTCGACGCTACGGTGCGGGCGCGCATCGGCGACCTGTACGAAGACCTGGCGCGCTACGCGATCTTCGACGGCGTGCTGTTCCACGACGACGCCCTGCTGTCCGACTTCGAAGACGCCAGCCCCGCGGCGCTTGCCGCCTACCGCTCGGCCGGCCTGCCCGGCAGCATCGCCGAGCTGCGCGCGGACCCGGACACCCTGCAACGCTGGACCCGTTTCAAAAGCCGCGCCCTGGTCGATTTCACCGCCAGCCTCACGCAACGCGTACGGACGGTGCGCGGGCCGCAAATCAAGACGGCCCGCAACATCTATGCGCAACCCGTGCTGAACCCGGCGTCCGAGACCTGGTTCGCGCAGAACCTGGACGACTTCCTGGGCGCGTACGACTGGACTGCCCCCATGGCGATGCCCTTGATGGAAAACGTGTCCAAGGGGCAGGAGAACGCGTGGCTGGATTCGATGGTCGACGCCGTCGCGCGCCGCCCGGGCGCACTCGGCAAGACCGTGTTCGAACTGCAAAGCCGCGACTGGCGCACCGGCCCTGGCCAGCCTGAAGGCGCACCCGTGGACACCGCGGTGCTGGCCGGCTGGATGCAGCGCCTGCAACGGCGCGGCGCGCTCAGTTTCGGCTATTACCCCGATGACTTCTCGCAAGACCAGCCCCGGTTGCAAGGCATCCGGCCCGCCATCTCCGAAGCGTGGTATCCCCTCCGATGATCGACCGTCTGCTCGCCCTGATAATCCTTTGCGCAGTGCTCGGCGCGCCGTTCGGCTTCACGTTGATGCTGACCGGCGAGGCGCTGCTGGGCTTCGTCTTCTTCTATCCCCTCTTCATGTCCGGCATGTGGATGGCCGGCGGCATCTACTTCTGGTGGCATTGGGAGCGGCACTGGAAATGGGGCAAGGACCGCCAACCGCCTTTGCTTGCCGGCGATCCGCTGGTGTCCATCCTCGTGCCCTGTTTCAACGAAGCCGACAACGGCGAAGAAACCCTGCTGGCCGCGCTGGGCCAGAACTATCCGCACATCGAGGTCATCGCCATCAATGACGGCTCCCGCGATGGCACCGCCGCCATGCTGGACCGCTTGGCGGCGGTGCACCCGAAACTGCGCGTCGTGCACCTGGCCCAGAACCAGGGCAAGGCGATGGCGTTGCGCATGGGCGCGCTGGCCGCACGCAGCGAATACCTGGTCTGCATCGACGGGGACGCGGTGCTGGATCCGGATGCGGCCGCGTATCTGGTCGCGCCGCTGATCGACAACCCGCGCGTGGGCGCGGTGACGGGCAACCCGCGCATCCGCACGCGATCCACGCTGATCGGCCGCATCCAGGTGGGCGAATTCTCGTCGATCATCGGCCTGATCAAACGCACGCAACGCGTCTACGGACAGGTGTTCACCGTATCCGGCGTCGTGGCCGCGTTCCGCCGCGTCGCGCTGGACCGCGTGGGCTATTGGAGCCTGGACATGATCACCGAAGACATCGACATCAGCTGGAAGCTGCAACGCGATCACTGGTCGATTTTCTATGAGCCGCGCGGACTGTGCTGGATCCTGATGCCCGAAACCCTGCGCGGATTGTGGAAGCAGCGCTTGCGCTGGGCCCAGGGCGGCGCCGAGGTTTTCCTGAAGAACCTGCGCTCGATCTGGAGCTGGCGTCATCGCCGGCTATGGCCGCTGGTGGCGGAATTCTGCCTGTCCACCGCCTGGGCCTTCGCGTTCGCGATTTCGGTGCTGCTATGGGTGATCAGCCAGTTCGTCGCGCTGCCCAACCAGATGCAGATCGCCAGCCTGATGCCGCCCGCCTTCACCGGCATGATGCTGGCGATGGTGTGCCTGCTGCAATTCGCCGTCAGCATCCTGATCGACCGCCGCTATGAAACCGGCCTGACCCGCGCGCTGTACTGGGTCATCTGGTATCCGCTGGCCTACTGGATGGTCAGCCTGTTCACCACGCTGGTCAGTTTCCCCAAAGTCATGCTTCGCAAGCAGGCCCGGCGCGCGCGCTGGACCAGCCCGGACCGGGGCATCAAATCACCGGACGCATCATGATCATCACCACGCAACGCTCGCGCGCGGGCTACCTTGTCGACCTGCTGCTAACGGCCATCGGCTGGTTCGCCTTTGTCTACTTGTTTGGGTCGGGCATCGTCGCGATCCTGCGCGCCACGGCGGGCGGCCCCGACGTGAATTTGTGGCCCGTCTTCCTGCCCACGGTGCGCACGCTCTGGGGTTACGGGCTGCTGGCGCTGGCGAACGCCGCCGTGCTGGTGGGCTGGGCGGTCTACAACCACCGGCGCTTCGGCGGCAAGGACCGCCGCAAGCCCATCAAGGCGCTCTCGGACCAACGCCTGGCCAAGAGTTTCGCCGTCACGTCCGCCCAGCTGGCGGACCTGCGCGCAGCCCGGATCTCGGTCATCCATCACGGCCACGACGGCGAAATCCTGCAGATAGAGAAGAGCCAGCCCCGCCTGCACGCGGTGCAAGCGGGCTGACGGCAAGCGGGGCCTGCGCCCGCGCGCCGTCGTTGACGACGCCAGGGTGCGCAGGCACACGGCGCGCGTCACCCGCGGGCCGTGCCGGCCCGGGGCTTCTCCACATTCGGCAGCAGGATCGCCACCACTCCCAGCAGCGGCAGATACGCGCACACCTGGTACACATAGCCCAGACTCGTCGCGTCCGCCAGCTTGCCCAGCGCCGCGGCGCCCACGCCGCCCATGCCGAACGCAAAGCCGAAGAACAGGCCGGCGATCATGCCCACCTTGCCCGGCACCAGTTCCTGCGCATAGACCACGATGGCGGAAAACGCCGACGCCAGCACCATGCCGATCACGACGACCAGCGCGCCGGTCCAGAACAGGTTCGCGTAGGGCAGCATCAGCGTGAACGGCGCCACGCCCAGAATGGAGGCCCAGATCACGATCTTGCGGCCGACGCGGTCGCCGATGGGCCCGCCCACCACCGTACCCACCGCCACGGCGGCCAGGAACAGGAACAGGTACAGCTGCGCCTCGCGCACCGACAAACCGAACTTGCCGATCAGGTAGAAAGTGAAATAGCTGTTCAGGCTGGCCAGATAGAAATACTTGGAGAACACCAGCACGCCCAGCACGGTCAACGCGCCCAGCACCTGGTTGCGCGACAGTCCGTTGCCCGCCCCGTCGCGCCGCGCACGCGGCTTCAGGCGCACGCGGTTGGCGCTGTACCAGCGCCCGATTCCCGTCAGCACCACGATGCCCAACAGCGCCGCCAGCGAAAACCACGCCACGCTGCCCTGCCCGTGCGGAATGATGAAGAGCGCCGCCAGCAGCGGCCCCAACGCCGACCCCACGTTGCCGCCCACCTGGAAGAGCGACTGCGCCAGGCCGTGACGTCCGCCCGAGGCCATGCGCGCCACCCGGGACGATTCCGGATGGAACACGGACGAGCCCGTTCCCACCAGCACGGCGGCCACCAGCAGCCAACCGAACGACGGCGCGACCGATAGCAGCAACAGGCCCGCCAGCGTGAAGCCCATGCCCACCGGCAAGGAATACGGCTTGGGATGGCGGTCGGTATAGAAACCGATGAACGGCTGCAATAGTGAAGCGGCCAATTGATAGACCAGCGTAATCATCCCGATCTGCGCGAACGAGAGGCTGAACGATTCTTTCAGCATCGGATAGATGGCCAACAGGATCGACTGGATCATGTCGTTCATCAAATGCGCCACGCTGATGGCGCCCAGCACCTTGTAGGCGGTAGACGGGTCTGACGCCGGCGCGGATGCGGGAGCGGGAATGGCGGCGTCGGTAACGCCGGCGACAGGATTCTGGGCGGAATTCATGGTGCGCATGGAAAAAGGGGCCGGATTGCCCGGCGCCGAGCCGGGGACCAGAGGACAGTGTAGGAATCCGGCGCGGCGGAGATCTGCCAATTTTCGTCGTGAAAGTGACAAAATACGGCTACAACGCTTTCAGGATTCCCCTCATCCTTTTGTCGAAAGTGACACCTATGCCCACCCGCCCGCCCGTGCCGGACCCCGCCCGCAGCATCAATGCCCAGGACTATCAGCACCTGCCGCGCGCGGTCACGGCCATGGCCAAGGAATTCCCGGCGGGCGCCCAGACCGGCGCGCACTCCCATCCCCGCGCCCAATTGATCTACGCAGTCGAAGGCGTCATGCGCGTCACCACGCCCAGCGGCTTCTGGGCGTTGCCGCCTCTGCGCGCGCTATGGGTGCCGGCGGGCGTGCCGCACGGGGTGGACATGGTGGGCGCGGTGTCCATGCGATCGCTATACATCCAGGCCGAGGCCGCGGCGGACTATTGGTCGCAGTGCCAGGTGGTCGAGGTCAGCGGCCTGCTGCGCGAACTGATCCTGGCGCTGACGGCCGCGCCCGCCGATTACCCGCTGGGCGGTCGCGAAGAACAGGTCGCCGCGCTGATCCTGTCCGAACTGGCCGCTGCCCGCGTGGTGCCCTTCCAGATCCCTTGGCCGCGCGACCGCCGGCTGCAGACCATCTGCATGGCCATCCTGGACCAGCCGGGGTTGCAACGCGGCATTGAAGACTGGGGCAGCGATGTCGGCGCCAGCGCCCGCACCCTGATCCGGTTGTTCCAGGCGGAGTTGGGCCTGAACTACCGGCAGTGGGTGCAGCAGGTGCGCCTGGCGGACGCGGTGTGCCGCCTGTCGCTGGGAGTGCCGGTGGCGCGCATCGCGGCCGACCTGGGCTACCGCAGCCCCAGCGCATTCAGCGCCATGTTCCATCGGGCGCTGGGCGCGCCGCCGCAGCGCTACCTGCAAGGCGCAGATGCGCTGAACCGACGCTGAATTCCGACAAAATCGTGCAACCGGCCTTGCCGTTTGTCACCGCGCGCAATACATTTCACAGCGCATTCCCATGCCCATGCGCGGGAAAGCCGCGTCCGGCGTATGCTAGACCCCGTCCCTATATTTACGTGGCACACGTCCCCCACCGCGCCCTCGGCAAGTTTGGTTACTGAAACCTTATTGCGCCATGGCCGGTCTATAGCGTTCTGCCCTAGAATCGCCTGCAATGAGCACCCCCCAGCAATCCTCCGCCACCCCGGGCGGCAAATCGGGCCTTCCCTGGAAACGAATCCTGGTCAAAGCGGGCATCGCCGCGGCCGGTGCCGGCGTGTGCGGGGCCGTTCTGCTGGGCCTCGCCCTGGCGCTGGCCTGGCCCAGCCTGCCCGACCTGCACGCCATGACGGACTACCGTCCGCGAGTGCCGCTGCGCATCTATACGGCCGACAAGGTGCTTATCGGCGAATACGGCGAAGAGCATCGCAACGTGCTGCGCTTCGACGAGATCCCGGCCGTGATGCGCCAGGCGGTACTGGCGGCCGAGGACGACCGCTTCTACAGCCACGGCGGCGTCGACTGGATGGGTGTCGCGCGTGCCGTGCTGACCAACGTCGTCAAGGGCTCGAAGTCGCAAGGGGGCAGCACCATCACCATGCAGGTGGCGCGCAACTTCTACCTGTCGTCGGAAAAGACCTATTCGCGCAAGTTCTACGAACTGCTGCTGACCTTCAAAATCGAAAACGAGCTCAGTAAGGATCAGATCCTCGAGCTCTACATGAACCAGATCTACCTGGGCCACCGCGCCTACGGCTTCGCCGCCGCATCGCGCACCTACCTGGGCAAGCCGCTGTCTGAAGTGACACCGGCCGAGGCCGCCATGCTGGCCGGCATCCCCAAGGCCCCGTCGCGCTTTAACCCCATCACCAATTTCCCGCGCGCTGAAATCCGCCAGCACTACGTGCTGGGCCGCATGAAGACGCTGGGCTACCTGACGCCGGAGCAGGCCGACGAAGCCTTGAAGCAGCACCTGACGATCCGCGGCGCGGACGGCACCAGCGCGCGCGGCTTCGCGGTGCATGGCGACTACCCGGCCGAACTGGCGCGCCAGCTGATGTACGGCGTGTTCCAGGAAGACACCTATTCCAAGGGCATCGACGTCTACACCACGATCGACTCCAAGGCCCAGGAAGCCGCCTACCGCGCCGTGCGCGACGGCGTCCTGGACTACACGCGCCGCGCCGTCTACCCCGGCCCGGAAGACCAGATCGACCTGCCCGACGGCGTGGAAAGCGACCCGCAAGCGCTGGACGAGGTCCTGGACGGCGTGCAGGACAAGGCGCCCGACAGCGAAGACCTGCTGGCCGCCGTGGTGCTGTCGGCCAGTCCCACGGAAGTGAAGCTGGCCCGCAGCGGACGCGACATCATCACCATTTCCGACAAGAAGGCGCTGGCCGTCGTGGCCCGCGCCCTTAACCCGAAGGCCAGCGACAGCCAGCGCATCCGCCGCGGTTCGGTGGTCTACATCCACAAGACCGGCGACAAGGACGGCGACAGCTGGGAAATCATCAACATGCCGGCGCTGCAGGCGGCGTTGGTGTCCATGGCGCCCCAGGACGGCGCCATCCGCGCCATGATCGGCGGCTTCGACTACAACCGCGGCACCTTCAACCGGGTGACCCAGGCCTGGCGCCAGCCCGGCTCCAACATCAAGCCGTTTGTCTACGCGGCGGCGCTGGAGCGCGGCTTCACCCCCGCCACGCAGATTTCGGACCAGCCATTCATGCTGACCGCGGCCCAGACCGGCTCGAAGGATTGGCAGCCCAAGAACGACGGCAACAAGTACGAGCCCATGCTGACCTTGCGCCAGGGCCTGTACCGTTCCAAGAACATGGTGTCGATCCGCATCCTGCAAGCCATCTCGCCGCAGTACGCGCAGGACTACCTGACCCGCTTCGGCTTCGACAAGTCCCGCTGGCCGGCCGTGCTGCCGCTGGCGCTGGGCGCGGGCGGCGCCACGCCCTTGCAGGTGGTCAACGGCTACAGCGTCTTCGCCAACGGCGGCTACCGCGTCACGCCCTATCTGGTGGACCACGTGACCGACCGTTCCGGCAAAGTGCTGATGCAGGCGCAACCCGTCAAGGCTGGCGACGAAGCGGCGCGCGCCATCGATCCGCGCACGGCCTGGGTCATGGACGACATCCTGCGCGGCGTCGCCACCAGCGGCACGGCGGCGCGCGCGCACCAGGTGCTCAAGCGCAACGACGTCGGCGGCAAGACCGGCACCACCAACGAAGCCGTGGACGTCTGGTTCTCGGGTTTCACGCCCGCGCTGGCCACCACGGTCTGGATGGGCTTCGACCAGCCCAAATCGCTGGGCACGAACGAATTCGGCAGCGGGTTGGCCCTGTCGACCTGGCTGGACTTCATGCAGCCGGTGCTCAAGGGCGTGCCGGATGCCAAGCAGGCGCCGCGCCCGGACGGGCTGCTGGTCGAAAACGGCGAGTACTACTTCTCCGAATTCCCGCCGGGCCAGGCCGTGGCCTCGCTGGATTTGTCCTCGGGCGACGCCCTGACCGACTTCCTGAACAACAACCGCTCCACCGACGGGGTCGACACCTCGGTCAAGCCGCTACCGGCTCCCGGCGCGGCCTTGGCGCCGTCGAACCCGAACAGCGCCGTCCAGGCCCCCTTGATGCCGATCCCGCCACCCCGTGCGGACAACACGCCCGCTGCGGGATCGCCCGCCGCGGGATCGCCTGCCGCAGGATCGCCTGCCGCAGGATCGCCCGCCGCAGGATCGCCCGCCGCAGGTGCCCCCGCCTTCAACCTGGATGGCAATGGCGTCAGCGCCAGCGCGGTCACCACCACTGCCCCGGTCGCGGCCCGGCCGCTCTGAGCCCGGCCTGCGCAAACGCAAAAGAGCGCCTCTCCAGGGCGCTCTTTTCCATTGCCCCGCCGTGGGCGGGCCAGCCGGCTATTCTTCCTCGGTGGCCAGCTCGGTGACCACCTCGCGCGGCCAGGCCAGCAGGGACTCCAGGTCCAGGAACGTGAAATAGCCCGCCCGCCAGCCCTCGGTATCGATGTGATAGACGTTGCCCAGCAGCAAGGGCGCCGCCACCGGGGTATGCCCCGCCACCACCGCCCGCACGCCCTTGATCACTGTCCTGTCCATTTGCCGCAGGCGTTCGCGCGACCACTGGCAGGCTGCGCTGGTGCGTTGGTAGCGGTCTTGCAGCGCGGATTCCAGCCGCGGCCAGAACAGCACCGGGCAATCCGCATGCAGCAAGCCGACCGCGCCGCCTGAGGTCTCGACCTCGATGGCGATGGGCAGTTGCGCAAACGTTTCGGCAAAGACTTTCTGCCGGTCAGGCGGCAGGTCAAGAAACCAGCCGCCGCCATAGCCGCGCCAGTTCATGACGTCTACCTGGCCCGTGCGCACGTGGCGGATCGCATAGTCCTCATGGTTGCCCTGGACCGCATGGAACCAGGGCTGGGCCAGCCATTCCAGCGCGGCCTCGTTTTCCGGGCCCCGGTCGACCAGGTCGCCCACGGAAAACAGCCGGTCGCACGCCGGATCGAAACCCAGGCGGTCCAGGCTTTCCTGTAACCGGGAAAAATGCCCATGCACGTCGCCCACCGCAAAATCGCGGCCGCGTTCATTGCGCGGAATTTTCAGAAATCGCTGCTCCATGATGATCCGAGAACCACCGTCCGTGGGCGGATGAATCCGTCCCCATAACCCGGCCGTGGCTGTGCTTGCCTGTTGAAACCTGACCCTTCTTTTTAACCCGCTTTCCCGCCCCACGCCCGTGCGCCCCCCTTGCCAACGAGGTCAAAATATTGCGTTACGAGAATCGGTATTGTTCGTGATAATGTTCCGACTTTCCCAACTGATACCTGAAAGGGGGCCGCGCAGGCCGCCTCCTGCCGTCGCCATGACAGCCGCCTCCACCATCAAGACCTGGTACTGGATCCATAAATGGACCAGCCTCGTCTGCACCATCTTCCTGCTCATCATCTGTCTGACCGGTTTGCCGCTGGTGTTCCACCACGAAATCGAACACTGGCTGGATGACGCCAAACCCCTGTCGGACGTGCCGGCCAACACGCCACCCGCCAATCTGGACAAACTGGTCGCAAGCGCCAAGTCCATGTATCCCGGCGAAGTGATCGACTACCTGTTCTTCGACCCCGACGAACCCCAGGTCTGGGTGGGCATGGCCAAGAAACCGGGCGACGGCCAGGCATCCGGGCACGCCGTGCGCATGGACGGCCGCACGGGCGACGTGCTGCTCGACGGCCCACCCTACACGCAGGACAAGTTCTCTTTCATGGGCATCATGCTGGCCCTGCACGTGGACCTGTTCGCAGGGTTGCCGGGCGAGTTGTTCCTGGGATTCATGGGCCTGCTGTTCTGCGTGGCCATCGTGTCCGGCGTCGTGCTGTACGGCCCCTTCATGAAGAAGCTGGAATTCGGCACCGTGCGCGCCACGCGGTCCTCGCGCCTGAAATGGCTGGACCTGCACAACCTGCTGGGCATCGTCACGCTGGTCTGGGCGTTCGTGGTGGGCGTCACGGGCGTCATCAACGAATTGTCGACGCCGCTGTTCCGCCTGTGGCAATCGACCGAACTGGTCCGCATCCTGGAACCCTACAAGGGCCAGACCGTGCCGACGGAGCTGGCATCGGCCCAGTTGGCCGCCGATACGGCGAAAAAGGCCCTGCCGGGCAACGAAGTGTCGTTCATCGCCTTTCCCGGCAACGCCTTCGGCAGCCCGCACCACTACATCGCCTGGATGCGCGGCGATACGCCCTTGACCTCCAAGCTGAATACGCCGGTGCTGGTAGACGGCAAGACCGGCGCGCTGACAACCGTGGCCAAGATGCCCTGGTACCTGACCGCGCTGGAAGTGTCCCGCCCGCTGCACTTCGGCGATTACGCCGGCCTGCCCCTGAAGATCATCTGGGCCCTGCTGGACCTGATCACCATCGTGGTCCTCGTCAGCGGCCTCTACCTGTGGCTGGCGCGCCGCCGCGCCACCGAAGCGCGCATCAACGAACTCGTGAGAAAGCACCAGGCTGCCGCCGCCCCGCAAAGGACCCCCGCATGAGCGCCCATAAAAGCAAAGGGGGCCGTGGCGTCATGTTTGTCTGGGGCGTGCCGATCCTGCTGGGCGCGCTAAGCGTGTTCGGCCTGCTGGCCGCCCTGCTCGGCACCGGCGGCTGGCATTGGGCCTCCTGGATCACGCTGACCATCCTGCTGGTCGTCATCGTGCGTTACTGGTGCTTCCCGCTGAAGCACTAGCGCGGCGGACACGGGGAATATGGGGTCCCGCCGCCCCATCCCCGCCAGCTTGCGTTTGCCGGCCTTATTTGCCGAAACGCTCGGGGTCGGGCCCCAGGCGCACGCCTTCCTTGATGCCGTCGATCGCCGCCATCTCGTCCTCTGACAGTTCGAAGTCGAAAACGTCGATGTTCTCGCGGATGCGGGCGGGCGTGACCGATTTGGGAATTACGATCAGATCGCTCTGCAAATGCCATCGCAACGTCACCTGCGCGGGCGACTTGCCGTGCTTTTTCGCCAATTCCAGGATGACCTTTTCCTTCGTGATGGCGCCCTGGGCCAAGGGGCTCCAGGATTCCGTCGCGATCCCGTGCCTGGCGTGGAATGCCCGCAGTTCGCGCTGGGCGAAGCCGGGATGCAGCTCGATCTGATTGACGGCCGGCGTCACTTTCGACGACGCCATCAACTGTTCCAGATTGGCCTGCGTGAAATTGGATACGCCGATCGAACGGGCGCGGCCGTCTTCCTTCATCTCGACCATGGCACGCCAGGCGTCCAGGAACTTCGCGCTGCCCGCCACGGGCCAATGGATCAGGTACAGGTCCACATACGCCAGACCCAGCTTTTCCAGGCTTTCGTCCATCGCCTTGTGCGCGTCGTCATAGCCGTGCCGGTCGTTCCACAGCTTGGTGGTCACGAACAGGTCCTTGCGCGCCACGCCGGCCGCGCGCAATCCAGCGCCCACCCCCGACTCGTTGCCATAGATGGCCGCGGTGTCCACCGAGCGGTAACCGGCCGCCAGCGCCTCCTTCACGCTGGACGCGGCCTGCTCGTCCGGCACCTGCCAGACGCCCAGCCCCAGTTGCGGGATCTTGTTGCCGTCGTTCAATTTCACTGCGGGTACTTTCGCCATAAGACCCTCCGTTGCTTGCACCGCGACATCGGCGCGGCGAATATGCGCCACGTCGCGCAACCCTGGGCACAGCCCGGCCTATCCCAGGATTGAAGAGAAAAAAGGAGCGGGCTTGCCGAGCTGCGCCCGCCTCGCAATACCGGATGAACCTCCCCCAGCAATGGTCCGTATGCACCAGGGGTTATCAGCCAAATAATAGCGCCGGTGCCCGATAATGGCCGTCAAACGCCCTCCCGCCCCCCGCATCCGGTCCCCAGCCAGCCATGAATCCCCCTGACGCGCCGCCCAGCAACCGCGGCGGTTTTTCCACCCTGCGTACGCTTTTCCCCTATCTTTGGCCACCCGGCAAGACAGGGTTGAAGGTGCGCGTCGTCGCCGCGCTGCTCTGTCTGTTCGCCGCCAAGGCGGCCACCGTCTACGTGCCGCTGATCTACAAGCACGCCATCGACGAACTGGGCAAAGGCGCCCCCGGTGCCGTCACGGTCCCGCTGGGCCTGATCCTGGCCTATGGCACGGCCCGGGTACTGTCGCTGCTGTTCTCCGAACTGCGCGACGCCATCTTCGCGCGGGTCGGCCAGCACGCCATCCGCGCCGTCGGCCTGCAGATCTTCCGGCACCTGCACGCCCTGGCACTGCGCTTTCACCTGTCGCGCCAGACCGGCGGGCTGACCCGGGCCATCGAACGCGGTACCAAAGGCATCCAGACGCTGCTGTCGTTCCTGCTGTTCAACATCCTGCCGACGTTCTTTGAAATCGGCCTGGTCTGCATCGTGCTCTGGAAGATGTTCGACGTGTGGCTGGCGCTGGCCACCGGTGCGACCGTGATCCTGTACATGGCCTACACGCTTGCCGTCACCGAGTGGCGCGCCAAGTTCCGGCGCCAGATGAACGAGACCGACTCCGAGGCCAACACCAAAGCCATCGAAAGCCTGCTGAACTACGAAACCGTCAAGTACTTTGGCAACGAAGAGCACGAAGCGCGCCGTTATGACGCCTCACTGACCCGCTATGAACGTGCCGCCGTGCGCAGCCAGGTCAGCCTGTCTATCCTGAACGTGGGCCAGGCCGCCATCATCTCGGTCGGCCTGACGCTGGTCATGTGGATGGCCGCCACCGGCATCGCCGAAGGCCGCTACACCCTGGGCGACTTCGTGCTGGTCAACACCTACCTGCTGCAGCTGTACCAGCCGCTCAGCTTTTTCGGCTTCATCTACCGCGAGATCAAGCAGGCGATCATCGACATGGAGCGCATGTTCGAACTGCTGGGCCAGGACCGCGAAGTCGCTGACCGCCCCGATGCCCACCCCCTGCAGATCGCAGGCGGCCAGGTCGAATTCCGCGACGTGCATTTCGGCTATGACGCGCGCCGCCCCATCCTGAAAGGCGTCAGCTTTACCATCCCCGCCGGCAAGACCGTAGCGGTCGTGGGCACATCGGGCGCCGGCAAATCCACGATCGGCCGGCTGCTCTTCCGCTTCTACGACGCCGATAGCGGCGCCATCGTCGTCGACGGCCAGGACGTGCGCGACGTCACCCAGGCCAGCCTGCGGGCGGCGATCGGCGTGGTGCCGCAAGACACGGTGTTGTTCAACGACACCATCCACTACAACATCGGCTACGGCCGGCCCGGCGCCACCGACGCCGAGATCCAGGCCGCCGCGCGGCTGGCGCACATCCATGACCTGATCATGACCATGCCCGACGGCTACCAGACCATGGTGGGCGAGCGCGGCCTGAAACTGTCGGGCGGGGAAAAGCAGCGCGTGGCGATTGCCCGCACCATCCTGAAAAACCCCGCCATTTTCCTGTTCGACGAGGCCACCAGCGCGCTGGACACCCATACAGAACGCGAAATCCAGGCGAACCTGCGCGAAGTCAGCCAGGGCCGCAGCACGCTGATCATCGCCCATCGCCTGTCCACCGTGGCGGATGCGGACGAGATCATCGTGCTGTCCGACGGACGCGTCATCGAACGCGGGCGCCATCCCCAGTTGCTGGCCCAGGGCGGCGTCTACGCCAGCATGTGGGCCCGCCAGCAGGACAGCGCCCCCGCCATCCCCGCCGCGCCCGCCGATTGACAAGCCCTGCCCCCTGTCCGAATATCGCACCCTTTTCCTAGAAGGCCCACTATGCAGGATTCCCCCGCCGCCCCCGAAGTCCGCGTCTGTGCCGCCTCCGAGCTCGTCAACGGCGGGCTGGGCGTAAAAGTGCCGGTGACCGATAGCGCGGGCCAGACCACCGCGTTCTTCGTGCGCTACCAGGACCGCGTGCATGGCTACCTGAACCGTTGCGCCCACGTGGGCGTCGAACTCGACTGGGAAGGCAGCTTTTTCACGCGCGCCGGCGACCTGCTCATGTGCGCGCGCCACGGCGCCACCTACCAACCCGACACGGGCCTGTGCGTGGGCGGCCCCTGCAAGAACGGCCGCCTGGCCGTTTTGACCGTCAATGAGCGCGACGGCGACGTCTTCTGGCAACCCAGCGGCAAGATCCAGCCGCGGGACCAGGCCGCCTGACGGGGCCTGTCAGCGGCGGCCGTCCCTAGGCGCCGGCCACCGCCACCCGGACCGGCTCCTGTCGCTCCGCATACCGGCGCGCCAGCACCGCGCACACCATCAACTGCATCTGGTGGAAGATCATCAGCGGCAGCACCACCACGCCCATCTGCGAGGTGCCGAACAGCACGGTCGCCAGCGGAATGCCCGAGGCCAGCGACTTCTTCGAGCCGCAGAAGACCAGCGTGATCTCGTTTTCCTTGGATAAGCCCAGCTTGCGGCTGCCCCATGTCGTGATCAGCAGCACCGACCCCAGCAACAAGGCGTTGACCAGCACCATCGTGGCCAGATCGATGGCCGGAAACGCATGCCAGATACCCTGGGCAACGGCTTCGCTGAACGCGGTGTAGACGGCCAGCAGGATCGAACTGCGATCCACCTTGGACAAGGCACGGTTGTTGCGCTGAGCCCAGGCCCCGATCCACGGCCGCAGCAGGCTGCCCACCGCGAACGGCAGCAACAGCTGCAGCAGGATGCGGCCGGCGTCGGCCAGCCCGTGCCCGCCGCCCTGGCGATGCAGCAGCACGGCCACCAGCAGCGGCGTCAACACCGTGCCCAGCAGATTGGATGCCGTCGCTGCGCAAATGGCGCCAGGTACGTTGCCGCGCGCCATCGAAGTGAACGCGATGGACGATTGCACCGTCGACGACAAGGTGCAGACGAACAGCACGCCCAGCCACAACGACGGCGTCAGCAAACCGGGGAACAGCGCCCGCAGCCCCAACCCCAACGCCGGAAACAGGATGAAGGTGCACGCAAGGATCAGCGCATGCAGGCGCACGTCCTTCACCCCCGCCACGATGGCGTCGGTGGACAGGCGCGCGCCGTGCAGGAAAAACAGCAGCGAAATGGCCACGTTGCTGGCCACCATCATGAAGGATGCGCCCTTGCCCACCGCGGGGAAGAAACTGGCGAACACCACCGTAGCGATCAGGATGAGCGTGAATTGGTCAGGTAGGAAGCGGCGCATGGCGAAAGGGTTTTCCAAGAAGTTACGGAAAACTATAGGCGCGCCCCTTGCCATCGTGAAGCCCACTGATTACTTTAACTGTCATCGGTAATTCCTATGACCCAACTGCGCCATGCTCAATCCCTTGTGGCTCAAGACCTTTGCTGCCGCCGCCGCCGCGCCCAGCTTCACCGAAGCCGCGCGGCGGCTGGGCCTGACCCAGCCCACGGTTAGCGAACACGTCCGGCAACTGGAGCAGGCCGTCAACCGCCGGCTGTTCCTGCGCGACACGCATTCGCTGACGTTGACCAGCGACGGCCGCAGCTTGCTGGTGCACGCGGCAATCATCCTGGACGCCCATGAGCGGGCCGAAAGGCTGTTCGACGCGCCCCGCCTGCGCGGCCGCGTGCGCCTGGGCACCTCGGACGACCTGGCGATGGGACCGCTGCCCGACGTACTGGCCGCCTTCCGCCTGGCCCACCCCGAAGTGGAGCTGGACCTGACCATCGGCGTCACCAGCGAGCTCTACAAGCTGCTGGACGACAACGGGCTGGATGTGATGATCGGCAAACGCCGCCGCGGCGACCGCCGGGGACAGACCTTGCACAAGGAAGCCCTGCTGTGGCGGGCCAAGGAGGGCTTGCGCATCGCCCCCGACGAACCGCTGCCGCTGATCTTGCTGCGCGAGCCCAGCGTGACCCGCACGCTGACGCTGGACGCGCTGGCGCGCGCCGGCCGCAGTTGGCAGATCGTCTGCACCAGCACCAGCTACGCCGGCTGCCAGGCCGCCGCCCGCGCCGGGCTGGGCATCACGGTGCAACCCTCCCATCTGTCCACGGCGGGCCTGGCCGCCCCCGCAGGCGCGAGCCAGTTGCCCGCCTTGCCGCAGGTGGAATTCATCGTCATCTCGGCGCCCGCGCCCAACAAGCCCACCCGCGCGCTCACCGAGATCCTGATGCGCAGCACGCTGACCTGAGCCGCCGCGCTGCCTTTTCCCAGCTGGCCGGATGCGCTATCCCGGCCACGCAGGCAAGGGGCACTCATGACTCCTGCTGATTGGATGCCGGCGTGCCTACCGGCTCTTCGGGTTCCAGTTCGGCCAGTTCTTCCGGCTGGGCTTCGACTTCGGGAAGGTCGGACCCGTCGTCCGCATCGTCTGGAAGATCCAGTTTTTCCTGTGAATCGGAATGCTCGGGTTCAATGGGCGGGTTGGGTAGGGGTGTGTTCATGTCGCTTCACCTTGATCGGCCGAATGGCCGCCCCCTTCTCCCGCAAGAAGCGCTCCCAACGTGGCACCCGGTCTTGCGGGATTCAAGGGGATCTCTGTGGCAAGGCAATGGGTGTGCGATCCATCGCCAGCAGCAGTTCGCCCAGCCCGCCCGCGGCCCCGCCCTCCATCCGCCCCCCCGGCCCGCAGACGTTGTCCGCGCTGGTCCAGGCGGGCGCGGCGCCAGGCAGACGCCGCGCGCGTAACCAACCGCGCCGATCCACCATGAATTGCGCGCCCGCCAGCGCCTCGGGCGGCACACCCGCCGCCAGGGCATAGGCATCCCACGCGCCGCGATCCGCCGCCACGCAGTCGGCATTGGCCTTGCCTGGCGCGCCGCGCGTCAGGGCAATCGTCAATATGCGCGGGTCCTGCGGTTGGTCCGGAGCCTCCAGCGCGTGTGCCACCACACGCAACGGCAGGCCGCGCAATCCGCTCAGGCTATCCGCGCGCCCATCGCGGCAGACCAGATGCACAACTGGCGCCGGGACGGCCGGCATGCCTGCGCCGCCGCTTGTGCCATAGGCGCGCAGTCGTAAGTAGTCCAGCACGCGCCAAATGTCGTCCGCGCTCAACACCGCTTGAAAGCCATGCATGGCGGACGCGGACGGCCTCTTGCCGCCTTGGCCCACGTGCCAATGCAATTCGCCTTCCAGGCGGTTGTCGAAAAGCGGCGCGCCCAACACGCTGGGCCAAGTGGGCAAGCTAGCCGCCCGCGGCCCGCGGCCGTCGGCCGCCGCGCCATGGCAGCTTGCGCACTGCGCCTGATACAGCCGCCCGCCCCGCAGCACGTTGGCGTCCGAAAAGACCAACGGCGAACGCTGATACGACGTGCTGTGCGCCTCGGTCAACAGCATCTGCGGACGCGGCCACTGCGTGCTGAAGGCGAGCACGACGGCCACGGCCAGCAGACCGTATCGCCAGCGTCTGGAGAACAACGCGCACACCAGCATCACCAGCGCGACGCCGCTTTGCGCCAATGCCAGCCATAGCTGCCGCCAGGTGTGCGGGCTGACGGGCAGGTCCGGGTCATAGCGCCAGGCGAAAGGCCAGTGGGAAATCGCCAGCGCCGCTTGCGGTTGCCGCCAGACCGCCACGGCGACCGCAACCCCCAGCACGCCCAGCACAGCCAGCGCCAGCCCCAATATCCTCACCACGTCGCATCCAGCCCCAGCAAGGACAGTGCGCGATGGCGCAATGCCGCCAGCCTCGGGTCGCCCCGATGCCGCGGATAGGGCAGATCGTTGATGATCTCGTCCTTGATCCGCGCGGGCCGCTCGCTCAACACCACGATGCGCGACGCCATGAACAGGGCCTCTTCCACATCGTGCGTCACCAGCAGGGCCGTGAACCCCGCGCGTTGCCACAATTCGACCAGTTCGGATTGCATGGCGATGCGCGTCAGCGAATCCAGCTTGCCCAAGGGCTCATCCAGGATCAGGATGCGCGGGTCGTTGACCAGCGCGCGGGCCAATGCTGCACGCTGGGCCATGCCTCCCGACAACTGATGCGGATACGCCTTGCTGAAGGAAGCCAGGCCCACGCGCTGCAAGGCGTCATCGACGCGATGGCGCTCGGTCTTCAACAGGCCACGCGCCTGCAGTCCCAACGCCACGTTGTTCCAGACGGTGCGCCAGGGGTACAGGGTGGGATCCTGGAACACGACGATGCGCGACGGCGACGGTCCGTCGATCGGCTCGCCATCCGCCAGCAAGCCCCCTTGCGCCGGCGGCTCCAAACCCGCCACCAGCCGCAACAGCGTCGATTTGCCGCAACCGCTGGGGCCCAGCAGCGCCACGAACTCGCCGGGCTTGACCTCCAGGTCGATGCTGTCCAGCACCGGCAAAGCGGTGCCGTCCAGGTCGAAATGATGATTCACGCCTTGCACGGCCAGCGCCGCGCCGCGCGGGATGGGCGCTTGCGCCACGGCTGCCGCTACCATTTCACCACTCCTTTCTGCCAAGCCAGGAGGCGGTCCCGCCCCAGGAACAACAAGGTGATCAGCCCCGAGAACACCAGCGCCATGACGAACAGCGCGCCATACATATTGGCGTACGACGCCCAGCCCTGCGCCCACGACAAGTACCAGCCCAGCCCGGACTTCACGCCCATCATTTCCGCGGCCACCAGCACCGAGAACGACGCGCCCAGCCCCATGAACAGGCCCACGAAGACCTGCGGCAACGCGGCCGGAATCGCCACGCGCAACACCAGGAACCATTCGTTGGCGCCCATCGTGCGCGCCACGTCGTAGTAGGCGCGGTTCACGCCCGCCACGCCGGACCAGGTCAGCACCGTGACCGGAAACCACGTCGCCAGTGCGATCAGGAACACCGCCGCCGACCAACTGGAGGGAAAGAAGAAGAACGCCATTGGCAGCAAGGCGGTGGACGGCACCGGCCCCAGAAAGCGCAGCACCGGATGCACCCAGTAGCCCAGTCCCCGCGACCAACCGATCGCCACGCCCGTCAGAAAGCCCGCGGCCGCCCCCAGCAGGAAACCGTTGGCCAGCAGCCACAGCGAATTCACCAGGCTGTCGCCCAAGCGCTTGTAGTCGGTGACGTAGACCTCGATCAGCGACTGCGGCGGGGCAAAGAACGGGCTGGGCAGCAGCGCCAGTTTCGCCGTCGCGATTTCCCACACACCCACCGCAAGCGCCAGCGCCAGCAGCCATGGCCCGGCGCGACGCAGGGCGCGCACCGGCCGCGCCTGCTCTGCGCCCGACACCGCCACCAGCAGAAGCAGCGCCGCCAGCGCCAAGGTCGCCACGCCGAACTCTTGCGTGTAGCCCCAAGACGAAAAGCCCACTTCCACGTTCGGCCAGCCCAGCGTCACGCCGCCCACGCCTGCCCATACGGCGGCGGCGGCCACGCCCGTCTTCCACAAGCGCCAGCCCGGCGCCAGCGCCGCGCCCCCCGCGCGGGCCGGCAATGCGTCAGCCGAGGACATTGGGCACCACCACTTGCGCGTATTTGTTGATATCCAGATTCGCGCTCAGTACCTTGATGGTCTTCAAGTCCTTGGCGTAGCCCACGATCTCCTCGCGCAACGCGGCCCCCGTGGAGGCGTGCCCGTGGCTATGGCTGCGCAAGATTGCAGCCACGCGATCGGCCGGTACCTTGCCCGGCACATAGGGCGCGAAAATGCGCGCCGTCTCGTCAGGGTTGGACGCGGTCCAGCGTTGCGCGTCGATCACCGCGCGCGAGATGGCCGCGGCCGCCTCGGGATCCTTGCGCACCAGGTCGCCGCGCAGGCCCAGCACGCAGCAGGTTCGGTTCTCGTAGTCGCCTTCAATGTTGGTCGCAATCTCGCGTAGCTTGTTGTCTTCGCGCAGCGTATAGATCAGCGGATCGTCGCCGGCGATGGCATCCACCTCGCCTTTTCTCAGCACCTCGCCGAACAGATCCTGTGGATACTGACGCCAGTCCACGGACTCGGGGTCGATGCCCAGTTGGGCCACGCGGATCGCAAAGAAATTCTTCACGGGGCTGGCCTGATCCGATACGGCCACGCGGCGGCCCTTCAAGTCGTTCACGCTTTTGATAGGCGAGTCTTCCGCGGTCAGCAAGCGCATGCAGCCGCCGTGCGTGCCCACTGCCAGCTTCACGTCAAAGCCCTGCTCCAGCGGCTTGAGCCACCTCAGCGCCATGCCGATGCCGCCGTCGGCATGCCCGGTGGCGATCGCTTCCAGCAACTGATCGGTCGATCCGCTGAAATTGATGCGTTCGACCTTCAACCCGTACTTTTCGAAGAAGCCGCGCTCAAGCGCGACAGACACGGGCGACTGGCAGACGGCGGTCTGGCTCCATGCAATCTTGAACGTTCGCGGCGCCGAATCGGCCGCCAGCACGCGGGAACCCAGCATGCCCAGCGGCGCGGCCAATCCCGCGACGCTCGCCGCGCGCAACAGGGCGCGGCGTGAAACTCCCCGCGCGGTAAGCGCGGGGCAATGGACGTTCGTATTCATCAACCTTCCTTTTGAGCAGACTGTGAATGGCGATGATTGCCATGCGGCATCATCAGCCTGCTGTCAGGGGTTCGACAAATACAAAGTCGGGATAACAATATGGGTCCGACGCCGGCAATCAACGTTGCCGGCCCCGCCTCGCCCGCCCTCGCGCGCTACTCCGGCAGGGGGTCCGGCACACCGTCCTCATCCACGTTTTTCACGCGATCCAACGCGTTGCGCGCCGCCGACATGGCTTCGATCGTGCTGCGAAACCGCCGGCTGACGAAGATTTCGAAGGGCTGGCCTTCGGGCTTGTCCGCTTCCGGTTGCGCCGACTCGGCCGCTTCGGCCTCGGCATCTGCAGGCTTGGCCTTGGGCACAAGACGCCGCGTTTCCAGGAACGCACGCGGGGGGATGCGGCCCTCGGGTTGCGTTGCGTACGCAACCACCGAAAATCCGTTGATCGTCTTCTCTAGCATTACGGTTCCCTATCGCCACGGCCAAAGGCGGCGCAGCTCGTTGTTAGCGACAACGGCCCGACACAAGAAAACTTAAGTACCTGAAAAAGCAGGCCGGCACGCGGCTCCCGTCGACGCGGGCTCGTTGCTCCAGGAGCGAATGCCTTTTACCTCGGAGAGGCCCGCCCGAAAAAAAGAAGCCGGAATTGATCTGCATCAATTCCGGCTTCGGGCACCGCTTCACACACGCGAATCTATTTTGTCGACGTGACCGCCTTCATGCGAACGCGTACATAGTCCGCCACCTGCTCCAGCACCTGCGACAGATGCCCGCGCAACAGTTCGAATCCTGCGTTGCGCTCCCGCGTGGCCTCGTCCATGTACAACGGACGCCGGATCTCCACTTGCAGGCTGTGCCGGTTCAGCGCCGGTTGCCCGATCTGCGCGATCAGTTGCACGCCCTTGTAGGGATCGTTGCGCGCCACCGTATAACCCAGATCGCGCAAGGCCTTCTCGATCAGCGCGATGAATTCCGGCTCGCAGGTGGTGCCGTCCCGGTCGCCCAGCACGAAGTCCGCCAGCGGGTGCTCGCTTTGCCGGCCCAGGCGTTCGTAGGCGTCATTGGGCATGGAATGCAGGTTCAGGTGCCAGACGGCGCCGAAACGCTGCTCGACCCGGCCGATCGCCTGCGACAAGGCCGCATGGTAGGGCTCGTAATACGCCTGAATGCGGTGGCGCACTTCGTCCAGCGTCAGCTTGCGGTCGTAGACCGGCGTGGCCTTGTCCATCCGGCGCCAGATCAGACCCTTGCCCAGCCGGGTCTTCTCGCCCGGCGCCAGCGGTTCGGGCCACGGCTCGGCCAGCAGTTCCGGATCCAGGTCCTGCAACGTCCGGTTCGGGTCGATATAGACGCGCGGGAAGTTCGCCGCGATCAGCGTGGCGCCCAATGCCGGCGCCGCCGACCACAACGCGTCCACGTGCGTGTCTTCGCCCTGGCGCAGCTGCGAACGCGTCGCGGCGGCGCGGAAGTCATCCGGATAGCGTTCGCCGCTATGGGGCGAATCACAGACCAGCGGCAACGCCGGCCCCTGGGGTTCATGCACGGAAACCGCGTTGAAATCGGCGTTTCTCATCGTCAGTCAGCCTGAATGTTGGCGGCCTTGGCCACCTTGGCGTAGCGGGCCAGGGCCTGTTCGATCTGGACCTGGAACTCTTGGGGGGTCGTCGGCATCAGCGTACCACCCACGTCCTCGGCCTTCTTGCGGAACTCGGGGTCCTGCATCGCGGCGCGCACCGCCTGGTTCAAGCGGTCGACCACGGCGGTCGGCGTGCCCGCCGGCGCCACCAGGCCGAACCAGCCACCCGTGCCCATGTCGGGATAACCCAGTTCAATGTAGGTGGGCACGTCCGGCAGCAGCGGCGAACGCTCGGCGCCCAGCACGGCCAGCGGACGCAACTTGCCGCCCAGCACCTGCGGCAAGGTCGACGACAGGTTATCGGTGATCGCATCCACCTGCCCGCCCATCACATCGTTCAAGGCCGGGCCCGCGCCACGGTACGGCACGTGCAGCAGCTTGATGCCGGACAACATCATGAAGTTCTCGATGTTCACGTGGCCCAACGAGCCCACGCCCGGCGACGCGAAGCTGTACCGGTCAGCCGGCGCGCGCTTGGCCAACGCCACGAATTCCGCCATGTTCTTGGCCGGCAGGTTCGGATTGATCGCAAAGATACTGGGCACGGCCAGCACGTTGGCCACCGGCACGAAATCCTTCACCGGGTCGTAATTCATCTTGCGGTACACGGCTGGGTTAGACCCATGCGTGCTCATCGTGGCCATACCGATCGTGTAGCCGTCCGGCGTGGAGCGTGCCACTTGCTCCATGCCCATCGAACCGCCCGCGCCCGCCTTGTTTTCGACGACGATGGTCTGCTTCAGGTCGCGGCCGGCGTATTCCGCCACCAGGCGGGCGACGATGTCGGTCGAACCGCCCGCGGCAAACGGCACCACCAGCTTGATGGGACGGGAAGGATAGTCGGCGGCGTGGGACAAGCCGGCAAAAGACAGCGTGGCGAACATGCCGGCAAGCGCGAAACGCGCGGACCGGCCCAACAGGCGGCGGGACATGGGGTTACTCCGAAAAGGGAAAAACGTTATGGGTCTGCTGATACGGCCGCCAGTGTCCAAACTTTACGGTCCCCTTTCAAACGACTATATTGCACTCCTTCATTACCAAAGATCATGCTCAATGCGCCTGCACTCGCCGTCCATGTCAGAGCTGCACGCCTTCATCACGGCCGCGCGCCTCTCCAGCTTCACACAGGCGGCACAGACGCTGTGCGTGACCCAGGGCGCCATCAGCCGCGCCATCTCCCGATTGGAAGCGCATTTCGGCCAGCCCCTGATGCACCGGAACGCGCACGGGCTGACCTTGACCGACATGGGCAAGCGGCTTTACGACGGCGCGCAGGGGCCATTGCAGGCAATCGAATCGCTCAGCACCGAACTGCGGGCCGACGACCGCCGCTTGCGCCTGACCTTGTCCACCGTCCCCACGCTGGCCAGCGCCTGGCTGGTGCCGCACCTGCCCGATTTCCATCGGCGCCATCCCGAGATCCAGCTGAGTTTCGCGGCCTACCGGCGCAATGAGGATTTTTCGGGCGCAACGCCCGATGCCAGCATCCTGTCCGGCACGCCCGAACAGTGGCCCGGCTGGCAGGCCGACTACGTCATCGGCCGGGAAATGGTGGTGATCTGCCACCCGGGCCGGCTGGCGGCAAGGCAGGCCCAAGGCCTGTGGAGCACGCCGCACGGCCTGCTTGGCGAACCGCTGCTGTACCACTCGAACGGCAAGGACAACTGGGCGCAATGGTTCACCGCGGCCGGCGTGCCCCGCGACGCTGTCACGCTATCCAATGGTTTCGACCAGGTATCCATCCTGGTCCGCGCCGTGATGGCCGATATGGGGATCGCGGTGCTGCAGCGTTGCCTGGTGCGCGACGAGCTCCAGGCCGGCCGCGTTGCCGCCCCGTTCGGCGATCTGCCCATCCGGCTCAGCCGCGGCTATCACCTGTGCGCGCCAGCCCAACGCCGTGACCACTACGCGCTGGCCTGTTTTCGGCAATGGCTGCTGGAGACCGCCAGCGCGGACCCCGACGTCGCGGCGGCCAGACCGCCGCGCCCGCCCTCCGGGGCCGGCGACGCGGCAGCATAACGTTTCAGAAATACCCCGCATAACATTTCAAAATGAAACGGGCCTCTTTTCAGAGACCCGATTCCCATGCGATGGCACAACGCGATCAGGGTGCGAGCTTGAAGCCCAGGTCCACGCCCCACTTATCGGTTTCACGCAGCCATTTCGCCCCGCAACTCAGGCAGCGAAAATGGTCTTCACGGCTTTCCTCCCGCCCTTTCTGGGTCGGGTTGGTGAAACCTTGATGTCCCAGGTGCGAATGCGGCGCAACGCCTGACAGCCCCGGGTTAATGCGTTGGCAAGCCAAGCACATAACGCTCATTGATGCTTCCCCACAAACAGTGTTAGCAAATTGTAAGGGATTTCACCAATGTTTTTCTATCAATTCATGACAACAGATCGACAAAAATTGTTAACGCCGCAATTAAACAACGCCCGGCAAGGCCGCCAGACAGGTCGCCAGATGGTACGGAGACGTAGACGGCATGTCGGCGCGCACGACCGCGCCGCTGGCGTCCAGGCACTCGTACCACCCCCCGTCATGCAGAAACCGGGCCCGGAAATCGGCCAGCCCCGACGCTAACGCGGTCCAATCGCCCAGCACCGCCAACGTGCGCAGGTATTCCGTCTGCGCCCAGATGCGCCGCGTATCGTCAATGACGGCGCCCGACTCGTCCAATGACGCCAGCACGCCCGGACCAGCGACATCCACGCCATGCTTGCGGGACCATTGCACCGCGCGCGGCAACGATTCCACCAGATCCAGGCCGTCGAACACCTCGGCGGCGCCATGCACCAGCGAGAGCCATTCGAACTGGTGCCCGGGCTCAAGGCGGTTGCCGGCCGTGCCCTGCAGCGCTTCTGAAATGCACTGGGTAGGCGCATGCACGAAGAACTGGCTGACCCCTTGCGCCAGGCTGCGCAAATGCTGCGCGAACATCGCGGGCTCGGCCACCTGGGCCGCGGCCAGATACGCTTCGGTCAGATGCATCATGGGATTTTGCGCGGGCGGACGCAACGGCTCGCTCAAGTCGGGGCTGAGCGCAGCGTGGTACAGCCCGTCGCGGGTCTTGAACCGCGCCTCGATCGTCGACGCGGTGACCAGCATGAGCTTGCGCGCATCGGCGTGGCGGCTGCGCTGAAAATAGGCGGCAGAAGCCAGCACGACAAACGCGTGCGTATACAGATCCTGGGTCTCGTCCAGCGGACGCGCATCGGCGTCCACGCTGTATCGCCAGCCGCCGCGCGCCTCGTCGCGGAACACGCTGCACAAGGATTCGAACAGGCGATCGGCATGTTGGCCGGCGGCTGCGCCGGGCGCCTGCGCGAACACGTACAGTTGGCGCGCGCACGCCATGGCGCGATAGCGCACCGGCGCAAGCGGCGCGCCTGTCGCGGCATCCAGCGATTCGTAAGGCAGACCGGTTGCGTCATTGAAGCCCCGGCCCATCCACAAGGGCAGGATGACGCTATCGAAATGTTCACGCAGCGCGTGGATGTGCTGCGCGAGAGAGGGATTGGTCTGTGCGGCAGTCATCTTGGAACGACGCATGCCCGAATAGGGCCCCAGGTTTTGGAGCAGCAACGATAACCGAAATTTTCGTCGCAAACTTTCGAGCATTCTCCGCAGCGTCATGCGCGCACAGACCGGTTTAACCGCTTAGCTTCGCCCAGGGCGGCATGCCCTATCGGAAGATATTTTCCTCAACCCAGTTCTGCGCGAAGATTTCCGCGCGATCACGTGCTTCGTCCAACGAAGCGCAGTTGCCCAAGTGGGAAAATGCGGCATCCACTTCGGTGCCGCCCTCGGCCGTTACCGTCAGCAAAACGCCATATCCGCCGGTATCCATGGCCGCTGTGGAAACGTCGATCAGTACTTCCTGGTCACGATGCTGCATGTGCTACCTCCCAGTCGGTTACCTAAACGCGTGAACCACGCGTGACGTGGCGGGTGCAGAAATCCCGCATAAATAAAAAGACCTGAAAGCGTCACGCAAGTTCATCTTACTGGCGACGCAGCATGCGCGATACGTCCGGAAGATGCCAAATCGAACATTCCGTCTCAGGAGATTCCCGTACTGTCCCGCCAATACCCGCGAACTCGCGACATACAGCGAAAACATTCGCAAACTATGTGGATATTCGGGAGTGGCGCAAAAAAGCCGCGTTGCGCAGAGCAATGAGAGGCGGTCGGATCAGACCGCCCCAGCTGGCCGGCGGCGTCAGCGCGCTGAGCGGTCAACGCACGTGTATCGCGCCCGGCTCTTCCATGCGCAGGGCGAGCTTGCCCTTTTCGGTGATCATCCAGCGGCCATCGGCGCCGGGTTGAACGCAACGCAGGGTGACCAACGCCTTCGCGACCTCGTCGGGCACGTCGACTTGCGCGGCGCCGGGCTCGCAATTATCGGCCACAAGCCGCAGCCAGTGACCCAGTTCGCCCTTCTGGAAACGATGCAATGCCATGCGTGGTTCTCTCTTGAATCCCTGAACGATAGCATGCCGGCCAGGCCGCTTCCGACTAGGCCAGCAGCTTGGGCACCGACGAGACCAGCAGCGCAATGCCCGACAGCGTCAGCAGGCCCAGCACGATGCGGCGAAACGCAAGATCGCTGATGCCCACGTATAAGCGTGCGCCCAACAGCGAGGGCACCAGCATCGCGGGCACGATCAAGGCAAACAACGGCAGCATGTCGCGCGTGACCACGCCCGTGAACACATAGGTGGCCATCGTCACCGCCAGCATGGACAGATTGAAATTCTGGATCACCGAGCGCTGCACGTCGCGGTCGAATCCTCGCAAGGTGCACCACAACGTGGGGATGACGCCCGTGAACCCGCCTATGCCGCCCATGATGCCCCCCACTGCGCCGGCCACACCGTCCGCCACCTTGCCGCCTGCGGTGATCCGCGGCAGGCGCGTGGCAAACAACATGATCGGGCACCAGATTCCCAGCAGCCCGCCGATGAAAGCCTTGAATATCAACGGTTCCAAATGCGGCAGCAGCATCACGCCCAACGGTATCCCCGCCAGCCCGCCCACGATGAAAGGCAACAGATGCGACATCGCGAAACCCCGCCGCACCGTGAAGGCAGCCAGCAACTGCCCAGTCAGGGAACCAAACACGGCCATCGCGGCCGCCAGCCTGGGGTCGATGGTCCACGCCCAGAACGACATGGCCACCATCCCGAATCCGAATCCCGACAAGCCTTGCACGAACCCCGCGGCCATGGCGCCCACTACGACCAACACATATAGCGAATTCATTTCAGCCATGCACCCAGAAGACGTGCCAGGCCCTCCCCGGCGCGAAGCCATTCTAGAGCGTTCTAGGAAGGACGCAGCACCATCGGCCGCTTGAACCGCGACGCTACCGCCGAGGCGGCCACGCTTGCGCCGATCAGCGCAAGGCCCAGCGCCAGGTCAGCCGACATGCGTTCATGGAACACCACCGACGATACGATCAGGCCGATCACCGGCACGCACAGCATCGCGATGGATGTGGCGACAGGCGGCATCTTCTGCGTCATGCCCAGCACCACAATGAAGGTCAACGCCGTGGCCAGCGGACCGGTATAGAGGATGATGGGCCACGCGTCGGGCGCCGCCAGAAAAACCGGCGCGCCGTCGCGCATCCATGCCAGCGCGGCCAGCGGCACGGTGGCGATGGCAGTCTGCCACGGAATCATGTCGGCCCCCAGGCGCACATGCCGATTGCCGCGCAGCTGGATGATGTTGCATGCCCACGCGAACGAGGCGCCCAGCAGCATGACCAGGCCGATCACCGTATGCGACTGCCATGGGCTGAACGCAGGTGCGACGATCACGCCGATACCGGCGTAGCTCAACGCGGTCGCCAGCCATTGCCCCGCCGACAAGCGCTCTTTCAGGATCAGCGCCGACAACGGAATGACCCAGATCGACGTGGCGTAGGCGATGACGGACGCGCGACCGGGCGCCACGTATTGCAGGGCCCACAGCGCCAAAGCCGTGAACGCGCCCATCTGCAGCAACGCCACGCCCGCCACCAAGGGCCATTCCTGGCGGGTCGGCAGGCGCAAGCGCCCCATGGCGCCCAACACCAGCACGCTGATCAGCGCCGCCGCCCCGAAGCGGCTGGCGGCCAGCCAGAGCGGGCTCATGTGCGTCAGCCCCAACTTCATGACAGGCCAATTTCCGCCCCAAACCATGACCGCGCCGATCAACGGCAAAAACTTGCGCACCGTGCTTTGCTGACTCATTACTACTCGATCTACCGCTTGATTATTCTGCACTTTGGCCGATTGACCAAAGGAAGAAATAGTCTATAGGGTAAACCCCGGCATATTTCACCTCAATTCACTTCTATACACTACATTTGCAGCACAAAAGAACTGCATATGAATAACTCCTAGGTGACTTATGCCGGAAATCAACCTGGATGCCACTGACATCCGAATTTTGAACGAACTTCAGCGCGACGCTCGCCTGACCAACGTCGAGCTCGCCGCCCGCGTGAACCTGTCGGCCTCGCCCTGCCTGGCCCGTGTCCGCCGCCTGGAAACCGAGGGCCTGATCGACCGCCGCGTCACGCTGTTGAACGCGCGCAAGCTGGGGCTGAAGGTCAACGTGTTCATCCAGATCTCGCTGGACAAGCAGCGCAAGGCCGCGCTGGACGTCTTCGAGCGCGAAATCGCCGTCCTGCCGGAAATCATGGAGTGCTATCTGATGTCGGGCGACGCGGATTACCTGATCCGCGCGCTGGTGCCGGACGTGGACGCGCTGGAACGCCTGATCGTCGAACACATCACCCGCATCCCGGGCGTCGCCAGCATCCGCTCGAGCTTTGCGTTGAAACAGGTGCTGTACACCACCGCAGTTCCGCTCGCCTGACGATACGGCGCGACGCTTTCGGAAACTTGCGGGATGCCGCCCGCCCCCGCACAATGGGCGCGTCGGCAGCAACCGCCGCCGACATCCCTCCCATCGCTTAGCAAGGAGCAAACCATGCCCGAAACTGAATGGTTCCCCGGTGGCACGCTACCCGATCGTCAGGGCTACTTTGAAGTGGAATTCGACACAGGCGAAACTGAAATCACGCGCTACGGCATGCTGGGTTGGGAACCCGAGCAAGACCGCGGCAGCATCGTGCGCTGGCGCGGCCTGGACCCGGATATCGAAGAAGCCGAAATGCAGCGCGAAAACGCGGTGCGCAACAACGGCGACACCCTGCTCGGCTGAAACGCCGCCCCCAAAACAAAACGCCGCGGAACCATTCCGCGGCGTTTTGTTTTTCAGCGTTGCTCGCTTACCAGTTGAGCTTGGAGATCTTGGTACCGGCCAGCGACACGCCTGCCATCAGGCCGCCGTTGTTCATCACGAAGCCGACAATGGGTTGCTGCGCCGTATTGGTATCGATGCGGCCGTTGGCCCCCACGTTCACGACTGCCACCGTCGCATCGGCGCCCACGGTCCAGCCGCTGCTGTTGCGGAACTTGTTCAGTGCGTCGTCCGTCATGAACAGCAGCACCATGGCCTTGGATTGCGCACCGGCCTGGAAGCCGATGGAACCCGCCGTCGTGCTGTAGTAGCCCGAATTGGCGCCGCCGACCCGCAGCACGCCGTTGCCATGCTCGGCGCCCACGATGAAGCTGCCGCTCAGCACGTCCGGAAACACCAGCACGCCTCGCGCGCGCGCCACCAATTCCTTGGATTGCGGCGAAGCCTCGTACAGCTTGCTCAACGTGGCGTTGGCCGCGCTGTTCATCGACTCGCGCTTCTCCGATGTTGTCGCGGAGTCTTTGGGAGTGGTGGTGGAGCAGCCTGCGAACAGCAAGCCCGCCACACCGATGGTCGCGGCCGCCAGGCCAACACGACGCAGGACAGGAAAAGTATCAAACATGGAACTCTCCTTTTTGTTGTCTTCCGCTACCACTGTACCGGCCAAACCTGTCTGTACAAGGCACGCGATTGTGATAAACGAAACAAAACCTACCTGTTGCCGCTTTCTTTAACGCGAACCCTGTTCAAGCGCCATGCGCCTGCCAGCCCAAACGACGCTGTCGAAGACCAGCAACATTTGGTAGGCAATGGCAGGGCGACTGCCGGGGACCGCGCCCTTATAGAATGCCATAACGGGGCTCGCCCGTCGCCTTGTCCACCGAAACAATCCCCGAAAGCACCAGTTCAGCATGGCGCCGGGCCACCGCCGCATCGGCGAACGTCACGAATCTGGGCAACGACCAGCGCTGCTGGAAATCGCCGGCGCCCGAGCGCCGCACCGTCACTTCGATGGCCAGTACGCCGGCGTCCAGGCTCACGATCTCGCATCCCACTTGAAAACCATCGATATGGCGCTGGGGCCACACGCTCATGCTTATTGCTCCTGAAATGGATGTATCCGGGCGCAATATGCCAAAAATAAAAGCGCTTGAAAAGCAGTCCTTTCAACGGGTTATGACGCACTAGTCTGGGTAGTGCAGGTACATCTTGCAGGGGGCAAAAAACACGAGAAATCGGGCCTTTTTGCGCGGATGGCGCATTTTTCCGGATGGCGATGAACGAGGGCCCGACACGCTTACTTCGGCGCCGAACCCTCGCCCGGCGGCCGGATCCACTTCGACTCCCACAGGTCTTCCCCCCGCTCCAACGCCGCGCCCAGCGCTTTGCGGCAGCGCTGCGCGACGGCGGCCAGCAACGCGTTGCACACCGAGAACGCGGCCGTATAGGAATCGAACGGAGACGCGCTGGAACTGCGCGCAACCAGCACATGGTGCGCTGAGGCGGCCGCAGGCGCCGACGCCGCATCCGTGACCAACACGACCTTGCCGCCGCGCTGCCTGAAGACCTTCACCGCATTCGCCGTGGCAACCGAGTACCGCCTGAACGTGAACGCCAGCAACACATCGTCGGCGCCGATCCACAGCAGCTGATCCTCCAGGAACATCGGCCCCGCCCCGCCCATCGGCCTGACGCCCGGCAGGCACAGGTTCAGGTAAAGCGCCACATGGCTGGCCAATGGCGCCGCCTGGCGCAGGCCGAGCACATGCACGCGCGCCTTGCGCTGCGTCAGCAGGCGCACCGCGCCTTCGAACGCCCCCACATCGATCGCCGCGAACGTCTCTTGCAGGTTGTGCTGATCGTGCAGCAACGCGTTGTGCAGGCAGGCGCGCGCCGACAGGTTGTCGCCGCTGACCGCATCCGCGCGTTCGCCCGGCGACGCCAGGCGCGCCGTCACTTCCGAGCGTGCCTCCATCTGCGCCTGCGCATAGCTGTCATAGCCCAGCTTGGCCAACAAGCGGACGACGGTGGACGCGCTGGTGCCCATGCGCTTGGCCAGCGCGGTCGCCGATTCCAGCAGGCTTTGCGGGTAACGCGCCTGCATTTCTTCGACCAGCAGGCTTTCGGTCTTGCTGAGTTTCTTGGCGTACGTAGCGATGCGTTGATTCAGATTCATGATGGCAGCGATTCCGCAAGAGGCGGCACTAGGTGATAACCCCAAATTCCACAATATTCATTGCATCTTATATTTGACTCTGCAATCTATATTGCAAAATAGACCAATCTGACTTCAACCACAAGAGAGCGTCATGAAGCACCCCTCCGCTGCGCCGTCCCTGACGCGCCGCAGCCTTGTCCTTGCCGGCCTGGGCGCAGCCGTCCTGCCCCTGGCCGCACGGGCCAACGCCTACCCTTCCCGACCCATTACGCTGGTCGTGCCCTTCCCTGCAGGCGGATCCGTCGACCTCATCGGCCGCATCTACGCGGAGGCACTGGGCAAAGCGCTGGGCACGACGGTCATCATCGAAAACCGTGATGGCGCTGGCGGCGCCATCGGCAGCCAGCGCGTGGCGCGTGCCAAGCCGGACGGCTACACGCTGGTCGCCTCGTCGCAAAGCTCGCACTTGGCCAATCCGCTGATGCGCACCGATCTGGGCTACGACCCGATCAAGGATTTCACCTCGATCTCGCAGTTGTCGCGCACGCCGAACGTGCTGGTGACGAACATCGACGTACCGGCCAAGACCCTGGCCGAATTCGTGGCTTTGCTGAAGGCCCGTCCCGACGAACTGCACTATGCCACGGCTGGCATCGGCAGCATGGGGCAGCTCAACGCCGAGCTGTTCAAGAACACCCTGCAGGTCCAGGCCATGCACGTGCCTTACCGCGGCGGCGCGCCCCTGATCAACGCCCTGCTGTCCAACCAGGCGCAATTCGCGCTGGACAACCTGGCGCCCTTCCTGCCCCACATCCAGGTCGGCAAGATGCGCGCCCTGGCCGTGGCCGCGCCCAAGCGCCTGGATGCCCTGCCCGACGTGCCGACCTTCGCTGAATTGGGTTATCCGGTGTTGAACGCCATGTCGTGGATCGGCCTGGCCGCCCCGGCCGGCACGCCGGACGATATCGTCCAGACCTTGCTTGGCGCCGTGCGTACCGCCGCCAGCCAGAACGGCATGCCGCAAGCACTGGAGAAGGCCGGCGCCCTGCCACCCGAAAACCAGACCCCGCAACAGTTCACCACCATGATGACCGAACGCCTGGCGCTGTATAAAGACCTGATCGACCGCGCCGGCATCCGCCCCGAATAGGCCCCATCCCATGCAAAATCCTGCTTTCGAACCCGACACCGCTCCGCTTGAAGTCCTGCCTCGCGACCTCTCGGCCTACCGGGAGGGCAACACCGGCATCCCTTACGTCCATCGCTTCGAGTCGGGCGTGCCCGGCCCGCATGTGCTGATCAACGCCATCACCCACGGCAACGAAATCTGTGGCATGGTCGCCGCGACCCATCTGCTGGACACCGGGGTGCGGCCAAAGATCGGCACGCTGACAGTCAGCTTCGCCCACGTCGAAGCCTACGAGGCGTTCGACATCGACCAGCCCTACGAAAACCGCCAACTGGTGCACAACCTGAACCGCATCTGGTCGGCCGCCATGCTGGACGGCACCGAAGACAGCCCGGAACTGCGCCGCGCCCGCGAACTGCGCCCGGTGCTGGACGCCGCCGACTTCGTGCTGGACATCCATTCGACCCGCGCGCCGGTGCAGCCCTTCTGGGTCTATAACGAGATGGACCGCAACACCGCGCTGGCCGCCGCTGTCGGCGCGCCGCTGGTGCACCTGGTCATGCCGCAGCACAAATTCCCGGGCACGGGCGTCATGGGCTACGGCCATCACGGCGACCCGCTGTCCGATAGCGGCGGTTCACTGGTGGTGGAATGCGGACAGCATTTCGCCAAGTCCGCCGCCGAACTTGCCACCGACGTCACACTGCGGTTCCTGGCGCACACCGGCCTGATCGACGCTCCAGCGGACGCCACGCCGCCGCCGGCGCCGCAGCGGTACCGACTGCTGGAAGTCCATATGGTGAAGTCCGAAGACTTCCATTTCACCCGCCCGGTCATCGGCTTCGAGACCTTCGACAAAGACGAGCTGATCGCCATGAACGGCACCGAAGAAATCCGCTCGCCGTGCGACAACTGCACGATCTTCATGCCAACCCGCATGCCGATCGTCGGCCGCGAAGCCGTGTACCTGACGGTCGCGATCTAAGCCGAACCGCCGGCAGCGTGCTGCCACGCACCTGAACAGGTCCGGCACCAGCGCGTGCCGGATCCGTTCAGTTCAAAGATCCGGGATCAAGCGCTTGCCCAGGCTGATCACCTCGTCGCACGAGAAGCCCAGCGACTCGTAAAAGCCCTGCACCGCGACGTTGCCCGAACGGATCAAGAGATTGATCTTGGGGCACCCCATCTCCAACAGTTTGCGCTCCACCGCGCGCATCAGCACGGTGGCGTAGCCACGCCGTTGATGCGCGGGCGATACGGCAAGATAGTTGATCCAGCCGCGATGGCCGTCATAACCGCCCATCAGCGTGCCCACGATCTCGCCGTCCGCTTCGCCCACCAGAAACAGGTCGGACTGCACGGTGAGCTTGCGAGCGATGTCTTTCACTGGATCGTTCCACGGCCGCGTCAGGCCGCAATCGCGCCATAGCTGCACGATGGCGGACTCGTCGGCGGGATGATAAGGGCGAATGGAAAGGTCTTGATGGGTCATGCTTCGTTCCTGGGATGAGGGAAACGAAGGCCTTGCGATACGCCTCGCGAGCGACAACAAAAAATCGGGAAAACACAAGCAAAAAGGCCACGAGGGGTATCGTGGCCTTCAGGATGAAGCGCTGAGAACTCAGCGCCTGAACGTGACTTGCCACTCAACGTAGACGTCGAGTGATTCGTCGGTTATCTGCGCGGCATGCCGGCGCTGAGTGCATTGCGTTCATGCGAATGAGCATACACGAGCCCCTGCCCGACAGGCAATACCGCCCCCCCGCCTGATCCCATCAAGACGCTTCGGGCGCAGGCAGCATCCCTTCCATGACGATGACCGCCTGGCCCGCCACGCCTGCCCAGACGCCATCGGCGCGAGGCTCTGCGTGTGCCAGCAACAGGCTGGCGCGGCCCATGTCCACGCCCTGCCCCACGCGCAGCCGCAACATGCCGTCGCCACGCAACGCCGCGCGCAACGCCGTCATGGCCGCCGTCGCGCTGCCGGTGGCCGGGTCTTCGGTCATGCGGCCGGTAAACATCCGGGCCTGGATGTCCGTCGGCGCATCCACGGTGTCGCCGGTCGTGTCCGTCGTATAGGCATAGATGGACTTCGCGCCGTCCAGCGGCAGCAACGCCGCATAGCCATCGGCGTCCGGCGCCGCACGGCGCAGCGCATCGCGGCTGCGCAACTGCACGACCAGAAAGATCAGCCCCACCGAGACCACCTGGGGCGCGTGCGTCGACGTGTCGATGTCGGCGGGATCCAACTTCAACGCCCGGGCCACCGCGGCCGCCGGCGCCTCGCTGGCGCGGGACAACGCCTGCGGCGCCAGCAACTCGACGCCCTCCACGCCCCTCGCGCCCGTCGCAAGCGAAATCCGCACCAAGCCCGCCGCCTCTTCAAAAACGAAGGCATCCGGCGCAGGGCGTCCGGCGGCGATCATGTCACGCGCCAGCACGACCGCGGTGCCCACATTGGGATGCCCCGCGAAAGGCACCTCGCGGTCAGGCGTGAAGATGCGCACCCAGGCGGTATGCGCCGGGTCTTTGGGCGGCAGCACGAAGCTGGTTTCCGAATAATTGAATTCACGCGCGATGCGCTGCATCTGCGCGCTATCCAGCCCCTGGGCGTCCAGCACAACCGCCAACGGGTTGCCGCTATAGGGCTGAGTGGTGAAAACATCGGCAGTGACGTATCGGTAGCGCATGCAAGCTTCTCTGTGTCCGAAAGGGAAGGATGCAGTATGCAAGGGCGCAGCCACCGTGCGACAGGCACAGAACGGCATAACTTTCGCCATAACAGCACGGCGCAGCGCCCGGGTCGAGTAACCTGTCCCCCCAGGACGCATTCGCGCCCCAATGCCCGCTTACCCCGAAAGGAATGCACCATGGAAAACCCTTTTGGCGACTCCGACGAACCCTCCAGCGATCACCGGCAATATCTGGTCCTGATCGCGGCATCGAAAGACAACGCCTCGCTCGCCCAGAAGCTGCTTGAAAACCTGAAGAAACACGTCGACGAGCGCGCCGCCCCGTTGTGGATCGACGCCAAAGGCATTGGCGTCCTGTTGACGACAGACCTGGTCGCCTCGGACATCTGGCGCGAAATGTTCCAGAAGGAACCGGGCCAGGACTACGGCGATACCCGCAATATGCTCGTGCTGGAAATCGGCCGCGACTGGGCCGCCCGCCGTGACGACAAGATCGAACACTGGCTGGCCAGCCACGTCGGCGATCCGCTGCCGCCTGCCCCGCGCAAGGCGACCAGGCGGCGTTAAATGAAATCCGCCAGCAGGCGCGAGATCGCTTCGGGTTGATCCAGGCTGGGCAGGTGGGCGACGCCAGGCACTTCCTGCCCGACGCCGCCCCTGATCAGCGTCGACACTCGCCGTGACCGCTCCTGGATGTGGGGAAAGTCGAAATCTCCCCACATCACCAGCGTCGGCGCAGTGATCTCCACCAGTCGGCGAAACGTATCGAGCGTGTCCAGACTCAGCCCCGCCGGCGTCGATCGAAGCGCGGTGCCATGCATATCCAGGAACAGCTGCCTGGCCGCGCCCCCAACCCGTCCTTCGGCTTGCTGCGGCCCGTCCAAAAACAGATGCGCCTTCATCGCATTCACTCCGTCCAGGTCCCCACTGACTTCGGCCTGCTTCAACGCCGCCATTTGCGCCTGGACGCCGGGCGGGTACGCCGCCTCCGGCGCCCCCGGCACCGTGGGTGCAATCAGCGCCAGGCGACGAACCCGGGAAGGATGCTGCAGCGTCGTATCCAGCGCGATGCGCCCCCCTTGAGAGCACGCCACCAGCGTCACCGGCCTACCGTGTGCGAAGGCATCCATCACCGCCAACAAATCGCCAACGGCAGAATGGTCCTCTGTTTCTGCACACGTCTGGCCGAATCCGCGACGGTCGTAGGCAATGGCCTGATGCGTCGCGCCAACGGTGGCCATCTGCGCCCACCACATCCGGCGGTCACAAATAGCCGCGTGCAGGAAAATGACTGGATCTCCGGTACCAACAACTTCCGCGGCCAACAGGGCGCGGCCGGATTTGATCTGATGCATGGAAGCCATGGTGGATGACGTCAGGCGTTGGAAGGAAGGGCGAAGCAACCAATATAACCCTGCCCCCACACAACATCTCTGGCTCATGAGAAACTGGCGCTCAGCGCAACTTCATCCCACCCCACGCCCATGATCCGCCCGCTGACCGCCCTTGCCCTGATGCTGATGGCGACCGCCACCCACGCCGCGGGCGCGAAAGATTACGCCGCGCAATACGACCGCTGCCTGTCGGAAGCCGGCGCCACCAACAATACCTCGGTACTGAATTGCTCCAGTACCGTATCGGCGTCGGTCAAAGCGGAAATCAACGCGCTGTACGGAAAACTGCATGCGCGCCTGGCGCAGCAATCGGCGGAAGATGCCGACAAGCTCGAGCAAACGCAAAAGGCATGGCTCGTGTATCGCAATGGGCAATGCGACTTGGCGACATCCTATGTGGGCTCACCGATGTTCGGCTATTGCCCCATGCAGTTGAACATTCAAAGGGCCGCCGAATTGCGTGAACTGCTGGGGGACTAATCCCCGGTGTGCGCGGCGCGCTCCAGGGGAATTACTCCCCGGCGCCGGCGCGCCCTGCCGCCTGCTCGCGATACGCCACTGCGCACATCGTCGTGGTCATCATCAGCAACCCGATGCAGAGCAGGATGCCCAGTAAGCCAAGCCCGATCGCGGTAGCGGACATATCGGATATCGCGGTCGCCAGCAAGGCGCCTGTGATCACCACGAACACCGCCAGCAGGAACAGCATGCACATCATCGGCCATGCACGCACGCGCCGCGCCTGGCGCGTCCGCCAGAAGTTGTACTGGCCCGATACCGCAACGCGCGCAAGGCTCGGCGCAAACGTGCTGACCCCATACAGCACAGGCGCCCATATTGCCGCAAGCGCCAAAAACAGGCATGCGAAGAACACGCTATCGGCGTTGCCGTCCAATGAAAAATAAATAAGGATCGGCACTCTAGCGGTGGCGTACATCAACCCCGTCCCTATCGCGATAAGCAGGGCAAGCAAAGCAACGGCTTTCCATTCTGGTTTACCCAAGCGCCAATCCGCATTATCCGCATGGCCGCCCAGCACGGTCTGCCGAAGCCATGCGACCGACACGCGCGTCAAGGCCAGCATGTTCACGACAACGATCAGGAAGAACGCCGAAGACACCGAGGACAAGTGCGGCAACAGCAGTGCAATCGGCAACGTCAGGATGAATACGGCAGACGCCCACGGCGCCGACTTGAATAGACGATTCCCCTCCTGTCGAAGCGTACTTGCCGTCAACGCGAAATAGCGGCTTGCCGGGAGCTTGTTCGACACGGGAATCCTTTGCACGAAAGAGGTTGACCTGATGCGGCGCAGTTATACCAGCACTTCGCGCATTCGGCATACCAAGAAAAGCGGACATCGCCGGCACCGACTGCAACCCAGCCAAGCGATTCGCTCCAGACCTGCTTACATCTTTATCAGTTTGGCATCTACGCCAAAAGACGAGCCAACCCTAGAATCGGACTAGTGCATTTGCGGCGCGCCCGCCAGCCAGGAGCCATCCATGACCACCCCAACTGCCAAGCGAATCGTCACTGCGGCCATCTGCTGTCTGTTCTTGGGCGGCACCGCCCTGGCCGCTCCGCCCGAGGGAAAAGGCAAGCCGGACAACGCGGGCCAAGGCCAGGGAAACGCCGGCAACGGTAAAGGCTCGGGCAAAGGCAACAGCTCGAACAAGGGCAATAACGGCAATGGCGGATCGTCCAAAGGCGGCGGCGATTCCGGCGACGTGAACGTCACGCTTCGCCACGCCGGCATCACAATCACCACCGCCCGAGGCTACGCCGAGGAATATGGCTTGTCCGGCTATGGCTCGCTGCCGCCGGGAATCCGCAAAAACCTCGCTCGCGGCAAGCCCCTGCCCCCTGGTATCGCGAAAAAGATGGTCCCAGGCCCGATGTTGGCCCGCCTGCCGGTCTATCCGGGCTATGAATGGAGAGTCGCCGGCTCGGATCTCATTCTCGTCGCGGTGGCCACCGCTATCGTCGCCGATGTGCTCTTCGATGTTTTCGACTGACGTGAAAAGCGCGCCGGGTGCCGACGTGGCTGATGCGCCAAATCGAACTGCGCAGCCCGCGACCTTCGAGCCCGCTCAGTGCAGGGCCTGCTCACCTGCGGTTCTGCCCAAAAAACGAAAAGGCCGGACCCGATGTTTCAAAGGGTCCGGCCTTACACCTGCCACCAAGCTGCTGCGCGTTACGGCAAGCAGCTCAGCGATTAAATCAATTTGATCATGGTCGCCTGAGGACCTTTCTGTCCTTGGCCGGCGACGAACGACACGCGCTGGTTCTCTTCAAGCGATTTGTGCCCGTCACCCTGAATTTCAGAGTAATGCGCGAAGAGGTCTTTACCACCCAGTTCCGGCGAAATAAAGCCGTAGCCCTTGTCGTTGTTGAACCACTTCACGATACCAGTTTCAATCTTCAATGTAAGTCCTAGAGGTACAGGGAAAAAATATTCCCGGGACCACTATCGATGATTCTTCTACACAAAGATATCACTGTTTCGCAATAACACATCTGAGCCGGTGTCGGGCTCGCCGGACGCTCTGCGACATACACTCGTTGAAGTGCCAAGCCATCCGCGCCGCAAGGTGCAAGGTGCCAGATAAAAATGGGAAAGGCAAAAATGCAGAAGACAAAAATACGAAAGACAAATGAGAAAGGCCGTTAGTGATTTCTCACTAACGGCCTTGGAACTTCTGGTCGGGACGGCGGGATTCGAACTCGCGACCCCTTGCACCCCATGCAAGTGCGCTACCAGGCTGCGCTACGCCCCGAAAGAAAAAGAGTATAGCAGAACAAAAATAAGTTTGCACGCATTGGTGCAAAAAAAGTGCTGAATACTCAAAAAATTTGCGCCTCATGTTCGTCGCCTGCACTCACTGCGTGCAAGGCGCCACACAAGGCGCAACGTACTGCTTGCTTGCATTGCGCATCGCTTCAATAGCGACGCGCGATGCCGTACTGCATTCGATCAAACGATCGCGGACGACTGTGCTTTCGCTGCCTACGCGGCAGTGCCGACGGTGCTTGCGCTGGCGCTGGCCGGCACGCCAGCCGCCGCGTTTGCAGGCAAGCCCAACGCATCGGCCAACATCGTCGAGACGTTGCCGAGCTCGTTGCGCAAGGCCTGCATTTCGGCGCCCGACAAACGCACGGCGGCATCTTGATCATGCGGCATGTCGCGCGCGTCGCCCAGGCGATTGCGTGCGCCGCTGATAGTAAAGCCTTGTTCATACAGCAAGGAACGGATGCGCCGGATCAGCAACACTTCGTGATGCTGGTAGTAGCGGCGGTTGCCGCGACGCTTCACAGGCTTGAGCTGCGTGAATTCCTGTTCCCAGTACCGCAAGACGTGGGGCTTGACGCCGCACAGCTCGCTGACTTCACCGATGGTGAAGTAACGCTTGGCGGGAATGGGCGGTAAGGTAACGGTGGGTTCAGTACGTGTCATAAGCGAATTTTATGCCGCGCGGGCGCAGGAAGCCGATAACAATTACCGACAAAGCGTATCACTCCGCGGCGTCGGGTGCAGCAGGGGTCGCCTGCTCCACCACGCTCTTGAGTTTCTGACTCGCGTGGAACGTGACCACGCGGCGTGCGGCGATGGGAATGGTCTCGCCGGTCTTGGGATTGCGGCCAGGGCGCGGCGGCTTGTCGCGCACCTGGAAGTTGCCAAAGCCCGAAAGCTTGACCGAATCTCCGCGCGCCAGGGCATCGCGGATTTCTTCGAAGAACGTATCGACGATGTCCTTGGCTTCGCGCTTGTTCAGGCCGACCCGCTCGAAGAGCAGTTCGGCCAGCTCAGCCTTGGTCAGAGTGCGCGGCTCGGCAGCAAGCATACTGTTCCCCATGGTTCAAGCACGCTGGCGCGCGCCGTGGGCACTGACCAATGCATCCTTGATGCGGGACAGGCAATCCGCCACACGGGCTTCGTCCAGAGTGACTTCAGTGTCCTGTAGCCAGAAACGGAAAGCAAGGCTTTTCTCGGTGACGGGTTCGCTGCCATGGGCCTTTTCGCGCCACACATCGAACACGCGGACATCCTGCACCACGGCCAATTGCGCATCCGCCTTGACGGCCGCGGCCACAGTGTCCAGCATCGATTGCGTGGATACGGGAGCATCGACCCACAACGCCAGGTCGCGCACCACCACGGGTTGGCGCGACAGTTCGCGCACCTGCGGCAACTCGCCTTCGGACAGGGCATCCACGTTCAATTCGAACACGACGGGCGCATGCGCCAGGTCGGCTTGCTGCGCCCAACGCGGGTGCAGTTCACCGATCCAGCCAATCGCGCGGCCGTCCAGTTCGATGCGGGCGCTACGGCCCGGATGCAGCGCCGGATGTGCAGCGGGTTCGAAGCGCAGGCGGCGGCCGCGGGCGCCGAACAGCGCTTCGACATCCATCTTCACGTCATAGAAGTCCACCTGGCGCGTCGCGACGCCCCACTGTTCTTCCACGGCCGGCCCCCAGGCCGCGCCGGACAGGCGCATCGGCTGGTTCACGCCCGCCACTTCCAGCGGACCGTCCTCTACGGATGCGTCGCGCATGAACACGCGGCCCAATTCAAACAGGCGCACGCGCGACTGCTTGCGGTTGGCGTTGTGGCGAATGTTGGCAACAAGCCCGCCGATCAAGCTGGAACGCATGACCGACAGATGGCTGGCAATCGGATTGACCAGTCGAACCGGCGTTTCATTGCCCGCGTAGTCGCGTTCCCAATCCGCTTCGACGAAGCTGTAGTTCACGACTTCCTGGTAGTCCTGCGCAGCGGTCAGGCGGCGCAGCGCATGCGCGCCGCGATGCACTTCCGGCTGCGAGAACATCTTGGCGCGCGCCATCGGCGGCACATCGGGAATGCTCTCGAAACCGTAGATGCGGGCCACTTCCTCGATCAGGTCTTCTTCGATCTGAAGATCGAAACGGTACGACGGCGGGCTGACGATGAAGTCATCGCCTTCGACCGTGAACGCAAGGCCCAGGCTGCCGAAGATCTTCGCAACCTGCTCCTGCGTGACGGGCACGCCCAGCACACGATGGCAGCGCGCCAAGCGCATGCGCACCGGCGGACGGGCCGGCAGGTTGACGATCTGGTCGTCGATGGGGCCGACTTGCCCGCCGCAGATATCGACGATCAGGCGCGTGATGAATTCAAGGTGTTCGGGAATGCTGGCGTAGTCCACGCCACGTTCGAAACGATGGCTGGCTTCCGAACTGAACTTGTAGCGGCGCGCGCGGCCGGCAATGGCTTGCGGCCACCAGAACGCGGCTTCCAGGTAGATGTTCTGCGTATCCAGCGTCACGGACGTGGCTTCGCCGCCCATGATGCCGGCCAGGCTTTCCACCTGGTCGCCCGCCACTACCACGCCCACCTTCGGGTCGAGCGTGATGGTCTGGCCGTTCAGCAGTTCCAGCGTTTCGCCTTCATGGGCCCAGCGCACGCTGATGTCGCCGCCGATCTTGTCCAGATCGAACACGTGCGACGGACGGCCCAGTTCCAGCATGACGTAGTTGGAGATGTCCACCAGCGCGGACAGCGAACGCTGGCCGGCGCGCTCAAGGCGCGCCTTCATCCAGCCGGGCGTCGCAGCGCGGGCGTTCACGCCGCGGATCACGCGACCGCCGAAACGGCCGCACAGGTCAGGGGCTTCGATCTTGACGGGCAGGCGCTCGTCCAGCGTGACGGGCACGGCGACGGCGGTCGGCACCGACAGCGGCGCACCCGTCAGGGCAGCCACTTCGCGCGCGACACCCAGGATCGACAGGCAGTCGGCGCGGTTGGGCGTGAGCTTGAGCGTGAAGAGCGTGTCGTCCAGGTCCAGCGCGTCGCGGATGGACTGACCAGGCACCATGTCGGCAGGCAGTTCCAGCAGGCCGGCGTGGTCTTGCGACAGGCCGAGCTCGCGGGCCGAGCACAGCATGCCCGACGACTGCACGCCGCGCATCTTGGCTACGCCGATTTTCATGCCACCGGGCAGTTCCGCGCCCACGCGGGCCAGCGGCACTTTCAGGCCGGCGGCCGCGTTCGGCGCGCCGCACACGATTTGCAGGCGCTCGCCTGAACCATCGTCCACTTGGCAGACGCGCAGCTTGTCGGCGTCGGGGTGCGGCGCGATGTCGACGATATGGCCCACGACCACGCCCGTGAAAGCAGGTGCGGCGGGCACGGTGTCTTCGACTTCCAGGCCGGCCATGGTGAGCCGGTGCGCGAGTTCATCGGTTGCGATCGGAGGGTTGACCAGCGTACGCAGCCAGGATTCGGGAAATTGCATGATCAGCCGTCTGTTATTCGTTGAACTGGCGCAAGAAGCGCAAATCGCCTTCGTAGAACTGGCGCAGATCGTTCACGCCATAGCGCAACATCGTCAGGCGCTCAAGTCCGGAACCAAAGGCAAAGCCGATGTAGCGCTCGGGATCAAGACCGAAATTGCGCACCACTTCGGGGTGCACCTGGCCCGAGCCGGAAATCTCCAGCCAGCGGCCGCGGTTGGGACCCGAGGTGAACATCATGTCGATTTCGGCGGACGGTTCCGTGAACGGGAAGAACGACGGACGGAAGCGCACGACGAGATCGTCGCTTTCAAAGAAGCAACGCAGGAAATCGGTGTACACGCCTTTCAGATCGGCAAACGAGATGTCCTCGGCGATCCACAGCCCTTCCACCTGATGGAACATGGGCGAGTGCGTGGCGTCGCTGTCGACGCGGTAGGTGCGCCCCGGCGCGATGACCTTGATGGGCGGCTTGTGCATGCGGGCATAGCGCACCTGCATGGGGCTGGTGTGCGTGCGCAGCAGCAGCGGCAGGCCGTCGGCGTCGTTCATGTCGACGTAGAACGTGTCCTGCATCGAACGCGCCGGATGGTCCAGCGGGTTGTTCAACGCGGTGAAATTGGTCCAATCGTTTTCCACTTCGGGGCCATCGGCCACATCGAAGCCTATGGAACGGAAGATGGCTTCCACGCGTTCCCAGGTCCGGATCACCGGATGGATGCCGCCCGGCGCGCGACCGCGTCCAGGCAACGTGACGTCAATGGTTTCAGAGGCCAGCCGGGCATCCAATTCCGCCTGCGCCAACGCGGCGCGGCGAGCAGTCAGAAGCTCTTCGACTTGTTGCTTGGCCTGATTGATCCGGGCGCCCATTTCGCGCTTCTGCTCGGGATCGAGTTTGCCAAGGCCTTTCAGCAGCACTGTCAGTGCGCCTTCCTTACCCAGGAATCGAGCCTTTGCGTTCTCAAGCGCGGCGGCATCCGTAGCCGCGGCGAACCGTTCTTGCGCCTGGGAGACCAGGTCGTCAACCAATAGAGTCATGAAATCCAGCCTTCAAAACGCAAACGGGGCTATTACAGCCCCGTTTGCAGCGATGCGCGATGAGTTAAAGCGCGCGATCAGGCAGCCAAGGCAGCCTTGGCTTGCTGCACGATGGCGGCAAAGCCGGCCTTGTCGCGCACGGCCAGATCGGCCAGGACCTTACGGTCGAGTTCGATCGAAGCCTTCTTCAGGCCAGCGATGAACACGCTGTAGCTGACGCCATGTTCGCGGACGGCGGCGTTGATACGCGTGATCCACAGAGCACGGAACGTGCGCTTCTTGTTACGACGGTCGCGGTAGGCGTATTGGCCAGCGCGCATGACTGCTTGCTTGGCAATACGGAACACATTACCGCGGCGGCCACGGTAACCCTTGGCGGCGGCAATGACTTTTTTGTGACGTGCGCGGGCAGTTACGCCGCGTTTGACGCGAGGCATATTAGATCTCCCTTATCAAGCGAAAGGCATCATGGCCTTGACGGAGGCCACGTTGGATTCATGAACCGCTGCCGAGCCACGCAGTTGACGCTTGGCCTTGGTGGTCTTCTTGGTCAGAATGTGGCGCTTGAACGCCTGACCACGCTTGATGGAGCCGCTGCCGCGAACCTTAAAGCGCTTGGAGGCGCTTTTCTTGGTTTTCATCTTGGGCATGATGATTCCCTAAACTTAAACTCGTAGTTGATTTGACATGACGCGAGGTGCTTGGCGTTGCTGGCAAAAAGCCCTAGGGCTAGCACCGATGCAACGGCAAAACTTGTAGACCTGTTGTCACTTCTTGGGGGTACTTCAGGGTTACTGCTGGGGTATTGCTGGGGTACTGCTGGGATATTGCGTGGGTTGATTCCCACCGGGCTAAGGCATCACTGCCAGGCACGGGTTCCTCCCAGCTCTTGGCAAACTCTTGGCAAACTCTTAGCAAAAAGGTACGCCAGATCCGGGAAAGCCTTTGATTATATGGTGATTTCCTGGTCTTTGTCGAGTCGGCCGCTGTAAAAAGCAGAAGGGACCGCCTCTGGCGCCCAGCCAAGCGTTTCAGCCGCCCATCATACCCCCGGGCGCCGGTACTGCACCGCCTGCGCCACATGCCCGGCGCCCAGCACTTCCACCCCATCCAGATCGGCGATCGTGCGCGCCACCCGCATCGCCCGATGCAGCGCCCGCCCGGACCCCGCCATGCGGCGCATGGCCTGGAACAGCAGCGCCTGCGCCTCGCTATCCATGACGCAGTACTGGTCCAGCTCTGTCCCCGTCAATGCCGCGTTCGGTTTGCCCTGACGGGCTTGCTGGCGGTCCCGGCAACGCATCACCCGATCCCGAACCGGTCCGGATGCCTCGCCGGGCGGGCCACCCATGGACTCGGGATCGGATGGCGGCAGCGCCACGTGCAGGTCGATACGATCCAGCAACGGCCCCGATATCTTGCCCACATAGCGCGCCACCTGATCGGGCGTGCAAATGCAGGCGCGCCCCGGGTGCCCGCGCCAGCCGCATGGGCACGGGTTCATGGCGGCGACCAATTGAAAGCGCGCAGGGAACTGGGCGGCATGCAGGGCACGGGCGATGACCACCCTGCCCGTCTCAAGCGGTTCGCGTAGCGCCTCCAGCGTGCGCCGGCTGAACTCCGGGAGCTCGTCCAGGAACAGGACCCCATGGTGCGCCAGGCTGATCTCGCCCGGACGCGGACGGCTGCCGCCGCCGACAAGCGCCGCGACGGTAGCCGAATGATGCGGCGATCGGAACGGAGGATGGCCCATCAAGACCTCGGGCATCCCTGCCAGCGCGGCCACCGCGGCAGCTTCCAGGGCCTGGTTACGGCGCAAAGGCGGCAACAACCCCGGCAGGCGGGACGCCAGCATGCTCTTGCCCGCGCCGGGCGGCCCGATCATCAACAGGCTATGGCCACCGGCTGCGGCCACTTCCAGCGCCCGCCGCGCGCCGGGCTGCCCCCGCACGTCCGACAGGCATGGCGCAGGTGGCGATGCCGGCCACGCCTTGGGCACCGCATCCGGCAACCGACACGCACCCGTGATGTGTGCGGCCACGTCCGCCAGGCTTCGCGCCGACAGCACGCCAAGGCCCGGCACCCAAGCCGCCTGCTCAGCGCTGCCTGCCGGCAGGATCAGCGTCGCGTCAGGCGCCTCGCGCGCCACGCTCAGCGCAATCACCAAGGGAGCCGCCACCGGCACTAGCGCGCCGGTCAAAGACAGCTCGCCTGCCAGCACCAAGCCGGCCAGGGAAGGATCAGGCGCGGCCAGATCGGGGCCGCCGCCGTCGGTGGGCGCGGCCAACTGGCCTGAGGCCAGCAACAACCCCAGCGCAATGGGCAGATCGAACCTGCCCGACTCCTTGGGAATATCAGCCGGCGACAGATTCACCGTGATACGACCGGGCGGAAACTCGAAGCCGCTATTGAGAATGGCGGCGCGCACCCGCTCGCGGCTTTCGCGCACCTCGGTGTCGGGCAACCCCACCACATTGAAGCTGGGCAGCCCAGGCCCCAGATGCGTTTCAACCCGGACGGCGTGCGCATGCAACCCACTGAGCGCCCGACTGGCAAGAACGGCAAGCGTCAAGACGCTCTCCCAAAGGGAACAAGGCCGTCAGTATCGGCAATCAGCAGAACACCGTGGACAAGGCAGGGACGTATTCGTCCCTTGCCCGCCGGGATCCCAAATGAAAAACGGCCGCGCTTGGCGGCCGTCAATGCAGCGATGCAGACAGGCGAGAGCTTACTTGTCCAGCGCCGAAAGACGCTCTTCCAGCTGCTGCACTTGCGCAGCCAGCTGATCCACGCGGGCGCGGGTGCGCGCCAGCAGATCCGATTGGACGTCAAACTCTTCGCGTGTGACCAGATCCATCTTGGTGAATGCCTGCGCCATCATGGCGCGCACGTTCTTTTCAACGTCGGCAGCGGGGCTGCGGGCGATCAGGTCGGAGATGTTCTTCTGGATGTCTTCCATCCACTGGGTGCGATTGTTCATAGCGGCCTCTCGGTGTTCTTGATGCCTCAAGTGTAGTGCTTCGGGCCCCGCACTGCAGGACGAATGGGCAAAAAAAGAGGGCGGGCCGCATGCGGTGACCGCCCATCAAAGCACAGGAGAAAACCGGGCTGCCATGGCGGCAACCCCCTACCAACATCGTTACGGGCAGCCCATCTGGGTTGCCGATTGCGCGAACAGGTCCGACGATTGCTTGCACTGCGCCGCCAATTGGGTCTTGTCGGGAATCGCCGCCCATTGGGACTTGGCCGACTCCAGTTGCTGCTTGATGCTGGCCGCCGCCGGGTTGCTGCTGCCCAGCTTGTCCATGCAGGCGTTGACCTTGGCCAGATACGCTTCGCACTCCGCAGGCACGGAAGGCGAGGTGCTGGCGGTCGGCGGCGTGGTTGCGGTGGGTGCAGGTGTCGTCGCGGCTGGCGGTGTCGACGCCGGCGGCGTGGCGGCCGGTGCCGGCGTCGTAGAAGCGGCTGGCGGCGCCGCTTTTTCGTCGCTCTTGTTGCAGCCGGCCAGCACGCCGACCGATGCGGCCAGCGCCAGAATGCCGATCATCTTGCGTTGAATCTTCATGGTGTCCTCTTTCCGTTCTTGCTTCTTATTTGGGTGGACCGCCGCACCGGAACCTCTCCAGCGGTCCGATTCGCTCCGGCTTTTTGAGATAAGCCATAAGCTGTTGTTGATTCTTCTTCAGTGCCCCCTCGGCAACAAGCGTATCCGTGTAAACCCCGGTATCAAGCACATCCCCATTTTCGACCCTCCCGACTCCAAGCCGGCCAGGCGTTGAATCGTCACCCGATCCGCCGGACAGCCACGGCCTGTAACGCTGTGCGGGCCGAAGCGACCGTTCGGGCGTCGTGGCTGCTGGCGCGGAAATCCACTACAAACCGCAACAGCCCCAGCATCAACTGGCAACAAATGGCGGCCTTGAAACATATTTCGTTTCAAGCCGTGGAATCCCTGCATTACGCACCAAATTGAGGCTGACGGATGGTGCATGGCGCACTACATTGGTGCAAACAGGCACAACTCAGGCGCCTGGCACCCGCTTGTCCGGGTTCAGGCGACATGGCATGGAACTTGCTTGATAGACGAGGCCAACGTGCAACCATGAGAGGAAATGCCATGAAACTCATCATCGCCATCATCAAGCCCTTCAAGCTCGACGAAGTGCGGGTGGCTCTATCCGGAATCGGCGTCCAGGGTCTGACTGTTACCGAAGTCAAGGGGTTTGGACGCCAGAAGGGTCACACCGAGCTGTATCGCGGCGCCGAATACGCCGTCGACTTTTTGCCCAAGCTGCGAGTTGAAGCCGCGGTGCCCGACCACCTTGTCGATCAGGTCATCGAAGCGATCGAACAAGCCGCCCGTACCGGAAAGATCGGCGACGGCAAGATCTTCGCCGCGCCCCTGGAACAGGTGATCCGTATCCGAACGGGTGAAGCTGGCGAAGCTGCGCTGTAAATAAATAAAGAAAGACTCATTGGAGCCTGAAAATGGATAAAGCAGATATCTCCTGGTTGCTCGTCTCTACCCTGCTTGTATTGATGATGGCCGTACCCGGTCTGGCGATGTTCTATGGCGGCCTGGTACGCAGCAAGAACGTGCTCTCTGTGTTGCTGCAAGTGCTGTGCACGTTCGTGCTGGGCCTGGTCCTCTGGTTCATCTACGGCTATTCCCTTGCCTTCACCGAGGGCAACGCCTTCTTCGGCGGCCTGTCGCGCGCCTTCTTCTCTGGCATGTTCACACCGGCTGACGGCAAGTACGCCATGTCGAACACGTTGACCGAGCTGCTGTTCGCGTCGTTCCAGGCCACGTTCGCCGGCATCACCTGCGCGCTGATCGTCGGCAGCTTCGCCGAACGCGCCCGCTTCTCGGCGGTACTGGTATTCACGGTGATCTGGTTCACGTTCGCCTATGTGCCGATCGCCCACATGGTGTGGTTCGCCTCCGAGACGGCACCGGGCCTGCTGAACGCCAAGGGCGCGCTGGACTTCGCCGGCGGCACCGTCGTGCACATCAACGCCGGCGTGGCCGGCCTGGTGGGCGCCTATGTGGTGGGCAAGCGCGTGGGCTACGGCCGCGAAGCCATGCAGCCGCATAACCTGCCGATGACCTTCGTGGGCGCCGCCCTGCTGTGGGTGGGCTGGTTCGGGTTCAACGCGGGCTCGGCCCTGGCCGCCAACGAGAACGCCACCCTGGCCTTCTTCAACACGATGATCGCCACCGCTGGCGCCGTCCTGGCCTGGCTGTTCACGGAATGGGCCGTCAAGGGCAAGCCCTCGATGCTGGGCGCCGCGTCGGGCGCAATCGCCGGCCTGGTGGGCATCACCCCTGCCGCCGGCCTGGTGGGCCCGGTGGGCGCGCTGGTCATTGGCGTGATCGCCGGTATCGTCTGCGTCTGGGGCGTGAACGGCCTGAAGCGCCTCTTGCGTGCCGATGATGCGCTGGACGTGTTCGGCGTGCACGGCGTGGGCGGTATCGTCGGCGCCCTGTTGACCGGCGTGTTCAACGCGCAAATCCTCGGCGGCCCCGGCCTGGCCGAGCCCGGCATGATCGCCCACCAACTGTGGGTCCAGCTGGAAGGCGTGCTGCTGACCATCGTCTGGTCCGGCGTGGTGGCCTGGATCGCGTACAAGATCGCCAACGCCCTGTGCGGCCTGCGCGTGCCGGAAGACCAGGAGCGCGAAGGCCTGGACGTCACGAGCCACGGCGAATCGGCGTACCACAGCTAATCACGGCCAACCACAGCGATGTGGTGGTGATGGACGAAAAAAAGCCCGGACCTTGCGGTCCGGGCTTTTTCTATTCCACCGCGCCTGGCGCCCCCGACGCGCGGTTTCGGTTCAGGCCGGATCCAGCGCGTCCAGATCCACCGGCAAGGCGCGGTTCAGCGCCGTGGCCACTTTGATCCGCAAGGCGTTGGAATGCGCGCGGCGCACCTCGCGCTTCACGTCCAGCAACTGCTGCGGGTGCATCGAGAACTCGGTCAGGCCCAAACCCAGCAGTAGCCGGGTCATGCGGGAATCGCCGGCCATTTCACCGCAGACCGCCACCGGCTTGCCCGCGCGCTCGCCCGCATTGATGGTGTTGGCCACCAGGCGCAGCACGGCGGGATGCAGCGGATCGTAAAGCGTCGCCACGTCATGGTCGCCGCGGTCGATCGCCAGGGTGTACTGGATCAGGTCGTTGGTGCCGATGGACAGGAAGTCCAGGGCCTGGACGAAGGGCTCGATCGCGATGGCGATGGCGGGCACCTCGACCATGGCGCCGACCTCCATGTGCGGCGCGTACGCCTGTCCGCGCGCATCAAGCTCGCGACGGGCGGATTCGATCGCCGCCTTGGTTGCCACCACTTCATGCATGTGGGCGATCATCGGGATCAACAGACGAACCGGCCCGTGAGCCGAAGCCCGCAGGATGGCGCGCAGCTGCGTCGCGAACATTTCCGGACGCGCCAGGCAATAGCGGATCGCCCGCTGGCCCAGCGCGGGGTTGGTCGCCACGGTGGCCTCGCCGTCCAGCGTCTTGTCCGATCCGATATCCAACGTGCGGATCGTGACCGGACGGCCTGCCATGACCCGCACGACCGACGAATAAGCTTCGTACTGCTCTTCTTCGCCGGGCAGGTCCGGACGCCCCATGAAGAGGAACTCGCTGCGGAACAGGCCGATGCCGTCGGCGCCGGAGGCCAACGCCAGCGCGGCCTCTTCAGGCAGTTCGATATTCGCGTGCAGCACCACATCAATGCCGTCCAGCGTGACCGAGGGTTCGTCGCGCAACAGGCCCAACTCCGCCCGTTCGTCGGCATACGCGGCCTGGCGGCGGCGGTACTCTTGAAGGATGCGATCCGACGGATTGACGACCACGGCGCCCGCGGCCCCATCGATGATCAGCATGTCGCCGTCGCGGACAAGCTCGCGCACGTTGCCCATGGCGACGACAGCCGGCACGCCCATGCTGCGGGCGACGATGGCCGTATGCGAAGTCGGGCCGCCCAGGTCGGTCACGAACGCCGCAAAGCGGCCGCCGCGCAAACGCAACATGTCGGCCGGCGAAATGTCGTGCGCCACCACGACCAGCGCATCATCGCCGCCCATGTGGGACATGTCGGGCAAGATGGCCGAGGTGCCGGCCAGCACATGCAGCACGCGCTCGATCACCTGGCGCACGTCAGCCCCGCGCTCGCGCAGGTACTCGTCTTCCATGGCATCGAACTGCTGGCCGAGTATCTGGCCTTGCGTGGTCAGCGCCCATTCGGCGTTGTAATGGCGCTCGGCAATCAGGGCCAGCGTCTGCTCGGCCAGCAGCGGATCGCCCAGCAGCAAGCTGTGTACGTTCAGCATGGCGCCCAGCTCGCGCGGCGCATCCGCCGGCAAGGTGTCGGCCAGTTGCCGAAGCTCGTGCTGCGCCGAGTCCAGGGCGTCGGTCAGGCGGGCGCTTTCCGCAGGCACGTCTTCCGGAGATATCCGGTAGTGCGCCACTTCCAGGGCGGCGGCGCCCATGACGACGGCCCGCCCGATGGCGTATCCCTTGGCAACCCCCTTGCCGTAAAGACAAACGACGGGGCTGGCAGCGCCAGATCCGTCGTAAGCGGGGTCCAGGGTCGAGGACGAGCCGGCCCGGGCAGCGCTCAGGCCGGCGGATTCAGGGGGGGTTCTATTCCTGCTCACCGAATTTGCTGTCGAACAGAGTTTCAATTTCGGAAAGGGCTTGCTCGGCGTCGCCGCCCGAAGCCTCCAGTTTGACCGTCACGCCCAACCCGGCCGCCAACATCATGACACCCATGATGCTCTTGGCGTTCACGCGCTGCGCGCCGCGAGAGATGAAGATCTCGCTCGAGAACTTACTGGCAAGCTGCGTCAGCTTGGCAGCCGCCCGCGCATGCAAACCCAGTTTATTGCTGATGACGATGTCTTTAGTAGGCATAGGAAATATTATGACCGCAGATGAACGCCGCGGTGTTGATCACAGCAAAACGCCAAACCGCCAACTGCTTTTCGGCGTGAATTGCCACGCCGACATAATAGGGCAAATTGCCGCCCGTCAGTCTACTCGCAAGACACCCTGCACCCCGCCGGCCAAGGCCTTCTCGCGGGTTTCAGCCAGCGGCAAGTTGCGGTAGGTCAGTGCCCGTAGCAGCATCGGCGTGTTCAGGCCCGCCAGCACGCAGCATTGAATGCCCTGCGCCTGGGCGTCGGCCACAGCCCGTTTGGAGATATTGGCGGGCGTGGCGCCGATCAGGTCCGTCAGCACCAGCACGCCAGCGCCGTGGTCCTGCCCCAGAATGTCTTTCAGGACATCCGGCGCCAGGTCGTCCGGCCGGTCTTCGGGCTGGATATCGTGAATGGCCAGCATGCCGTCCAGGTTGCCCATGACATGGCTGGCGCATTCGCGCATCGCCGCGCCCAAAGGCGCGTGCACGACGATAACAATACCCGTGGTCATGACGGATTCCAGAGAGATCAGGCCGCCCGGGCAGTGGTCGCCACGGCTTTTTCAAGCGCCTGGACGAACATGCCTGCGACATCGAAACCGGTCTGTTCGGCAATCTCTACGAAACAGGTGGGGCTGGTGACGTTGACTTCGGTGACGTAGTCGCCAATGACATCCAGGCCGACCAGCAGCAACCCGCGGGCGGCAAGCTTGGGCGCCACGGCTTCGGCGATTTCGCGGTCGCGCGCGGACAGCTCCTGCGCGACGCCGCGGCCGCCGGCAGCCAGATTGCCCCGCGTCTCGCCGGCCAGCGGAATGCGGGCCAGCGAATACGGCACCGGCACGCCGCCGATCAGCAGAATGCGCTTGTCGCCCTTGACGATGTCAGGGATGTAGCGTTGGGCCATGATGGTGCGCGCGCCGTTGTCGGTCAGCGTTTCCAGAATGGCGTTCAAGTTGGGATCCTTGGGCTGCAGGCGAAATACGCCCGTGCCGCCCATGCCGTCCAGCGGCTTCACGATGACGTCGTGGTGCGTGTCGTGGAACGCCTTCAACCGGGCCATGTTGCGAGTCACCAGCGTGGGCGCGGTGAACTCGCTGATTTCGGTGATGGCCAGCTTTTCGGGGTGGTTGCGGATGGCTGCGCCGCTGTTGAAAACGCGGGCGCCCTGCGCTTCGGCGTATTCAAGCAGATGCGTGGAATACACGTATTCCATGTCGAAAGGCGGGTCTTTGCGCATGACGACTGCGCCGAAATCTGCCAAAGGCAGATCCTGGGCGGCGGACTCCGTCCACCAGTCATGACCGTGCAGGTCGGCGTCCGCCACCAGCGCGATCGGCGTGGTGACGGCTTTGACGACGCCTGCCTCGATGTAAAGGTCGCCCTGCATGGCCACGCTGAGCGTATGGCCGCGCGCCACCAGGGCACGCATCATGGCGACAGAACTGTCCTTGTACGCTTTTAGCAGCGGCAAGGGATCCAAAACGAACAAAACATGCATCGCGACACCCCGAACGTACGCCGCCTTCCCTGGAGGGAAGGCGGCTTTATAAGACATCGTAGCGCAGAGCCGCCCAATAAGCGAACCCGCCGGTCACGGGACGGACGGCGGGTCGGAAGTGGAGCGGCCCAGCCCTCTTGAGAGGGCTGCGGCTGGAACTCAGGCGGCCGATTCAGGCTTGCCCGCGGCGGGCACTGCCTTTTTCTTCGGTGCCAGCACCATGACCATCTGACGGCCTTCGAGCTTCGGCATGGCTTCGACCTGGGCAAGTTCCAGCAGATCGTCGCGCACACGTTCAAGCACCCGCATACCGAGTTCCTGGTGAGCCATTTCGCGGCCACGGAAACGCAGCGTCACCTTGGCCTTGTCGCCCTCTTCGAGGAAGCGGCGCAAGTTGCGCAGCTTGACCTGGTAGTCGCCCTCGTCGGTGGCCGGACGGAATTTGACTTCCTTGACCTGAATGACCTTCTGCTTGGAACGAGCTTCGGCTTGGCGCTTCTGCTCTTGGTACTTGAACTTACCGTAGTCCATCAAACGGCAGACCGGCGGCTCGGCGTTCGGCGCGATTTCCACCAGATCCACGTCGCTTTGCTCGGAAAGACGGAACGCGTCGGCGATCTTGACGATGCCCAGCTGTTCTCCTTCCAGACCTATCAGGCGCACCTCGGGGACGCGGATTTCACCGTTGATGCGATTGGCTTTTTCAGTGGCGATGTTGAAAGCTCCTAGAAATGTTAAGCAGCACTGCTATCAGGTTGATTGACGTCGCGACGGGTGGACACATCCTCGGACAATCGCGCGACGAACTCGTCGTATGCGATGGCGCCAAGGTCCAGTCCGCCCAGACCGCGTACGGCTACGGTGCCGTTTTGCTTCTCCTTGTCGCCGACGACAAGAATGTACGGCACCTTTTGCAGGCTGTGCTCACGAATTTTACGAGTGATTTTTTCACCACGCAAATCGGACTCTACTCTAAAGCCTTGTTTTTTCAGGCTTTGTGTGATTTCAGCCGCATAATCGGCCGAAGGTTCGGAAATGCAGCATACGACAGCCTGCACCGGAGCCAGCCAGGGAGGCATCGCGCCGGCATGGTTTTCGATCAGCATGCCGATAAAACGCTCGAGCGAACCCAGGATGGCACGGTGCAGCATGACCGGCGGACGGCGCTGGTCGTTCTGGTCCACGTACTCGGCGCCCAGGCGCACGGGCATGGAGAAGTCGACCTGAATCGTACCGCATTGCCAGTGACGGCCGATGGCGTCCTTCAAGGTGTATTCCACCTTCGGGCCGTAAAACGCGCCTTCTCCGGGCGAAATCTCGAATTCGCAGCCCGTGCGGCGCAAGCTTTCCATCAGCGCCTGTTCTGCCGTATCCCAGACTTCGTCCGAGCCGATGCGCTTTTCAGGACGCGTAGCGACCTTATACAGCACTTCGGTGAAGCCGAAGTCGCGGTAAACCTTCTGCAGCAGGGCCGTGAAGTCGGCGCATTCGTCCTGGAGCTGTTCTTCGGTACAGAAAATGTGACCGTCGTCCTGCGTGAAGCCGCGTACGCGCATCATGCCATGCAGCGAGCCCGAGGGTTCGTTGCGGTGGCACTGGCCGAATTCGCCGTAGCGCAGCGGCAGTTCACGGTAGGAATGCAGGCCGGAATTGAAGATCTGCACGTGGCCCGGGCAGTTCATCGGCTTCAGGCCGTAGACGCGGTTCTCGGACTCGGTCGTGAACATGTTTTCACGGTAGTTGTCCCAGTGGCCCGTCTTCTTCCACAGCGACAGGTCCAGGATCTGCGGCGCTTTGACTTCCTGGTAGCCGTTGTTGTTGTAGACGGCGCGCATGTATTGCTCGACCTGCTGCCACAGGGCCCAGCCCTTGGGGTGCCAGAAGATCAGGCCCGGCGCTTCGTCCTGGAAGTGGAACAGATCGAGTTCGCGGCCGATCTTGCGATGGTCGCGGCGTTCGGCCTCTTCCAGCATGTGCAGGTACGCTTCCTGGTCTTCCTTGGTCGCCCAGGCCGTGCCGTAAATGCGCTGGAGCATCTCGTTCTTGCTGTCGCCGCGCCAGTAGGCTCCGGCCACCTTCATCAGTTTGAAGACCTTCAGCTTGCCCGTGGACGGCACGTGGGGGCCGCGGCAGAGATCGATGAAGTCGCCTTCGCGATACAGGCTGAGCGGCTCGTTCGAGGGAATCGAAGCGATGATCTCGGCCTTGTACGTTTCGCCGATGCCCTTGAAGAACTCGACGGCATCGTCGCGCGACCATTCTTCGCGCGTGACGACTTCGTCCTTCTTGGCCAGTTCGGCCATCTTCTTTTCGATGGCGGCCAGATCTTCCGGGGTGAACGGGCGCTTGTACGAGAAATCGTAGTAGAAGCCGTTGTCGATCACGGGGCCGATGGTGACCTGGGCGTCAGGGAACAGGGACTTGACGGCATAGGCCAGCAAGTGGGCCGTGGAGTGGCGGATCAGGTCGAGGCCGTCGGCGTCCTTGGCGGTCACGATCGCCAGGCGCGCGTCGCCTTCGATGCGGAAGCTGGTATCGACCAGCTTGGATTCCGCGCCTTCAACCGTCACGCGGCCGCCCAAGGCGGCCTTGGCCAGGCCCGTACCGATCGATTGCGCCACTTCGGCGACCGTTACCGGCCCCGGATATTGGCGCTGCGAACCATCGGGCAATGTGATCTGTACCATCGGGAGTGCTTCCTGGGGTTCTTGGAACTGGAAAAAACGAAAATCGGAAACGAAAAACGCGGCCTGAGAGCCGCGTTCTAGTGGTTGTCTTGCTGAGTCCTACCGCTGACCTGACACGGTGAAACCCGACGCACGAAAAACTAACGCGACATAGGGCGAAAGTTCCGGGTCGTAGTTCGTGCCAGCGGGAAAAACATGTTTCTAAGCCTGTTGGTACGCGCCCGAGGCGGCGCGGAGCAAAGTGACGCAATCGGGATCAACGGATCGATCAATTGCGTTTATCGTTGCCGATTGTAGCACCATTTGCGCCCTTTCCGTGGCGTAAGCGAGACAAACCGATCCCGTCACGCCAAGTTGCGGCTGCCCGCCATGGCAGCCAGCGCATGCCGGACGCCGTCCCGCCAAGGCGGCGCATGGATCCCGAACTGCCGCTCGAGCAGACCGGTGTCCAGGCAGGAGTTCAAGGGCCTGCGCGCCGTTGAGGGGTACTCGCTGGACGGGACCGGCTGGATGTCCGCGGGCGTCAGCGTGATGGGCAGCCCCGCAATCCGGGCCTGCTCCGCCACATAGCAGGCATATTCATGCCACGAGGCATGGCCCGCAGCCGCCAGGTGATACAGCCCGAACGGGAACCCGGCTCCCCCGTGCAGATAGCGCGCCACCGCCAGCGCCGTCACGTCGGCGATGAACGCCGCGCCCGTCGGCGCGCCACGCTGGTCGCTGACGACGCGTAGCGGCTCGGGCTGCCGCAACGCCATCAGCACGGATCTCAGGAAGCTGCTGCCGAAGACGCCATAGATCCAGGACGTGCGGAACACGAGGTGCGCCGGGTTCATGGCCCGGACGGCGCGCTCGCCCGCGAGCTTGCTGCGCCCATACGCGTTCAATGGCGCCGGCCTGTCGGATTCGACGTAGGGATCGGGTTTGGCGCCATCGAACACGTAATCTGACGAGTAATGGACAATCAGCGCGCTGCGGCTTGCGGCCAGGGCGGCGAGTTCGCCCGCCGCCTCGCCGTTGATTCGCATGGCCCGCACCACGTCTTCCTCGGCGCGCTCGACCGACGTCAGTGCGGCGGCATTCACGATCACGTCGGGCTTTTCACGGCGGACCAGCCGAGCCAGTTGCAGGGGATAGGTCAGGTCGCACTCGCTTTTTCCCACCGCCGTCACGTTGCCCAGCGGCGCAAGGCTGCGCCTGAGTTCAAAGCCCAACTGACCGTCTCGCCCTAACACCAGGATCTTCGTGGACATGCTTACGCTCTATATCAGGCCAAGGGTGCAACAGTCTGATTTTGGCGCTTTTCCCGTCCGAACAACCGTACGAAAACGTAATCTGCCTTCGCAAATTTCAGACAACCGCGACGCGTGCTTCGGATTTCGCCCTGAACCGGATGAAACCGCCACCGGCGTTCCCTTCTACCGGCCTATGGGGCATCGATGAGACCTGTTTCAACGCCTATGACCGTGGCGTCATGCTTTTCGTCTCCGTCACGCGGCGGCGACAGCGATGACCGTCCTGGCGCACGCCGGCATCTGCTGCTGTCGCGCCCTCCCCCCACGATCCGGGTTGCCGTTCTGGACGACCATCCCGTCGTGACGCTGGGCGTCGCCGCGTATCTGGAAAGCCGTCCGGGCTTCCGGGTCGTCCACCGGGAGACATCGGCGCGTTCCCTGTTGGAAAAACTCAGCCATTCGCCCTGTGACGTGGCCTTGATCGATTTCTACCTGCCCCAGGAACCCTGGGACGGCGTCAACTACCTGCGACGCCTGCGCCGATACCACCCCAACCTGGCGATCATCACGTTTTCGGCCGGTAACCTCTACGAAACGCAGTACGCCGCGTTCCGGGCCGGCTCCAACGGGTACCTGGCCAAACAATGGGGAATGACTTCGCTGCCGGACATGATCCGCGGCGTACTGAACGGCAGGGATCCCTTCCTGTCGGTGGTGGAAGGCAAGGTCCGCCCCCTGCTGCCCACGCACCCTCAAGCGCTCCTGACCACGTCCGAAGTCGAAATCCTGCGCCATATCAGCCAGGGGCTGTCGGTGACGCAGATCGCGGTCCGACTCATGCGCAGCAAAAAGACGGTCAGCACGCACAAGCGCCGCGCCATGCGCAAGCTGCAACTGGCCGATGACCTGTCGCTGGCGCTGTACCTGCGCGAGAAGTTCGCCGAATGATGCGCAAATCGGCGCCCACGCCTTTCCCCTGCCGGTCAGATGATCCGGGAATAGCTGGCGCTGGTGCTGACGCTGCGCAGATAGCCGTCGAAGGCCATGGCGACGGCGCGCACGAAGTACCAGCCCAGGCCGGTCACCTGGACCTCGCCCGCGCGCAGGTTCACCAGGCCCAATTCGGCCAGGTTCGCCATTTGCAGCAATTCGCGGCTGAAGTAGTCGCCGAAGCGCAAGCCATGGCGTGCCTCGATACGCGCGAAATCCACGCGGCCCTGGCACATGATGTCCATGATGACCTCGCGCCGCACCACGTCGTCGGCATTGAGCGCCAAGCCACGCTCGACCGCGAATTGCCCGGACTCGATAGCCGCGTAATAGGCGTCCAGCCCCTTGGCGTTCTGGCTATAGGTGTTGCCGATGCGGCCGATGGCCGACACGCCCAGCGCAACCAGATCGCGGTCGGGCTGCGTGCTGTAGCCCTGGAAGTTCCGGTGCAGCTCGCCCCGCTGCTTCGCGATGGCCAACGCGTCCGTGTTCAGCGCGAAATGGTCCATCCCGATGTACGTGTAGCCCTGCTGCAGGAAGCCGTCGATGGCCGAACTGAGCAAGCCGACGCGCGTGGCGCGGTCGGGCAAGTCGGCGTCGTTGATGCGGCGCTGCGGCTTGAAACGTTCCGGCAAATGCGCGTAGGCATACAACGCGATGCGGTCGGGCCGCAGCATCACCACCTGTGAGATCGTGCGCGTGAACGATTCGGTGGTCTGCAAGGGCAGCCCGTAGATCAGGTCCACGTTGACCGAGTCATAGCCCAGCGCCCGGGCGCTTTGCATCAGCGTGCGCACGTCGTCGAAGGACTGCACCCGGTGTACCGCCACTTGGACCTTGGGATCGAAATCCTGCACCCCGAAACTCAACCGGTTGAAGCCCAGTTGGCGCAAGTGGGCCAGGCGCGCCGGGGTGGCGGTGCGCGGATCGACCTCGATCGAGATTTCCGCCTCCGGTTCAAACCGGAAACTCGCCCGCAGGTCTTGCATCAGGCGGGTCAGTTCGTCGTCGGACAGGAAGGTGGGCGTGCCGCCGCCGAAATGCAGTTGCGACACCGGAACGCCCGCCCCCAGCTCCCGGACATGCAGCGCGATTTCTTGCGCCAGCGCATCCAGATAACGGGCGGCGCGCTCGTGATGCCGTGTCACCACCTTGTTACAGGCGCAGTAGTAACAGACCGAATCGCAGAATGGGATATGCACGTACAACGACAGGGGCTCGTCCGGGGTGACGGCGCGCCGCTGTTGCAGCGCCTGCCGGTAATCCTGTTCGCCGAAGCCGCCGTGGTAGCGGTCGGCCGTGGGATACGAGGTGTAGCGCGGCCCGTTCTTATCCAGCCTGGCCAGCAACTGGGGCGGAAAAAAGGGCTCGGAGGCGGCAGGAGCCGGCGGTTCTGAAATGAGTGGGCGTAGGGCGGCTTGCATACCCTGGATTATTCGCCTGTGGCGCCCCTCCCACCTTGATTTTGCGCAAACCTCGCACCAAGCGCGGGCGCGCACGGCCTGGCCCTAAAATGCGTCCATTCACGTTGCAGAACAAGGACACACCTCATGGGCACTGAACTGGAAGGCCGATTGCTGGCCATGCGCCAGGCGTTGGCGATCGCCATCGCCCTTTCCACCCGCAGCAGCCCCCAAGCGACCGATATGGCGCTGGAACTGCTGAACGACCTGAAGGCCAACATGGACCAGGCGCCGTCGGACAGCCCGTTCGAGAAGCCGGAATGGGTGGTGGGCGCACACGACGAACTGGACGGCATCGCGCGGCTGGTGCGCGCCTTCACGCAGACGCCGGAGCCGGACGGCGACGCACAGTAGTCCTCTCGCCTAGCCGTCCGCGCCGCAAGCGGCGCCGGGCGGCAACAGCCGCCAGTACAGGCCGGGAAAATCAGCGCCGACCGGCTCGAAGCCCTCGGGACGCGCATTCAGGCGCAATTCCAGCGCACCGCAGGCCGCCGCCAATCCGGCGGGCACCCAAGGACTGAAACGCGGCTGCCCGTCGATCAGCACCAGGGGCTGCTCGGGCAGCCGCAAAGCCAGCGCCCCGGCTTCGGCCGGCGGCCCCGATATCACGCGGACCGGTCCGCCCAACGTTTGCTTGGCGCGCGCATGCAAAGCCTGCGCCAACGCCTGTGAATCGAAATACCGCCAGTCTGCAGCCCGCCGCGACAGGCCGGCCCCCGCGGGCGAGGTCAGTTCCACGCGCGCCATCAGCAGCAACTGGATCAGCACGAAGCCCCCCACCGCGTCGCGCAGCCTGACATGCCCCCAGCCTGCGCGGCCGCGCAGCAACTCCATGACGGCCGGCACCGCGAACAACAGAAACGGCGTCCCCCAATGCAGCTGGATGTGGGAACCGGTGGCCAGCGTCATCGTGCTGACGAAGACCAGCGGCGTGAAGCCGAACGCCAGCAGCAGCGCGCGCCCCGGGCCACCTGGCGCCGCGGCCGGTGCGACAGGAACGGCCCGCCGGGATTGCCGGCGCCGCGCCAACAGCCACGACGCGCCCAGCAGCACCCATGCGGGCATGGCCCGGTTCAGGAACTGGTCGCCCCACCAGCGCGCGACCTCTTGCGCGCGGGCCGGCCACGACAGGCTGGCCGCCAGCGACGACGACATGGCATAGCCGAGCGACTCGAAATCGTTGGTTGCCAGCCAGACCAGATGCGGCGAAAACACGGCCAGCGCGGCCAACCCCGCCACCTGCAAGCCAAACACCTGCATCGGGTCGCGCCAGCCCCGCTGGCTCAGCCAGAACACGAACACCGCCACGCCCGCCACCGCAACCTGGTATTTGGCCAAGGCGCCCAAACCCAGGCAGACGCCCAGCGCGATCCACCAGCCGATGCGACGCGTCGTGTAGGCCTTCCAGCAGGCCGCCGCGCAGCCCACCACCAGGGGGATCAGCACGATCTCGTGGTTATAGAAGTACAAGCGGCCGTTGTAGAAGGTGACGCACAGGCCGGCCAGCAAGGCGGTCGTGGCGTAGACGCGCCCGCGCAGTTCGCGCAGCAAGCGCCACAACAGCGCGAAGGCGCCCAGCGTGCACGCCGCGCCCGCGACATACGTTGCCCACGCCGACCACCCCAGCACCTGCACCACCGGCCATAGCAGCCAGGTCGGCAGCGGTGGATGCTTGTAATAGCCCCATTCCAGGCTGCGCACCCAGGTCAGTTGCTCGATATTGTCGGTGGGCGGCGCCAGCGCCCCGCGATCCAGCAGCAGCAGCCAGCACAGGGCGAACACCAGCAGCCCCACGCCAATCTTCCACCCCTCTATCCGGGCCGTCCGCGTTACCCCCATTCCCACCCGCATCTCCCTGCGCCGCCATCCGGCGGACCGCTTCGACTGCCCGCCACCGGGCCGGGAGAATTATCAGTTTGCGGGGCGCGCCAAGCCCGGGGATTTTGTTCGCCAATTGTTCGAAAACTGTAAAGCCGAAAGGAGGGGAAACGCGTTCCTAACTGGCCTGACCACTTGATAGGAAGACGTGAAATCCCTCTGATCGTTTTCCCTGAATATTCGATATTTTCCTTCTATTTCAATACCGGCATGCCTATATTGGCGGCCTGACCACCAGGCCATTAAAGTTGGCAATCACGCCATGAGCACGTTCCAGGCTGTCGCTGCTACCCGGCTGTACCGCATGATCGCCGACCAAATCGCGGGCCGTATCCGGGCGGGGGATTTCCCCCGCGGCGGCCGGCTGCCGTCGGAGCGGGAATTGGCGGAGCAATTGCAGGTCAGCCGGGCGTCGATCCGTGAAGCCTTGATCGCGCTGGAGATCGAAGGCTATGTGGAAGTGCGGGTAGGTTCGGGCGTGTTCGTCACCATCGCCCCCGACGGCGCCGGGTTTCCGCCGCCCGTCAGTGCGGCCCCGCACGGCGCAGCCGAACGCGACGACTTCGGCCCCTTCGACCTGCTGGAAGCCCGCATGCTGATCGAACCCGAATGCGCCGCGCTGGCCGCGCACCAGGCTTCGCCCGCGCAGATCGCCGCCATCCGCGACGCGCATGCCGACATGTCCCTGACCGATTCCCCCGGCCGCCACGACCGTGAGTTCCATAGCGCCATCGCGACCGCTTGCGGCAACGCGGCGCTGGCATCGGCCGTCGCGCACCTGTGGAACCTCAGCCAGGCCAGCCCGTTGTACAGCCGCATGCAGGACTACTTCGTCACCACGCAGGCATGGGCCGCGGCCCATGCCGAGCATCAGCGCATCCTGAACGCCATCGCGGCGCGGGATCCGATCCGGGCGCGGCACGCCATGCATGCGCACCTGCTGGGCATCCTGGCGCGCCTGCGCGAAGACTTCGATTCATTCACCGACGTTCGAGGCAACCCATGACATCGTCTTCCCTTTCCATCAACGGCAAGCGGCTGTGGCAATCACTGATGGATCTGGCGCAGATCGGCGCCACGCCCAAGGGCGGCAATTGCCGACTGGCGCTGACCGCCTTGGACGGCCAGGGCCGCGACCTCGTGACGGGCTGGATGCGCGACGCCGGCATGACGGTGCGGGTGGATCAGGTGGGCAATATCTTTGCGCGCCGCGCGGGCCGCGATAACGACCTGCCGCCCGTCATGACCGGCAGCCATATCGACACCCAGCCCACGGGCGGCAAGTTCGACGGCTGTTACGGCGTGCTGGCCGGGCTTGAAGTCATGCGCACGCTGAACGACGCGGGCATCCAGACCGAGGCGCCGCTGGAATTGGCCATCTGGACGAACGAGGAAGGATCGCGCTTCGTGCCCGTCATGATGGGATCGGGCGTTTTCGCGGGCAAGTTCCCGCTGGAGACGGCGCTGTCGGCACGCGACGCGCAGGGCATTGCCGTGCGCGACGAACTGCAGGCCATCGGCTACGCAGGCGCTGACCCCGTTGGCGGACGGCCCGTCGACGCCTACTTCGAGGCACATATCGAACAGGGCCCGATCCTGGAGCACGAAGAAAAGACCATCGGCGTGGTGACGGGTTCGCTGGGCCTGCGGTGGTACGACATCACGGTGACGGGCATGGAAATGCACGCCGGGCCCACGCCGATGGCGATTCGCCGCGACGCGCTGTTCGCCGCCAGCTTCCTGGTGCAAGCCGTGATCAACATCGCGAACGCGCACCAGCCGCACGGACGCGGTACCGTCGGCGAAATCCACGCCTATCCGGGGTCGCGCAACGTCATCCCGGGTCAGGTCCGGTTCACGGCAGACCTGCGCCACGAAGACGAAGCGACGCTGGCGCGCATGGACCAGGCATGGCGCCGCGCCTGCGACGACATCGCCGTCGCGCACGGCGTGCAGGTCGAGGTGAAAGACGTGCAGACCTTCCTTCCCACGCCCTTCGACCCTGACCTGGTGGACAAAGTGCGCCAAGGCGCCGCCAGCCGCCGGCTGCCCGCCATGAACATCGTGACCGGTGCGGGGCACGACGCGGTCTATATGGCCGCGGTGGCCCCGACGGCGATGATCTTCGTGCCCTGCAAAGACGGCATCAGCCACAACGAGATTGAGGACGCGCAGCCCGAACACCTGGAAGCCGGCTGCAACGTGCTGCTAGACGCCATGGTGGCGCGCGCCAACGCCGCGCGCTAGCACCGCCGATTTCGCCGCAATGGTGCGCGGCTGCCTTACCCAGCACCTGTATGAAGCATGGTTGTAGCGGCTTCACCCGTAGTACCCCTGAGAAATGCAGGTGGCATGAGGTTTGCTTGTTAATGCCCGGCATCCGCCGCGCGACGGCGGTCACCTGTCAGTCCCTTTCCAGCCCGGAGGCTCGCAGTGAAATCGAAGAAATGGTTCTCCCTTAGCATCGGCGCATTGGTCCTTGCGGCCGCGCTGCCCGCCACAGAAGCCCTGGCCCAGACCAAGGGCGGCACCTTGAACATGATCGTTCAGCCGGAGCCGCCCGTGATCGTCACGGCCATCAACCAGCAGGGTCCCACGCAATTCGTCGCGGGCAAGATCTATGAAAGCCTGCTGACCTACTCCACCGACCTGAAGCCGCAACCGGGCCTGGCCAAATCGTGGGAAGCCGCGGCCGACGGCCTGACCTACACCTTCCATCTGCAAGACAACGTCAAATGGCATGACGGCAAGCCGTTCACGTCGGAAGACGTCGTGTTCTCGCTGGCGGACATGCTGCCCAAGACGCATGCGCGCGCCCGCGTCATCCTGAACAAATTCGTCGATTCGGTGCAGGCGCCCGACGCCAAGACCGTCGTCATCAAGCTGAAGACGCCCTTTCCCGCCTTCATGCTGATGTTCGAACCCGGCTTTGCCCCGATGATGCCCAAGCATCTTTATGCCGGCACCGACTACATGACCAACCCGGCCAACCAGAAACCGGTGGGCACGGGCCCCTTCATGTTCAAGGAATGGAAGCGCGGCGAATACATCAAGCTGACGCGCAACCCTGAATACTGGAAGCCAGGCATGCCGTACCTGGACGAACTGGTGTTCAACGTGATCCCCGATGCGGCCTCGCGCGCCGTGGCGTTCGAGCGCGGCAGCGTGGACGTGCTGCGCGGCGGCGACGTGGACAACGTCGACATCAAGCGCCTGCGCGCCTTGCCCAAGGTGGAATACACCACGGCGGGCTGGGAAATGTTCTCGCCGCAGGCCTACCTGATCTTCAACATGCGCAAGCCGCCGTTCGACAACCTGAAGGTGCGCCAGGCGGTCATGGCGGCGATGAACCGCAACATGGTCGTCAACAACATCTTTTTCGGCCTGGGCAAGGTGTCGACCAGCCCCTTTGTCACCACCGAAATGTTCTATGACAAGAACATGCCGGCCATGCCCTTCGACATGAAAAAGGCGCGCGCGCTGATCAAGGAATCGGGCATCAAGCCCGAGGACTACACGATCCGCCAGTTGAGCTTCCCCTACGGGTCCACCTGGGACCGCCTGGGCGAATACACCAAGCAGGCACTGGAGCAACTGGGCTTCAAGGTCAACCTGGAATCGACGGACGCGGGGGGCTGGGCCAGCCGCACGGGCAACTGGGATTTCGACATGACGACGACCTTCACCTACCAGTACGGCGACCCCGCGCTGGGCGTGCAGCGCCTGTACATCACGTCGAACATCGTCAAGGGGTCGCCGTTCGCCAACGTGCAGGGCTACAGCAACCCCGAGACCGACAAGCAGTGGGAGGCCGCCGCCTCCGAAGTCGATCCGGCCAAGCGCCAGGCGCTCTACACCTCGCTGCAGACGACGCTGGTCAATGAAGTCGCCAACGGCTTCCTGGTGGACATGGAGTTCCCGACCTTGTATCGCAGCAACGTGAAGAACCTGGTCAAGACCGCCATCGGCCTGAACGAGTCGTTCGACGACGTGTACATCGAGAAGTAAGCGCAGCAAGACGCCGCCGCGGAGCCCCCGCGGCGGCGGATCCCCGCCCGCGCGACGGACGTAGCCCACGCAGACCGCGCCCGTCCAGAGAGGACCCTGAGCATGAAATTCCTGTCTTTCCTTGTTTCCCGCATCGGCAAGGCCCTGGTGGTCGTGCTGGGCGTGGTGATCATCAATTTCTTCCTGATCCGCCTGGCGCCCGGTGATCCCGCCGCCGTGCTGGCGGGCCAGGCCGGCGCGGGCGACGCCGCCTATGTCGACCAGCTGCGTGTGGCCTTCGGCCTGGACAAACCGATCCTGACCCAGCTGATGCTGTACCTGAAGGGCGTGGTCCAGCTGGACCTGGGCTTTTCCTACCGCAACCATGTGCCCGTGCTGGACCTCATCGTCGAGCGACTGCCGGCGACGTTCCTGCTGATGTCCTGTGCCTTCCTGTTCTCGATTGTGCTGGGCGTGTTCCTGGGCGTCGTTGCGGCCAAAGCCCGCTACCGGAACAAGCGCCGCTGGATCGACAGTTCCGTCATGACGGGCGCGCTGCTGCTGTATGCCACGCCGCTGTTCTGGCTATCGCTGATGGGCATCCTGCTGTTTTCGGTCGTGCTGGGCTGGCTGCCGGCCTTCGGCATGGAGACCGTGGGTTCCGGCTTGACCGGCCTGGCGCGCGCGGCGGACATCGCCCAGCATCTGGTGTTGCCCACCGTCACCTTGGGCTGCTTCTTCATGGCCGTGTACGTGCGGCTGACGCGCGCTTCCATGTTGGAAGTCATCGGCATGGATTTCGTGAAGACGGCGCGGGCCAAGGGCGTCAGCCCCAGCCGCGTGATCCGCACCCATGTGCTGCGCAACGCGCTGCTGCCCGTCATCACGTTTGCCGGCATCCAGCTGGGCCAGATGGCCGGCGGCGCAGTGCTGACCGAAACCGTGTTCGCCTGGCCCGGTATCGGCCGCCTGATGTTCGACGCCTTGCTGCAACGCGACTACCAACTGCTGCTGGGCATTTTCCTGGTCACCTCCATCATGGTGGTGGTGTTCAACCTGCTGACCGATGTGCTGTACCGCCTGATCGATCCCCGCATCGGCGCCGGTGCGCAGCAAGGAGCCGCCGCATGAAGTCATTCGCCCAACGGTACATGCGCAACTACGGCGCGGTGGCGGGCCTTGCCATCATGCTGGTCGTGGTCGTCGTGGCGCTGGCCGCCCCGCTGCTGTATGAAGAATCCCCCTGGATGATGGTGGCGGACCCGCTGATTCCGCCGTTCACCAATGCCGACTATCCCTTTGGCACCGACATGCTGGGCCGCGACATCACGGCCGGCCTGGTGTGGGGCGCCCGGGTGTCGCTGATGGTGGGCCTGCTGTCGACCGCCGTGGCGCTGCTCTTCGGGATCCTGGTGGGATCCGTGGCGGGGTACTGCGGCGGCCGCGTGGACGACGCGCTGATGCGCTTCACCGAGTTCTTCCAGACCATTCCGCAGTTGGCGATGGCGGTCGTGCTGGTGGCCATCCTGAGCCCGTCCGTCTATTCCATCATGGGGGCCATCGCCATCGTGTCATGGCCGCCGGCCGCCCGCCTGGTGCGGTCGGAATTCATGACGCTCAAACAACGCGAGTTCGTGCAGGCGGCGATCGTCATCGGCCAGACGCCCGCCCGCATCGTCAGCACCCAGATCCTGCCTAACGCCATGTCGCCCATCATCGTGTCGGCGTCCTTCATGGTGGCGACCGCCATCCTGACGGAATCGTCGTTGTCCTTTCTGGGCCTGGGCGACCGCAACCTGATGAGTTGGGGCTTCATGATCGGCGCCGCGCGCACGATGATCCGCGAAGCCTGGTGGATGAGCGTCTGGCCGGGTGTGGCGATCCTGCTGACCGTGCTGGCCATCAACCTGATCGGCGAGGGGCTGAACGACGCCCTGAACCCGCAACTGCGCAAGCGCGGCGAATAGGAGGCCGACATGACCGAAGCCACGCCTCTGCTGTCCATCCAGAACTTGAGCATCGCCCTGCCCCGCGGCGGCGACCGCCCCTTTGCCGTGCAGGACGTTTCGTACGACATCCACGCAGGAGAAATCCTGTGCATCGTCGGCGAATCGGGCTCGGGCAAGTCCATGAGCGCCAACGCCATCATGGGCCTGTTGCCCGATTATCTGACCCCGCAGCAGGGCCGCATCCTGTTCCGTGGCAAGGACCTGCTGCGGCAAGACGAAGCCACCCTGCAAGCCATGCGCGGTAAAGACATGGCGATGATCTTCCAGGAGCCCCTGTCGGCCCTGAACCCGCTGATGACCGTGGGCGACCAGATCAGCGAAGTCATGCGGGTGCACAACGCCTACCCGGGCGCCGAACGCTTGAAGCGCACGCTGGAGCTGCTGGCCTTCGTGGGCCTGCCGGATCCGGCCACGCTTTATCACGTCTATCCGTTCCGCCTGTCCGGCGGCCAGCGGCAACGCGTGATGATCGCGATGGCGTTGGCGCTGGAGCCGGCGCTGCTGATCGCCGACGAACCCACGACCGCGCTGGACGTCACCACCCAGGCGCAGATCCTGGCACTGATCGCCCGCATCCAGAAAGAAAAGGGCATGGGCGTGATGTTCGTCACGCATGACTTCGGCGTGGTGGCCGAAATTGCCCACCGCGTCGCCGTCATGGAAAAAGGCGTGCTGGTGGAACAGGGCCCCGCCGACGAGGTGCTGAACCGCCCCCGCCACCCCTACACCCAGCGCCTGATCGCGGCGGTGCCGCACCGGCGCGGCGAAGAGCGCGTCGCCACCGCGGACGACCAGCCCGTGCTGGAAGTGAAGGACCTGAAGAAGACCTATGTGATCGGTCATGGCTGGCTGGGCGGCAAGCGCGAAGTGCACGCGGTGGATGGCGTGAGCTTCGCCGTGCGGCGCGGCGAAACGCTTGGCATCGTGGGCGAATCCGGATCGGGCAAATCCACCATCGGCAAATGCCTGCTAAAGCTGGTGGGCATCAACGGCGGCCAGCTGATCTTCAACGGGCAGGACATCGCCGCAATGTCGGAGTCGCGCTTCCGGCCCATGCGCCACGATATCCAGATGATCTTCCAGGACCCATTCGCGTCGCTCAACCCCCGCCATACGGTCGGGCGCATCATCAGCGACGGCCCCGTCGCCAACGGCGTGCCCCGGGCGCAAGCCGAAGCCCGCGTGCGCGAACTGCTGTCGCTGGTGGGCCTGGACCCGTCCGCCTTCGATCGTTATCCCAACCAGTTTTCGGGCGGGCAGCGGCAGCGCATCGGCATCGCCCGCGCACTGGCGCTAGAGCCGAAGGTTTTGGTCGCCGACGAATCGGTATCGGCGCTGGACGTGTCCGTGCAGGCCCAGGTGCTGCAATTGCTGCACGACTTGCAGCAACGCCTGAAGATCGCACTGGTGTTCATCACCCACGATCTGCGCGTTGCGGCACAGATCTGCAATTCCGTGCTGGTCATGCATCGCGGCAAAGTGGTCGAGTACGGCTCGCCCACGCAGATTTTCGACAACCCGCAACACGCCTACACGCGGCAGCTGATCGCCGCCGTGCCCGGCCAACACTGGGACCCGACTCAGGCGACAATGGCCTGAGCACGCCCCCCCGAACCCGATGACAACCCCAGGAGATACCCCCGTGCAACGCCCCGCAGCCGTCCCCACCGTGCAGATCGACAATGACATGGTCACCGTCACCGAATGGCGCTTTCCGCCGGGCGGGGAAACCGGCTGGCACCGCCACGGCATGAACTACGTGGTCGTGCCGCAAACGACCGGCCCGCTGCTGCTGGACACGCCCGACGGCCCGATCACCAGCCAGCTCACGACCGGCATCGCCTACTATCGGCCCGTTGGCGTCGAGCACAACGTCATCAACCCCAGCGAAACCGAGTTCGTTTTCGTCGAAATCGAAATCAAGCAGGCCTGACGCGTCAGCGAGGATCAACATGAAGGCGTTTTTCTCGGAAGAGCAATTGCTGCACACCCCGCAGCAATTCATGCGGCTGGGCCGCTTGAGCGCGCCCACCGATCTACCCTCGCGGGCCGAAAGCCTGCAAGGCGCGCTGGCAGCCAGGGGAATCAAAGTCGAAGCGCCGGCCGACTACGGCCGCAAGCCGCTGGAGAGCATCCACAGCGCCGACTACCTGGACTACCTGGAAACGGCCTACGCCCGCTGGCAATCGCAGAAGGCGCCCGGCGTGGACCCGGGTCCGGAGGTGCTGCCCAACCTGTCGCCGTACTACAACGGCCGCATCGAACAGGCAGGCCGCGGGCCTTGCCCGTCGCCCTCCATCGTGGCGCAGACGGGCTACTACCTGAGCGACCTGTCCTGCCCCATCGGCCCCCAGACCTGGCGGTCGGCGCTGCGGTCCACGCACAGCGCGGTGGCCGCCGCAGATCACGTGGCCGCTCGCGGCGGCATGGCCTATGCACTGTGCAGACCGTCCGGCCATCACGCGCACCGCGACCGCGCCGGCGGCTTCTGCTACCTGAACAGCAGCGCCGCGGCAGCCAGCCGCCTATTGCAGACCTGGTCCAAAGTGGCGGTGCTGGACGTAGACGCGCACCACGGCGACGGCACGCAGAACATCTTCTATCAGCGGGCGGATGTGATGACCGTATCGCTGCATGCGGATCCCAGCGCCTACTACCCGTTCTACACGGGGTATGCGCATGAGCGCGGGCACGGCCCGGGCGAAGGCCACAACCTGAACCTGCCGCTGCCGCACGGCTCGGGCAACGAACCTTTCCTGGCCGCGCTGGATACGGCGTTGACGGCGCTTGGCGGTTACGCGCCCGAAGCCTTGGTGCTGGCCTTGGGCTTCGATACCTACAAAGACGATCCCATCAGCGTGCTGAAACTGGACATCGACGCCTACCGCGACATCGGTGCGCGGGTCGCCAGCCTGCGCGTGCCCACCGTCGTCGTGCAGGAAGGCGGCTATATGGTGCAGGCGATCGGCCCGGCGCTGGACGCGTTCCTGCAAGGCATGGGACACGGCGGCGCCTGACGCGCGGCTCCCGCCATGTCCTCCGTCCCCTCGGCTGTCCTGCCCCCTTCGTCCGCCACCCGCAATGCCGGCATCCTGCTGTTTTTCGCCGCGCTGGTGGCATTCGCCACCTTCGACGCCGGATCCAAGCACATGCTGGAGCGCTATCCCGCGCCGTTCCTGAACGTGATGCGGTATCTGGCCGTGATCTTCCTGGCGATCGCGATGCTGTTGCGGCACGGCCGCGGCATGCGCCTGCGCGACGCGCCGGAAAAGCCCTTGCTGGTGCTGCGCGGCGTAATGCTGGCGACCGTGGCCTCGTGCTTCATGACCGCGCTGATCTGGATGCCGCTGTCCGAAGCCACGGCCATCTACTTCACCTCGCCGCTCATCATGGTGGCCCTGTCGCCATGGCTGCTGGGGGAACGGGTGCGCCCCGTGCAATGGGCGGCGGTGGCGGCCGGTTTCGCGGGCATGATGCTGATCGTGCGCCCCGGCTCGGACCTGCCACTACTGGGCACCGTGCTGATGGCGGTGTCCGCCGTCAGCTACGCCATTTTCCAGGTGCTGACGCGCAAGCTGTCCGGCAAAGTGGCCGGGCCGGTGCAATATGCATACACCGCGATCATCTGCCTGATCGTCACGGCGCTGCCCGCCCCGTTCTTCCTGCCCGACCCGTGGCCAGACCTGACCGATGCGGTGCTGATCATCGCCCTGGGCGCGTGCAGCGGCCTGGCGCAGATCCTGCTGATCGCCGCATTCCAGCGCGTATCGGCCGCCACGCTGGCGCCGTTGAACTATTTCCAGCTGCTGCTGGCCGTGCTGTTCAGCACGTTCTGGTTCCAGCGCCCGCCCGACACGCTGGCGTTGGCGGGCATGGCCCTGATCATGGCTTCCGGCGTGTTCCTGGCCATGCGTCGCGCGACGTGACCTCGAGGCTTAGCTGGTTTCGCGCTGCACCAGCGTAAAGCCCAGGTCCACGTGCCGCTCGGCCACCGTATCGCCCGCCAGATGGCGCATCAGCAAGCCGGCCGCCGCGGCGCCGATTTCGTAGCGCGGGGTCGCGATCGTCGATAAAGGCGGCGTCGTCCAAGCCGTCCCGGCCAGATCATGGAAGCCGATGATGGCCATCTGCGCGGGCACGCTCACGCCCAGGCGCCCGCACTGGAAGACCGCGCCCTGGGCCAGGTCGTCATTGCAGAAGAAGACCGCATCGCAATCCGGATGGCGCGCGCGCAGGTCTTGCAACAGCGAGGCGCCCAGGCTGATGGACGACTTTTCGGGCGTCATGATTTCAAGCGCGGGATCATGGCAGCCCGCATCCCGCAAAGCCTGCCGAGCCCCTTCGCAACGCCGCAGCGAACGCGGGTCCAATTGGGCGCCGACGATGCCGATGCGGCGGTGGCCACGTTCCAGCAGATGGCGGACCGCCGCGTATCCGGAATCGAACTGCGAAAAACCGACGCTCATGTCTTCGCCGGCGGGCAACGTTTCGATCGTGTGCACCGTCGGGATCTGCTGTACGCGCAGCAAGCTCCACACGCCCGGGTTGTGGTCAATGCCGGTCAGGATCAGCCCGTCGGGTGAATGCTGCAGATATTTGCGCAGCAGCGCCTCCTCTTCCTCCGGCGAATACCCCGTCACGCCAATCAGCATGTGATAACCGTGACGGTCCAGCACGTCCTTGATGCCCGTGATGATATCCACGAAGACGACGTTGCTCAGCGACGGGATCAACGCCACGATGGTTTGCGACCGCGCCGACGCCAGCGCGCTGGCGGCGTGGTTGGGCACATACCCCAGTTCCTGGCACACCCGGGCGATGCGCAGGCGCAACGCTTCCGCCACCTTGTCCGGCGTGCGCAGCGCGCGCGACACGGTGATGGCGCTAACGCCCACACGGCGGGCGACATCCTGCATGGTGACGCGCCCGGCACGGGTGCTTCGGGGTTTACGGACGGACATTGGCCCTCGAGGTGGAGTGGGAAGCGCGTAGTCTGACGCAAAAATTGGGGGGTTGCCAAACTGGAAATGTTAGCGCTAACATCCGCAAAAGCATAATCCAGAAAATTCCGGAAAACGGATAGGAGACAAACCATGCAAGCTCGCCCCTCCGGCCAGCCGGGCGGCACGCCTCTGGCCCGCGCCGCCGACTGGTGCTTCACATTGCAGACTTGGCTGATGGTGGCCTGTCTGATCGTCATGACCGTGCTGCTGTTCGGCAACGTGGCGCTGCGCTATCTGTTCAATTCCGGCATCAACGCCTCGGACGAGGTCTCCCGGCTGGCGTTCGTCTGGATGATCTTCCTGGGGTCGGTGATCGCGCTGCGCGAACATCAGCACATCGGCGTCACCATGCTGGTGGAACGCTTCGGGCCGGCGGCGCGCCGCGTGTCCCACGTGTTCTGCCAACTGTTGGTGCTATGGGTGCTGTGGCTGATGGCCGAGGGCAGTTGGGTGCAGACCGTCATCGGCATGGATACGGTGCTGCCGGTCACGGGCATGCGGCTGGCAGTGTTCAATTCCGCGGCGCTGTACGCGGCGGTGGCCATGGGCATCTTGACGGTGATCGACCTGGTCCGGGTGCTGACGGGCGGCCCGCTGCCGGCGGAGTCCAGCCCCGAAGATCCGCTGGTCTGATGCCCAAGCTCCTCACCCTGGCCTGATACGGCGCCGCCCCCCTCCCCATTCCGCCCGGACACCTGCAATGATCCTGACCGTCTTCCTGCTTGTGCTGCTGGGGCTGATCGCCCTGGGCATGCCGATCGCATTCGCGCTGCTGCTCAGCGCGCTTGCCATGATGTTTCAGCTGGACTTCTTCGATACCCAGATCCTGGCGCAGAACCTGCTGTCGGGCGCAAACAGCTTCACTCTGATGGCGGTGCCGCTCTTCATGCTGGCCGGCGAGCTCATGAACGCCGGCGGCATTTCACGCCGCATCGTCAATCTGGCCAGTGCCTTCGTCGGCCATATCCAGGGCGGCCTGGGTTATGTGGCCATCTTCGCCAGCGTGTTGCTGGCCTCGCTATCGGGCTCCGCCGTGGCGGACGCCGCCGCGCTGGGGTCGCTGCTGATCCCGATGCTGCGCGAAAAGGGCTATGACGCCGGCCAGGCGTCCGGGCTGATCGCTGCCGGCGGCATCGTCGCGCCCATCATCCCGCCTTCGATCTCGTTCATCATTTTCGGCGTGGCGACCAACGTGTCGATCACCAAGCTGTTCTTCGCGGGCATTGCCCCAGGGCTGATGATGGGCTTGACGCTGATTGCCGTCTGGTCATGGGTGGCGCGCAAGCACGGCAGCATCAAACCCGCGCCACGCGTGCCGTGGCGCAGCCGCATGAAGGCCCTGCGCGAATCGCTGTGGGCCCTGATGCTGCCCGTCATCATCATCGGAGGGTTGCGCGGCGGCATTTTCACGCCCACGGAGGCCGCTGTCGTCGCCGCGGTCTATGCACTGCTGGTCAGCCTGTTCGTCTACCGCGAGATCGGCATTCGCGACCTGGCGCAGCTGTTCGCCAATGCCGCGCGCACGACGGCCGTGGTCATGTTCCTGGTGGCGGCCGCGATGGTCTCGTCCTACATGATCACGCTGGCCGACATGCCGCAGGACTTGATCGCCCTGCTGGAACCCGTGATGGACCAGCCCAAGATGCTGATGTTCGCCCTGCTGATCCTGCTGATGCTGGTGGGCACGGTCATGGACCTGACTCCCACGATCCTGATCCTGGGCCCGGTACTGATGCCCGTCGTCATCAAGGCAGGCATCGACCCCGTCTATTTCGGCGTCATGTTCGTCATGGTGGGCAGCGTGGGGCTGCTGACGCCTCCGGTTGGCACCGTGCTGAACGTCGTGTGCGGCGTGGCCCGCATCAATATGGAAACCATCTGCAAGGGCGTGTGGCGCTACGTGGTGGCCTACGCGGTCTTGCTGATCCTGCTGGTGATCTTCCCCGAACTGATCACCGTACCCGCACGCTGGATGCACTAGCGGCATAGAGAAAACCCCAAGGAGGAGCACCATGATTCATCGATTCAAAACCCGTCTACTCGTGCTGGCGACCGCGCTGTCCTGCGCGGTCGCCGGCGTGGCCGCGGCGGCGGACGTCAAACCCCGCCTGATCCGCTTCGGCTACGGTCTGAACGAAGAAAGCGTCCAGGGCCGCGCCGCGCGCTTCCTGGCGCAGGAACTGGAGAAAGTCAGCGGCGGCAAGCTCAAGATGAAGACCTTCGGCTCGGCCAACCTGGGCTCGGACGAACAGATGCAGGGCGCACTGGCGGGTGGCGCCCAGGAAATGATGGTGGGGTCCACCGCGCCGCTGGCCGGCATGGTCAAGGAATTCGGCGTGTTCGACCTGCCTTTCCTGTTCAACAGCGAAAAGGAAGCCGACGCGGTGCTGGACGGGCAACTGGGCCAGGACCTGCTGAAGAAACTGGAAGCCCGCGGCCTGGTCGGCCTGGTCTATTGGGAAAACGGCTTCCGCAACATGACGAATTCCAAACGCCCGATCAACCGCGCAGAAGACATGCAAGGGATCAAGCTGCGCGTGATGCAGAACCAGATCGCGCTGGGCGTCTTCAATACGCTGGGCGCCAATGCCGTGCCCATGCCGTTCTCCGAGCTGTTCACCGCCCTGGAAACCCGCACGGTGGACGGCCAGGAAAACCCGATCACCACGATCCAGAGCAGCAAGTTCTACGAAGTGCAGCCCTACCTGACAATCTCTCGTCACGTCTATACCCCCTGGGTGGTGATGGCATCGAAGAAGTGGTGGGACACCCTGTCGCCGGACGAACAAAAGCTGATCCGCCAGGCTGCTGCCGCCTCGCGCGATTTCGAACGCAAGGACAGCCGCACCGATTCCGCCAAGGCCATGACGACGCTTGAGCAGGCTGGCATGAAGATCAATACGATCAGCCCGGAAGAAGTGGCCCGCATGCGGCAGAAGGTGCAGCCCGTCGTGGACAAGTACACGCAGGAACTCGGGCCCGAGCTCATCAAGCAGCTCAATGACGAGATCCAGAAGGCGCGCAACTAGCGCTGTTCAACCGAAGCAAAGCGAGCCCCCATGTCTCAGACACCCCGCAAGTTGCGCAGCCAGAAATGGTTCGACGACCCCGCGCATGCCGATATGACGGCGATTTACGTCGAGCGTTATCTGAATTACGGCCTGACGCGGCAAGAGTTGCAGTCCGGGCGGCCGATCATCGGCATCGCCCAGACCGGCAGCGATCTGGCGCCCTGCAACCGCCATCACCTGGCGCTGGCCGAGCGCGTCAAAGCGGGCATCCGGGACGCGGGCGGCATCCCGATGGAGTTCCCCGTGCACCCGCTGGCCGAACAAGGCCGGCGGCCCACGGCCGCGCTGGACCGCAACCTGGCCTATCTGGGCCTGGTCGAAATCCTGCACGGCTACCCCTTGGACGGGGTGGTGCTGACGACCGGCTGCGACAAGACCACGCCTGCCTGCCTGATGGCCGCCGCCACGGTCGACCTGCCCGCCATCGTGCTGTCCGGCGGCCCCATGCTGGACGGCTGGCACGACGGCCAGCGCGTCGGTTCCGGCACCGTCATCTGGCACGCGCGCAACCTGATGGCGGCCGGCAAGCTTGATTACGAGGGCTTCATGACGCTGGCCACCGCGTCTTCGCCGTCGGTCGGCCACTGCAACACCATGGGCACGGCGTTGTCGATGAATTCGCTGGCCGAAGCGCTGGGCATGTCGCTGCCCACCTGCGCCAGCATTCCCGCCCCCTACCGCGAACGCGCCCAGATGGCCTACGCCACCGGCATGCGCATCTGCGACATGGTGCGCGAAGACCTGCGGCCCTCCCACATCCTGACACGGCAGGCATTCGAGAACGCCATCGTCGTGGCATCGGCGCTGGGCGCGTCCACCAATTGCCCGCCGCACCTGATCGCGATGGCCCGCCACGCCGGCATCGACCTTAGCCTGGACGACTGGCAGCGCCTGGGTGAAGACGTGCCGCTGCTGGTCAACTGCGTGCCGGCGGGCGAGCATCTGGGCGAGGGCTTCCACCGCGCGGGCGGCGTCCCCGCGGTCATGCATGAACTGTTCGCCGCCGGGCGCCTTCACCCCGACTGCCCCACCGTATCCGGCAAGACCATCGGGGACATCGCCGCGGGCGCCAAGACCCGCGACGCCGACGTCATCCGCAGCTGCGCCGCCCCGCTGAAACACCGGGCAGGCTTCATCGTGCTGTCGGGCAATTTTTTCGACAGCGCCATCATCAAGATGTCGGTCGTAGGCGAAGCGTTCCGCCGCGCCTACCTGTCCGAACCCGGCTCAGAGAACGCATTCGAGGCCCGCGCCATCGTGTTCGAAGGCCCCGAGGACTACCACGCGCGCATCGAAGACCCGGCGCTGAACATCGACGAACACTGCATCCTTGTCATCCGCGGCGCCGGCACCGTGGGCTACCCGGGCAGCGCCGAAGTGGTCAACATGGCGCCTCCGTCCCACCTGATCAAGCGCGGCGTGGATTCCCTGCCGTGCCTGGGGGATGGCAGGCAAAGCGGCACTTCCGGCAGCCCGTCCATTTTGAACATGTCGCCTGAAGCAGCAGTCGGGGGAGGATTGGCGCTGCTGCGCACCGGCGACAAGATCCGTGTCGATCTGAACCAGCGCAGCGTCACCGCCTTGGTCGACGACGCGGAAATGGCAAGACGGAAGCAAGAACCGCCCTACCAGGCACCGGCCTCGCAAACGCCCTGGCAGGAGCTGTACCGGCAACTGGTCGGCCAGTTGTCGACGGGCGGCTGCCTGGAGCCCGCGACGCTATATCTGAAAGTCATCGAAACGCGCGGCGATCCCCGGCACTCTCACTGAGGGACCCCGAAAAAGCCGCTGATCGCGGCCCATTCGGCAAACAAACCCGGCCACGCATGCACCCGTGTGCCGGGCTTGCCCAGCCCCCAGCCGTGGCCGCCTTGGGGAAAGATATGCATCTCGGCCGGCACACCCGCCGCGCGCAGCGCGTTGAACATCAGCAAGCTGTTGTCCACGGGCGAGATCGGATCGTCCTGCGCTTGCGCCAGGAACACGGGCGGCATCTGCGCCGTCACCAGACGGTCCACGGAGAACGCCGCACTTTGCTCGGCCGTGGGGTGCTCTCCCACGATTTCCCGGCGTGCATGCGTATGGTCGAACGGCGCCATGAAGGTCAGTACCGGATAAATAAGCCCCGCGAAATCAGGGCGGGACGACAGGCTGTCGGCCGCGTCCACCGCGGCATACCGCGCCACCGCTGCCGTGGCGGCCGTGAGACCGGCCAGATGCCCGCCCGCTGAAAACCCGATGGCGCCGATCCTGCCGGTGTCCAGCCCGTACTGCCCCGCCACCGAACGGATGACCCGCATGGCGCGCTGACCGTCCTGCAACGGGGCCTCTGCCGTCCAATGCTCACCCGGCAGCCGATAGACGAGTTCAAAGGCGGTCACGCCTTGCGCCTGCAGCCATAGGCAGGTCGGCGTGCTTTCCGTGCCCCGCTCGATATGCGCGTAACCGCCGCCGGCAATCACGAGCACGGCGCTGCCATTGGGCCGGGCCGGCCGGTAGACAATCAGGCGCGGCCGCGACACCTGCGCGACGGAACCCTTTGCGCTGACTTTCTCGGGGCCTTCCGGCCCGTTGCCTTGATGTGGGCCCTTACTTTGAGGGGCGTAGTTGCCCGGCCAAAGGTCCAGCGCTTCCTGGACTGCGGATTGGCCCGCCGACGCAGCGGAGGATGGATTCGCCCACCCGAACGCCGCCCCGGACATGGCGGCAAATAGAAGTTCCCGACGCTTGTTCACCATGAATGTTCCTTGCCGGCTGAACGCGCGACCGGAACGACGCGCTGCGACTTGAACAGCCTTGCTGCGGCCCATTACATCAGAGAAAATGCGGGCGCCGGCCCGGGATTGCCGACCCAACGGTTTCGGCGCGTTACGCGCCGGCCCAGCCTTTCAGAAGCGTCTCAAACGCCTGAATAGCGGCTAAACGGCAATCAGGTTTTCGGCGCAGGACGGCTGATCACATACGCTGCACTGGCGATGAAAAACACGGCCACGCCAACGGCCAGCGGCCAGGACGGATGCGCGCTCCACCAGAACAGCGCGTAACCCGCGGCCATGCCCAGGCACGCGTAGGTCTTGCCCTTGCGCGACACTGCGCCCTGTTCCCGCCATGTGCGCAACGCCGGTCCGTACGTGGGGCTGTCGAGCAGCCATTTTTCCAGCCGCGGCGAAGACCGCGAGAAGCAGCCCACGGCCAGAATCAGGAAAATCGTTGTTGGCATGACCGGCAGAAACGCGCCGATGACGCCCAATGCCAACATCACGCAGCCCAACACCAACCAAAGCGCTTTCATCATGATGGTCAGCAGAATATCGCAAATGCCGGGCAGGAACCGGATTGGCCGATACGACGCAAGGCCTATGTCCGGGGTTCGGGCATTTTGGCGCGCAGCAGGTCCATGAACTTCGGACCGGGCGTGCCGCCCGCGGCGCGAGCCTTGACGACCATCGCCCACGCCTCTCGGTATTGGCCGCGCCAGTAGTACGCCGTCGCCCAGGACGAATACAGATAGCCCTTGTCGGGCTCCACGGCTTCCCCTTTGCGGTACCACGCGTCCGACCGGGCGGTCGCCGCCACCCGGGCTTCCGGCGGCAAGGTCTTGTCCTCCGCCGCGCAGCGGGCCGCGATCCGGCCGGCATCGGCGTAGATACCCTGGAAGGTAGGCGGATCATGGCTGATCGCCTGATCCATCATGCTCATGGCCTGGCAGTATTTGCCCTGGTCATGCAGAACCGCCGCAAAGCCCGTGTACACCTCGGGGTTGTCGGGATTCAGCAGCCAGGCCTGGTTGAAGCGCCGCATGGCCATGCCGAGCTGGTCGGCTCGATAAAAACGATAGCCTTGCGAGACCCAGGCCTTCGAGGCGTTCTCGGCCGAGCCGAATGCCTGGGTGGCGTCGGCAATGAGCTTCTTGTCGCCAGTCTGCCGTTCCGCGGCCGCCGCCCGATCCATGCCGCCATACATCGGCAGTTCATCGATGCGCGCCTGGACGGGCGCGTCCGGCGGCGGCTTGCCGGCACACGCGGCCAGCATCAGCGCAGGGGCCAGGAGTATTGTCTTGAGGAAGTAACGCATGTCCGTGCCGGTGATAAACATTACCGGGAACATATCAGATAAATATCCCACGGAATCCCCGCGCATTATGCAAAGGGAACGAAGATAAGGGGAAAACCGATACCGCGGCGGTGGGCGCATTAATCCGCAGCGTGCTTGCACGGGTATCGAAAACGGCTGCCCGCAAACGTGGGGACCGACGCAGGCGGCAATCGCAATTGCCGTCCGCAGTTATTACACGTAATGGGTACCCGCACGGGCCGGTGCCAGCCGGAAGCACAATGCAAAAAGCCGCGAAGTCTAGGACTTTCGCGGCTTTTAAGGCAGTGCTTGGCACTGCTTTGCAGGAATTCTGGTAGGCGGTATTGGGTTCGAACCAACGACCTCCACGATGTCAACGTGGCGCTCTAACCAACTGAGCTAACCGCCTGCAAAGAAGAAGAATTATATAGTGCTTTTTTAAACTGTGCAAATCGTCTTTGAAGACTTTTTGCTGTTTTCATTGCGTTTGAGTCGTCGGCATCAAAGCCAAAAACAGCAACCGCCAGCACTACTTTTTTCCCTTCAGTTTCGCGTCCGCTGCATGTGCTGCGTCAACGAAGAACGAGATTCTATCAGAACTTTTTATTCCTTGCTCGACCTCGACGCCGCTGCTGACATCGACCCCCCAGGGACGCACCCACTCGATCGCCTGCCCGACATTTTCGCCGTTCAAGCCACCCGACAGGATCAGCGGGCGGGACACGGGATCCGCAAGGACGTCATCCAGCAAGGCGTAGTCGAATCCATGGCCGCTGCCGCCGTATCCCGCGCTGTAGCTGTCGAATAGCCACCCCGCCGCTTCACCGTATGCGCGGCAGTGCGTGGCCAGGTCTTGCGCGGTATCCAGGCCCGGTGCGCCAGCACGGAATGCGCGCAGGAAGCGATGGCCGTAGCGGCCGCAGTCTTGAGGCGTCTCGTCGCCATGGAACTGCAGCAGTTCGGGGCCGACCTCATCCAGCACGGCTTGAACGTCGGCGGGATCCGGGTTCACGAATAGCGCCACGACATCCACGAACGCCGGCACCGTGCGGCGCAGTTGCGCGGCGCGCGTCGGCGTCAGGCAGCGCTTGCTCTTGGCGTAGAAGACAAAACCGATCGCATCGACGCCGGCCGAAACGGCGGCTTCGATGTCTTGTTCGCGGGTCAAGCCGCAGATTTTGATGCGGGTACGCATGAAATCCATCACCTATGTCGCCCAGCGCGACGTGTCGGATCAGTATATCCGGCGAGCAGAAACCGGTCAGGCGCCCGGCTGCCCCAGCGTCGCGACCAGATTATCGAAACTACCCTCGGCCACGCGAAACCACGGCACTTCCTTGTCGCGGAACGCCGCCATGCTTTCGTACAGCTTCTTGAACATCGGGTCCTTGGCGCTCATTTCCTTGTAGGCGGCCAGCGATGCCTCGTAGCAAGCCTGCAGGACCGGCTTGGGGAATGCCTTCAGTTGGGCGCCCCGCGACACCAGCCTGCGCAGCGCATCCGGGTTGCCTGCATCGTACTTGGCGATCATGTTGCCCGTCGCCATCCGGCAGGCCAGCGCCAACGCCGATTGATACGGCTTGGGCAGTTCGTCGTACGCGTCCTGGTTCACATACAGCGACAGCTGCAACGTGCCCGCCCACCACCCCGGAAAGTAGTAGTTCCGGGCGACTTTATAGAGCGCCAGGCTCTCGTCGTCGTAAGGGCCGATCCATGCCACGGCGTCGACCGTGCCCTGCTCCAGCGCGGCATAGGATTCCGCGACCGGCACGTCGACCGGTGTCGCGCCCAAACGCGACAGCACATGGCGGGCGAATCCACCGGCCTTGACCTTCAACCCGCGCAAGTCATCGACCGTCTTGACCTCGCCGCGGAACCAGCCGCCCATCTGCGCGCCGGTATAGCCACAGGGGAAGTTCAGGATGTTGTATTTGTCGAACAGCACGCGCGTCAGGGCCAGGCCTTCGCCCTGGCTCATCCAGGCGTTCATTTGCCGCGTATTCAGGCCGAACGGCACGCCGGCATCGAAGCACAGCGCCGGATCAATGTCGAAATACCGGGTCGACGCGGTATGCCCGCACTCCACGACGCGGTGCTGGACGGCTTCCAACACCTGGCCGGACTCCACCAGATCGCCGGCAGGGAAGATCTCGATCTTGAAGCGGCCATCGGTGACTTCAGCCACGTACCGCGCGACATCCTCGGCGCCCGCTAACAACGTGGGCGATTCATTCGGAAAACTGGAGGCCAGCCGCCACGCAACGGCAGGCGCTTCCTGCGCGAAGGCCGGCGCGGCCAACACGGCGCCTCCTGCGGTGGCTGCGCCCAAGGCGGTTTGTTTCAAGAACGCGCGGCGTTGCATGGCAAAGACCTCCAAGTCAGCGCGAAAAAGGCGCCTTGGGTTGCGGCGGCTTTCTAATAGGTTTGCGTGAACGGCGACAGCAGCAGCGAACCGCCGTCCAGCTCGTCCAAGCCGAATTCGGCCGGGTAATCAATCGCGGACAGATACAGGCCATCCGGCGAGAACGTCGGCGCACCCCGCTTGCGGTCGCGCCAGGACAGCAGTTGCGCCATCCAGTCCACGGACTCCCTGCCCTGCCCGATCTGCAGCAGCGCACCCATGATATTGCGCACCATGTGGTGCAGGAACGCATTCGCCTTCAACGTGAACACGAGGAACGGCCCGCGCTCCTCGATGTCCAGCCGGTGCATATGGCGCACCGGATGCTTGGCCTGGCATTGCGAAGAGCGGAAGCTGGAGAAATCATGTTCGCCCAGCAAGGCGTTCGCCGCGGTCCGCATGGCCTCCACGTCCAGCGGTTGGAAGCACCAGCCCGCCCGGCCCGCCCATAGCGCCGGCCGAACGCGGCCGCGCCACAGCAAATAGACATATGTGCGGGCACGCGCGGAGAAGCGCGCGTGGAACTCGTCGGAAACCGGCTGCGCCCACTGCACCGACACGCTGGGCGGAAGAAACGCATTTACGCCCCGCACCCAGGACTCCATCCGGCGGTCCAGCGTCGTGTCCAGATGGACCACCTGCATCGCGCCGTGCACGCCCGTATCGGTACGGCCGGCGCAAATCGTGGGAACAACGCCCTGACCACCACAAAAACTAGCCAAGGCCGACTCCAACGTGTCTTGCACCGTCTGCCGATGCGGCTGCGTCTGCCAACCTTGCCAAGCGGAGCCGTCATACGCCAGCCCCAATGCAACTCTAGACATTATTCAAACCCTGGGACCGCTGACTCGGCGCGGTTCGTCCGTGGGCGGTTCGTCCAGGTCGAGATTGATCGTATCGAGCTTGCGGTTCAGCGCTGCCGTGTCCAGCGCAGGCTCGTTATAGGCGTACGTATCCTCGTCGTCGTCCCCCCGCCGGGCGCCGGCACGGCGCAGCAGCCAGGCGATCACGAACGCGATCAGCGCCAGCACGGCGGTAACGATGACGAGCAGGTTGTCGGCAAGCCAACTGGGCATGCCGGAAGTGATGTCCTTGGCGTCGGCCGCAGCGCTTCCGGCGGCCTTTTCAGTGGAAGCGCCCGGGGTGCCTGTTGCGCCCGGGGTGCCTGTTGCGCCCGGGGTGCCTGTTGCGCCCGGGGTGCCTGTTGCGCCCGGC
>NZ_JABBJN010000020.1 GCF_012928505.1 Achromobacter sp. Bel | reverse complement strand
TTAGCAGCTATCGAAACATCAGAAGCACCCATTCGGGTTAACCCTAAGTTTTCGGCAACTGCCAAGCCTGAAACTATAACACAACTTTTGCAGATTATGCAACCGGCTTTTGCCTGACTCGCATCTTATCTTGCAACCCCGCCGCTTTCGCGGACAGCCCTGGATTTCAGGGGTTGGTTACCACCTCAGGTGGCTAGCAAAAGATCCGGGTAAACCCTTAAATCTCATCACCAGCCAAGCCCAAGACTATAGCACGATTTTTGCAAATTGCGCAACTGGCTTTTGCCTGATTTGCTGCAATCCTTGCAATAACCGCTTGGCATCCATTCCTGGGCGCTTCGCGGCAGACTGGCGGGGTTGCCCCGGGTTTTCACCTTGCCTTGCCTGTTGTGCTTGCTTGGCTTCGCGGTTCAAAAACTGTCTGAACTGCGAAGGAGCGAGACTATAGCACAAGTTTTAGGGTTGTCATGCTCGGGAAGCAAAGACGGCGCTAATTTCCGGCGAGCGGGCGGAATCGGGCTCTTCTCTCTATATATAGGTGCGCACCTATATATAGCGAGAAGCGGCTCCCCCGTCCCGATTTCAAAAAGCGAAAGCGCCGGTCTTCCTGAGGAAGAACCGGCGCCCGGCCCATGCGCCCCTTCGCGTTGCGAAGGGCTACCAGCGCATGTAATCCGTGTGCTTCAGGCGCTCCAGGTCACGTTGCAGGGTGGTTTCGTTGACGAGCCAGTTGGGCGCCCCCACGTCTTGCAGGATGTGCGGGTCCATGTCGGCGGCGAGGTTGCGCAGCCGGGACTCGGCGCGGCGCTTGCAGTAAGCGGCCCACAGCTTGCCCAGCCAGCCGCCGGACCGCCCGGCGGCGTCCTGCTGATTGGTGTTTTGCGGCCTCTCGCCTTGTGCGCCGATGGGGACGGAAGACGGCGCCGCCGCCGCGAGGGCGGGTTGCCGCGCCGGCCGGAAATGGGATGCGGGGGACGTGCAGGTTTGGGCAGACATGATGGGCTCCTGGGTGGATTCCTGAACTTAGGACCTTTTGGTAAGCGTAGTCGCCCAACCCCAGGGTGAAAATCGAATTGTTTTCGGTGAATTGGTCAGCTAAGCTAACCAAAAATTATTTTCCCTGGAATCCCATGCGTTTGCCTTTGAACACCCTGCCCGCTTTCCGCGCGGTGGCCGAATTACAGAATCTGCGGGCAGCGGCTGATCGGCTGCACCTGACGCACAGCGCGGTCAGCCAACAGATCAAGGGGCTGGAGGAGCAGTTGGGCTTTCCGCTGTTTGAACGCAGCGGGCGCGGCATCGTCTTGAACAGCGCGGGCGCCGCGCTGCTGTGTAGCGTGCAAAGCGCGCTATCGGTGCTGGATGAGGGGGTAATGGCCGCTGCGGCCGCGGCGACGGGCAGCGAACAGCGCTTGCGCGTGTCGGTGCTGCCATCTTTCGCACAGCGCTGGCTGCTACCCCGCATGGCGCGGTGGCGGGTGCGGAATCCCGGCTTGTCGCTAGAGATCGAGACATCCCAGCAAGTCGTGGATCTGGTGCGCGACGGCTTTCATGCCGCGCTGCGGTTTGGCCGCGGGCCTTGGGCGGGTGTGGAATCCGAGCCCTTGTTCGACATGCCGCTGCCGTTGATTGCACTGGCGTCGCCCGAGACGGCGGCGAAGCTGGAGGACAATTCCCCCGAGACCCTCGCCCGCCAACCGTTGCTGGGCGAACGTGAAATGTGGCAGCACTGGTTCAATGCCGCCGGCCTGCGCACGCCGGTCATGCCGGTGGCCACTTTCAACGACGCCGGGATGATGCTGCAGGCGGCCGAGCAGGGTTTGGGAATTACGCTGGGCCGCGAATTGCTGGCCGCGGATGCCCTCTGCGCCGGGCGCCTGGTGCAGATATCGCCCATGAGCGTGCAGTATGAACAGGCGCAGACCTACCACCTGGTCTATCCGCCGAGCCTGCGGGAGTGGGCGCCGCTGGTCGCGTTGAAACAATGGCTGCAAGACGAACTTGAGCTGTCCCGCTGCGCCCTGGTCACCACGACGACGGAGCCGGATGCCCCGCCTTCGGAATCGGGACGAAAAAAAAGGTAAAGCAGCTTCCGCTCCTTTACCCCTACCCAAACACGGCGCCCGGCTGACGCCGTAACGGCGGCAGTCAACCTTGCGGCGCGTCAGGCCGCCTTGCGCGCGGGTGACGTCACCGGCTGCATCGAGTCTGTTTCATTGAAGCGCTGGTGCCACGAGAACGCCTCTTCCAGCAGATGGGGCGTCTGGCCGCCGCGCTGGCAGGCGCGGTCGAAATAGTCCTGCAGGGCGTCACGGTACGACGGATGCACGCAATGCCGGATGATGGCGCGCGCGCGCTCACGCGGGGCCAGGCCCCGCAGGTCCGCCAGACCGCATTCGGTCACCAGCACATCCACGTCGTGCTCCGTGTGATCCACGTGGGACACCATCGGGACCACGCTGGAGATATCGCCGTTCTTGGCCATCGATTTGGATACGAAGATCGCGAGGTGGGCATTGCGGGCGAAATCGCCCGAGCCGCCGATGCCGTTCATCATGTGCGTGCCGCCCACGTGCGTGGAGTTCACGTTGCCGTAGATGTCGAACTCCAGCGCCGTGTTGATGCCGATGATGCCCAGCCGGCGGACGATTTCGGGCGCGTTGCTGATTTCCTGCGGGCGCAGCACGATGCGTTCGCGATAGTGCTCGATATTGGCCAGGATCTTGTCGTAGACGGGCTTGGACACCGTGATGGACGACGCCGACGCGAAGGCGAGCTTACCCTGATCCAACAATTCGATGGCGCTGTCTTGCAGCACTTCGGAGTACATCGTCAGGTTCTCGAAATCCGACGACTCGAAGCCGTGCAACACCGCATTGGCGATGGTGCCGATGCCGGCCTGCAGCGGCAACAGGGCGTTGGTCAGCCGGCCCGCATCGACTTCGCCGCGCAGGAACGTGTTGATGTGGCTGGCGATGGCGTTGGTGTCGTCGTCGGGCGGCAAGGCGTTGGACGGGCTGTCGGGCTCATGCGTGATGACGATGGCGGCGATCTTGCCGGGGTCCACCTCGATGAACGGCTGGCCGATACGCTGGTCCACCGAAACCAGGCCTATCGGCTGACGCGCGGGACGGTCCGCGGGCACATAGATGTCGTGCAGGCCTTCAATGGCGGCAGGCACGCCCACGTTCAATTCGATGATGATCTTGTCGGCCTGCTGCGCGAACGAGGCTGAATTTCCCACCGACATCGTCGGCACGATCGCGCCCGATTCCGTGATGGCGGCCGCCTCGATGATGGCGACGTTAATCGGTCCGATATGGCCAGCGCGCAATTGCTCTACGGTTTCAGAAAGGTGCTGGTCGATGAAGGCGATTTCACCTTGATTGATCTTGCGGCGCAGCGTGGTGTCGACCTGGAACGGCATGCGGCGCGCCAGCGCATTCGCCTGGGCCAGCATCTTGTCAGTGTCGTGGCCCAGCGACGCGCCGGTGATCAGCGTGATCGCCAGGGGCTCGCGCTCGGCTCGCGCCGCCAACGCCGCCGGCACGGACTTACAGTCCCCGGCCCGCGTGAAACCACTCATCCCCACGGTCATGCCGTCCTGAACCAGCAATGCCGCCTGATCGGCGGAGGTGATCTTGGCGCGCAACCCAGGGTGGCGAATACGGTCGAGATGCATGGTGTCTCCAAATTTAAAGGCCAACGGCTTGCGGCCGGGCGCGGCGAGGCCGCCTATCAGCGCCCGGGCGCCGTCTTTCGCGGCGTTTCCCGATATCCCGGTGCGGCGCATGGCTGCTTCCGGGACGAATTTTCCGCAGTATAGGAAGGCCTGCTTAAATCTCGTAATGACTTAAAATCATTCAAACCAGTCGTTTTTTTCATCAATTGACGTTTTGCGCGCAACGCGCCTAGGGAGCCTCACGCCATGGACGTGCGTGCATTGCGGTATTTCGTGGAGACTGTCCGGCACGCCAGCTTCACGCAGGCGGCCAAGGCGCTGTTCGTCACGCAATCGACCGTCAGCAAGATGATTCGCCAACTGGAAGAAGAAGCGGGCACGCCGCTGTTGATCCGCGACGGCCATACGGCGCGGCCTACGGATACCGGACGCGTCATGTACCAGCGGGGAATTCAAGTGCTGGAGACGATGCGGCAGCTGTCGGAAGAATTGCGCCAGACCGCCGGCCTGGACCGCGGTGCACTGGAGGTCGGCATCCCCCCGATGATCAACCTGCTGTTCACGCCGGTCGTGAAGCGATTCCGGGAGCTGCACCCGGGCATCCACCTGACCTTGCGCGAGGGTACGGGCCAGGCCGTCGAAGGGTTGGTCGCCAGCGGCGAACTGGAAGTGGGCGCCACCATCCTGCCCATCGCCCCTGACGGTGGGCTGGCGGCCCAGCCGTTCGGCAGCTACCCCATCTGGGTGATCGGTCCGCCCGACGCCCCCTGGGCCGGTAAGACATCCCTGCCCTTGAGCGCCTTGCGCGATGCGCGGCTGCTGATCCCTACCGACGACTTCGCCGTCACCCGGCGCCTGCGCCAAGCCTTTGCCGACGCGGGCTTTCAGCCCGGCATCGCAGCGCAAAGCGCGCATTGGGATTTTCTGGTGGCGATGGCGTCTGCCGGATTGGGCGTGGCGCTGCTGCCTGAACCGCTGATGCAACGGATGAAGACGCGAGGCCTCAGCACGGCGAAACTGGCCAAGTCCGGCATGCAATGGGAAGTCGGCCACATCTGGCTCCAATCCGGGTACATGTCCTTTGCCGCCCGCGCCTGGCTGGACGTGTGCGACGCGGTGCTGGGCAAGCCCAAAAAATCGGTTGCCCGAGATGCGCCAGCCCGCCCGAGTTGATTCCAAACGTTGACCTGGTAATCGCGGATTGCCGTCGGCCGCGTCCGACGGCGCCCACGACGCCCGGGCGCCCTATCCGGCCCTGTTTCCGCCCCCCGTGGATTGGCCAGGCTGCCGCTGGAATCGCTGTCTGTAAATCGGGGACGCGTCACTAGTTTTTGTTGCAACGGACCCGCCCGCGGCTTGTTATGCTGCCGCCTCGACGCGAGTGTCTCGCACAAGAATATGACCCAGATCCGCATTCCCCAGCTCTTACGCACCCGGCGCCTTTACGCGCCCCAGATCGCCGCGCTTGTCGCGGCGTTGTTGTTGGCGCTCTGTCTGCTCCCCGCCTTCGCGGCTCCGCCGCCCAATCCGGCGGAAACCGAAACGCTGCTGGCCGCCGCGCGCAAGCAGATCGACGACATCCGCAAACGCGTGGCCGACGAGACCGATGACGCCACGCTCGTCAAACAGCGCGGCGACGCGTTGGACATCCAGTCAAAAGCGGATGCGGCCAGCGAAGCCCTGGCGCCCCAGTTGACCAGCCTGACCGCCAGGTTGAGCGAATTGGGCGCGCCGCCAGAAGGCGGTAAGGAAGCCCCCGACGTGGCGGCCCAGCGTACCCAGCTGGAAAAAAGCAGCCGCGCGCTGGATGCGCAGATCAAGCTGGCCCGTTTGCTGTCCGTGGACGCCGGGCAGACCGCTGAGCAGATTTCAGCGCAGCGCCGCACGCAATTCCAGGCACGACTGGGCGAGCGCCGCGACTCGTTCCTGTCCAAGCAATTCTGGGTGGAGTTCCACGAGGAGTTCCCGCGCGACCTGGAACGCCTTGAAGCTTTGCGCGACGACCTGTCCACCGCCATCCGCCAGACGCCAACCTGGGGATGGTTGCTGCTGGCCGCGGCGGCGGCGCTGACGATCGCGCTGCGCGTCTGGATCGGCCGGCTCTTCCTGCGTCTGACGGCGACGCGTGTGCCTCCGGGCCGGCTGCGGCGCTCGTTCCTGGCGGTGGCTCAACTGACGTTGTCGGTGGCGACACCGGGCGTGATCGCGCTGCTGATCCACGCCGGCCTGGACTGGAATTCGCAGTTATCCGACAACACGGGCGCCCTGCTGGCGACGCTGGTTGCGACCGTCTGCTTCGGCGGGTACGTGTCGGGCCTTGGCAATGCGCTGCTGTCGACGCATCGCCCGTCCTGGCGCCTGCCTCCCATCAGCGATGCGGTGGCGACGCGCCTGAGTTGGCTGCCCAATCTGCTGGGCACGCTGGTCGTCATGATCTGGCTGGCCGAACGCCTGCCGGTGCTGTTGAACGCCAGCCTGACGACGACAATCACGCTGACCGGCATCGTCGCCGCGATCATCATGACCACGATGGCCATCGTGCTGGCCATCTGCCGCAGGCTGCGCCGCCTGAGCATCCAGGAAAACGATGCGCCCGCCCCCTTCTGGACTTCGCTCCTGCTGGGCACGGTGTGGACGGTGCTGATCCTGGGCCTTGCCTGCTTGCTGGCCGGGTACGTGGCTTTCGGCGCCTTCCTGACCAAGCAGGTGCTGTGGACGTTGATCGTGCTGGCTTCCGCTTATCTGGTGTCGACGCTGATCGAAGACGGCTTCAGCACGCTGCTGGGCACGTCGCACCGCGAAGGCGAGAACGAGGGCCCCAGCCTGCGCGACCAGGCGGCCGTGCTGCTGTCCGGCATCGGCCGCGTGGCCGTGGGCTTGTTGGCGGTGATCCTGCTGTTGGCGCCCTTCGGCGAAGGGCCGGCGGATCTGTTGCAACGCTTTGACCAGCTGCGCAAGGGCCTGGCGATCGGCGAAGCGCAGATCCGACCCGGCGCGGTGCTGCAAGCGCTGATGGTGCTGGGCCTGTCGCTGCTGAGCGTGAAGATGCTCAAGCGCTGGCTGTCGAACCGCTACCTGCCGACCACGGAACTCGATCCCGGCATGCAGCTGTCTGCCGCGACCTTGTTCGGATACGCGGGGTTTGTCCTGGCGGTCGCCTTGTCGTTGTCAGCAGCCGGCATCGGCCTGGAACGGGTGGCATGGATCGCCAGCGCGCTGTCGGTGGGTATCGGTTTCGGCCTGCAAGCGGTGGTGCAGAACTTCGTTTCGGGCCTCATCCTGCTTGCCGAGCGCCCCGTCAAGGTGGGCGACTGGGTGTCGTTGGGCGGCGTCGAAGGCGACATCCTGCGCATCAACGTGCGCGCTACGGAAATCCAGATGGGCGACCGGTCCACGGTGATCGTCCCGAACTCGGAATTCGTGACGAAGACGGTGCGCAACGTGACCCGTTCGAACCCGTTGGGCCTGGTGCAGATCAAGCTGCCGCTGCCGCTGTCGACGGACGCGGAGCAGGTGCGCGAATTGATCCTCCAGGCCTTTGCCGACCACGAGGACGTGCTGGACGCGCCCGCGCCCAACGTGTTCCTGGACGGCATCGAAGGCGGCCACCTGATCTTCAACGCCAAGGGCTATGTATCCTCGCCGCGTGCGGCTTACGGCGTGCGCAGCGCGATGCTGTTCACGGTGCTCAAGCGCCTGAATGACGCAGGCCTTGAGGTGTCTTCGCCCCCCACAATGCTGCTGGCCTCCGCGCCCCTGCCGGAGACGGCGTCCGGCGCCGTCGCGCCGCCCGCCTCCACCTGAACCGGCTTGCGCCCCTGACGCGCCCAGGCGTCATCCGGGCGAATACAGATCGGCGAATTGCTGCCGCTCAAGCCTCGGATTGCGCAAGGGCGGCGACGCCAGCGCGGTGGTTTGAACGGCTTGCACCGGATACGCCTGCCCGGCGGGCGCCGCAGGCCTGGCCTGGCTCTGCGCCGGTGCCGGTGCCGGCGGCACGACGACCGTGGTCGTGGTCGGCGACGTCTGCGCGACCGCCGTGGTATCGAAACGATGATCGGCCGTGGTCAGCGCCGGATTGGTGCAAAGTCCTTGCGCCACCAAGGCGGCCTTGGTGCGGTCGTCGGTCTGGCACAGGATGTCGATGGCCGCGGTCTCCAGCCGGCGCGAGCGGTCCGCATCCTTGGTGGAGGCGGCTGCCTGCATCGTGCGTTCGAAGTTGCGCCGCAGGCTGCATTTCTGGTCTTCGATCGGTATGGCGACGTTCATGCCGAAGCCCACCACGGAGCCCCCGCCGCCTGCCGACACCATGCAGCTATCCGACGAGAACGAACCATAGAAGCTCTGGCCACCCACTGGCGGGACCGTCTTCACGGTACTGGAACCGCTGTTGTTGGAATTGAGCGTGATGCCCTGGTTGTTGCCGGCATTGGTCGACCCTGACGACGCGGATGTCGTGGAACTGGAGTTACTGGTCTGCGCCGCGGCCGTGCATGCCGCCAGCGACAGGGAGATTGCAAGCACTATCGTTTTCATGATGTCCCCTCGACCGGACGGCCGAAGCCGCCCGGATAATTGGGTCAGTGGTTGAAGCCGGAGATGTGGCCCACCCCGCCCACACCGCCGATCGACCCAAACGCGCCGATGTTGCCGGCAACGAATGTCCCCGTCGCTGAGGCGGCGGTGTCGGTCTTGCCGAACGACGCGCCGCCGTTGGCGATGCTGTCGCCAACCATGATGGGCGCGTTGCCCGTCACGTTGCCGTAGGATTCGCTGGTGGCGTATTGGCGCGTGCTGGTGACCACTTGCGTGCCGTCCCGGTTGAACGTGCCGCCGACCTGCGCGACGCCGCCCGTTTCTCCAAACGATGTCTGGCTGGAAGACCCGTAGCCGTTGACCTGGGTCGCCACCACCGAACTGCCGGTGGAAACCGACGACGCCGTGCCATTGATCGTGCCGGCATGGCCGGTGATCGACACGGAAGGCATGCCCGGACCGCTGGCATAGGCCGATGCGGCAAACAAGGTCATGGCTGCGACTGCTGCGAGCTTTTTCATTTGAGCTCCTCCTGATCCGCTTCATGCGGATGCACAGGTGCCGGTGGCCGACCGGCGCGGACCGCTACGTCCCTCCCCCGTGCCCGCACGAAGACGAGTGGCGTGGGACTTTTGTATTGGTACGGAATGATTGCTCCGTCCTAATCATGTCGATATCGGTTAAACGGGCGACCGCGTCTTTGTGGACGAGGGTCGCCTGCCGATCGGCGAGCGAAACAGACGAGCGCGCGGGCGTCTCGCCATGCGTATGGACGATGAAAAGCGAGGCAGAAGGCTGCCTCGCGCAAGGGCACTCAACTTTAAGGATGGGGCGGCGCGCCGCCGGCTCGGACAAGGCGCCTAGCACGCACGCCGGTAGGCAAGGCGCTGATGGCCTTTAGGCTGACTGTCAGCCGGACCGGGCGGGCGCAAGCGTGAAGAACTGCACGGCTTCGCGGCGGGCCAGCCAGAGATCGCCGGCGACAAGCACCAGCAGGAAGCCGCATTCCGCCAGGGCCAGGTCGGCCAGCACGCGGTAGCCGGCCAGCATCGCGATGCCCAGCGCACCGGCCAGCCAAGCAGGCCAGGATGACGTCATGCCTGGTACGGGAAGACGGGAAGGACGCAAGCCGCGGCTCCAGCACAGCCAGGCCATCAGCGGCAGGCACAGCACTGACAGGGGGATGTAGATGGCGATCGCGGACATCACGACCTCCACGCTGAACGGCGTGTTGAGCGCCAGCGCCGTGAAGGCGATGACGGCGATGCCGACATACCACAGCAGGCGAACGGCAATGAGACGAGTCAAGGTGACGGCTCGAAGATTCATCGGGACGGGCTGGAACAGGAATTTTCAGCCATACTACTCCGGCCGGCCGGGCCTTACCTGGCCCCATTTATTTGGAGACACCGTCATGATCCAGGAGATTGCCAGCATTCATGTCCGCGAAGGACAGGAAGCGCTGTTCGAGGCAGGCGTCGTGCAGGCCAAGCCACTGTTTCTGCGCGCCCGCGGATGCCATGGCATGGCGCTGCACCGGAGCATTGAACAACCGCAGCGCTATACGCTGGTGGTGGACTGGGAAACGGTCGAAAACCACATGGTGGATTTCCGCGAATCGACCGATTTCCAGGAATGGCGCCGGCTTGTGGCCGGCTTCTTCGTCGAGCCGCCGCAGGTCCACCACGAACAGAAAGTGATCTGACCGTCAGGCCGATTCGGGCGGATCGTCGTACTTGCGGGCGCTGCCCGCAAAGCGGTCCGCCGGGTACTTCTGCGCGTTCTTCACCATCTTTTTCGCCACGGCATCGGCGATGTCGATGCCCAGTTGATCCGCCAGCGCCACCAGGTACATCTGCACGTCGGCGATTTCGTCCGCGGCATCCGCGAGGCGCTCCGGCGCCATATTGCGCGACTCGGCCTCGGTCAGCCATTGGAACAGGGACACGAGTTCGCCGGCCTCGCCCGACAGGGCCATCGACAGGTTCTTGGGGGAGTGAAACGGCTGCCACGCCCGTTCCGCCGTGAAGGCCCGCACCGCAAGTTTGATCTGTTCCAGGTCGGACATCGGATTTTCCAGGCAGAGGATGCCGCGTCAGGCCGCGGCCAGGCGCGAGCTGGCCGCCAGTGCCACGGCTACCGTCGTGCGCACGTCGGCCAACGCGCGGTGAGTCGGATCCGACGCGCCCACGTGGCGCGCCAGTATCTCCAGCTTATGCGAAGGCAGTTCAGGCCAGGCCCGCCGCGCCAGCGCCAGCGTGCAATGGGTAGGATTCGCGAAGGGCAGGCCGGTCTGGTCTGCCGCGGCGCCCAGGAATCGCCGGTCGAACGAGGCATTGTGGAAGAACACGGGCAGATCTTCCACGAATTCGAGGAAGGACGAAAACGCCTGCACCACGGGCACGCCGTGGCGGTCCACTTCTGCCTGGGTGATGCCGGTCAGCCGGGTAATGAAAGACGGCACGGGCGACCTCGTGCGCACCACCTGCGTGTACTCACGCGCCAACGCACCGGAGGCTTCGACACGAACCGCCGCGAACTCCAGGATCTCGCAGGTGGAGGTGGACAGCCCGGTGGTTTCCAAGTCGGCCACGATGAACGGGCCGCGCAGCGCCTGCAAGGCCGAGTCCAGCGCGGCGGTGGCCTGCGTCCGGTTGACGGTCGAACGCGACACCCCGCCGCTGGCCCGCGGCCGCCGGTTGAAGAACGTCACCGCGCTACTCCGCCGGGTGCAGCGGCGCGAAGCGCGGCGAGCCGTCGGCCAATTGGCCAAAGAACAGCGTAGCGGGCCGCACCCACAAGCCACGCTCGTGCGGCCAAAGATGTTCGTACACCACCATGGACTCTTCGGTCTCGGAATGGCGGGCGGTGCCCACGTACAGGTAAAGGCCGCCCTTGTAGTGGCGGTGCGAGGCAAGGGCCAGCGCTTCGGATTCGGTCATGGACGGATGCCGCAAATAGAGCGGCCTGGGCGGAAGCGATCCGGCCCAGGCCAAGGATTCAGACAATACCGTCTTTATAGCGCACTCGCGCGGGCGCCGGCCCGCGCGGCGGTCAGTAACGCACGTACTCCAGCACCGGTTTGGGCGGCAACGGCGTATTCGCCGCCTGCCGGGCACGCATCTCGGCGGCCACGGGCTTGAGCACCTCGGCCTGCCGGCGGCCTTTGCGCGCGGCCTGCGCATCAGCCGCATCCTGCGTGGCGCGCAGCGTCTGGGCGGCCTCGGCGGTCATCTGCGTGATGTCTTCTGTGACATCCGCCAGCTTGGCCGATTGCCCCAGCGACACGTTCACGACTTCCGCCATGATTTCGGTGACGCGACGCGACGATGCCACGATGTCTTCCATCGTGGCGCCGGCAGACTGCACCTGCCCAGCGCCATTTTCGATCTGTTCGACGGACGTCGTGATCAACCCCTTGATCTCTTTGGCGGCCGCAGCGCTATTTTGCGCCAGGCTGCGGACCTCGGCCGCGACCACCGCGAACCCCTTGCCGTGCGCGCCTGCCCGGGCGGCTTCCACGGCGGCATTCAAGGCCAGGATGTTCGTCTGGAAGGCGATGCCGTCCATCACGCCGATGATCTCGGAGATGCGCCGCGAGCTGTCAGTGATGGCGCCCATCGTCTGCACAACGCCTTTCACCGTCTTGCCGCCCTGCTCTGCGACCTTGCTGGCGTCCAGCGCCAAAGCGTTGGCCTGGCTTGCCCGCTCGGCGTTTTCCGTGAGCCCCTGCACCGCCACCCGCAACGTCTGCGCAGCCGTAAACCGCTTGGTGATGTCGGTGGCGTACTTCACGACTTTGAAGGGCCGCCCTTCGGCATCGAAAATCGGGTTGTAGCTCGCTTCGATCCAGACTTGGCGCCCGCCCTTGCCGATGCGCAGGTACTGGCCGGTGTCATGCTGGCCGCTGCGCAACTTGCGCCAGAATTCCTGATAGGCCGCCGTGCGGGCCTCTTCGGGCCGCACGAACATGCTGTGGTGACGGCCTTCGACTTCGGACGCGTGATAGCCCACGGCATTCAGGAACAGGTCATTGGCGCGGATGATCGTGCCGTCCAGTTCGAACTCGATAATCGCCTGCACTTTGGAAATGGCCGCCAACTGGCCCTCGGTGTCCGCCTGGCGTTGCTGCTGGTCGGTAATGTCGGTCGCGTACTTGACCACTTTCATCGGCCGGCCGCGCTTGTCGAAAATGGGGTTGTACGAAGCTTGAAGCCAGACGTCCCGGCCGTCGCGGCGGACGCGGCGATAACGGCCCGCGTCATAGGCGCCCTGGCCGAGCTTCTGCCAGAAAGCCAGATATTCGGCGGATTCGCGTTCGTCGGGGTCGATGAACATGCGGTGGTGCTGCCCCTGGACCTCGTCCAGGGAATAACCCATCGTATCCAGGAAATTCTGATTGGCCATCAGGACGTGGCCTTCCAAATCGAATTCGATGACGGCCTGGGCTTTATGGATCGCTGAGAGCTGGCCGTATAGGTCCGCCTTTTGCATACCGCGTTCTGCGCGGAACAGGCGGCTGAGAGTAATCCATTGCATGATGGCGTCTCCTGCCAAGGGATGGGACGAAGTTTCTGAAAACGATCGACAAGCGGAATCTCTGAATCAGAACTGCTTGGCGCGTCCCAAACTCAGGCAATGCGTGCCGCGCCGCATGCACTTGCTACCTGGAGGTCCGTCGCCACAGCGGTAACGGCAGGTCTGAACAGAAAAATAAGCACACAAAAATGTATCCAGTCGAAAATATTTAATCCTAAAAATGAGCGCTTCTCAACCCATTACCGATAGCGCCGTGAAAAAAAAGTTGTATTGAATAATCATTCAGCAATTTTTCAACAGCGCCATCAAGCCGCATTTATCACGGCACTCAGGGTTAATACGAATTCCGCCACCGGTTTTGCAAATAGACTTATCGCGCACGCCCATCTCAATGCGGTCACTGGCCCCATTATTAATGCACTGGATAAAAATTCGGACAGTACCGTGCGGCTTCTTGGAGCGGCGACGCGGGATCGAACCGAAGCGGTTAATCCCTTTATGCCGGGATCAGGCGGCATCCAGTTCGCGATACTGGCGAAAGATGCACTCGCCGAAAGGCAACCGCCTGCCGCTGTCGAAATAAGGCTGCAACGCCGGCAGCGCCGCCACGCGGGCGTGCAGGGCCATCACGTTCGGATAATCCGACGCTACCGTGCCCATGCGTTTGGGAAACGCGTAGAGTAGACCGTCGACCAGATGGAACAACGACAAGTCGACATAAGTCCAGCGTTTGCCGCCGGCCAGCCAGGCCGCCGGCCCCGCAAGCGTACGTTCGAAATACCCCAGGAATTTCGGTATGCGTTCTTCCCGGAAACTACGGGCCCGGCGCGCAGCCTCTTCTTTCTGGTCTTCGTAATAATCGTTAGCGGAAATGGGGTGATGCGTATCATGCGCCTCGGTCACCATATCGGCGATAGTCAGCTGCAGCTGGTTGACCCATAGCCGGCCTTCCAGCGAGTCCGGCGCCAGTCCGTGCTTTTCCCCCAAGAAAAGCAGGATATTGGCGGTTTGGCCCAGCGTCATGCCGCCGGCCACCAGATAAGGCGGCGCGAAAGGCGGATGCTTGCGCGGCGACTGCATGTCTTCGATCAGTACATTTTCCGAGGCACCAGGTTCGCGCGCCCGTTCGCGGTAGGGGATGCCCCCCGCTTCCAGCGCCAGGCGCACGAACTCGCCACGCCCGGGTATACCGTCCCAATACCAGAGGTCATACGTCATGCCGTCTCCTTGGGGTAAGCGAAGGCTAGGCAGGAAATACGCTGACACCGCCCTCTTGCCCGATAGCCTGCCGGCCTCGGGCCTGTTGATATTGGCGCGGGGATAATCCGAAGTGCGCCCGGAAGTCGCGCGAGAAGTGCGCACCGTCCGCAAAACCGCAGTCCAACGCAATCTGCGTGATGCTGCAAGGATTATTCAGCAACAACCAGCTTCCGTATTCCAGCCGCAATTGCCGCTGGAACGCCATGGGCGACATGCCCGTTGCAAGGCGGAACGCCCGTTCCAACTGCCGCCGGCCCACGCCGACGTAGCGCGCGATGGCGTCCAGCGGTGGCGGGTTGTCGATGCGCTGCTCGATGAAGTGCGCGGCCTGGCGCACGCGCAGATCCTGGATGCCGGACAGGTCGGTGCGGAAATGCGCCTGCGGCACCCGGCCCGGCCGCACGCCCTGCAGCATCATGTGCCGCATCGCCTGCTGCGCCTTGTCGCGCCCGCAATGCCGCGCGACCAGATACAAGCCCAGGTCGATCGCCGCGGTCGACCCGGCGCACGAGATCAGGTCGCCCTCATCCACGAACAGCCGGTCCACCACCGCGCGAGTCTCTGGAAAGCGCTCGCGGAAGGCATCCAGCACGTTCCAATGCACGCATACCGTGCGCGGCCCGATCACGTCGGCCTGCGCCAAGGCGAACGTGCCCGTGCAGATGCCCAGCAGCCTCACCCGCAGCGCCGCCGCCAACCGCAACCAGTCGCGCAGCGGCTCCGGCATGCGGCCGTTGATGTAGTCGTTGCCCCCGCACACGGCCACGTAGTCGAATTGGGCGGGATCGTCGGGCAGGCTGTCCGCCACATCGATGGTCAAGCCTGCGCTGGAGCAGCGCGGCTTGCCGTCCCAACTCATCACGCGCCATGCCGTATGGATCTGCCGGCTGCGTCCGCCATGGTCGCCGGCCAGGCGTAGCACGTCCACCAACCCGGCGAAGGCGGCCAGCGTGAACTGGTCCATCAGCACGATACCGATGGTCAGCGCGGGTTTCCCCGGGGGCAGGCCTTGCGCGGCGTCCTCATAGGAGGAAGCGGCGGAGGCGGTGGTTCCGACGTCAGTCATGACGCAATTATTCAAGTTTTTGTCCCGCGCCTTCAAGCTCGTTTTCCCGGGGATCGCCCAAGATGCAGGTATGGCAACGTCACGGCTCCGTCCCGGAGCACCCTGCTCCAGCGACAACCGCGACAAGCCGATAAATCGACAAGGGGAATCCGACATGGCAACACCTACCCGCAGCGCCCTGCGCGCCGCCCTGCTGGGCGCCGGCCTGATGCTGGCCACGCAGGCGATGGCGCAGCAGCAGAAAATCACCGTCGCCTGGTATGGCGGCAATTGGGGCGACGCGTTCCGCGCCTGCGTCGCCGACCCCTACACCAAAGCGACGGGGGTGACGGTCGTGCCGGAAGTCGGCACGTCGACCACCACCCTGGCCAAGCTGCAGCAGCAAAAGAACGCGCCCACCATCGACGTCGCCTGGATGGACGGCGGCATCAGCGAACTGGCCGCGCAGGCCGGCGTGCTGGACACGCTGGATCCCGCCGCCATCCCCAACCTGAAAAACGTCATCGACCAGGGCGTGTACCGCAACGGCGACGCGGCGTACGCCGTCAGCACCGGCTACTACTCGCTGGGCATCACCTACAACACCAAGGAAGTGCCGCAGGCGCCGACCAGTTGGAAGGACTTGTGGAAACCCGAATACGCCGGCGCGGTCGCTGTGCCGTCGCCCGCCAATTCCTCCGGCGTGCCGTTCGTTTTCTTCCTGGCGCGCGTCTGGGCGATCGACCCGTCTAATCTGGCCCCGCTGTACGCGAAGCTGGCCACGCTGGACACCGCCCTGTTCTTCGACAGTTCGGGCGCCGCCAGCAACGCCTACCAAAGCGGCGAGGCCATCATCGGCGCGCACTTCAACGTGGGCGCGTGGGACCTGATCGACAAGGGCCTGCCCATCGGCTTCGCGGTACCCAAGGAAGGCGCGTGGGCCACGGACGCCCGCCTGCACCTGGTCAAGGGGGCGCCCAATGCGGCTGCGGCCCGGAAATTCATCGACACCGCGCTGACGCCCGACGCCGCCGCTTGCCTGGCCACGCGCCTGTACCTGGGGCCGGCCGTCAAGGACGTGCAGGTGTCCAAGGACGTGGCCCGCAAGCTGCCGTGGGGCGCCGAAGGCTCGGTGAAGAACCTGAGCCTGTTCGACTGGAACCTCATCAACAGCCGCCGCGCCGAAGTGACGGACGCCTGGAACCGCCAGGTCGTCCGCAAGCGCTAGGCCGGGGTCGAACATGTCCGCTTTGCTCACCATCGAAGGCGTATCGATGCGGTTTGGCGCCTACCAGGCGCTGGACCAGATCGACCTGGATATCCAGCAAGGGGAGTTCGTTGCCCTGCTGGGCCCCAGCGGCTGCGGCAAGACCACCTTGCTACGCGCCATCGCCGGCTTCCTGAGGCCAGAATCGGGGCGCATCCTGATTGAGGGCCAGGACATCAGCCGCCTGGCCGCGCACCATCGCCCGCTGAACACGGTGTTCCAGAACTATGCGCTGTTTCCGCATATGACGGTATCGGAGAACGTGGCCTACGGCCCACGCCGCCAGGGCGCGTCGAAGGCCGAAGCCGCGGAGCGCGCCCACGCGGCGCTGGACATGGTGGGGCTGGCGGACTTCGGGCCGCGCTACCCCCGCGAAATGTCGGGCGGCCAGCAGCAGCGCGTGGCGCTGGCGCGCGCCATCGTCAACCAGCCCAAGCTGCTGCTGCTGGACGAGCCGCTGTCCGCGCTGGACCTGAAGCTGCGCAAGCGCATGCAGCTGGAGCTCAAGCACCTGCAAGCCAAGCTGGGGATCGCCTTCATCTTCGTCACCCACGATCAGGAAGAAGCGATGACCATGGCCGACCGGGTGGTCGTCATGCATGCGGGGCGCATCGAACAGGTGGGCGCCGGCACGGACATCTACCGGCAACCGGCCACGCGCTTCGTGGCGGAGTTCATTGGCGACGCCAACTTCATGGCGTTCACGGCCTCGGACGGCGGCATGCTGCAGTTGGACGCGCAGGGCCTGCGCGTGCCGTTCGGCCGGCCGGCGCCCGCGCGCGGCGTGGCGGTACTGCGCCCTGAAGACCTGCGGATTCATGATGCCGCGTCGGCCGCAACGCTGACCGGCGCGGTCACCGACATCATCAACGTGGGCAGCCACAGCATGATCCACGTGGACGTCGGCGGCCAGACGATCGTGGCGCGCCACGGCGGCATCGCGCCCGCCGGACTGCGGCCCGGCGCGACGGTCCACCTGGCCTTCGCACCGGAACACCTGCACCTGATCGGTGAGCAACCATGAACAGGCGCGCCTGGCTCTCGCCCGGCCTGCTGCTGGCGGCCCCCGTGCTCTTTTTCTCGGCCTTTTTCCTGGCGCCGCTCGCAGTGGTGGCCTTGGCCAGCATCACGGGCGGGCCTGACGGCATGACGCTGACCTTGCAGCAGTATCTGCGCGTGCTGGCCGACCAGTACCACTGGGACGTGATCCTCGTGACCTTCCGGCTGGCCTTTTTCACCACGGTCGTCTGCGTGATCCTGGGCTACCCGCTGGCCTGGTATCTGGTGCGCGTGGTGCGCTGGCGGGCCTGGCGGCGCTTTTGCGTGATCCTGCTGGTGGTGCCGCTGTTCACCAGCAACATCGTGCGCGCTTTCGGCTGGATGGTGCTGCTGGGCCGCAACGGCCTGGTCAACCAGGCGCTGGTCGGCGCCGGAGCCGCCGACCGTCCGGTGCGATTCATCGGCACCGAGCTGGGCATCCTGATCGGCATGGTCTATGTGCTGCTGCCCTTCGTGGTGCTGGCGGTGGGCAACGCGCTGGCCCGGGTGGACCCGGCCTGCGAGCAGGCCTCCGCGGACCTGGGCGCAAGCCCCGCCGCGACGTTCTTCCACATTACCTGGCCGCTGACGCTGCCCGGCGTGGTGTCCGGCGCCATCATCGTCTTCACGCTGGCCGTCAGCGCCTATGTGACGCCCGCCTTGCTGTCCGGCGGACGGATCTCGGTGCTGTCCATGCTGATTTTCCAGCAATACAGTTCGGTGTTCGACTTCCATTACGGTGGTGCGCTGAGCATGGTGCTGCTGGTCTTCACCCTGATCCTGGTTGCGCTGGCGAACCGCGCCGCCGTCTTGCCCGGAGCCGCCCGATGATCGCCCGCAACCTGATCCGCCTGATCGCGCTGGCCGTGCTGGCGTACCTGGCCCTGCCTCTGGTGGTAATCCTGGGGTCCTCGTTCACCGCCACGCCCTACCTGGCGTTCCCGCCGCAAGGCTGGACACTGGAGTGGTACCGCACGCTGCTGGTCGAAGCCGGTTATGTCGCGGCGTTCACGACCAGCACGGTGCTGGCGCTGGCGGCGACCGTTGCCGCCGTGGTGCTGACCGTACCGGCCGCGCTGGCGATCGCGCGCTATGAGTTCCCCGGCAAGGCCGCACTGACCTCGGTGCTGATGTCGCCGCTGGTGCTGCCGCACATCGTTCTGGGCGCGGCGTTGCTGCAGTACGGCGCGTACTTCGGCCTGACGCGCAGCTTTCTGTCGCTGTTGATCGGGCACATCGTCATCATCGCCCCGTTCGTGCTGCGATCGACGTTGACATTGCTGACGCCGGAGCAGCGCGCGCTGGAAGAAGCCTCCGCGGACCTGGGCGCCAACCCCTGGACCACGTTCTTCCTGGTCGTGCTGCCGCAGATTCGGCCGGGCATCGTGACCGGTTCCATCTTCGCGTTCATCTCGTCCTGGATCAACGTGGAGCTTTCCATCTTCAACACCACGGCGGACCTGAACACCATTCCCGTGAAGCTTTTCAACTACGTGCAGTACACGATCGATCCGACCATCGCAGCCGTATCGGGCGCCACGATCGTGGTTGCGGTGATCGCCATCGTCATCCTTGATTTGACCGTCGGGCTGGACATGCTGTCCGAACGCGGCAAATAGTTTCTCCACTCCTGGTTTTCCCCTCATCCTACTTTTGTCTGGAGCCACAGTCATGCGCAAGCAAGACGCGTTCGATGTCATCTATACCCATACCGAAGGCGAGCCCCTGTGCATCGTGCATAGCGGCATCCCCTACCCCGCCGGATCCAGCATCCTGGAAAAGCGGGCCTTGCTTGAACAGAACTATGACTGGCTGCGCCAGGCGCTGATGCGCGAGCCGCGCGGCCACAAGGACATGTTCGGCGTGTTTCTCACGCCGCCTTCCAGCCCCGAATTCGACGCCGGCCTGATCTACATCGATGGCACCGAGTATTCCCACATGTGCGGCCACGGAACGATCGCGGTCAGCATGGCGATGGTAGCCAATGGCCTGGTGCCGCGCGGCAAAGACGGCATCACCAAAATCCGCTTCGAGACCACGGCCGGCCTGGTCGTGTCGGAAGTGGCATCCGAAGGCGACAACGTGCTGTGGACGCGCTTCGAGAACGTGCCGGCCTATGTGGCCGCGCAGGACATCCCGGTGGAATTGCCGGGCTACGGCAAGCTGTCGGCCGACATCGTCTGGGGCGGCAACTACTTCGGCATCGTGGACCTGTCGGGTTGTGACCTGCGGATTTCGCCGGACAATGGCACCGAACTGTCGCGCATGGGCCTGATCGTGCGCGACCAGCTGAACGCGCGCCACCGTATCCAGCACCCAACCGAAGCGCACATCAACAACCTGAACTTCATTACGTTCTGGCATCAGCCGACGATCGAAGGCGCGTTCTACAAGAATGTGCACGTGTTCAGCGCGGGCCAGTTGGACCGTTCGCCCGGGGGCACCGGCACCAGCGCGATGATGGCCATGTTCGAGGCACGCGGCAAGATGGGCATGAACCAGCCGATCAAGTCGGAAGGTTTGCTGGGCAGCGGCACCTTCGAAGGCTGCCTGCTGGGCGAAGTGGACCTGAACGGCACACGTGCCGTGCGCCCCACCGTCAAGGGCACCGCCAGCATCCTGGGCACCGCGCGCTGGGTGATCGATCGCAACGACCCGGTCGGCGCGGGCTTCCTGATCCGCTGATCCGTTCCAGAAAAAAGCGCGCGCGGCCTCAAGGCCGTGCGCGCCTTTTTCAATGGAGGAATCAGGCTTGCGCCGCATCCTCCAGGATCATCTCGGCGCCGCGCTCAGCCACCATCATGACGGCGGCCTGCGTGTTGCCGGAGACCATTTTCGGCATCACCGAGGCGTCCACCACGCGCAGGCCCGTCACGCCATTCACGCGCAAGCGCACATCCGTCACGGCCATCGGGTCCGAACCCATGCGGCAGGTGCCTATCGGGTGATAGATTGTCTGCCCGTTGCGCCGCGCGAAGTCTAGCCATTGCTCGTCGGTTTGCACGCCGGCGCCAGGGCTGACTTCAGCCTGGATGAACCGTTGCATGGCCGGTTGCCCGACGATGCGCCGTGCCGCCTTCATGCCACCGATGAGACTATCGCGGTCGATCTGCGCCGACAGGAAGTTGGGGCGGATCGACGGCCCTGCCAAGGGATCGGCGGATTTGATGTGGATGCTGCCCACCGATTCCGGCCGCAGCTGGGCCACGCCGATCGTCATGCCCGGATGGCGGTCCAGGATGCGTTCGGCCGCGTTGGCATAGCTGGCATGCACGAAGAAGAACTGCACGTCGGGCGTCGGCAGGTCAGGGGCGCTCTTGACGAAGCCGTGGACGAGCCCCGTCCCCAGCGTCAGGATGCCCGTGTGGCGCGTGTAGTAGCGCGCCACCTGTTGCGCCAGGCGCCATCCGCGCGACATTTCGTTCAAGGTCACCGTGTTCTTCACGCGCCAATTCATGCGCGTAGCGTAGTGGTCGATGTAGTTTTCGCCGACCTGCGGCTGCGCATGCACCAGCGGGACGCCGAAGGATTGCAGTCGTGCCGGATCGCCCACGCCGGACAGTTCCAGCAATTGCGGCGACTGTACTGCACCCAGGCATACAACGGTTTCGCGCCGCGCGCGCACCGTGTGCTCCTGGCCGTCCTGGCGATACACCACGCCCACGCAGCGTTTGCCCTCGAACAGCAGCCGCGTGACGTGTGCGCCACACTCCACCTTGAGGTTCTTGCGGCCGGCGGCCGGCTTCATGTACCCGTCCACCACGCTCCAGCGCCGGCCCCGATGCTGCAGCACCTGGTAATAACCCACGCCTTCCTGGTTGCCGCTGTTGTAGTCGGCGTTCAGCGGCTGGCCATCCTCTTGCGCGGCGCGCAGGAAGGCATCGGACACCGGAAAGCGTTCGGCGACTTCCTCCAGATGCATCGGGCCGTTCTTGCCGCGCGCCTCGCCGCCCGGCTCGTAATGCTCGATCTTGCGGAACAGCCGTTCGGCCTGCGCATGCCCCCAACCCGTCGCACCCGCGGCTTCCCAACCGTCGTAATCCTGCGGCTGGCCACGCACGTAGATCATGCCGTTGATCAACGTGGATCCGCCCACGCCCTTGCCGCGCGGCACGGCGATTGTGCGGCCGTGGACGTTGTCTTCGGGTTCGGTCGCAAAGCGCCAGTTGTAGTCCGGGTTCACCAGCAGCTTGGAAAAGCCCGCCGGGATCGAGATCCACATGCTGCGGGCCTCGAACCCGGCTTCCAGCATCAGGACGCGATGCTTGCCGTCGGCGGTAAGCCGGTTGGCCAGGATGCAACCCGCCGTGCCTCCGCCCGCAATAATGAAATCGTAGTCGCCCATCTTTTTACCTACCCCATCCTGATATTGGCTGCATGGCCCTACTTCGTCGGAACCACGCCCAGCATCTCGGCCATCAGCTCGATTTGGCAGGCCAGCATCGGCGCGCCGTAATGCACCTTGCAGCCCTTGGCCTGCGCTGCCAGCAGTAGCGCCGTGTCCTTGGGCTGCATGATGACTTCGCACACCAGTTGGTCCGGCGTCAGGCGGCTGGTATCGAGCGGCAACGCGTCGCCTTCCTTCATGCCCAGCGACGTGCCGTTCACCACCAGGTCATGGCCGGCAGGGTCCGGCGTGCCAACCGTGATCTTGGCGTCCGGATGCAGCGACAGAATGCGGGCCTTCAGGTCTTCGGCCTTGGCTGGCGTGCGGTTGGCGATGGTCAGCCGGGACACGCCCGCCTGGACCAGCGCAAAGCCGATGGCGTTGGCGGCGCCGCCGGCGCCTGCCAGATAGGCGCTTTTCCCCTGCACCGGCACACCCGCGGTCAGCAGGCCCCGCACGAAACCTTCGCCATCCAGCATGTGCGCCACCAGCCGGCCATCGGCGTCGCGGCGCACCACGTTGGCCGCGCCAATCTTGCGGGCGACCGGCGTGACCTCGTCCACCAGGTCCAGGATGGCGGTCTTGTGCGGCATCGTGATGATGACGCCGCCCAGGTTCTCCAGGCGGCGCAGGCCGTCGACCACGGCAGCCAGGTTGTCGGGCCGCGCATGGAAGGGCACGCACACGCCGTCGAAGCCGATCTTGGCGAACAGCTCGTTCATGCGCTGCGGCGTCTTCACATGATGGATCGGGTCGGCCAGGATGCCGAACAGGCGCGTGTTTCCGCTGATTTCCTTCATCGTGTTCTCCGGGGTCAGGCTTTATCTGAGGTCTTGATCACTTCGCGGGCCACTTCGCCGATGCCGGCGGCGTCCAGCTTGTAGTGGGCGTACAGCGTGGTGGGCGGCGCGATCAGGCTGTATTCATCATAGATGCCGTGACGGCGCAGCCGGGTGCCCGTGCCGGCATCCGCCAGCACTTCGGCCACGGCCGAACCCAGCCCGCCCAGCACATTGTGTTCCTCCACCGTCATCATCAGGCGCGCCTGCCCCGCCGCCGCCAGCACGGCGTCGCGGTCCAGCGGCTTGATGGTCGGCATATCGATCACGCCCACCGACAGGCCGTCCTGGCGCAATTGCTCCGCCGCAGCCAGCGCGGCGTGCAGCGTGATGCCGCAAGCGATGATGTTCAGGTCACTGCCCGAGGAATGCACGATGGCGCGGCCGAATTCGAACGGCGCGCCGTCCTCATAGACCTGCGGATCCCGGCCGCGCCCGATACGGAAGTAGATCGGTTCGGGCCAGTCGACCGAGGCCTTGATGGCGGCGGCCAGTTGCGGACCGTCCGCGGGCGAAACTACCGTCAGGCCCGCCAGCGCGCGCATCGTCGAGATGTCTTCGGTGGCGTGATGCGAGGTGCCGTAGAAGCCCAGGCTGATGCCGGTGTGGTGGCCGATCAGCCGGACTGGCAGCTTGGTGTAGGCCACGTCCATGCGGATCTGCTCGCAGCACAACAGCCCCAGGAACGACGCGAACGTGGCCACGAACGGCATCATGCCAGTCGTGGCCAAGCCCGCCGCGGCCGACACCATGTTCTGCTCGGAAATGCCGAACTGGATATAGCGGTCCGGATAGGCCGCGGCAAAGCGGTTCAGGCCGTTGGAATATTGCAGGTCGGCCGACCCGGCCACGACGGGGTGGCCGGCCTGCGCCAACTCGATCAGCGCGTCGGAAAGATAGGACAGCCCGGGGTTCACCGCGTTCAGGGCGCGGTACTGCCAGGAGTCGGGGGAGAGGACTTGTGCCTGTGCCATTCAGATCTCGCGGGAGAGGATTTCGTCGATGGCGCTTTGCGCGTCTTGCGGCGCCAGATAACCCAAGTGCCAGCCAGGCTCGGTTTCCATATAGGAGACGCCTTTGCCCTTGATCGTCTTCGCGATCACGCAAGCCGGCTTGGCGCGCGCGTCGTCCGCGCGCAGGCGCCGCAGCAGCGCCGTCAATTCATGCAGGTCGTGCCCGTCGACTTCATGGACCTCCCAACCGAACGCCTGCCACTTTTCTTTCAACGATTCCACGCCCATCACGTCGTCTACCTTGCCGTCCAGCTGGTAGCCGTTGCGGTCGACGATGGCGATCAGGCGCGACAAGCGGTTATGCGCGGCGAACAACGCTGCTTCCCAGACCTGCCCTTCCTGCATCTCGCCGTCGCCCAGCATCACGAAGACATTGAAATCGCGCTGGCTCATGCGACCGCCTACCGCCATGCCCACGCCGTTGGACAGCGCATGCCCGATCGACCCCGAGCTGAAATCCACGCCCGGCACCTTGCTCATATCGGGGTGGTCGCCCAGGGGGCTGCCCAGCCGGGTGTAGCCGTCCAGCAATTCACGGTCGATAAAGCCGTGGTCGGCCAGCACTGGAAACAGGCCGACAGCGGCATGGCCTTTGCCCATCAGGAACCGGTCGCGGTCGGGCCAATGCGGCTCGCCCGGACGCAGCCGCATCACGTCGTAGTACAGCGACGCGAATATTTCCGCGCACGAGAAGACCGAGCTGTAGTGCCCGACCTTCGCGATTTCAATGAGTCTGATTGTCTCCAGCCGGATATGGCGGGCCTTTTCCCGCAGCATCCGGACTTCCCCCTCGGTGGGGGCCTCCTGGTGGTGGCGCATGGCGCGTCCTTTCTTCGTTAGGATATATGATATATAATATACCCATTGAGCTTGAATTGGCTATGGCGGGCTAGAATTCATTCCGGATTCACCCGTTCCCTCAATACAGCACGCCCGAAACGTCATGCCCAGCCTCAAACCGGTAAAGAAAGAGAACCTCTCCGTCAGGGTCTATAACGAAATCCGCAATGCCCTGATCAACGGGCAGTACGAACCCGGCGAACGCCTGATCATCGGCGAACTGGCCCAAGAGATGGGCGTGTCCATCACGCCCGTACGCGAGGCCATCTTCCGGCTGATCAGCGAACAGGGCCTGGAAATGCAGGCTGCCACGGCGGTCTATGTGCCCTACGTGAATTCGGAGAAACTGCGCGAGATCCAGCAAATCCGCTTCCACCTGGAAGGCATGGGCGCGGCCGAGGCCGCGCAGAACATCACGCGCAAGCAGCTGGACAATCTGATCGCCCTGCAGCGGGATTTCATTTCCTGCACGGCCACGGACCCCAAGCGCGCCAGCTACCTGAACCGCAAATTCCACTTCGCCATCCTGGAAGCCAGCAACAAGCCCATCCTGCGCAGCACGGTGGAATCGTTCTGGGTCATCACGGGCCCCATCCTGAAGGTGTTCCACATCAAGACGGCCGGGCTGGACTATTCCGAAAACGAGCACCGCCACGAAGCCGTGCTGGAAGCGCTGGAAGCGCGCGACTCCGAAGCCGCGCGCAGCGCCATCCAGGCCGATCTGGTCTGGGGCGGCAAGATCATGATCGACTGGTTGGTAGAACGCGAAAAAGAGCTCGACTACCGCCCCCCCGTGCCACGCAAATAGGAAGACTTCATGCTGAAGATTTTTGGCGCCCCCAGCCGGTATATACAGGGAGCGGGCGCGCTCGACGCCTTGGGCCAGTACGCCGCCTTGTTCGGGCGCCGCGCCGCCCTGGTCATCGACCGCTACGTCCAAGGCGTGCTGGGACCCAGAATCGAAACCTTGTGCGCAGAACACGGCGTCGAGGTGGCTCCGCTGATCGTCGACGGCGACCTGACGCCCGAGGTCATCGCTCAGCTTCGCGCGCAGGCGTCGCAGGCCGGCATCGATTTGGTGATCGCGGTGGGTGGCGGCAAATCGCTGGATGCGGGCAAGGCGGTGGCGAAGTCGGCCCACTGCCATCTGGTCACCGTGCCCACGGTGGCGTCCAACGATGCGCCCACCAGCAAGAACTATGTGCTCTACGACGACCATCACAACCTCCTGGCCGTCGAGCACATGCTGTTCAACCCCACGGTCGTGCTGGTGGACACCGCCATCATCGCGACGGCGCCGGCGCACTTCTTCCGCGCCGGCCTGGGCGACGCGATCTCCAAGAAGTTCGAGGCCGAGCAATGCCAACGCAACGGCGGCAAGAACATGTACGACGGCGCTCCGCTGCTGACCGCACAGTTGATCGCCGACGGCTGCCTGCGCACGTTGCTGGCCGATGGCGTGGAAGCCTTGGCGGCAGCCGGCACGGGCCAACCCACGCCGGCGTTCGAACGCGTGGTGGAAGCGATGATCCTCATGAGCGGTCTCGGTTTTGAAAGCGGCGGCCTGTCGATCGCCCACGCGCTGACACGCGGACTGCCCAAGATCGGCGGCGTGGCGACCGCGCTGCACGGATTGCAGGTCGCGGTCGGCTTGCTGGTGCAACTGGACCTGGAACAGCGCAACGATGGCATGCTGGCAGACCTGACCCAGTGGTATGCGCAGGTAGGCCTGCCCGCGACCCTGCGCGAGCTGGGCGCCGCCGACACCCCCAGCGACGCGGACCTGACGCTGGCCGCGGAATTGACCTTGAAGGCCCGCCACGCCGCCAATTTCGATCGCCCCCTGGACGTCGCCACGCTTGCCGGCGCGCTGCGCCGCCACGCTTGAACATGGCCGGCGCAGCCGCGCCGGCCCGCCGCCCCTGATCAGAACTTCACGTTGTCCCGGCCCTTCAGGCCGAGTTTGGCCCGCGCTTCATCCGGCGTCGCCACTTCCAGGTTCAGCGCTTCCAGGATGGAACGGATGCGCTCGACCTGGACGCGATTCGATTCCGCCAACTGGCCCGGTCCGATCCACAGCGAATCCTCCAGCCCCACGCGCACGTTCGACCCCATCGCCGCGCCGATGGTGGCCAGCGGCATCTGGTTGCGGCCCGCGCCCAGGATCGACCATTCGTAGTCATTGCCGAACAGCCGGTCGGCGGTGCGCTTCATGTGCATCAGATCTTCCGGATGCGGACCGATGCCGCCCAGGATGCCGAATACCGACTGGATGAACGGGGGCGACTTCACCAGGCCGCGGTCTACGAAGTGCGCCAGGTTGTACAGGTGGCTGATGTCGTAGCACTCGAATTCGAAGCGCGTGCCGTTGGCGTTGCCCAGCGTCAGGATGGATTCGATGTCCTGATAGGTATTGCGAAAGATCAGCGAGCGGCTGTTCTCCAGGTGTTCCCTTTCCCAGTCATGCTTGAAGTCCTGAAAGCGGTCCAGCATCGGGAACAGGCCGAAGTTCATCGACCCCATGTTCAGCGAGGCCAGTTCGGGCTGGAAGGTCGTGGCGGGGCGCATGCGCTCTTCCACCGTCATGTGCGGACTGCCGCCGGTGGTGATATTGATGATGGCGTCGGTCTCGTTCTTGATCCGTTCCAGGAATGGCTTGAACAGCGCCGGGTCTTGCGACGGCTTGCCGGTCTGCGGATCGCGCGCGTGCAGGTGCAACACCGCCGCGCCCGCCTTGGCGGCGCCAATCGCGGCTTCCGCGATCTCGTCGGCGGTGACCGGCAGGTGCGGCGACATACTGGGCGTGTGGATGGCGCCCGTCACGGCGCAGGTAATGACGACTTTCTGTTTGGGCTTAGCCATGGTTGTCTCCGTTCTCTTGTTTGTGGCGCATCAGGCGCATCAGTTTTTCATCGCGCCAGAAGCGGCGCTTGGCAAGGTCTTCCTGCGGTAGCAGGCTGCGGCGTTCGTGTTCCAGCGCCTCCACCAGCGCCCCGTCCCAGGCCACGCATTCGCCCTGATCGGCGCCGATGGACTGGTACAGGCCGCCGTAGCGCGCGCAGTAGTCGGCGATGCCGCCGGGCGCATTCAGGTCGATCGTTTCGAACGGCCCCATGAACGACCAGCGCAACCCCAGGCCGTCCTTCACGGTCACGTCGATGTCTTCGGCGCTGGCGATGCCCTCCTTGGCCAGTCGGAAGGCTTCGTGCAGCAACGCGCCCTGCAGACGGTTCAGGATGAAGCCTTCGATTTCGCGGCGGACAAGCACCGGCTTCTGGCCGATCGCCGTCATGGCGGCGGTTGCGGCGTCCAGCGCCTGCGGGCTGGTCCACGGCGCAGGGCATAACTCCACGACGGGAATGAGATAAGGCGGGTTGACCGGGTGCGCGACCAGGCAGCGGTGGCGCCCGGCAAGATGCTCGGTGAACTGGCTGGCGGGGATGCTGGAGGTCGAGCTGCCGATGACGGCATCGGGTTCGGCCGCCGCGTCCAGTTCCGAGAACAGCGCGCGCTTGATCTCGACCTTTTCCGGGGAGTTCTCCTGGATGTAGCAGGCGCCCTTGACCGCATCGGCCAGGCTGGCGGCCACATGCACGCGTTCGATGATGGCATCGGCGCCCGTCAACAGGCCCTGGGTTTCCAGTTCGCGCAACTGCCGCAGGATCAGCGAGCGAGCCTCGGCCAGCATGGCCGCATTGACGTCGTACAGGCGCACGGCCCAGCCCTTGCGCGCGAACACAATGGCCCACCCCTGGCCGATGAGCCCCGTTCCGATGATGGCGGCGCAACGCGCCTCGCGGCCGGCGCCCATCAGTAGAGCTTCTGCGTAAAGCCGTCCACCACGATGGCCTGCCCCGTGACGCTGCGGGCGGCTTCGCTAGCGTTGAACAGCACCATGTTCGCGATATCGCGCGCCGTGACCATGCGGCCCAGCACGGCCTGGTTTTCGTACTGCGCCGCGATCTCGTCCACCGGGCGGCCAAGCGTGTCGGCCTTGGCCGCGATGACGGCGCGGATGCGCGGGCCTTCGACGGCGCCGGGCAGGATGGCGTTGACCCGGATGCCATGCGGCCCCAGTTCGATCGCCAGCGACTTCGTGAATCCGATCACCGCCCACTTGGAGGCGGAATACACCGACCGCCCGGCAAAGCCCAGGTGACCGGCCGCGGAAGACAGATTGATCATCACGCCCGCCTTGGACGCTTTCAACAGGCCGATGGCCTGCCGCGCGCACAGGAACTGGCCGGTGATATTCACGGCCAGCGTGCGGTCCCAGTCTGCCTTGGACAGAGTTTCGACATAACCCGTCGGTCCGGCCACACCGGCGTTGTTGATCAGGATGTCCAGCCCGCCCAGCTTTTGCTTGACCGCCTTGAAGAGCGCGCCCACGCTGTCCTCGTCCGACACGTCTGCCACGGCGGTATGCACGCCAGGCAATTCGGCGGGCAGCGCGGCCAGGCGCGCTTCATTCACGTCACACACGAACACCGTGGCGCCGGCGTGGTGGAACACCTTGGCCATCTCCAGGCCCAGACCATCCGCGCCGGCGGTGATCAGGACCCGTTTTCCGGCGAAATCCACTTCCTCGAACATGCTTCTGTCTCCTGGGTTTTTATGGAAAAGCGCGTGTCTGATGATATAGGATATATGATTAAGCCGGCTAGTTTCTTGCACTTTCGGCGCCACTGGGCGCTGCTGCAAAGGTACGCCCGCCTGACGGAATATTGCGGTTGATTTCGCCTCCTATCGGCCGCTAAGTCTTTATTCATGCGGCTTTAGGGAATTCCCCGATTCGGCTTGCTGTGGCCCCAACTAGAATCCAAGGCGGGGTTTTCGTACCTGCCCGGCACATATATCATATATTTAAAAAAGACGGACGCCACTAAAAACAGTCCGCATCCCATACCGACAAAGGAGCGTAGACCGTGTTCAAGTTCAATAAGATTATTTTGGCGCTGGGCGTGTGCGGCGTCATGGCAAGCGGCACCGCAGCGGCCGACATGAAAGTGGGCGCCCTCTTCCCGTTCAGCGGCGCGCTTGCGCTCCTGGGGCAAGAGAGCTATCGCGGCCTGGAACTGGCCGTGAACGAGATCAATGCCGCGGGCGGGGTCAACGGCGAAAAGATCGAAATCGTGAAGGCGGACGCCGTGGATCCGACGCAAGCCGTGTCGGAAACCAAGCGCTTGATCTCGGCCAACGTGGTCGGTGTGTTCGGCAGCTACGCATCGGGCATCTCGTACGCGGCCTCGCCCGTGACGGAACTGGCGGGTGTGCCGTACTTCGAACTGGGCGCCACCGCCCACAAGATCACCACGCGCGGCTACAAGTACCTGTTCCGCAGCAACCCCAACACGGCGCTGTATGGCGTGTCGGTCGTCAACGCGCTGCATGACACCATTGCCCCGGGGATGGGGCTGAACCCCAAGGACATCAAGATCGGCATCATCCACGAAGACGGGCCGTATGGCACCGACGTGGCGGCCACCGAAAAGAAACGCGCCCAGGAACTGGGCTACACGGTGGCCGAAGTGCTGCCCTACTCGGCCAAGACGGTGGACCTGTCGTCGTTGATCCTGCGCCTGAAGGGCGCCAAGGTCGACGTGGTGCTGCAGACGGCCTATCAGAACGACGCCATCCTGTTCTTCAGCCAGGCGCGCGCCGCAGGCTTCAAGCCCAAGGTCGTGATCGGCGCGGGCGGCGGCTACTCGCTGGCCGATACGGCCAAGGCGGTCGGCGCCGACATGAATGGCGTGTTCGACCTGGACTTCCCGCAGTCGTCCATCAATCCGGCTGGCGCGCCGGGCCTGGACAAGTTCCTGGAAGCCTACAAGTCCACCTACAAGAGCGATCCGCAATCCGGCCATAGCCTGACCAACTACGTCGGCGCCAAGGCGTTCTTCGAAGCCATCGGCAACGCCAAGTCGACGGACAAGGACAAGATCCGCGCCGCCGTCCTGGCCTACAAGAAGCCCGCCGGCCAGACGGCCAACGGCTGGGCCTTCGAGTTCGGCGAAGACGGCCAGAACAACGCGTCCACGTTCTACGTCATGCAGTGGCAGGACGGCAAGCTCGTCACCATCGCACCCAGCAACCTCGCACTTGGCAAGCCCGTCTTCAAGAAATAAGCGCGACGCCAGTGATCAGGCGCTCGGGGGCGCCTGACGTTTCCCGGGATTCGCGCGCGCCGGCGCGGCCGTCTTCGACGCGGCCGTGCCGGCGCCGCATCCCGCTCTAAGAGGTTGCACCATGGATATTTTCATTCAACTGGTCATCAACGGCCTGTTGCTGGGCGGCGCGTACACCATCATCAGCCTCGGGCTGACACTGATCTTCGGCGTTGTGCGCGTCGTGAACTTCGCGCACGGCGAGTTTCTGATGATCGGCATGTACCTGGTCTATCTGATTGCCGCGCAATTCGGCGTTCATCCGTATGTAGGCCTGGTTCCGGTCGCCGTCATCCTGTTCGCGCTGGGCGCATTGACGCAGAAAGGCATCATCCAGCCGCTGCTCAACGCCGACCAGCACATCCAGATCTTCGCCACGGTGGGCGTGTCCACCATCCTGCTGAACCTTGCGCTGGTGATCTTCGGCGCCAACGTCTACCGCGCACCGGTGGAACTGGGCACGAACGCCATCGACGTGGGCAGCTATTCGATGGTGACCGGCCAGTTGATCACCTTCGTGGTCGGCATCGGCCTGGCGGTGCTGCTGCACCTGTTCATGCATCGGACCTATCTGGGGCGCGCGCTGCGCGCCGTGGCGCAGCACCGCTACGCCGCCACGCTGATGGGCGTGAACGTCAATAACGTCTACGCCATCGCCTTCGGCCTGGGCACGGCATTCGTCGGCATCGCCGCAGGCCTGCTGGCGCCGCAGTATCCGGTGTTCCCGACGGTCGGCACGTACTTCGTGCTGACGGCGTTCGTGATCGTGGTGCTGGGTGGCCTGGGCAGCCTGTACGGCGCCGTCGCCGGTTCCATGATCATCGGCATCGTGGATACGCTGGCCGGCTATTACATCGCCCCCGACCTGAAAGAGGTCGTGTATTTCGGGATCTTCCTCTTGATCCTTGTCCTGCGTCCGAACGGCCTGTTCGGCGTTGGAACAGAGTGATCAGAGCCACAAGGAGCGAGACGTGTTTCCCGACTTTCGAAGCCCCAAAGCCTACGTCAGCCTGATTTTGCTGATCGTCATGTTCATCGTGCCCGCCGTCATGGGCACGCCTTTCTGGACCAACCTTTTCGTTTTGCTGTTCGTCTTTTCGTCCCTGTCCGTCGCCTGGAACATCGTGGGCGGCTATGCCGGCCAGCTGTCGCTGGGCCATGCGGTCTTCTACGGCATCGGCGGCTACACGGCCACCTTGCTGACGCAGAACTTCGGCATTTCGCCGTGGTTCGGCATGCTGGCGGGCGCCGCCATCTCGGCCGCGGTCGCCATTCTGATCAGCTACCCGACGCTGCGCCTGCGGGGGCCGTTCTTCGCGCTGGCCACCATCGCCATCCTGGAAGTGGTGCGGCTGCTGGTCATCCACGAGGAAAGCTGGACCGGCGGCTCCAGCGGCATCAGCCTGCCGCTGAACATCGGCTGGGCGTGGATCGTGTTCCGCGAAAAGCTCAACTACGTGATCATCGCGTTCGGGCTGTTCCTGTTCGTGACGTGGGTGTCCTGGTACGTGCGCAAGTCGCGCATCGGCCATTACCTGATCGCCATTCGCGAACGCGAGGACGCGGCGCTCGCCGTGGGCATTCCGACGGTGCGCGTGAAGATCATCGCGGCCGTCGTGTCGGCCATGCTGACCAGCATCATCGGCACCTTCCACATCACCTACCTGACCTTCGTAGACCCCAGTTCGGCATTCTCGCTGGAGCTGTCGATCCAGGTCGCCATGTTCGCGCTGATCGGGGGCCTGGGCACCGTGGCCGGCCCGATCGCGGGTACCTTCCTGGTGCTGCCGATCGCGGAACTGGCGCGTGGCTGGCTCTCCAGCGTGGGCAACGGCATGCACGGGCTGATCTATGGCCTGATCCTGGTGGCCGTGGTGCTGACCATTCCGCGCGGCCTGGCCGGCGCGTTCGGCCCCGCCATCGAGCGCGGGCTGGCGCGATTGCCGTATCTGGGTTCGCCCCGCAAGAAGCTCAAGCTGGCCGACGAATTGCGGTTGCACAATGCCACCCGTTCCGAGCAGCCGGTGCTCAAGGCCGACAAGCTGTTCAAGAGCTTTGGCGGCCTGCGCGCCACCAACGACGTGTCGCTGACGCTGAATCAGAACGAGATCCTGGGCATGATCGGGCCAAATGGCGCGGGCAAGACCACGGTGTTCAACCTGCTGTCGGGCTTCCTGTCGCCGGACAAGGGCGGCATCTCGATGCTGGACGCGAATGGCAACTGGGTCACTTGCAAGACGCCGGACGAGTACGCGCACAATGGCCTGGGCCGCACCTTCCAGATCGCCAAGCCGTTCACCGGCCTGACCGTGCTTGAGAACATCATGCTGGGTGCGTTCATCCGCACCTCCAGCCGCGACGAAGCCGAGCAGATTGCACTGAAGGTGGCCGAGCAGACGGACCTGGTCAAGCACCTGAACACCGAAGCGCGCAGCCTGACGGTGGGCGGCATGAAACGGTTGGAAATCGCCCGCGCGCTGGCCATCAAGCCGCGCATCCTGCTGCTGGACGAAGTGATGGCGGGACTGAACCCCACCGACATCGAGAAGTCCATCCAGATGATCCGGCGCATCCGCGACTCGGGCGTGTCGGTGCTGCTGATCGAACACATGATGCAGGCCACGATGGCGCTGTCCGACCGCATCATCGTCCTGAACGAAGGCGCGGTGCTGGTCAGCGGTGCGCCCAAGGACGTGGTCGAGAACCCCGCCGTCATCGAAGCCTATTTGGGCAAGGAGTATCAGGATGCTTAAGGTGACGAATCTGTCGTCGGGCTATGGCAAGAGCCAGGTGCTGAACGGCCTGAACTTCGAGGTCAACGCGGGCGAGATCGTCACCTTGATCGGCGCCAACGGCGCGGGCAAGACGACCACGCTGAAAACCCTGTGCGGGGTCATTCCCGCCATGCAGGGCAAGGTCGAATTCGAAGGCCAGGACCTGACCAACCGCAACCCCTATGACATCGTGGACGCCGGGATCACCATGATTCCCGAGGGCCGCCAACTGTTCCCGCATTTCACCGTGCGCGACAACCTGCTGATGGGTTCCTACAAGCGCGCCGCGCGTCCCATCGTGCAACGCAAGCTGGACGAGGTGCTGCGCATCTTCCCGCGCGTGAAGGAGCGGCTGTCGCAGTACGCCGGTTCGCTGTCCGGCGGGGAACAACAGATGGTGGCGATCGCGCGCGGCATGATGGCCGACCCGAAGCTGCTGGTATTCGACGAACCCTCGCTGGGCCTGTCGCCGCTGCTGGTGCAGCAGATGTTCGACATCATCCGCGACGTCACCTCGCACGGCGTGACCGTGCTGCTGGTGGAACAGAACGTGTTCCGCACCTTGCGGCTGGCCGACCGCGGCTATGTGCTTGAGAACGGCGCCATCGTGCGCACCGGCACCGGCGCCGAACTGCTTAGCGACCCTCATGTGAAAAAGGCCTATCTGGGCCATTGATGACCAGGATCCATTTCTTATGACTCTACGCTGCACATTCATCGACCACGGCAAGGGCGGCGCGCCCGATTGCATGCATATCGCCCAGCGCGACATGGCCCCGCCTACCGGCCGGCAGGTGCTGATCGAAGTCGCCTACGCCGGCGTCAACCGTCCCGACGTGCTGCAACGCTCCGGTTCGTACCCGCCGCCGCCAGGGGCATCCCCCTATCTGGGCCTGGAAGTGTCGGGCACCATCATCGCCGTCGGTCCGGACGTCACGGCCTGGAAGGTCGGCGACGCCATCTGCGCGCTGACGCCGGGCGGCGGCTACGCCCAGTACTGCCTGGCCGACGAACGCCATTGCCTGCCCGTGCCGCGCGGCCTGGACTTGCTGTCCGCCGCCGCCATCCCCGAAAACTACTTCACGGTCTGGACCAATGTGTTCGACCGCGCCCGCCTGTCGGCGGGCGAGAAATTCCTGGTGCATGGTGGATCCAGCGGTATCGGCCTGACGGCTATCCAGCTCGCCCGCGCCTTCGGCGCGGAGGTCTGGACTACCGTGGGCAACCAGGCCAAGGCGGACGCCTGCCTGAAGGCCGGCGCGCATCACGCCGTGCTGTACCGGGATGCGGACTTCGAAGCCGAGATCCGCCAGGCCACCGGCGGCGCCGGCGTGGACGTGATCCTGGACATGGTGGGCGGCGCCTACATCAACAAGAACCTTCGCCTGCTGGCCGTCAATGGCCGGCTGGTGCAGATCGCCTTCCTGGAAGGCAGCAAGGCCGAGATCGACGCGCTGCCCATCATGATCAAGCGGCTGCAATTCACGGGGTCGACGCTGCGCCCGCGCTCGGACGACGACAAGGGCGACATCGCCAGATCGCTGGCCAGCAAGGTCGTTCCGCTGATGGAGCAGGGGCAATGCCTGCCGCTGATCCATGAAGTGTTCCCGCTGGCCGAGGCCGCCCGGGCGCATGCGTTGATGGAAAGCAGCAAACACATCGGCAAGATCATGCTGAAGGTGCAGGCATGAGCGGCCGTTTCCAGGACCAGGTCGCCATCGTGACCGGTGCCGTGGGCGGCATCGGCTCGGCCATCGTCGAGGGCTTCCTGGCCGAGGGCGGCCGGGTCGGCCTCGTCGATTTCAATTCGCAGGCGGGCCAGGCGTTCGAGAAGGAACTGCGCAAGCACGGCCATGAGGTCGCGTTCGTGCACGCCGACGTGGCGCATTACGACCAATGCCAGGCGGCTTACGACCGCATCACGTCCGAACTGGGCGCGGCCACGATCCTGGTGAACAACGTCGGCATCTCGCCCAAGACGGACGGCCGCGCGCTCAAGGTCTGGGAAATGCCGCCCGGCGAATGGGACAACGTGGTGTCGGTGAATTTGAACAGCGTGTTCTACATGACGCACCTGGCCACGCCGCACATGGTCAAGCAGCGCCAGGGACGCGTGATCAACATGTCGTCCGTGGCAGGCAAGGCCTACTGCGACATCGTGGCGGCGCACTACGCGGCCACCAAGGCCGGCCTGATCGGCCTGACCCGCCATTGGGCGGCCGAACTGGGCGAATACGAGGTGACGGTGAACGCGTTGGCGCCGGGCCGCATCAGCACGCCGCTGCTAAAAAGCGTGCCGAAAGCGATCAATGACGCCGTGACACAGGTGACTGCACTGCGCCGGTTGGGCACGCCCGAGGAAGTGGCTGACGCCTGCCTGTTCTTCGCGTCCGATCAGGCCCGGTTCGTCACCGGCCAAGTGCTGGACGTGGCCGGTGGGTGGCTGATGACGTGACGCTGGATGATGGGTGACGCGCGCCGGACGATCGCGTTTGGGCGACACCCCGCGCGCTTCACCGATCCTACACACCCAGGCGGTAGACCACCGTGTCCAGACGGCTGACGCCGGCGCCCTGGAACTTGGGTTCCTTGTCGAGGATGTCGCGGCGGTCGATGATCACCGCGGGCGAGACGCCTGCGAAGATCGCCTGGACTTCGCTGTCCACCACCGAGAACGGCGGCCCCGCCATTTCTTCCTGCGGGTAGTCCAGCGTGATCAGCAAGCCCCGGCAGGCGGGCGACAACTGCCCATAGACATGGCGCACATACTCGGCGCGCATGGCCTCGGGCAAGGCGACCAGCGCGGCGCGGTCATAGACGCCCACGCAGTGCGACAGCACTTGGGCATCCAGCTTGAAGATGTCGCCGCAGATGATTTCGATGTTGCCCGATACGTAGTGCTTGCCGTAGACGGATTCGTGCGTGGCGGGTCGAAGCTCATTCTCTTCGAAGAACTGGTCCACCGCGAGCTGGGACAGTTCGACCCCCAACACCGAGTAGCCCTGCGCCGCCAGCCAGACCATGTCCAGCGACTTTCCGGCAAGCGGCACCAACACCCGTCCACCCTTCGGTACGGCCAGCGTGGGCCAGTACTTCTGCAAGAGCGGAGTAATCCGGGTTTGATGAAAGTGCGTGCGCCCTTCGCGCCAGCGTTCCAACCAGAATTCTGCGTCCATACGTTGTCTGCTCCTCCTGTATTGCGGTTGCAAGCTCATCGCTTCTACCGGGCCGGCCGGGGCCCGGACGCCTTGGCGCCCCCAGCGTAGCGGGTATCGCCGCCGGTGCGCTTGATGCCGCGCAATCCGGTGCCCGGCATTGTAGTGCTCCCGACCCGGGTAAAGCCGATGGGCGTGCGGCAGGGCCGCGCTCCGCGCCACGCCACCCCATCCGGGTTTACACCTAGGGAAATCAGCGCATCCAATCGCGGGCGAGCCCCGTATTTGCTCATGACGGCCACACAAAAGGAGATCGTCATGAAATTGCTAGCCTCGATTGCCATCGCCTGCTCTGCCCTGACCTTGTCGCCCACGTATGCCGCCGATGTCATGGTCGGCGGACAGGCGATGATGCCCTCGAAGAACATCGTCGCGAACGCGGTGAATTCCGCGGACCACACCACCCTGGTCGCAGCAGTGAAAGCCGCGGGCCTGGTGGACACGCTGCAAGGCAAGGGCCCGTTCACCGTCTTCGCCCCGACCAACGCCGCCTTCGGCAAACTGCCGGCCGGCACCGTCGACACGCTGGTCAAGCCTGAGAACAAGGCGACGTTGACCAAGATCCTGACCTATCACGTCGTGCCCGGAAAGCTGGACTTCGACGCGCTGGCGGCCAAGGTCAAGAAGGGCGGCGGCTCGGCGGAACTGGCCACCGCCAGCGGCGGCAAGCTATGGGTGATGATGAACGGCAAGCACAACCTGACCCTGAAGGACGAAAAGGGAGGCGTGTCCACGATCAGCACCTATGACGTCTACCAGTCCAACGGCGTGATCCACGTCATCGATACGGTGCTGATGCCGAAGTGATTGCGCCGGCACACCCATGGCGCAGGGCAGCCCGGCGATACCGTCGGGCTTGCTCTTGCGGGCGGCCGCGGTTCCGGTATCGTAGGGCCCCTGCCCTTTCCCTTCGGAGCCGCCGCCCTCATGCTTGCGACCCTGCGCCGCCGTCTGACGTCTGTTTTGCTGTGTCTGCCGCTACTTGCGCTGGCGCTTTCTCTGACGCCGCCCGTCGCCTTGGCGCAATCCGCGTCCCAGTTGGATCATGCGTATCAAACCGAACTACAGGCCGAGAACGAGGCGCTGCGCGCACGCATCCGGCAGTTGCCGCCCGCCATGCAGGAACTGAACGCGCAGGTCTCCGCGGCGTTGCGCGCCGGTAATCGCCAGGAAGCGCAGCGCATCGGCGAAGAGATGGCGCGGCAGGACCCGAACAATGCGGATGTCTTGCTCTTCCTGGGCAAGCTCCAAAGCCAGCAAGGCAACCCCGCCGCCGCGCAAGACCTGATCGCCCGGTCCATCAAGCTGAACCCCGACAACAAGTGGGGCTACGTCAACCTGGCCGGCGCGCAAGCCGAACGGTCCGACCTGCCTGACGCGTTGGCCACCACGCAGGAACTCACCCGGCGCTTTCCCGACTGGAGCATCGGCTACAACCTGCAGGCCTCGCTGCTGGACGCCTTGGACCGCGAGGCGCAAGCCCTTCAAGCCTATCAGAGGGCCGTTGCAGCCAAACCCGCCAGTGCGCTGATCCTGACCAATATGGGCAACCTGCAGCGCAGACTCGGCCGTTTAAGCGACGCCCGCTTGTCCTATGAAGCAGCGCTGCGCCTGCAACCCGGATACCCGCTGGCCGAGTCCGAACTCAACAGCATGCCGAAGTGAGCGCCCGATGCCCGGAAATCCGATAACCCGCCGGACGCTGCTGCTGGCCCTGGCCGGCCTGACCGTGTCCCCACTGCGCGCCATTGCCTCGCCCGCACGCGACGCGATCATCCAACAGGTGTATGCGGCGCCTTCCGGCACCCTGGCCTATACCGGCCAACATGCGGCTCTGGTACGCCTGCTGCGCGTGCTGTGGATGCCCGTCGAATCCGGCGCGCCCACCGTCGATTTCGAGCAACCGCTGCTGGGTGGCGCCGACACGCTAGCCATCGCATGCAAAGCGCTCAAGACCACGGACGGCGCGCTGGCCATTCGCCGCCTGGCGGAAGTGTGCCGTCTGCTGCCCCACTATGTGGGGTCGCTAGGCATGATGCGGCCCGGGCGCTACGCCGTGCCGGCCGAAATGAAGGAGGCGTTCGACTTCCCGGAAAGCGGTGTTGACGCGCAAGGCGGGTTCACGCTGCAACCGGCGCATCTGACGCTGCTGCGTGCCGCGGTCTGGCGCGAAGTGGATGCAAAGTCGCTGCAGGCCGTGCTGCGCGAAGGTGAACGCTTCTGGCCGATGCCGTACATCGACGGCAAACGGCCGTACGGCGATGCCAGCTACTACCAGATCGATATCGCCCGCTTGCTGGGCGAGGCCTATCCGGTGGACGCGAAGGGGTATGCCGTGATCGACCCCGTCAAGGACGCCAGGCTGAAGCGTCTGCATTACGAAACGCTGGCAGCGCTGCAAGTCTTCCTGTCCTACTCGACCGCGAGCAAAGCGAAGCGATAGCGCTGTGGCTAAGCGCGGTGGATGAAATTGCGAATGTCGTCTGCGATCGGCACCACCGCCAGCAGCGTCAGTAGCAGCGCCAACGGCCAGGTCGACCCGAAGCCGAAGTGGAAGAACGAATAGGCGCCCGTCACGCCACCCACGAAGAACAGCGTCACCATCAGGCTCAGCACGGTCAGCTTCGTACGGTCTGCCCGCACGGGCGGCATGGTCTGGGCATCGCCCTTGGCTACGTTCCAGTAAAACAGCTTGCCCAGTTCGATGCCGATGTCGGTCACCATGCCCGTTACGTGCGTCGTGCGGATCTCGGACCGAGACACCTTGGTGATCATCGCGTTTTGCAGGCCCATGATGTAGCACAGCAGCATGACCGTGCCCGGCACGTAGAACCAGCGCAAGGTCTCGAGGTTGGCGCCCAGCAAGCCGAAGCCCAGCAGCAGCGCGGCTTCGAGCAATAGCGGCAAGGCGTATTCGCTGGCCAGGTGGGAACGCCGGCCGAAATTGATCAGGAACGCGGAGCTGGCCGCGCCGGCCAGAAAGGAGAGCAAGGCGGCCAGGCCTTGTAGCACCACGATCATGCCGCCCAACGCCATGTGATCGGCCATCATCGAGACGATGCCCGACATGTGCGAGGTGTATTGCTGAACGGCCAGGAAGCCGCCGGCATTGACCGCCCCGGCGGTGAAGGTCAGGAAGTAGGCAAGATGCCGGTTGGCTTGCGGGCTGCGGCTGACAGCCGTCAGCCGCCGCAAATACGGAATGGCCACCCTTGTTCCTTCATAACAGGATCGTTGAACGTCACAGCGAGAACGCCCGCAGGTTGGCGACGCGCTCGGCCAGGCCCTCGGCCCCCAGATAATGGCCGAGTTTGCCCGCGCGCACGCGACGCAGGTCTTCCTGGTAGCTATTGGCCATGGAATCCCGCACGTCGGCGTAAGCGGTTTCAATGCCTGCTGCGCAGGCTTGGGCGACCAGGCGCGCGGCCTCCGGCGACCCGCAGGCCACGCAGCGCGCCACGCCCAAGGCGTCGGCGACGGCGCCATGGGCGAGCAGGCCCTGAACCAATTCGGGAGACGGTTTGCCGTCCAGGCGATGGATCGCCGTGGGGCTGACGGGAGCGCCGGCGCGCAGCAGGGCGTCGGTCGCCGCATAGGCGTGCTGCATCAACGCGACTTCGACCGGTTTGGCGCTGCCGCGCAGCGGCAGATCAAAAGACATGCCCTGCCCGGCCAATTGCTGCACCAGCGCGGCGTCATCGTGGGCCAGCGCATGTTGCAAGGCCAGGCCGGCCAGGTACGGTGACGCAAGCAACGTGCCGGCCGCCAACGGACCGCGCCAGTCCACCCGCGCACGCAGGTAGAACGCGGTCACTTTATCCGCCAGGGCCTGCGGCATCCCGTGGTCCGACACGCGCTCGTCCAGATACTCCAGTACGCGCACGCCGGGGCTGTCCTCGTCTTGGTCCGGGTCCGTCTCCAGGCATAGCGCGGCGAATGCCGCGTGCAGATCCGGCGCAATGGTCGCGATGCCGTCCTGCTGCAAGGCATGGGTCCAGCCCGGCAAGCCTTTCTTCCACGCCACGATGCTGCCTGCGCGCGGGTCCGGTTCGACGGTGACATAGATGCGGTCGCAATACTCGAAACCGCCGATGGGCAGATAGCGCAGCGTGCCGTTCCAGGTTTCGCCGTCTTCTTCGGCCGCCTCTTCGGCGCACGCTTGCTCGTGTTCGATCCACCCTTGCAGATCGCGGTAGTGGTCGCTGCCGTCATAGAACAATTCGGCCCAGCTCAGCGCCTCTGCATTGCCGTCCATTGTTGCGCGCAGATCGTAGGCGAGTTCACCGCCTGCGGTCAGGCGCCACAAGTCGCGCAAGGCGTTCGGCAAGGGGCCAGCGCAGGCCGATTCGATTTCAGCGATGCGCGTCTCGGCTAAGGGCGGCTGTACGGCGATCAGGACGCGATCCGCGAACAGCGCAATGCCATGCTCGCGCAGCGCGCGTGATTCATCGGGGGAAAAGGAGTCGCTCATGGGAAATCTTCGGAGTTGCCGCTGCACCGATTCTACTAGCGCCTTGCGCGATAAGATTGCCGGCCGCAGATGCCGCACCGAGGTTGCCCTTGGCTTTCCCCACGAATGCTGCTCAGGGCGCAATTACGCGCGGCCATCGCCAGCATCGCCCCCCGATCTGGACTGCCTGGTCCCCCGTCCAGTCCTGAACGCCGCCGCGCTTACGCCGCGCCCGATTCGGCCAGTTGCTTGCGCCGGAATTCGCCTTGGCGCACATGCATCCAGCCGGGATATTCGGGCGGCAGCGCACTGACCTTGTCCAGCGCGGCCAGTTCGTCCTGCGTCAGCTGGATGCCGGTGGCTGCCAGGTTGTCGTCCAACTGATCGACACGCTTGGCGCCGATGATGACGCTGGTCACCACCTGCTGGTGCAGCAACCAGGCCAGGGCCACCTGCGCGACCGACACGCCGCGCGCATCGGCCACCGTTTTCAGGACGTCGATGCTGTCATAGGCGCGGTCGCGGTCGACCGGCGGAAAGTCGAACGCGGCCCGGCGGCTGCCGGCTTCGGCCGACCCGTCGCGGCCGTACTTGCCGCTGAGCAGGCCGCCAGCCAGCGGGCTCCACACCATCAGGCCCACCCCTTCGCTTTGCAGCATGGGGACCAATTCGCGTTCCAGGTCGCGACCCGCGATCGTGTAATAGGCCTGCAGCGATTCAAACCGCGCCAGCCCCAGGCGTTCGGCGATGCCCAACGCCTTCATGATCTGCCAGGCGGCCCAGTTGGAAACGCCCACGTAGCGCACGTGGCCGTGCTGCACCAGGGTGTCCAGGGCGCGCACGGTTTCCTCGACCGGCGTGGCCGGGTCGAACCCATGGATCTGGTACAGGTCGATATGGTCCAGTTGCAGGCGCGACAGGCTTTTCTTGACGCTGTCCATGATGTGGAAACGCGAATTGCCCCGCGCGTTCACGCCGGCGCCCGTCTGGCCGAAGACCTTGGTGGCGATGACCACGTCATCGCGCGCCACCTTCAGGTCACGCAACGCCTGCCCGGTGATCATTTCCGACCGGCCTTCGGAATACACGTCCGCCGTGTCGATGAAATTGACGCCCGCATCCAATGCCCGGCCCACCAGCCGGTTCGCGTCCTCTTGCTGCAGGTCGCCGATCTTGCTCCACAGTTCGCCTTCACCGCCGAAAGTCATGGTGCCCAGGCAGAGTTCCGAGACGAACAGGCCGGTGCTGCCGAATTTCTTGTACCGCATGATTGCACTCCTTCTGGCGGCAGCCGGGCCTGCGCGCCCCGGAATGGGGCGCCGGACGCTGGCTTGCCGGGGTGCAGACAGTATGCGTCCGGAAGGCGGCCCGCGCGCTGCTTGATCCTGCCCCTTTTTTGCCTGATTCTCTGGCAGTAGCGGCAGAGGATCAGGCATGCGCCCGATCCTCCAAACTTTTTGCCCATTTCTACACACCCCGAAATCACGACTGTCCAGCCCGCCGTTGCTGGGCATACACTGGAGCCCGCTTAATCCTTTGCCCCGCCGGTCGCCCGCGCGGGCGGTACGCCTTCAGGAGCCTCCATGCCTATTACTACCGTTCGACCCGGAGATTTCGCCAGCGCCGCCCCCCTGGACATCGCCTACGAGCCAGCGCGACGCGAACTGCTTTGCACGCTGGACCGGATGACGGGGGACTTGGAGGGGTCGCTGGATACGCCCATCGAGGGCCTGTACCTGCACCGCTTGTCGCAGCCCACCGGCGCCAAACCCGGCTTGCAAAAAGCCGCGCTGGCGGTCATTGCCCAAGGGTCCAAGCGCGTGCTGATCGGCGACGAATCCTATGAATACGATCCCTTCCACTACTTGATCTCGTCCGTGGACCTGCCGGTGGTGGCCAAGGTATCGGTCGCCAGTCCGACGTTGCCCTATCTGGGCCTGCGGCTGGACTTGAACCCGGAAGAGATCGCGGAACTGATCAGCGACGAGCACCTGCCGCCCCTGTTGCCGGCCGAAGCGTCGCGCGCGCTGTGCGTCAATCCGTTGGGCGGGTCCCTGCTGGACGTCGTGCTGCGGCTGCTGAGGCTGCTGGACACCCCGCGCGACATCCCCATCCTGGCGCCCATGGTCAAGCGCGAACTGCTCTACCGTCTGCTGATGAACGGCCAGGGCGTAGTGCTGCGCCAGACGGTGCTGCAGGACAGCCAGCTCAACCGCGTGGCCAAGGCCATCCGCATCCTGCGGGACAACTACGCCCAGCCGCTGCGCGTGGAGGAGATCGCCCGCGACGTGCACATGAGCGTGTCGTCGCTGCATCATCATTTCAAACAGGCCACCGCGATGAGCCCGCTGCAATACCAAAAGCACCTGCGGCTGCAGGAAGCACGCCGCCTGATGCTGAGCGACGACGCTGGCGTCGCGTTGGCCGCGCACGCCGTCGGGTATGAAAGTTCGTCGCAATTCAGCCGCGAATACAGCCGCCTGTTCGGCACGCCGCCGCTACGCGACAAGCAGCGCTGGAAAGAGGAGTCGGCCGGCGCGCCGGCCTGATCCCGCCAGGGTCGGCAAAGGAACTTGCCCGCAGGCTTTCCGCCTGGGGACGTGGCGAGCGTTATATGCTCCCCGCTACGTCCCATTATCAGAACAGCGGAAAGTCCATGCACGACTTGAATGATCTCTATTACTTTGTCCAGGTCGTCAAGAACGGCGGCTTCGCGCCGGCCGGGCGCACCCTGGACATTCCCAAGTCCCGGCTCAGCCGCCGCATCGCCCTGCTTGAAGACCGCCTGGGCGTGCGCCTGATCCAGCGGTCCACCCGCACCTTCGCCGTGACCGAACTGGGCCAGGAGTACTTCGACCAATGCCTGTCGATGCTGGCCGGCGCCGAAGCCGCGCAGGACGTCATCGACCGCACCCACGCCGAACCGCAAGGCACGATCCGCATGAGCGCGCCGCCCGCGCTGATCTATTACTTCCTGGGCGATGTCGTGGCGCGCTTCATGGAAAAGTGCCCCAAGGTGCATGTGTACCTCAAGAGCTTTTCCCGCCCGGTCGACGTGCTGCGCGAGGGGTTCGACCTGGCGGTGCGCGTGCGCTTCGGTCCCATTGAAAGCAGCGACCTGGTGATGAAGCACCTGGGCACCAGTTGCCAGAGCCTCGCGGCCAGCCCGGCGCTGGCGCGCACGCTGCCCGACGGCGCCGACGTCAGCCAGATCAGCCAGCTGCCCACGCTGGCGCTGGGCACCGAGCAGCGCGAATGCCAGTGGCGCCTGGATGGCCCCGACGGCGCCCGGCAGAACGTGCCGTTCACCCCTCGCCTGGTCACGGACGACATGCTGGCGCTCAAGCAGGCCACGCTGCGCGGCGTGGGCGTGGCGGCCCTGCCCCTGATGATGATCCGAGATGAACTGGATGCAGGCACGCTGGTGCCGATCGGGGCACCGTGGTATCCAGAGCCAGGCGCCGTCCATGCCGTGTTTCCCTCGCGGCGAGGGTTGTTGCCGGCTGTGCGCGAACTTCTGGATTTCATGAGTGCGGAGTACCGTGAAAGTGCCCGGCGCGAATACGAGACCCAGCAACGCCACGGCATTCCTTTCCTGAAAAGCGGCCTCGCATCGTCCGATTTATAGAACGCTGAGACGCGAAAATCCCATCTACCGGGGTTGTTGGCTTGTATTTAGAATTCTGTTCATGCACTCACGTGTTCAACCCCGCGCCAACACCGCGCACCACGACCTGACGACATAACGGAGCAAACCATGACCAAACCCTATGTGAAGCTGGACAAGAACGAAGCCGCCGTCCTGCTGGTTGACCACCAGGCCGGCCTGCTTTCCCTGGTGCGCGATTTCCAACCCGACCAGTTCAAGAACAACGTGCTGGCCCTGGCCGACCTGGCTGAATACTTCAAGCTGCCCACGATCCTGACCACCAGCTTCGAAGATGGCCCCAACGGCCCGCTGGTCCAGGAACTGAAGGACAAATTCCCCAAAGCGCCCTATATCGCCCGCCCCGGCAACATCAATGCATGGGACAACGAAGACTTCGTCAAGGCCGTCAAGGCCACCGGCAAGAAGCAGCTGATCATCGCCGGCGTGGTCACCGAAGTGTGCGTCGCGTTCCCCGCCTTGTCGGCCCTGGAAGAAGGCTTCGACGTGTTCGTCGTGACGGATGCCTCGGGCACCTTCAACGAAGTCACCCGCAACGCCGCCTGGAGCCGCATGGAGCAAGCCGGCGCGCAACTGATGTCGTGGTTCGGCGTGGCATGCGAACTGCACCGCGACTGGCGCAATGACGTCGAGGGCCTGGGCACGCTGTTCGCCAACCACATCCCCGACTACCGCAATCTGATGGCCTCGTACTCGGCCAACCGGTCGGCCAAGTAATCCCGCCCCTGCCCCTCAGGCCGGATGCAAAATAATTGCGTCCGGCCTGCATCCAATGTGGCCTCCCGCGTGTAGTACCTGTACCGGCGCGCATCGTGCGCGTCGTCTACAGGCACTTTCACGCCGCTGGAGACCACTCATGAAGACCCAACGTTCGAATCGCATTCCCACCGTTGCCGGCCTGTTCGCCGTGTCGCTCCTTGCCGCTTGCGGCACGATGAGCGCCAAGTCCATGGCCTATTCGCAGACCGACCTGCCCGCCAGTGTCCAGGTGCCCGCGGGCAACAAGGTGGCCTGGGAAACCGTAGGCGTGGGTGAAATCACCTATGAATGCCGCGCCAAGGCCGACATGAAAAGCCAGACCGAATGGGTCTTCGCCGGCCCCAAGGCGGTCTTGAACGACCGCCAGGGCAAGCAAGTGGGGACCTACTACGGCCCGCCGGCGACGTGGGAAGCCATGGACGGGTCCAAGCTGACCGGCACGCAGGTGGCGGTTGCGCCATCGGGCGACGGCAACCTGCCCTATCAATTGGTGAAGGCCAATCCCGTCGTGGGTGCGGGTGCCCTGACGGGGGTCACGTATATCCAGCGCGTCGCGCTCAAGGGCGGCGTGGCGCCGAAGACGCCGTGCACGCCGGCCACGCTGGGTCAGAAGACCCAGGTGCAATACCAGGCCAACTACATCTTCTGGAAGGCGAACTAAACGCCGCACCCGGGCCGGCCGCATGCGACGGCGGGCCCGGGCGGCGTCAAGAGAGTCCGGTAAGATGGCGCAACCGACCACCGTGCGTACCTTGTCCGCACGGCCGCCCACTTTCCGCTCTCGCTCTCGCATGCCGAACCGCCTGACCCCGGATTTCGATTACGAAGCTGCCATCAAGGAGTGCGCCGCCGGCCGCCGGCCCGCGCTGGAAGCCCTTTACCGGCAAGAAGGCCCGCGCCTGCTGGGCGTGGCCCAACGACTGCTGCGCGACCGCGCTTGGGCCGAGGACATCGTGCATGACGCTTTCGTCAGGATCTGGAACCAGGCGGGCAGCTTCGACGCATCCCGCGGGTCGGGGCGCGGCTGGGTCTACAGCATCACCCGCAACCTGGCGCTGAACGCGCTGCGCGACACGGCGCGCGAGACCGGCGTCGATGAAGATACGGCTGCCGCCCTGGACGCCCGCGACGCCATCGAAGCCTGGCACGACACGCGCGACGCCTTCGACTGGCGCGCCAGCGCCGGCCAGATCGGCCCGTGCCTGGAACAATTGGAACCCGTGCGCCGCAACTGCGTATTGCATGCGTATGTGGAAGGGTTGTCCCACAGCGAGATTGCCCAGCGCCTGGGGGCGCCGCTTGGCACCGTCAAAGCCTGGATCAAGCGCAGCCTGCAAGCGCTTAAGGAGTGCCTGGCATGACCGCCGCCCACGAATCCCCCGATAGCCTGGACGACCTGGCGGGCGAATATGTGCTGGGCACCTTGTCTGCCCAGGCGCGCTGCGAGGTACAAGCCCGTCTGCCGCACGACGCCGCGTTGCGCAATGCCATCGCCCGCTGGGAAGAACGGCTGCTGCCGCTTGCGAACTTGTCCGCCCCCGTGGAACCGCCCGCCAGTCTGTGGCCGCGCATCACCCGCACGCTTGATGCGGAAACCGCCCGACGCCAGCCTTCGACCGCCCGCCCCACGTCCGGCCTTTGGGACAGCCTGTTCTTCTGGCGCAGCCTGGCCGTCGGCGGCATGGCCGCGGTGTTGATCCTGGGCAGCACGCTGGCGCTACGACCTGCGACCGCCCCGGGGCCCGCGCAGTACGTGGTGGTGCTGGTGGCGCCGCAATCGCAGGCGCCAGGCTGGGTGGTGCAGGCTCAGGCCGGCCAGAACGCCGTGCAACTGGCGCCGCTCACCGCCACCGAAGTCCCGGCGGACCGCGCGCTGGAATTCTGGACCAAGGCCGACGGTTGGGCCGGCCCCGTGTCATTGGGCCTGATCAAACCGGGTGAGGCGGTCCGCATCCCGCTGGACAAGCTGCCGCCGCTGGAACCCAATCAGCTCTTCGAGCTGACGCTGGAACCCAAGACCGGTTCGCCGATCGGCAAGCCCACCGGGCCCATCCAGTTCATCGGGCGCGCGGTCAAGATGCTGTAGAAGGCGCCGTCCGGGCGCAACGGCCCGGACGGGCAAGCGCTTACTTCTTGCGCAGGAAGGGATACGCCTGCTGCGCCAGGAAAGAGCCCGGCATGTCGTTGTCCAAGATGCCGTAATTCTCGGGCAGGCGCTTGCCGACGCCACGCACGGCGGTGCCGAAAATGTAGTCAATGAACGAGAAGTGCGCCGCGTAGTTCTTGTCGATCGCTTCGGTGTCCGACGAATGGTGCCAGTGATGAAAGTCCGGCGTCACGATGATGTAGCGCAACCATCCCCATGGCAGCTTCACGTTCGAATGGATCAGCACGGCCTGGAAACCGACGATGATGATGTAGGCGTCCAGCACCGCCTTCGAAAAACCCAGCACGAACAGCACGCCCAGCACCGCGACGCGCGTGATCAGCAGTTCTACGATATGCAGGCGCGAACCCGCCAGCCAATCCAGCGTGCGCGTGCTGTGGTGCACGGCATGGAAGCGCCACATGACGGGCACCTCGTGGTAGACCCGGTGCGCCGCATACTGCGCCAGATCCGCCACCAGCACGGCGACGAACAGCTCCAGCAGATACGGCATGGATTGGATCGCGGCCTGCAGGGGCTCGTATGCCGCCCACGAGAACAGGCGATGGATGAAGAAGTTGATGCACAGCAGCACGGCCCCCACCGACAGGTGGTTGAACAGGAAGTGCTTCATGTCCACTTGCCATTCGCCGCGGAATACCGGCTGACCCGGATACAAAGGCGTCAACTTCTCGAAAATGATGAAGACCGTGCTGGAGGCCAGCAAATCCAGGATGAACCAGTCCAGGCCCAGGTACGGGTGGTTGCCGGTATTGGTCGTCGTCACCACGACCTGGCTGCCGCCGGCCGCGACCGCGCAGCAGACCAGCACGAAGGCGGAGATGTTCAGCCAGCGCTGGCGACCCAGCACCGTGTTGGCCAGGGCGATCGAACCCGAAACGAGCAGCGCGCCGAAGAGCAGCGTGCGCATCGCATCCACGGAATAGAAGGCGCGTAGTTCCGGCGTGGTCAGGTAGGCCGGAAAGTGAAAGGCCAGCACGCCCAGCACCGCCAGGATGGCCAGAAACAGCGCAATCACGCCGCTCATCATTCCCGTACCCGCGTGGATACGTCCGTCCTGCCTAAAGAGTTCAAAGACCTGCCGATAGAGGGGCACGCGCTGTTTCATGTCACTTTCATGGCTGACCACGGGGTAGCGAGTGTATCGCCGGGCGGAAACACCTATGTAATGAAACGTGAGCATGCGAGACAGATTCGCTAGCGCCGCGCCGCGCTTGCGTCGCGTCAATTCGGGGCGCGGGACGCACCGGCCCTTTGGTTGACAACGCGCAGGCGTTGGCGTGTCATGGAATTGACGCCGATGCGCGTCGTGCCTGGCGCGACACCGGTCCCGTCAACTGGTACCTAAGAGAGGCCCCAATGTTCCCTGAATATCGCCAACTCATTACCCAGCTGAAATCCGAGAATGCGCATTTCTCGGCCTTGTTTCAACGTCATAACGATCTGGACCAGGAAATCAAGAATATGGAAGACGGCATCGTGCCGAGTTCCGGCACCAACATCGAGGTGCTGAAAAAGGAAAAGCTGCAGTTGAAGGACAAGCTGTACGGTCTGCTGCGTGCGGCAGAGCAAGGCGGCGGCTAAGCGGCCCGCACCATTGGCGACGGTTGCGTGCTTCGCATTTCGGAAACGGAAGTACGCCACCGTCCGTTCGCACCGCATCTCGATACAGGCAGGGAGGGAGGCCCCCGAACGGCTATCGTAGCGTCCGTCCATTGCTTACATTAAGCTGAACGCATAAAATCCCCTCCCGCACGGGCAGCCGCCTGTAACCGGGAAGAGGAACATCAAGATGCTGGACAGAGATTTCAAGGATGGCGAGGCGGTCCTGCCGGTGACAGGCTGGGCGATGATGGCGGTCGGGTTTACGCGCTGACCTCCGAACAGATCCAGCTGCTGCTGGAATCCCTGCAAACCCAGTTGCAGACGTTGAATGCTTCCCTGGCAGCGGCACGCCCGCATTAAGCTGCGCACGCACGGCGCGGTTCGTTAAGCAGAACTGAACTTGGTTTAGGCTATTTAGTTTTTCTAATCTTCCCGCACAGGCTAGTCTGTCGCCCTTTTACAGGGTGATCCATGACAACCGCCTTCATTCCCGGCTTCCTGCTCAGTCTTGGCCTGATCCTCGCGATCGGTGCGCAAAACGCATTCGTCCTGCGGCAGGGGCTCCGTCAGGAATACGTCTTCGCCATCTGTCTGACCTGCGCGGTGTCGGACGCGATCCTGATTGCCGCCGGTGTGGCCGGGTTCGGATTGGCCGTCGACACCCTGCCCTGGCTGGAACCCGCCATGCGCTATGGCGGCGCCCTATTCCTCTTCGTCTACGCCGCGCGCAGCTTGCGTTCGGCCTTCCGTACGCAGCACGACAGCCTGTCGCCCTCCACAAAACAGACGGCGGGCCTGGCCGCCACGCTGGCCACCTGCCTGGCCTTCACGTGGCTGAACCCGCACGTCTATCTGGACACCGTGGTGCTGCTGGGGTCGATCTCCAGCCAATACGAAGACGCCAAGACCGCGTTCGCGCTGGGCGCCATGTCGGCGTCGTTCGTGTTCTTCTTCACGCTGGGCTACGGCGCGCGCTTGTTGCGGCCCTTCTTCGCCAACCCAAAAGCCTGGCGCGTACTGGACGGCTGCGTCGGGGTCGCGATGCTGGCCATCGGCTTCAAGCTGGTGCTGTAGGGGGCCGCGCGGCACGTCATCTACAATCCGATGACGTGCCGGCCTCACCAAGGCGCCGGCCTGCAGCAACACACAGGCAGCATGACTCGCGCGAAAAAAACAGCTTCAACCAAAAGACGCCCGGCAGCCCGGTCCCAATCCAAAGCGGGCAATCGCGCTTATCGATTCCTGCGAGCCCTCCTTCTCTCGTCGCTGGCGAGTTTCGGCGCAGCCACTTATGTCCTGAAGCCGCAATGGCCGGCGCAGTTCACGCCGCAAGCCATCCTGGACCGATTGGGTTGGCCCGCCCAGGAGACCTACGCGCCCGTGGCGGCGCAAAACGGCGCGCTGACCCAGACGCGATTTGCGGAATGTCCGCAGTTCTTCCCACGGGGCAACCTGCCTGCAGTCCCCGCGCGTCAGAATTTGCGCGAACTTTGCTTTTCCGGCTTCGCCATCCTGCACAACGGCCAAACCAAGACATCGGTATTCGTCGCCGAACGGCTGAACCGGAAAATGCTGACCCAGGCCCAAGGCTTGCAGCGAACCGACAAGTTCTACGCCGAAGCACGCCTGCCCAACGCGGAGCGCGCCAATCTGGACGACTACCGGGGGTCCGGCTATTCGCGCGGCCACATGGCGCCCGCCGCGGACATGTATTCCAAGGACACCATGGCGCAAAGCTTCTCGCTGGCCAATATGGTGCCCCAGGACCAGATACACAATAGCGGGGCGTGGAGCCGCATCGAGCAAGACACGCGCAAATACGTCATGCGCGCGCCGGGCGATGTCTACATCTTCACTGGCCCGGTCTACGGCGACAGGCCCAAGACGATCGGATCCGGCGTGGCGGTGCCCAGCCATCTCTTCAAGCTCGTGTACGACGCCACGACGGGACGCTCGTGGGTGCACTGGCAGTCCAACAGCGCCAGCACAAAGGAAGGCCCGCCGATCACGTATGAAGAGTTTGTGAGACGGACCGGGATGCATCTGTTGAACCCATCTGCCGGCTAGAGCCACCAGCCGGCAGACTTTGCCCGGGGGGCTAACGGCCAGGCATGGCCCCGCCCTTGATTCCCGACGTGTTGTCATACGCCCTGACGGTGCGGTCCTTATTGAACATGACCGTCAATTTCTGCTGATCCTGAATCGCGTCATAGGCGCCGGTGTTGACGTAGAACCAAGTCGCCGTGAGCTTGCCTTCGGGGTCGAAATGCTGGGACAGCGGCGGCCCGAAGTCCCTGACGAGTTCATCGTAGGTCGTGACATCGATCTTGATCGCCTGCACTTTCGCCGGGTCGACCGCGTTGCCGGCATCGGGACCGGAACTGGCGCAACCGGCCACGACGGCGGCCAAGAACAGCAATGGCATTCTCATGCATAGACCTCTTCGAGTTGAGCCGCGCGGGGCGTACATCGGCGATGCTCCACAGGATACCTCAGCCCGTGGGCACGGCAGGCGTACTCCAGAACGCGTCCGGTCGCGGAAGATCAGGGCGCAACCGGTTGCGCGAGGCGACGCCGTGCCACACCTGAATCAGGGAACCGCCCGCGCCCCGGCGCCCCATGCGGCGCACCGGCGAGCAAGCGCGCCTATGGCAAAATCAGCCCAGGCGCGACAGACAGGACGAAATGGCTTCTGGCCTGCCTGATTCCAAGAACTGTCCCAGGACGATATGAAAATTCACGGCAAGACCGCGGCGGAGATCTACGACTGCGTGCGCACCCTGGCGCTGTCCAGGCAGTTATCCGCGGGGGCATCCCTGCCGCCCGTGCGGGATCTGGCAGTGGACCTGGGCGTGAACCGCAATACGGTCGCCGCCGCCTACCGGCGGCTTGTCACCGCAGGCATTGCGGTGACGCAAGGACGCCTGGGCACCCTCATCCGCGACCCATTCCAGGCCGGCGAACAGGAAGGCACCCTGGCCAATTCCCCGCTGACCGATTTCGCCAGCGGCAACCCGAACCCGGCCTGGCTACCGGACGCCAACGCCGCGCTGCGTCTGCGTCCCTACAAGACCCGGCTGTATGGCGAGCCCACCATCAATGCGGGGCTGGAAGACCACCTGCGCACATGGTTCCAGCCCGACGCCCCTGCCCGTTTCGATATCGACCTGACGTACGGCGCGGTGGATGCCATCGAGCGGCTGCTGGGCGCCTATCTGGTGGCCGGCGACAAGGTGGCCGTGGAGAATCCCTGCTTCCTCAGCAGTATCAACACCCTGCGGACCATCGGGCTTCAAACCATCGGCGTTCCCGTCGATGCGCAAGGCATGCAGGCTGACGGGCTGGAGGCGGCCTTGGCCAAGGGCGCGCAGGCCGTCATCATCACCCCGCGCGCCCACAATCCCACGGGCTGCAACCTGAGCGACAAACGGGCACGCGCGCTGTCACGCCTGCTGGCCAAGCATCCGGACGTCATGGTGATCGTGGATGACCACTTCGCGCTGCTGTCCAACGCCGCCTACCATTCGCCGATTCCCGACAATGCCTACCGCTGGGCGTTGATCCGTTCCTTCAGCAAGGCGCTGGGCCCCGATGTCCGGCTCGCCGCGGTAGCAAGCGATTCCGCCACGTCCCGCCAACTGCGCCTGCGACTGGCCACCGGCACGAATTGGGTCAGCCACCTGCTGCAGGACATTGTCGAAGTCCAGCTCACACAGCCCGCGACCGTCGCGTTGCTTACGCAGGCCCGCGCCGACTATGCCCGCCGCCGAAAGACGCTGGAAGACGCCCTGCGCGCCCAGGACATCGATTTCCTGGCGCAAGGCGACGGCCTCAATCTTTGGGTGCCGCTGCAGACCGACGACCAGGCGATTGCTCTGGCGCTGGCCCGGCAAGGCTGGCTGGTCCGCCACGGAGATGCCTTCGCCGTCCAGGACGCGGTCAAAGGCCTGCGGATCACGATCTCCAACATCGAACTGGCGCAATGCGCCCGGCTTGCCCAAGACATCAAGCACAGCCTGGGTTAACCCCCCTTGGCAGGAGGCAGCTACGCCATACGTCTGAATTTTGTCCTAGGACATATATAATAATAATCCAGGACATTATAGGAACTTGAGCCGGAGCCCCCCGTCCCATCCCGCCTTTGTCCCTCACAAGGCTCTGGGATCGCCCGTCTTCGCCGTCCCGAGCCGCTGACCGCCACGCCGTTGGCGTCGCCTCGATACAGGACAGACCATGCGCTTCATCTTCCCCATCGTCATCATCGACGAGGACTTCCGTTCAGAAAACACCTCCGGACTGGGCATCCGGGCGCTTGCCGAAGCGATCAAGACCGAGGGCTTCGAGGTAGTGGGCGCCACCAGCTACCATGACCTCAGCCAGTTCGCGCAACAGCAGAGCCGGGCCAGTTCCTTCATCCTGTCGATCGACGACGAAGAATTCACGCCAAACGCCGAAGACGCGCCGGCGCTGCAGAACATCCGGCTGTTCATCAGCGAAGTGCGCCGCCGCAATGTGGATGTGCCGATCTATATCTATGGCGAAACCAAATCGGTTCGCCACATGCCGAACGACATCCTGCGCGAGTTGCACGGCGTCATCCACATGTTCGAGGACACGCCCGAATTCGTCGCGCGCCACCTCATCCGCGAAGCCAGGAATTATCTGGACGGCATCAAGCCGCCCTTCCTGAAAGCGCTGCTCGACTACGCGGAAGACGGTTCGTATTCCTGGCACTGCCCCGGCCACTCGGGCGGTGTCGCCTTTCTAAAAAGCCCCGTCGGCCAGGTCTTTCACCAGTTCTTTGGCGAGAACATGCTGCGCGCCGACGTCTGCAACGCGGTGGAGGAACTTGGTCAACTGCTGGACCACAACGGCGCCATCGGCGCCAGCGAACGCAATGCCGCGCGCATCTTCAACGCCGACCACTGCTTCTTTGTGACCAACGGCACCAGCACCAGCAACAAGATCGTCTGGCAGCATCTGGTAGCGCCGGGCGACGTGGTGGTGGTGGACCGCAACTGCCACAAGTCCATCCTGCACGGCATCGTGCTTACCGGGGCCATCCCCGTCTTCCTGCGGCCCACGCGCAACCATCTGGGCATCATCGGGCCGATCCCCAGGGATGAGTTCTCGCGCGAGTCCATCAAGGCGAAGATCCGCGCCCATCCGCTAATGGCGGGGGTGGATGCCGATCAGGTCCAGCCGCGCGTGATGGTACTGACGCAATCCACCTACGACGGCATCCTCTACGACACCGAAATCATCAAGTCCGCGCTCGACGGCTATGTGGAAGCCCTGCACTTCGACGAAGCATGGATCCCGCACGCGGCCTTCCATCCGTTCTATGGCACGTATCACGCCATGGGCAAGAAGCGGGCGCGGCCGCGCGATTCCATCGTGTACTCCACGCAATCCACGCACAAGCTGCTGGCGGGCATCAGCCAGGCCAGCCACATCCTGGTGCAGGACTCGGCTACGCGCGGGCTTGACCGCCACTTGTTCAATGAGGCCTACCTGATGCACACGTCCACGTCGCCGCAGTACGCCATCATCGCCAGCTGCGACGTGGCGGCGGCGATGATGGAACAACCCGGCGGCCAGACCCTGGTCGAAGAGAGCATCATCGAGGCGCTGGATTTCCGACGCGCCATGCGGCAGGTCGGCGAACAATTCACGGCGGACGACTGGTGGTTCACGGTGTGGGGACCGGACGAACTTGAAGCGGAAGGCATCGGCAGCGCAGCGCAGTGGATCATCTCGGACGAGGGCGACGAGGTCGCGTGGCACGGCTTCGGCCCGCTTGCCAACGGCTTCAACATGCTCGACCCGATCAAGTCCACGATCGTCACCCCCGGCGTGGACATGGACGGCCGTTTCGCCGCGGACGGCATCCCGGCATCCATCGTGACCAAGTTCCTGGCCGAGCACGGGGTGATCATCGAGAAGACCGGCCTCTACAGCTTTTTCATCATGTTCACCATCGGCATCACGAAGGGCCGCTGGAGTTCACTGGTAACGGCGTTGCAGCAGTTCAAGGACGACTACGCCCGCAACGTGCCGATGTGGCGCATCCTGCCGGCGTTCTGCCGAAAGTATCCGCGCTACGAAGCCATGGGCCTGCGCGACCTGTGCCAGCACGTGCACCGGATCTACGCAAAGAGCGACATCGCGCGCCTGACGACCGAGATGTACACGAAGGAAGCGGTGCCTGCCATGAAGCCCAGCGATGCCTATGCGCACATCGCCAATCGCAAGACCGAGCGGGTCGAAATCGACCACCTGGAAGGCCGCATCACCACCAGCCTGATCACCCCCTACCCGCCCGGTATCCCGCTATTGATCCCGGGCGAGATCTTCAACCGGAGCATCGTCGATTACCTGAAGTTCTCGCGCGAACTCAACCGGTCCTGCCCGGGCTTCGGTACCGACATTCACGGGTTCGTGGAACTGCGGGACGACGACGGGAACTTGCGCTATTACGTGGACTGCGTGGCCTGAGCGCGCGCCAGGCGCATCAAGAGCAGTCGGCGGCGCTCACGAGTCGGCGCCGTCGTCTTGCGCAGTCGGCCAATAGTGGCTGTCGGGCAGGGCCCGTGCGCCAAAGATCGCCTGGCCCACCCGCACGACGGTCGCCCCCTCTTCAATGGCGATCTCGAAATCGCCAGACATGCCCATCGACAGCTCGTCCAGCGAAATGCCCGCAGGCGCGTCCTGCCGCAGTTGATCACGCAGATGGCGCAACAGGACAAAGCACTGGCGTACCCGTTCGGCCTCGGCCGAGAACAGCGCCAGCGTCATCAGTCCGCGCACGCGCAGCGCCGGGAACCCGGGCAGCGCACGCAGGAAGGCCGACACGTCGTCGGGATGCAGGCCGTACTTGCTGGCCTCGCCCGAGGTGTTCACCTGCACGAACACGTCCAGCGCGCGGCCTTCGGCCTGCAAGCGCCGCTCTAGCGCCTCGGCCACGCGCAGGCTGTCCAGCGCCTGGAATTCACTGGCAAAGCGCGCCACCAGCTTGGCCTTGTTGGTCTGCAAGTGGCCGATCACGGACCACTGCAGATCATGCAGGTCCTGCGTGGCCTCCCACTTGCGGTAGGCCTCCTGCGGCTTGTTCTCACCCAGCAAGCGGCAGCCGGCCGCATGGGCCAGCCGGATGCTGACCTCGGGCTTGGTCTTGCTAACGGGCAACAGGCGCACCCCGGCGGGATCGCGCCCCACCCGGCCGCACGCCGCCGCGATGCGCGCATGCACCGCCGCCAGGTTATGGCGGAAATCCTCGACCGACTCGGCTTCCGGCCAGCGGTTGTGCAAGTCATGCAGCGGTTGCGTTTGAGAGATATCGGCGGTTTTTCCAGCGTTCACGGTTTGAGCCTCGGCGACACAACATTGTCATAGGACAAAGATTAACACGATCCCCTTTGCACGAAAATCGTCTCGGCAGCCACACCAAGCGCGGATACCCGGGCGCTTATTTTGAAAGCGGTATCATGACGCCACCCTACATTACCGGACCCGTTGTTGTGAGAAAACCTGCATTGCTGGTGGCGCTGGCCATTGTGTTGGTCGGCTGCTCCAAAGAAGAATCGCCTTGGAACCGCCTGCAGGCAGCGACGCCGCAATTGAAGATCGCGGCCAACACCCCCGACGACGCAGTGAAGTCCTGGTGGCACGTCCGCGACGAAGAAGAACGATACGCGGCCTCCGTCTGCAAGGAATTGGCCGAGTTGTACCGCCCGTTCCGCTCGACGCTGGGCGAATTGTCGACGCCAGCGCTCTCGGCCAATCGAGCACGCGAAGAAAGATGCGACACGCAAAGCTACGAGCGCGAGGTGGTGAACGTCGACATCCAATCCGACACCCGCGCGCTGGTCGTGGCTCACGTCCGAAACACCACGCCGCCTACCCCGGGCTATACGATGAACATCGACGAACGGGACAAGAAAGAACGGGGGGTGCGGATGCAGTATCTGCTTGAACGCGCCGACAACACCCAAACCTGGAAAGTCGCCCAGGTGTACGGCCAGAACCGGTACTGCACCGTTGCCCCGGTAAATGGATGGTGCCCCCTGTACAACCCGTCTCAGGGGTCCGGCCAGACTTACGTTTTTGAAACTGCCCAGTAGGGGCGCCCCCCTCATCCCCGGCATGCCAGGCCGCGCCCGGCTCACGGATCAGTTGACGGTAACGCCCGCCTCCCGCACCACATTGCCCCAAAGCGAAATCTCTTTGACGATCTGGTCACGGAAGTCCTGCGGGCTACCCGGCGCGGCCGCCTCGCCCGTCGCCTTCAACCGGTCCGCCATTTCAGGCAGCACCACCGCGGCATTGATCGCCGCATTGAGTTTGGCCTGGATCGCGGGCGGCACGTCCTTGGGCGCAATAATGCCGTACCACACCGTCACGTCATACGGCACCCCTGCTTCGCGCACCGTCGGAATGTCCGGCGCCGACGACACACGCTGCGGCAGCGTCACCGCCAACACCTTCAGGCGCTTGTCCGCCCGATAGGGCAACGTGGACCCCGCCGTCGTCAACATCGCGTCGACCTGACCGGAGACCGTATCGGTCAGCGCGGGCGCCGAACCCTTGTACGGCACGTGGATCATGGAAATCCCCGCCGTCTTCAGAAAGGCCTCCGTCGCCAGATGCGAAATGCCGCCCGTGCCCGACGACGCGTACGTCAGCACGCCAGGCTTCTTCCTGGCCAAGGCGACCAATTCGCCCAACGTCTCCGCCGGCACCTTCGGATTGACGGACACGAAGAACGGGGCGCGCGCGATCATGCCGATCGGCGTCATGTCGCCCACGGGATCAAACGGCAACTTATACAGGCTGGGGTTGACCGAATAGCTATTGGAAATCAGCGTCAACGTATAGCCGTCCGGGGCGGCCCGCAGGCCCTGCTCCACCCCTAGCTTGCCGCCGGCCCCGGGACGGTTCTCGACCACCACCGGCTGCTTCAGGCCTTCGGATAGCAATTGCCCCAGCAGACGCGCGATCCCGTCGTTGCCACCGCCCGCCGCGAACGGCACGATCAGCTTGATCGGCTGCGACGGATACTCATCGGCATGTGCGGCAGGCGCCGCAACCAAACCCGCCGCCAGCGCGGCCGGCAGCAACACCCTGCCGACCCGGCGGCATACACCATGAATCCTGGACTGCTTCGTCATCCCTCTCTCCTCGTTGACGACGTCGCGCATCGAACGGCGCGACTTTTTTTCTTTGCACTGGCAGCGCAACGGCTTCGGAAGCAACGCGCAACACGCCGAAAGCGTCTCACGCGCAAGGCTGCGCCTGGCGTCGCGCAGTATGCCTTATCCCGCGCAGGCCGAGGTCAACGCGCCGTCGTCAATGCGCCAATCATCCTTCCCCCGCTGATGACGCAAAACGGACTGTCGGGCATGGCGTGACGGGAGGGTCAAACGCTGCCCCACGGACGCGGAACAATACTTGCTGAGCATGGAAACGGCGCAACGTCCCCAATACTCGTGGCGGACGCAAGCATAACCACGCGCCCGGCGCTTTAGGAGCGAAGATGAAAACGCAAATCACTTATCGAAAACTTGACGGCGGAGAAAGTGTGGCGCTAGTCAACGGCAGTATCTCGGAAATAACGCAGGCAAAGCGGGAGCTGGCGAATTGGCTGGAGCTGCCCTCGATGAAAAGCGGGGACGGCACGCAGGAAGATCTTGACGGTCGGCTTCGCCAGGGTGGCATCGCACCGGAATCGGTTCAGTTCAACCACATAAGCGAATAGCGCCGAAACCACATTCAGGGAAAGCCCGCTGCCCCAATCTGTAAAACACGCGGCAGGCTAGGCCTGATGCGTGGAAAATCAGCGACAATCCACGCCCGTTGGATCAATATTCCACACACGGATCCAACAAGGAACACGCCGTTGCCCCCCGCAGCATTTGCCGCCAAACAGATGCCAAAGGGTGCAAGTTCGTGCCCGGCGTAGTTGTGTCATCCTATTACACAGGCAAGCAATATGGACGGGTCGACGTTGGATCGTTTTACGCCAAGCAATCTTGCCATTTACATTTCCGGGGGGATTGGCGACGGCATCCTCAACATGGTTTTTGTGCGGGCCCTTGCCGACTACGCAGGCGCTCCCGTCACGCTGCTAATGACTCAGCATGAGTCATCACTGGCGCTCTTTCGCGCCCAGCCCTACGTAAAAGAAGTCGTCCCGCTTAAAGACGCCAGCAAGCTGCATGGCCGAGCGCGTATCGCGCAAATAAGAAGCGTGTTGGCGGCCGGATCTTACGATGCGCTTTTCCTGTTCACATTCCGCTCGCATGTAGCGGCGGCCGCCCGGCTGGCGGGCATTCCCCGGCGTGTCGGCTATCTGCGCTGGCATCATCCGCACTTTTCGCGTTGGCTCACGGAACAGGTTTGGGTTCGCCGCAAGGGCACGCCGCATCCCGATACCCATACCTGGCTGCCGGCGATGTTGCGCAAGGTGGGCTGCCCCTACGAGGCACGCTATCCCTCGCTCGAAATCGCCCCGCATGCCGTCAACACCGCCGCGCATCTCACGCAAGGGCTGCCGCGGATGATCGGCTTTGGTTTGAACGCCTCTGCGGAAAAACGGCGTTATTCGGCGCAGTCCTTTGCGCAGGTCGCCCGGATTCTGCACGAGCGCGACCCTGACCTGGCATTCCTGTTGTGCGGCGCCAGCGATGTACAGCACATCGCACAGGAGATCCGCGCAGCGTTGCCGTCATCGATCCGTGTGCTCGACATCACCCAAGACGCCACGGACATTTGCGTGAGCCAGGCGCTTATCGCGCGCACCCTGGCCTTTGCCACCAATGACAGCATGGGCATGCATATCGCGGTGGCCCATGGCGTGCCGACGATCGGACTGTTCGGATGCAGCCCCGTGATGCGTTATGCATCCTGTTTGCACCCTCTCGAACCGTCAGGTTGCCCTGGCATGGACGGCATCGCGCCGTCGGTCGTGGCTGAGGCGATCTGGTCCCGGCTGCCCGAGACGATCCGCTAAACGCCTTACGCCGCCAGGCGCACGAATGAGAAAAGGCCGTTAGTGATGGCGATCACTAACGGCCTTTCATTTATTGGTCGGGGCGGCGGGATTCGAACTCACGACTGACCTGCTCTGAAAAATTCGTACCAACAGGCATTTGAGAGAATAGCTTCCAACGCAAGAGGGAAGCGAGATGAAGAGGGCAAGGTACAGCGAAGAGCAGATCGTGCGAATGACGAGGAAATCAATCGCCCATCTATTCGATGAAACATGAACGCTGCGGTTTTAGTAAAAAATCTCTACTTTCGTAAGAGCTAGACGTCGCGCCCAGTGAAGGCACGAGGAACTTGAGGAAGCCCGCACCAGTCGGCCACCGAGTTGTACTGTCGCGCCAGCTTTTGAGCAGCCTCAATAGCTCCAGCACCTTTTTCCAACACACCATGCAGCCGCGTCCCGCCCACCTGAATCTTCTCCAATACCCCCCTCAATCGTCTGATAGGAACACTAAGCTCCGTTCGTTCGCGCCCTGCCTCTTCAATAGCCTTTCCCACACTGTCAAGTTCTTGAACGATCTCGCCTGCATCCCCCTGTGAGCGAAGCGCTTCGACCAAATTACCGATGTCTCCAAGGAGAGGGCTCGTATCTATAGTCGTAGTCGCGGATGCCTGCGCCGACACCTGAATGTGGAGATCAGGTTGCTTCCGCTTCGATAATTCGAGGCTCAACTCACGCAGCGTACGCAACTCCACCCCCTGGACAGCCAACATGTCCTTTTGGAAATCAATCCGCGCATTCGCTATTCGTAATTCGCTTCGCAGCTCTGCAGCAGCAATTGGAGAAAGAGCCAATTGATCTACTGTCAGATCCCCTCTGACGATGCCCTGATAGTCTTCAAACGCGCGTTCCACAATATGTCGAGCTCCGTCCTCTGCTTCTACCACCAGTCGCAAAAAGCCGGCGCCTTGCTCAATGCGAATTTTCGCGGATTTCGCTTGTTCAGGAGCTATCTGTTGGAGGTATGTCCCGAAGTATCCCAGGATGCCCACTACGGCCTGCTGGTACTGATGAGGAACCTCGATTACACGCTCAATAACAGGATTCGCGCGTACCGTAGTGGCGACTGCTTCTAGCTCCACGAAATCCGGTTCATCAATGGGCGAGGGAGACAATCCCAAGAGTACAAATGGCACTTCGAGACTTATGGGCTGCAGTTCGAGAAGGCTGGCCTCGGCCCTCCGAAACCCCGATGCGACCTGTCGCAATGCGTTGTCGAGGTAATATCCGCCTCCACGCGCCAGAACGAAGACTCCAACGGCCAAATCGATGAAGCCTCTGCGATAGGCCACTGGAACACGCTGAAAGAGCCACGCATCGAACCCGGTACGATTCAGCATCAAATTCAATGCGACGCCGCTCATTGTCAACCCGACATTTTGTGCGGTCTCCACCTTTGGTCTTGACCCAAAACTTGTGTCTCTCCACATTGGGAGGAGTTCACGCCATGCTTGCCCCATCATTGCAGGCAATTCCATAGGGATGGCTATTCCGTCGGCGCGGCTTTTCCCAGCAAGCTGCCCATCCTCCAAAGCGATCTTCGAACTCCACTCGACTATTACTTCGCCTGGAGCACCTGCGCGACATAGTGCGGTTGCGCCGCTGTCCACACGCAGTGTGCCGGCGAAGTTTGGTCCTTGATGGTCAAGCGATTTGAATGGGTCGTCGGTCGGCATCCTAACGGTAGTGAGCTTGAATCGTGCAATTGCGCCTTCAATGGCCTCTATAGGAGGCCCTTGGTCGTGACCCAACTCCATCTCGCCTTGCGCGCGCTCGAAACGCCCGGGATCAGACAATTGGTGCTGCAGGCGTTCCCAACCTTGCCGACAAGAAATAATTGATTTGATGTACATAGACGGACTCAAGAAACTGTTCGTTTCAATGTACCCGGATTTCTATTTCGAGAGGGGCCGGGAAAAACCTAACCTTCCTAACCGGTTACGGGCGCTCTACGCTCAAAATCCAATCACTGAGGCCCTGCGCGCCTTGCCCTGGGAGATATGGCGCCTACCGCGCGTCGTAGTAGCCTTGGAAGCTGGTCTCAGAAGCGCCAGTATCTTGCGCCATCGGCAAGACACCCCAATCATCGGCTGAACGATTTCACCGTGACTCACGGTTAGCGGCTGGGCCTATGGCGCGTTCCTCTTGCGGCACAGTATGACGCTAGGCTGGCAGGACCCGGGGGACGAGCAATGCCTCCTGGAGCTTGCTGAATCGCTTGAAAACGCCGGCTCCGAGCATGGTGGGCATGCATGAGCGATCAACTCGTCTACCGCCTCGCGGATCTCGTCCGAGTGCTCAACTTATCCAAGACCACGATCTATGAGCTTATCCAGCGAAGAGATTTCCCTTCGCCAGTGAAGCTCACCGCGCGTTCTGTGGGCTGGCGCGCGCGCGAAGTCACAGCTTGGCTGGAGAGCAGACCGCACAGCAAGGAATGGCACCCCGCTCAGGATTCCGTTTAGCGCTGGCCCCCCTGCTGGCCCCCCAAAGCACAAAGGCTTAGCTCAATACTTGAGCTAAGCCTTTGATTTTATTGGTCGGGGCGGTGGGATTCGAACTCACGACCCTCTGCTCCCAAAGCAGATGCGCTACCAGGCTGCGCTACGCCCCGAAGGGTGGCAACTATACCAGAATCCCACCCTGCACGGGAGGCTCTTCCGCCCGGACAGCCCATGCCCCTCCTCTTCCGGCAATCCCCTGATTGACACCTATATCGTTCAAACCCAAATTAATAACGACTTCCGACGCATGGCCGAAGGCCGCTTTCGGGCAAAAGCACGCATCGTGCAGCGTTCCTGATTCCGCGCCGCCCCCAATGCAAAACGGCGCGCCAGTCAGGCGCGCCGTTTTGCATCAAGAAGCGATCCGAAACCAGATCAGCCGAAACGGCCCGTGATGTAGTCTTCGGTTTCCTTGCGCGACGGCTTCACGAAGATCTGGTCGGTCTGGCCGAATTCCATCAGCTCGCCCAGGTACATGTAGGCGGTGTAGTCCGAGCAACGAGCTGCCTGCTGCATGTTGTGCGTGACGATCACGACCGTATAGTCGTTCTTCAGTTCGGCGATCAGCTCTTCGATCTTGGCGGTGGAAATCGGGTCCAGCGCCGAGCACGGCTCGTCCAGCAGCAGCACTTCCGGCTTGATGGCCACGCCGCGCGCGATGCACAGGCGCTGTTGCTGGCCGCCCGACAGGCTGTTGCCGCTTTGGTGCAGCTTGTCCTTCACTTCGTTCCACAGCGCGGCCTTGCTCAGCGCCCACTCCACGCGCTCGTCCATCTCGCCCTTGGACAGGCGTTCGAACAGGCGCACGCCGAAGGCGATGTTGTCATAGATGCTCATCGGGAACGGCGTGGGCTTCTGGAACACCATGCCGACCTTGGCGCGGATCAGCGAAATATCGGTCTTGGTGGTCAGCAGGTTTTCGCCGTCCAGCATGATTTCGCCTTCGGCGCGCTGGCCGGGGTACAGCTCGAACATGCGGTTGAACGTGCGCAGAAGCGTCGACTTGCCGCAGCCCGACGGGCCGATGAAGGCCGTGACCTTCTTCTCCTGGATCGACATGTTCACATTGCGGATCGCATGGAACTTGCCGTAGTAGAAGTTCAAGTTCTTGACCTCGATCTTGTTCTTGACGGCGGTAGCGGTGTTTTCCATTTCTTTTCCCTTGGCTCCGGCGCGCCATGCGCGCCGGCAAAGCGATCTTTACTTGCGGAACATGTTGCGGGCAATGATGTTGATGCCCAGCACCAGCAGCGTAATCAGCGTGGCGCCGGCCCAGGCCAGGTCGTTCCAGTCCTTGAAGGGGCTGGCGGCGTATTGGTAGATCACGACCGGCAGGTTGGCCATCGGCGCATTCATGTTGAACGACATGAACTGGTTGGACAGCGCGGTGAACAGCAGCGGCGCCGTCTCGCCCGAGATACGGGCGATGGCCAGCAGCACGCCGGTGATGATGCCGGTCTTGGCGGCCCGATAGCACACCAATGTGATCATGCGCCACTTGGGGCAGCCCAGCGCCGCCGCGGCTTCGCGCAGGCTGTTGGGCACCAGCAGCAGCATGTTGTCGGTCGTGCGCACCACCACCGGAATCACCAGGATCGACAGCGCAAGCGCGCCGGCCCAGCCGGAGTAGTGCCCTACCTGCGCCACGTACACGGCGTAGATGAACAGGCCGATGATGATGGACGGCGCCGACAGCAGCACGTCGTTCAGGAAGCGCGTCGCAGGCGCCAGCCAGCCGCGCTGGCCGTATTCGGCCAGGTAGGTGCCGGCCAGGATGCCCACCGGCGTGCCGATCAGCGTGCCCACGCCCGCCATCACCACGCTGCCGAAGATCGCGTTGATCAAGCCGCCGGTTTGCCCCGGCGGCGGCGTGATCTCGGTGAACAGCGTGTACGACAGTGCGGGCGCGCCCTTGGTCAGCAGCGTCAGAATGATCCAGAACAGCCAGAACAGGCCGAATCCCAGCGTTCCGAGGGACACCGCCAGCATGATGCGGTTGACCACGCGGCGCCGGCGGTAGATGCCATTCTGCATATTAAGTACGGATACAGCCATGATCTTTTCCTTGTGCTCGCGTCGGGTCAGGTCTTCTTGCCTTCGCCGGCAGACAGGCGAACCAGCAGCACCTTGGCCAGGGCCAGCACGATCGTCGTGATCAGGAACAGGATCAGGCCCAGTTCCAGCAACGCCGACTTCTGGATGCCGCCCGCTTCATTGAATTCGTTGGCCAAGGCCGACGCGATCGAATTGCCCGGCGAGAACAGCGAACCGGACCACTTGAAGGCGTTGCCGATCACGAACGTCACGGCCATCGTCTCGCCCAGCGCGCGTCCCAGGCCCAGCATGATGCCGCCGATGACGCCCGACTTGGTGAAGGGCAGCACCACGCGCCACATCACTTCCCAGGTCGTGCTGCCCAGGCCGTAGGCGGATTCCTTCAGCATCGCCGGCACCAGCTCGAACACGTCTCGCATCACCGCCGCGATGAACGGGATGATCATGATGGACAGGATCAGGCCGGCAGTGAAGATGCCGATGCCAAACGGCGGGCCCGCGAAGATGCCGCCAATGATGGGCACGCTTCCCAGGGTGGCGATCATGAAGGGCTGCACGTACTGCTGGAACACCGGCACGAAGACGAACAGGCCCCACATGCCGTAGATGATCGACGGGATCGCCGCCAGCATTTCCACCGCGGTACCCAACGGGCGGCGCAGCCAGGTGGGCGACAGTTCGGTCAGGAAGATGGCGATGCCGAACGACACCGGCACCGCGATGATCAGCGCAATGGCCGAAGTCAGCAGCGTGCCGATGATCGGCACCACGGCGCCATAGTTCTGGTTGACGGGATCCCAGTCATTCAGCCACAAGAATGACAGGCCGTATTTGGCCAGCGATTCGCGGCTGCCGTAGATCAGGGATACGAGAATCGCCGCCAGCAGGATGAACACCAGGAAGGCGAACAGGCGGGTCAGATTCTTGAAAAGCGCATCCATCAGCGCATTTTTATTTTGCTTCATAGGCGAAGGCGTGCCGGTAGTCACGGAGTCCGCCACGCTGGGCGAAAGCGGCACACTATTATCCATTACCGCGCTCATGGATGGACTTTCCTTAGGTAACCTGGGGGAACAACGGGAGGTCTTGCGGCAGCCCGCCCCTTTCTTCTGCTGGCAGAAAACCAGGGGCGGCTGCTTGACGGGTGGCGCGCATTGGAGAGCTGCTTACTGGGCAGCCCCCCGCGCTGACCCGTCTTTACTTCCAGACGGCCTTGCCGTCGGCAGCCTTCACTTCGCCCCAAGCAGCACGGATTTCCTTGGTGACGGCTTCCGGCAGCGGCACGTAGTCCATCGTTTCAGCCGACTTGGCGCCGTTCTTGAACGCCCAGTCGAAGAACTCCAGTACGGCCTTGCCCTGAGCCGGCTTGTCTTGCGACTTGTGGATCAGGATGAAAGTGGCGGCGGTGACGGGCCACGAATCGGCGCCCGGCTCGTCGGTCAGGACCACGCCCATGCCCGGCGCGCTCTTCCAGTCGGCGTTGGCGGCCGCGGCGGCGAATGCCTTCTGCTCGGGCTGGACAAACTTGCCCGCCTTGTTCTGCAGCTGCGTCCAGGCCAGCTTGTTCTGCTTGGCGTAGGCGTATTCCACGTAACCGATCGAGTTCTTCAACTGGCCGACGTAGGCGGCGACGCCTTCGTTGCCCTTGCCGCCCTGACCCGTGGGCCACTTGACGGCCTTGCCTTCACCGACTTGCGACTTCCAGTCAGGCGACACCTTGGACAGGTAGTTGGTCCAGCCGAAGGTGGTGCCCGAGCCGTCCGAACGGTGCACGACGATGATGTCGGCCGAAGGCAGCTTGACGTCGGGGTTCAGCGCCTTGATGGCGGCGTCGTCCCACTTCTTGACCTTGCCCAGGAAGATATCGGCCAGCACGGGGCCCGACAGCTTCAGCTTGCCCGGCTCGACGCCGTCGACGTTCACGACCGCCACGGTGCCGCCAATCACGGCCGGGAATTGCAGCAGGCCGTTCTTTTCCAGGTCAGCTGCCTTCATGGGATCGTCCGAGGCGCCGAAATCGACGGTCTTGGCGATGATCTGTTGCTGACCGCCGCCCGAACCGATCGACTGGTAGTTGACCGCGTTATTGGTGGCAGCCTTGTAGTCGGACGCCCACTTGGCGTAGATCGGGTACGGGAACGATGCACCAGCGCCGGTAACGTCGGCAGCCTGGACGGTGAAGAACGCGGCGCTCAGCGCAACGCCCAGGGAAACTTGCTTGAAGACACGTTTGAACATCAGGGTTCCTTCTGTGCTCGTTGGAGGAGTCTGGTCAGGCTTTTTCGGTGCCTGTCTTTCAGCGACCCTCGCATCTTAGAAGCCCAACGTGACAGGATAGTGACAGTCACATACGCTTCATGCGACACCGTTTTGCCCCCGAAAAACACAGCGGCCGCCCTGGAAACCGAGGCGGCCGCGATATTCAGGGACAATTCCCCGCATGACAGTCCAGGAAGGTTACACGCCCAGTTTCTGCATCAGGTACAGGTGCAGATTGAACGGCTCGCGGCGGCTCTTGACCCGGGCGTAATCGCCATCAGGCTGCTGCTGCCATGCCAATTGGTTATCACGAAGCGCGTAAGTGAACGCCTCGTCGATGACGCGCTTCTTCAAGGTCTTGTCGTAAATCGGGAAGGCGATTTCCACGCGGCGGAAGAAATTGCGGTCCATCCAGTCGGCCGACGACAGGTAGACGGTTTCTTCGCCGTCCGCAAAGAAGTAGAACACCCGCGAATGCTCCAGGAAGCGTCCCACGATGGAGCGCACCCGGATGTTCTCGGACAGCCCCGGCACGCCGGCGCGCAACGCGCACACACCACGCACGATCAGGTCGATCTTCACGCCAGCCTGGCTGGCCTTGTAAAGCTCTTCGATGATCTGCTCTTCCAGCAGCGAATTCATCTTGGCCATGATGCGCGCACGCTTGCCCGCCTTGGCCGCCCGGGCCTCGGCGCGGATCAGCGCCACCATGCCGTCATGCATGGTGAAGGGCGACTGCATCAACGCCTTGAGCGAACGGCGCGCGCCCAGCCCGGTCAATTGCGCGAACACCTTGTCCATGTCCTCGCACAGCTTCGGATCCGCGGTCAGCAGCCCGAAGTCGGTGTACAGCCTGGCCGTGCGGGGGTGGTAGTTGCCCGTGCCCAAGTGGGCATAGCGGCGCAGGCGGCCGTTCTCGCGGCGCAGCACCACCGCCATCTTGGCGTGGGTCTTGTGCGCCACGACCCCGTAGACCACATGTGCGCCCACCTCTTCCAGCTTGGACGCCCAGTTGATGTTGGTCTGCTCGTCGAAGCGTGCCATCAGCTCCACCACCACCGTCACTTCCTTGCCGGCGCGCGCGGCGGCCAGCAGGATTTTCATCAGCTCGGAGTCCTCGCCGGTGCGGTAGATGGTCTGCTTGATGGCCATCACGTCCGGATCCAGCGCGGCGGCCGTCAGGAAGTCGATGACGGGCTGGAACGACTGGTACGGGTGGTGCAGCAGCCTGTCCTGCTCGGCCACGGCTTCGAAAAGCTCTGACGGCTTGTCGCCCACCCGGTCGAAGGGGGCCGGCACCGGTGCGCGGTAATCGGGGAACAGCAGGTCGGGCCGCAGATCCGAATTGCACAGCTGCATCAGGCGCGACAGGTTTACCGGCCCGGGCACGCGATAGGTGTCCTGGGCCGTCAGCGAAAACTCGCGCTGCAGGAATGTTTCCAGTTCAACAGGCGTCAGCTTATCGATTTCCAGCCGCACGGCGGCGCCGAAATTGCGCTGCGACAACTCGCCCTGCAGGGCGTGGCGCAGGTTGGTGACTTCTTCCTCGTCCACGAACAGGTCGCTGTTGCGTGTGACCCGCCACTGGTAGCAGCCCAGCATTTCCAGTCCCGGGAAGAGCTCGCCCACGAAGGCGCGCAACAGGGACGTCAGCAGGATGAAGCCTTCGGGGTGGCCGGACAGCTCGGGCGGCATCTTGATCAGGCGCGGCAGCGCGCGCGGCGCTTGCACGACGGCGATCGACGCCTGGCGGCCGAAGGCGTCGGCGCCCGCCAGCGACACGATGAAATTCAGGCTCTTGTTGTAGACGCGGGGAAACGGGTGCGCCGGGTCCAGCCCGATCGGAGTCAATAGCGGCATCACGTCGCGGTTGAACACGTCGCGCGCCCACTCCTGCTGCTCGGCGTTCCATTCGGACGCGTGGTGCAGGGTGATGCCCTCGGCCTGCATGGCCGGCAGGATCTCGTCGTTCAGCAGGTTGTACTGGCGTGCCACCAGGGCGTGCACGGCTTGCTGGACGTTTTCGAACGCCTGGTCCGGCGTCATGCCGTCCGGGCCGACCAGATTGGGCGACTGGCGCTGCTGCTCTTTCAAGCTGGATATCCGGATTTCGAAGAACTCGTCCAGATTGGAACTGACGATACACACGTAGCGCAGCCGTTCCAGCAAAGGCGTCTTTGGATTTTCCGCCATCGCCAGCACACGGTCGTTGAATTTGAGCAGCGACAACTCGCGATTCATGAGCAAGGGCTCGCCAGGCGGGCGTGTGGGCATACCGGATTCCATACGTAGGGGGAGCGTGGAGTTTTACTGCAAATAAGTGACGGTTCTATGACATGGCGCCAAATCCATAGCGTACGCCAAATTCGGGACGTATAGCGCACGCCCCTTTGCTCCCAAGCCCATGTTCCATAAGCGAAAACCCGTAGCTCAGGGCACTGTCATATGGGGTCTCTATAATCAGGCCACCTCAAAGCCAATATTACGAGCCGCATGGATCAACTTCTGGCCGCGGTGGACCTCGGGTCCAACAGCTTCCGCCTCTCCATCGGACGCATCGTTCAACAGGACGGTACGCCCCAGATCTATCAGATCGATCGTCTCAAGGAAACCGTCCGGCTTGCCGCCGGCCTGGACGCCGAGAAACGCCTTGGCGACGACGCCATCGAGCGCGCCATCGCCGTCCTGGAACGCTTCGGCGACCGCCTGCGCAGCTTCCACCCCAACCGCGTCCGCGCAGTCGCCACCAATACCTTCCGCGTCGCCCGCAACACGCGGGACTTCCTGCCCCGCGCCGAAGCCGCCCTGGGCTTTCCCATCGAAGTCATCGCCGGCCGCGAAGAGGCCCGCCTGATCTTCTCGGGCGTGGTCCACACCCTGCCCCCCTCGCCCAACAAACGGCTGGTCATCGACATCGGCGGCGGTTCCACCGAAGTCATTATCGGCAAAGGCCACGAACCCGGCCTGATGTCGTCGCTGTACATGGGTTGCGTCAGCTACAGCCGTCAGTTTTTCTCGGACGGCGTGGTGGATGCGCACCAGATGAAGCAGGCCGAACTGGCCGCCCGGCGCGAAATCGAAGTCATTGCCAAGCAGTACCGCAAGATGGGCTGGAAAGAGGCCTATGGCTCTTCCGGCACCGCCAAGGCGCTGTTCGCGATCCTGACCGAAAGCCGCTTTTCCGACCGCGGCATCACCCGGGCGGGGCTGGCCAAACTGAAAGACCGCATCGTGCGTTCCGGCCGGGTCATCCCGTCCGAACTGCCCGGCATCAAGATCGAACGGTCCGACGTGCTGCCCGGCGGCCTGGCCATCATGACCGCGCTGTTCGATGAGCTGGGCATCGAAGTCATGCACACTGGCGACGGCGCGCTGCGCCTGGGCGTGCTGTACGACCTGTTGGGCCGCGACGACGAACACGACAAGCGCGACGAATCCGTGCGCCAGTTCATGAAGCGCTATCACGTCGACCTGAACCAGGCCCGCCGCGTACGCCACGCCGCGCTGACGCTGTTCGACGCCATGTTCCCCGAAGGCCCGGAACGCGCCGAACTGCGCCCGGCCCTGGGATGGGCGGCGGACCTGCACGAGGTGGGCCTGTCGATCGCGCACAACGCGTATCACAAGCACACGGCGTACGTGCTGGAAAACGCCGACATGCCGGGCTTCTCCCGCGCTGACCAGCAGTTGCTGGCCCTGTTGGCGCTGGGCCATCAAGGCAAGCTGAGCAAGCTGGAACCGCTGATCCGCACGCGTCCGCAGTGGAAGGCCATCCTCAGCCTGCGTCTGGCCGTGCTGCTGTTCCGCCGCCGTGGCGAGATCGAACCGCTGCCACTGACGGCCTCAGTCCGCGACAATTCCATCGTCGTACGCGTCAACCGCGAATGGCTGGCCCAGCACCCTTTGAGCGACTTCACGCTGCGCGCAGAAGAAGCGGAATGGAACAAGGTGGGTTTTTCGTTCGAATTGCTGGAATTCTGACGCGCCAGGCGTCAGACCGGCAGGTACGGCAAACGCGTGCCGTGCGTGCCGCCCCAGGAAGCGCTGTTTCTCCCAGGCGGCCTGGCGGCAAAAACAAAACGGGCGATGGCCGCCAAGCCATCGCCCGTTTTTTTCATTAGAACGGCGACAGATCCGTCTCGCGATGCAGCCGCTTGAGCTCCATGCGCAAGGGCCGCGTGGCCCGCCGTATCAGTCTGATCTTCATACGGCGGATCAGGCGGCGCATGATGATCAGCGCTGGCCGTTGACGGCCACGGGTTGATCCAGACCGAAGTGACGGCGGTAGCGCTCGTCCATGCGGTCCATTTTCAGTAGCACCGGGAAATCCGCGGCATTGAAATCCGGGTCCCAGGCGGGTTCACCACACACCTTGGCGCCCAGCTTCAGGTAACCCTTGATCAGCGGCGGCACGCGGGCAGGCAGCGTGCTGTTGAGCTTTTCCACCGGATACCGGTGCAGCGGCGCCACGCGCGGTTCGTTCTCAAGCGGCAGGTGCTTGGAGATCGTACGCCAGACTTCCGCGGCAGTGACGCCGTCGTCGCGCAGACTGACGCTTGCGCAACCCAGAACGTATTCGTAACCGCCGCGCCGCAGGTATTCGGCCAGGCCGGACCACAGCAGCATGATGACTGCGCCGTTGCGGTAGTCGGCGTGCGTACACGAGCGGCCGACTTCAACCAGGTTGTCGCGGATCGCGCCCAGGCCGGATAGATCGAATTCGGATTGCGAGTAGTACCCGCCCGCCTCCCGCGCCTTTTCAGGCGTCAGGATCCGGTACGTGCCGACGATGCGGCCCGTGTCCATTTCACGGACCATGAGGTGTTCGCAGAAGGGATCGAAGCGATCGTGTTCGATACCGTCCTGGGCGTCGGGAAATACCACGCCCATATCCTCAGTGAAGACTTCGTAGCGCAGACGCTGAATCTGCTCGATTTCTTCAGCTGTGCGCGCCAGGCCGACAGCCAGCACCTTCGGGGCGGCGCCCGTGAACGGTTCGGCGGGATTACGGCTTGGGTTGATGCGTGCTAGTTCCAGCATTGCGCGAAGCTCCTAGAGAGTCCAGTCAGTGTGGACGCCCTGTATGTCAAAGACTTGACCAATATGTTACGTGACTATGAAGTTTAGTTCGGGGGAGATAGGTCAACTTTAGGCAAATCTCGACAAAACTTTACAATTGAATACCGACCCTGAATGCACAAAAGCCACCCCCGCTGACGGTGGGTGGCTTTCGTCCATATAGGCCTATTGCGCTTACCCCAGGCTGGCGGCAAGCTTCTCGGCGCACGACACGGCAAGTGATTCGTCCTCGGCTTCGACCATCAGCCGCAATTTTGGCTCCGTCCCTGACGCACGGATCAGGATGCGGCCCCGGCCGTTCAATTCGGCCTCGACCGCCTTGCGCGCCGCGGTCAGGCCAGCATGCGTCTTCCAGTCCTGGCCCGGGGCAAGCGGCACGTTGATCATCTTCTGCGGATACATGCGCAGATCGCCCACCCATTGCGCCATCGACACGTTGTTGCGGCGCAGCGCCGTCAGCACTTGCAGCGCGGCGATGATGCCGTCGCCCGTCGAATGGCAATCCAGGCACAGCAGATGACCGGAGCTTTCGCCGCCGTACAGCCAACCGCGCGACTGCATCTGCTCCAGCACGTAGCGGTCGCCCACGTTGGCACGCTCGAAGCCCACGCCCAGGCGTTCCATTTCGCGCTCGAAACCGAAGTTGGTCATCAGCGTGCCGACCACGCCGTCCACCTTGCTGCGCTGCATGCGCTCGCGCACGATGGCATAAAGCAGCTCGTCGCCGTTGTAGATGCGGCCCTCGCCGTCCACCACCTGCAAGCGGTCGGCGTCGCCGTCCAGCGCGATGCCCAGCTGCGCCCCGCGGGCGCGCACTTCCTTGGCCAGCATCTCGGGGTGCAGGGCGCCCACGCCCTTGTTGATGTTGAAGCCGTCCGGATGCACACCGATGGCATGCACCTCGGCGCCCAATTCCCGGAACACGTGCGGCGCGATGTTGTAGGCGGCGCCGTGAGCGGCGTCCACCACGATTGTCATGCCGTTCAAGTCGAGATCGTTGGGGAACGTGCTCTTGCAGAATTCGATGTAGCGGCCCTGCGAATCGGCCATACGGCGCGCGCGGCCCAGGCCCTCGGAGGAGACGCAACCCAGCGGCTCGTCCAACGCGGCTTCGATGTCGGCTTCTATCTCGTCGGGCAGCTTCATGCCCTGCGCCGAGAAGAACTTGATGCCGTTGTCCTGGTACGGGTTGTGCGACGCGCTGATGACGATACCCGCCACCAGGCGCAGCGCCCGGGTCAGGTAGGCCACGGCGGGCGTCGGGATGGGCCCGGCCAGCAACACATCGATGCCCGCAGCCGACAAGCCGGCTTCCAGGGCGGATTCCAGCATGTAGCCCGAAATACGGGTGTCCTTGCCGATCACAACCTGCGGACGGCTACCGCCGCGCGCGGCGTGTTCGCGCGCCAGCACGCGGCCAGCCGCGTAACCCAGGCGCAGGGCGAATTCGGCGTTGATCACCGGACCGCCAACTTCGCCACGCACTCCATCCGTACCAAAATACTTGCGTCGAATCATGAACTGATTGCTCCTTGTTCAGCCGCATGCCATACCTTAAGGGCATCCACGGTGGCGGCGACATCGTGCACGCGCACGATGGAAGCTCCCCGGGACACACAGGCAAGGGCAGCGGCAATGCTGCCGGACAACCTGTCGCCAACGGGCCGGCCAGTGGCCTGGCCGATCATGTTTTTACGCGACAGGCCGATCAGCAATGGATAACCCGTGCTGCGCAGGCTGGACAGCCGGCGCAATAACTGAAAATTCTGGTCCGCCGTCTTGCCGAAGCCGAAGCCCGGGTCCAGCACGATGCGGTGGGGATCGATCCAGGCTGCGCGCAGCTTCTGCGCCCGCGCACCCAGGAACAGGCCGATCTCTCCGATCAGGTCGGTGTATTCGGGCGGGCTGGCCTGCATGGTGCGGGGCTCGCCCTTCATGTGCATCACGCATAGCCCGCAACGCGACTGCGACACGGCCTCGATGGCCCCCGGCTGCCTGAATCCGTAGATGTCATTGATCATGTCCGCGCCCGCATCCAGCGTGGCGCGCATGACTTCCGGTTTGAAGGTATCGATGGACAACGGCACGCCGCAATCGCGCAGCGCTTCGATCACCGGCAGCAGCCGGTCCAGTTCGTCCGCCACCGACACCGGGTCTGCGCCAGGGCGCGTGGACTCGCCGCCCAGATCCAGGATCTGCGCGCCCTCTTCGACCAGTTGGCGCGCATGCGCCACCGCGGAATCCGTATCGTCATGCTGGCCGCCGTCGGAAAAGGAATCCGGCGTGACATTGACGATACCCATGACAAGCGGGCGCTCGAGATCAAACTCGAAGCGCCCGCAAAGAAAGTTATTTGCCATAACTCAGGACAAAAAACCTCAGACAGCAGCTGCCGTGCTACCGCCAGCCGCCAGGCCGGTGGTCGGCGGCGTGTCGGTCGAATCCGACGGGCCTTGCGGCGTCTTCGGGGGACGCGGCGGACGGCCTTCGATGATGTCGTTGATCTGGTCCGCGTCGATGGTTTCCCATTCCAGCAGCGCCGACGTCATCACTTCGACCTTGTCGCGGTTCTCTTCCAGGATCTTGCGCGCAACGCCGTACTGCTCGTCGATGATGCGGCGGATCTCGGTGTCCACCTTCTGCATGGTGGCTTCGGACATGTGCGTCGTCTTGGTGACGCTGCGGCCCAGGAACACTTCGCCTTCGTTCTCGGCGTAGACCATGGGGCCCAGTTCGTCGGTCATGCCGTAGCGCGTGACGATGTCGCGGGCGATGGCGGTGGCGCGTTCGAAGTCGTTCGAGGCGCCCGTCGTCATCTGGTCCATGAAGAGTTCTTCGGCGATGCGGCCGCCGAACAGCACAGCGATAGTGGACAGCAAACGGCCCTTGTCCATGCTGTAGCGGTCGGTTTCCGGCAACTGCATCGTCACGCCCAGCGCACGGCCGCGCGGAATGATCGTGACCTTGTGGACCGGGTCGGTCTTGGGCAGCAGGCGGGCAACGATCGCATGGCCGGATTCGTGGTACGCGGTGTTCTTGCGTTCCTCTTCGGGCATCACGATGGAGCGGCGCTCGGCGCCCATGATGATCTTGTCCTTGGCCTTTTCGAAGTCGGACATATCCACCGTGCGGCCGTTGCGGCGCGCGGCGAACAGGGCAGCTTCGTTGACCAGGTTGGCCAGGTCGGCGCCCGAGAAACCGGGGCAACCGCGCGCCAGGATGGTCGCGTCGACGTTAGGCGACAGCGGAACCTTGCGCATGTGGACTTTCAGGATCTGCTCGCGGCCACGGATATCGGGCAGCGGCACGACCACTTGGCGGTCGAAACGGCCGGGACGCAGCAGCGCCGGGTCCAGCACGTCGGGACGGTTGGTCGCGGCGATCACGATGACGCCCTGGCCGGACTCGAAGCCGTCCATTTCCACCAGCATCTGGTTCAGCGTCTGCTCGCGTTCGTCGTTGCCGCCACCCAGGCCGGCGCCGCGCTGACGGCCCACCGCATCGATTTCGTCGATGAAGATGATGCAAGGTGCGTGCTTCTTGGCGTTTTCGAACATGTCTCGCACGCGGGCAGCGCCCACGCCGACGAACATTTCAACGAAGTCCGAACCCGAGATGCTGAAGAACGGAACCTTGGCTTCACCGGCGATGGCCTTGGCCAGCAGCGTCTTGCCGGTACCGGGCGAACCGACCATCAGCACGCCACGCGGGATACGGCCGCCCAGCTTCTGGAACTTGCTGGGGTCGCGCAGGAAGTCGACCAGTTCCTGGACGTCTTCCTTGGCTTCGTCGCAGCCGGCGACATCCGCGAACGTGATCTGGTTGGTGTTCTCGTCAAGCATGCGGGCGCGCGATTTGCCGAAGCTGAACGCGCCGCCCCTGCCGCCGCCTTGCATCTGCCGCATGAAGAACACCCAGACGCCGATCAACAGCAGCATGGGGAACCACGAGACGAAGATGCTCATCAGCAGCGATTGCTCTTCGCGCGGCTTGCCCGACACCTGCACGCCGTACTTCAGCAGATCGGAGACCATCCAGAGGTCGCCCGGCGAAGTCAGCGTGTAGGCGCGGCCCGCGTCCGGGGTGACGTACAGCACGTCGCCCTGAACGTCGACCTTGCGGATACGTCCCGCCTTGGCGTCGTCCATGAACTGCGTATAGGTCACGCCGTCCTGGGTCTGAGCGCGTCCGTCGAACTGTTTGAAGACGGTAAATAGCACAAGGGCTATCACCATCCAGACAGCGACTTTCGAAAATGAATTATTCAAGGTCGATCTCCTGCTTTCGATTCCGACCGGCGACCGCGCACCCGCATATGGCACAGTCACAAGTATGTCAATAGCCCATTCTACCCTGTTGGACCCGATTGCGTCCTGGGATCCCTGGGGCCCGTGTATTTACGTCTGATTCGTGATTTTTTAGGTCGTTGTCTCGCCAAGCAGGTAGCGTTTTTTTTTGGGGTTCCGGAGCAACACGCCCCGGCCCGGGGTTACTTCAGATCGCGGGCAACCAGAAAGGTTTCAGAGGATTTGGCCCTCGATGCCTTCGGCTTGCGCTCGACCACCCGCTTGAAGTGCTGCTTGAAGCTTTGCACGATCTGCGAAAAACCGCTGCCGTGGAAAGCCTTGACGATCAGCACGCCGTCGGGCTTGAGGTGAGCGCGGGAAAATTCCATCGCCAAGTCGCACACATGCTGGATACGCGCGGCGTCGGCAATCCCCACGCCTGACAAGTTGGGGGCCATGTCTGAAATAACAAGGTCCACGGCATGAGATCCGACCATGTCTTCCAATTGTTTCAGAACTTCGTCTTCGCGGAAGTCGCCCTGGATGAATTCCACGCCCGCGATGGGTTCCATGGGAAGCATGTCCAGTGCAATGATACGTCCGTCCACGATGCCGCCCGGCCCCGTCAGGCGCTCTCGCACCACTTGGGACCAACTGCCGGGCGACGACCCCAGATCGACGACCAAGTCGCCCCGGCGAAGCAACTTTTCGTTATCCAGAAGCTCGATCAGCTTGAAAGCGCCCCGGGCTCGATAGCCCTTCTGTTGCGCCAGCTTCACATAGGGATCGTTGATGTGCTGGTGAATCCAGTCTTTAGAGAATTTATTCTTGGCCATTACCGTACAATTCCACGCATGCCTATATTAGAACTTACCTCTCGTGAGCGCAGCGACCTTCGGTCCGCCGCCCACCCCCTGCGCCCCGTCGTCCTGATTGGCGACAATGGCCTGACCGAAGCCGTGCTCAAGGAAATCGACCTGGCACTGTCTTCGCACGGCCTTATCAAGGTACGCGCCGGTGGCGACGACCGCGAGGCCCGCGACACCATGTTGTCGACGATTTGCGACACTCTGTCTTGCGCCCCGGTGCACCACCTGGGCAAGACCCTGATTCTTTTCCGCCCGCTGGCCGGCAACGTCAAGCCCGCCGCCCTGGCCGCCAGAGAGCCCGAAGCCCCGGCCAAGCGCCGCGCCTCGGAGCCGTACACACCCAAGAAGCTGGCCGCCGAAGGCAAGACGCTTGGCAAGCGCCCCCGCCGCAGCGAGTCCGAAGAGCCCAAGCCGGCCAAAACCCGCTTCGTGCCGCAGGACCAGCTCAATAAGAACGGCAAGCCCATGCGTCCCAGCAACAAACGCGCTACCGACAGCGGCCACGGCATTCCTCGCCGCGCCGGCAGTGCGCTCAGCCTTCGGGCCGGGGCACGCAGCGGCACCAGCCGCAAGACGTCGAAAAGGTAAGGCCGGGCACAAAAACGGGCGCTTTACGCGCCCGGTCCACCATAGCGATCCGCGAATGTACCGCGGATTCCAGACGAACGCAGGGTTCGGACTATGGTGTTTTGACAGCTGACTGCTTGGGTTGATGCGTTAGATGTAACGCACGCCCAGAACTTCATACTCGCGCACGCCAGCCGGGGCCTTGACCTCGACGACATCGCCTTCGCTCTTGCCGATCAGTGCGCGCGCCACCGGGCTGGACACGGAAATCAGGTTCGACTTGATGTCGGCTTCAACGTCGCCGACGATCTGGTAGGTCACGCGGTCGCCCGAATCCAGGTCTTCGATGTCGACCGTGGCGCCAAACACGGCGCGGCCTTCGGCTTCCAGGGAAGACGGGTCGATCAGGTGGGCATTGGAAAGCGTGCCTTCGAGTTCGGCAATCCGACCCTCGATGAAACCTTGGCGCTCGCGAGCGGCATCGTATTCGGCATTTTCCGACAGATCACCCTGCGCACGCGCCTCGGCGATCGCGTTAATCACGGCAGGACGTTCCACGGTTTTCAGCCGCTGGAGCTCTTCTTGCAAGCGCTCGGCCCCGCGCACGGTCAAAGGAATGGCAGACATGTCGTTTCCCAAACAAAAGTAGAAAAACGCCCCGATGGAGCGTTCTCGGTGAAGGTCGTTACCCGGGCGCGCGCATATTGCCAGATGCCTTTTGGGCAGGACTTGCGGCGCGGACGACCAAAACAAAACCCCGGCTCGGGTCGGAACCGGGGCAATCAAGGTCATATTGTGGTCAAAGTCCACCGGAATTGCAAGCCATGGCAGAAAACGTGCTTTTCGGCGCATTTCACCGCTGTAACCCGCTAAAACAGGCGGTTTCCCTAAAAATTCTTCGACGCGCCCTCGATGTCATCCGGCGCCTCGCCCAGAGCGTTGCATAAAAGCTACTTTCGCATAGTTTTTTATATTCCCAATACTGGGATTACAAAAAAATCCACCGAAAAATAACACCAACAACAGTATAAATAACAACTAGAAAGACTAATAACAATTAAATACAAACAGCAGTAACCGGCGCTTCTCTTTATTCAAGTGTTGCGGGCAACGCGGCAGATGCTGCCGCGTTAACGATTGATTGTGCGTGCTTGCAGGTTTCAGGCGGACGCATCGCAGTCATCCGGCTCGACGTCCGCCCCTTTCGTCGCAGGGCCGATGGGCAACGCCTGCCTGCGCGCAAAGGATCGCGTTCATGAAAGAGGAGCTCTCATGCTGGAAAAATTGAAGGTCCGTACGGGCATGCTGCTGGTGCTGGCGTGCTTTGTCATCGCGCTGGCGCTGGCTTGCGGGTTGAGTTGGATGAACGCCGACAACAGCGTCCGCGAGATCGAAGACCTGAACACCGTGGCGGTGCACCAGGTCGACCCGCTGTATGAAGCCAATGGCGCCCTGCTGCGCACGCGCCTGGCGCTGGACGACGCGCTGGCGGGCATCCAGGCCCGCAACGCCGAAAGGGCCGCTTCGGCCGAACAGGAGGCCGCCAGCGAATTGGCGCAGGCCCGTGAGCGTTTCGCGCGCTACATGGAGGTGCCCAAGAGCGAACGCGGCCAGGCGCTGGCACTGGTCCTGCAAGGCCGGTTCACGGAATACGCGTCGCTGCTGGACTCGCTGAGCGCGGCAATCAAGGAACGCGCGGCAGCCAGATACCAGCAGGAAGTGGGCAAGACCCGCCAGGCCGACGCGAATTTCGTCAAGGACATGAAGACGTTTCTGGTCCGCGTACAAGAGCGCAGCGACGGCGTGCTGGCCAGTTCGCAAGCCACCTACTCCAATGCCCGGATCTCTGCGATCACCCTGCTGTCGACCGCCCTGCTGCTGACGGCACTGTGCTGGACCTTCATCCGGCGCGGCGTGCTGCTGCCCTTGCAGGACGCCGGCCGGCACTTCGATCGCATCGCCGGCGGCGACTTCACCACCCGGATCGAAACCCGCTCCAACAACGAGATCGGCGCCCTGTTCGCCTCGCTCAAGCGCATGCAGGAAGGTCTGACCCGCACCGTGACGTCGGTACGCCAGGGCGTCGAGGAAATCAATGTGGGTGCGGCCGAGATCGCCGCCGGCAACGCCAACCTGTCAACCCGGACCGAAGAGCAGGCCGCGGCGCTGGAGGAAACGGCCGCGACGATGGAGGAGCTGGCCGCCACCGTCAAGCAGAACGCCGAAAACGCCGCGCAGGCCAACCAGTTGGCCGCGGTCAGCATGCAGGTCGCGCAGCGCGGCGGCGACAACGTGGGCCAGGTGGTCGCCACCATGCAGGGGATTTCGGACAATTCGCGCAAGATCTCCGACATCGTGTCGGTGATCGACGGCATCGCTTTCCAGACGAACATCCTGGCGTTGAACGCCGCCGTGGAAGCGGCCCGCGCCGGCGAACAGGGCAAGGGATTCGCCGTTGTCGCGGGTGAAGTGCGCACGCTGGCCCAGCGCGCCGCCCAGGCGGCCAAAGAGATCAAGGCCTTGATCGAGGCGTCGGCCGACACGGTGAAGGCCGGCTCGGCGCAGGTGTCGGCCGCCGGCCAGACCATGCAGGAGATCGTGGCGTCGGTGCAGCGCGTGACGGACATCATGGGCGAGATCTCGGCCGCGTCGACTCAGCAGGCCGGTGGGATCGACCAGGTCACCATGGCCGTGTCGCAGATGGATGAAGTGACGCAGCAGAACGCCGCGCTGGTGGAAGAGGCGTCGGCCGCCGCCTCCGCGATGGAAGAACAGGCGCGGCGCCTGTCGGAGGCCACCGCGGTGTTCAAGACGCAATCGGGTCAGGTGATCGAGGTCGCGCCGGCCCGGGTATCCGGGACGAAGCCAACGGCGCGGCTGTCCCGGTCGTAGCCGCTGCGGCGGTCTCGCGCGGGGCTCGGCCCCGCCGGGATCAGGCCGCCGCCGGTTTCCGGCGACGCAGCAGGGCGTACAGGATGATGGCGCCGAAGGTGGCGGTACCGATGCCGCCCAGCATGAAGTCGCCCAGCTTGATGGTGAAGTCGCCCGCGCCGAGCACCAGCGTGACCGCCGCCACGATCAGGTTGCGGTTGTCGCTGAAATCGACCTGGTTGACGACCCAGATGCGGGCGCCGGCGATGGCGATCAGGCCGAACACCACGACCGACATCCCGCCCAGGACCGGCCCCGGGATGGTCTGGATCAACGCACCGAACTTGGGCGAAAAGCCCAGCACGACGGCGATCAGCGCCGCCACCACGAACACCAGCGTGGAATAGATGCGGGTCACCGCCATCACGCCGATGTTTTCGGCGTAGGTGGTGACGCCGGTGCCGCCCACGGCGCCCGAGACCATGGTGGCCACGCCATCGCCGACGAAGGCGCGGCCCAGGTAGCGGTCAAGGTCCTGGCCTGTCATGGCGCTGACCGCCTTCACGTGGCCCAGGTTTTCCGCCACCAGGATGATGGCGACCGGCACGATCAGGCCCATCGCCTCGGCCTTGAAGACCGGTGCTGCGAAATGCGGCAGGCCGATCCAGGCCGCGGCGGCCACGCCCGAGAAGTCGATGGGCTTGCCCATGCCCATGCCGTTGGCCAGCACCGCGTACACCACGCAAGCCAGGATCAGACCGACCAGGATCAACAGGCGCTGGACCATGCCCTTCGTGTAGACGGCGATACCGCCCACGCAGACGATGGTGACCAGGGCCATGAAAGTGTCGAAGCCCGAGGCGCCCATGGCGCCCTTGGCGGCGATGGGCGCCAGGTTCAGGCCGATCACGGCCACCACAGCGCCCGTCACGACGGGCGGCATCAAGGTGTCGATCCAATTGGCGCCACCGCCGGCGCGCGCATTGACGATCCAGACGATGACGCCGATCAGCGTATAGGCCAGGCCGCACGCGATGATGGCACCCAGGGCCACGCCGATATTGGCGTTGGCGCCGCCCCCGGCGTAGCCGGTGACCGCGATCACGCCGCCGATGAAGGCGAAGCTGGACCCCAGATAGCTGGGCACGCGGCCCCCGACGAACAGGAAGAAGATCAGCGTGCCGATACCGGACATCAGGATGGCGACGTTGGGGTCGAAACCCATCAGCAGCGGCGCCAGCACGGTCGAGCCGAACATCGCCACCACGTGCTGCGCGCCCATGGCGACGTTCTTGGGCCAGGACAGCCGTTCATCGGGCGCGATGATGACGCCCGGCTCGGCGTCGTCCGCCAGGCGCCAGCGCGGAAAATAGGAATTGGACATGGGTTTCCCAAAATAGGTGTTGGGTATGAGCGGGCGCCAGTGTAAAGGGGGCCGCGAAGGGGCGGCAACGTTTAAGTTTGCCGCCAGAATGCCGTATTAGTGGAAACCCCGAAATCCAACCTGGCAGCAGGAGCAAGCATGGCGACCCCTCCCATCAACGGCATCTCCCGGAACAACCCGCTGGCCGACCTGTGGGCCGAACGAATCCAGGCCAACAAAGAAGCCAAGTCGACCACGGGCGGGGACGCGACCTCGCTCACCGCGGACGGCAAGGTCCGCGTCAATGCGCCAGGCGGGATGAACGTGGGCGCCGCGAGCGCGACCGAAGACACTGACAACGACGACGCATACACCCGCCAGATCAAGGAACTGCAAAAGCAGTTGAAGCGGGTGATGGACATGATCGCCAAGGTCAAGGCCAGCGGGATGTCCGAGGAAATGAAGGCGCAACAGCTCCTGGCGCTGAATGCGCAGGCGGTGCAGATCCAAGACCAGATCGCGCAAGTGATGGTGCAACAGGCGCGCGCCGCGAAAGGCGGCGTCTCGACGACGGCCTGATACGCGACGGCGGGTGCCGGCATCCCGGCGCCCGCACTGATGACGCGCATCAAAATTTCTGATTGGACGCATAGCAGGTCAGACATTACTGTCTCCGGACAAATCAAAAACTACGGAGACAAACCATGCATGCAATGCGCACAGCCCTTGCAGGAGCCCTGCTGGCCGCCTGCGCGGCACCGGCCCTGGCCGGCACCGTCACGGTCATCACGTCGTTTCCCAAAGACCTGACCCAGGCCTATAAGAGCGCCTTCGAAAAGGCCAATCCTGGCATCACGCTGGAAATCCTGAATAAGAATACGGTGTCGGGCATCGCTTATGTGCGCGAAACGCCCGCCGGCCAACGTCCGGAAGTGTTCTGGGCCAGCGCGCCAGACGCCTTCGAAGTGCTGGGCCGCGACAAGCTGCTGGCCAAGTCGTCCGACGTGGCGAACAAGGACGTGCCGGACAAGATCGGCAACTACCCCATCAACGACCCGGGCGGCATGTACCTTGGACAGGCGCTGGCGGGCTACGGCATCGTCTACAACACGCGCTATATCGCAGCGCACAAGATCCCCGCACCCGTGGAATGGAAGGACTTGCTGTCGCCACAGTGGTTCGGTCACGTCGGCATCACCTCGCCGTCGCGTTCGGGCACGATGCACCTGACAGTCGAGACCATCCTGCAGGGCGAAGGCTGGGATGAGGGCTGGAGCACCTTGCTGCGCATGTCCGGCAACAGCAGTGCCGTCACCGAGCGGTCGTTCGGCGTGCCGGACGGGGTGAACAACGGCCAATTCGGCGCCGGCCCGGTCATTGACTTCTTCGGCCTGTCCAGCAAGTACTCCAAGTTCCCGGTGGAGTTCGTCTACCCCTCCGAAACCGCCATCGTGCCCGCCAACATCGCGCTGATCGAGGGCGCGAAGAACACCGAGGAAGGCAAGAAATTCATTGCCTTCACGCTTAGCCAGGCAGGCCAGGAACTGCTGCTTGAGCCGAAGATCTCGCGGTTGCCCGTGCTGCCGTATTCGGCGCTGGCCGGCAAGATCCCGGCGGGCTACCCCGATCCGGCGGACATCGCAAAACGCAGCAAGGTGCAGTTCAACGCAGACCTGTCGCAGACGCGCTACTACGTCGTGCAATCGCTGTATGACCAGACCGTCACGTTCCGGCTGAAGGAACTGCAAGCCGCGACCAAGGCCATCTACGACGCCGAAGCCAAGCTGGGCGACAAGGCCAAGAGCGGCCGCGCCGCCGAGCTGCTGGCCCAGGCGCGCAAGCTGACCTGGGCGCCGCTGGTCGACGGCAAGAAAGCCGCCGATCCCGCCTTTCTGGCGATCTTCGCCGGCAACAAGAAGGACGCCGCCGTGAACCAGCAGATCACCCAGCTGGAAGGCGAGTGGAACGGCAAGTCCAAGGCCAACTACGAAGAAGCCGTCAAGCTGGCTAAACAGGCCGCGGCGCTGTAATCCGCACGACGCGCGCGGCGGCGCACGGGACGGCTCCCGAGCGCCCCGCCGCGGTCCCCTGGCAACGATTTCGGGAATCTCGATGAATTCTTCGGGCCACTCACGCCTGCCCGCCGGCCCCGTATTGACGGCGCTGCTGGTATTCGGCTTCTTGCTGCTTTTCCTGGCTGTGCCCGTAGGCACGGTGTTCTACAGCGCCTTCGTGAATGCCGACGGCAGCCTCACGATGGGCCACTTCGGCGCGTTCTTCAATCAGCCGTTGATGAAGGAAGCCTTCTTCAACAGCCTGTACGTGGCGGGATGGTCGGCGCTACTGGCGTCGCTGATCGCCGTGCCGCTGGCGTACTTCACCGTGCGTTTCGACTTCCGGGGCGCGCTCATCATCCAGACGCTGGGCGTGCTGCCGCTGATCATGCCGCCCTTCGTGGGCGCGGTGGCCATGCAGCTGATCTTCGGCCGGTCGGGCAGCGTCAACCTGCTGCTGAACGACTGGTTCGGGTTCACGATCCCGTTCATGGAGGGCTTGAACGGCGTCATTTTCGTGGAAGCGCTGCACTACTTTCCGTTCATCCTGATGAACCTGGTGGTGGCGTTGCGCAACATCGACGGCGCCATGGAGGAAGCGGCTTTCAACCTGGGCTCGCGCGGGTTCCGATTGTTCCGCCGCGTGATTTTCCCGTTGGCGCTGCCGGGCTACGTGGCCGGCACCTCGCTGGTGTTCGTCAAGGTGTTCGACGACCTGGGCACGCCGCTGGTGCTGGGCACGACCAACATGCTGGCCCCGCAAGCCTATCTGCGCATCACGCAGGTCGGGCTGGAGGACCCCCTGGGCTACGTGATCAGCGTAATCATGATCGCGTTCTCAATCCTGGCGCTATGGCTGTCGGCGCGCGTGCTTAAGGGACGAGACTATTCCACGCTGCAAAAGGGCGGCAACAGCATCCAGAAGCGCAAGCTGGGTCCAATGGAAAGCGTGCTGGCCTATGGATGGATCATCCTGGTGCTGCTGCTGGTGCTGTCGCCGCACATGGGCGTGCTGCTGCTGTCGCTTGCCAGCGTCTGGAGTTTCGCGCCGCTGCCCGACGGCTACACGCTGGCCCATTACTCAGCGGTGTTCTCCGAGTCCCAGGGCATGATCGCCAACACCCTGCTCTATTGCGGCCTGGCCGCAGGCGTGGACGTCATCCTCGGCACCGCCATCGCCTACCTGATGCTGCGCACCCGGCTGCCGGCGCGCCAGTGGCTGGACTTCATGGCCTCGGCGGCGCTGGCGATCCCCGGCATCGTGCTGGCCATCGGCTTTTTGCGCACCTTCCGCGGTATCGAGCTGCCCGGCACCGGCACCTTGCTCACCTCGTCGTGGATCATCATCATGATCGCGTATTCGGTCCGGCGGCTGCCCTACGCGCTGCGTTCCTGCGTCGCGTCGCTGCAGCAGATCAACGTCTCGCTGGAGGAAGCGGCGCAATCGCTGGGCGCCACCCGGATGAGCACGATACGGCGCGTGGTGGTGCCGTTGATGGCCGGTGGCATGCTGGCGGGCTTCGTGACCAGCTTCGTGACCGCGGCGGTGGAGCTATCGGCCACCATCATGCTTGTCACCAAAGACAGCCAGGCGCCCATGAGCTACGGCATCTATCTGTATATGCAAAGCGCGGCCGGCCGGGGCCCCGGCGCCGCACTGGGCGTGCTGGCGGTGGCCGCGGTGGCCATCGGCACCTATGTATCGCACTTGCTGGTGGAGCGCGCGCAGTCGCGTCAGCGTCCGGCACGCAATGAAGGGGAATCCGCATGAAGAAAGTCAGCGTCGAATGCCGCAACATCCGCCTGTCTTATGGCAAGACGGAAGTGCTGAAGGATGTGAACATCAACATCGAGCCCGGCGAGTTCTTCGCCCTGCTGGGGCCGTCGGGGTCGGGAAAATCCACGCTGCTGCGGCTGATCGCCGGTTTCAACCGCCACAGCGCAGGACAATTGCTGGTGGACGGCAAGGACATCAGCGGCACGCCCCCCTGGAACCGCAACATCGGCATGGTGTTCCAGAACTATGCGCTGTGGCCGCACATGACGGTGTGGGACAACGTGGCTTTCGGCCTGGTGGAGCGCAAGCTCCCGAAGGCGGAGATCCGCGCCAAGGTGGAAGCGGCGCTGGAGCTCGTGGGCCTGTCGCAATACGGCAAGCGGCGCCCCAACCAGCTGTCGGGCGGCCAACAGCAGCGCGTGGCGCTGGCCCGCACCATCGTCATCGAACCGCAGGTGCTGCTGCTGGACGAACCGCTGTCCAACCTGGACAAGAAGCTGCGCGTGCAGATGCGCCAGGACTTGCTGAGCCTGCAGCGCCGCCTGGGCATCACCACCATCTTCGTCACGCACGACCAGGAAGAAGCCATGACCACGGCCGACCGGATGGCCGTGCTGGACCACGGCGTGGTGCAGCAGATCGGCACGCCCAGCACCCTGTTCGACTATCCGGTGAATCGTTTCGTGGCCAACTTCGTGGGCACAATGAACGTGCTGGAGGGCGACGTGCGCGAACGCACCAGCGGCAGCGTGGTGCTGGCGGTGGAAGGCATCGGCGACCTGCATTTGCCCCTGACGGCCGAGGCGCCGGCAGCCTCGCGGCTGGCGGCCAGCTTCCGGCCTCACACGGTGCAGATCGAAATGGCTGACGGCCTGGGCGACGCGCGCTACGTCTGGCTGCCGGGCATTGTCGAAAGCAGCGAATTCCTGGGAGAATTCACGCGCTACCAGGTGCTGATCGGCGAACAACGCCTGACGGCCGATCAGTCGCATCTGGCGGGGCTGTCCCCCTTCCCGGCCGGTGCGCCGGTGTCGATCGGGCTGGAACCCACCCAGGTCCGGCTGCTCGCGGCCTAAACTGGCGGCCATGGAAATCTATCAGATCCGCGCCTTCGTCACGGTCGCCCGCCTGGGCAACCTGACGAAAGCGGCCGAAGCGCTATCGCTGACGCAGCCCGCGGTCACCGCGCAGATCAAGGCGCTGGAGCAAAGCCTGGGCGTAGCGCTGTTCGACCGCAGTAGCGGCCGGCTCGCGCTGGCCAAGGCAGGCGAAGTGCTGTTGCCCACAGCGGAATCGCTGCTGGTGCTGGGCGCGCAACTCAAATCCGAAGCGCAGCAGCTACAAGGCAGCCTGCACGGCGTGGTGGAACTGGGCGTGCCCAGCGAAATGCCGGATTTCCTGCGCTTGGGCGAATTGGCGTCGGCCGTCAACCAGCGGCTGCCGCTGGTGGAACTGAAGACCCAGACGCTGCCCGCCGCCACGCTGGCCGAGCAGGTCAGCACGGGCCGGCTGCCGGCCGCGCTGACCATTGCCGCCAATCCGCCGCGCGGCGTGCTGTGGCTGCCGTTACGCAGCGTGCGCTACCGCATCGCCATGCCGAGAGAGCACGCCGCGGTGCTCAAGCGCGGCGGCTGGCGGGAAGTGGCGCAATTGCCTTGGCTGGACGGCCCGTCCGGCTGCCATACCCACCTGCTGCTGCGCGACATGTTCGAACGCCACGGCCTGTCGCCGCGCATCGTCATGCAGCACGACGACCAGGCCAACCTGGATGCGCTGGTGCGCGCGGGCGCGGGCTGCGCGCTGCTGCGCGAGGAAACCGCACTGGCGGGCGCGGCCTCCAATGATTTCATCGTGTGGGGCCAGGCCCGCGTGGACGCCATGCTAGGCTTCATCCTGCCGTATGAGCGCGCTAGCGAGCCCGCGCTGGTCGCGTTAAGCTCGATCATTCAAACCATCTGGAAGCCGCGCGCGACCATCGCGCCGGCCCAGCTCTAAGCCTTACTCCCCGCATCACGACACCCCCAATGACTGAAATCTGGTTCATCCGCCATGGCGAAACCGACTGGAACCGCCAGCGCCGCCTGCAAGGCTGGAAAGACATCCCCCTGAACGAATTTGGCATCAACCAGGCCAGCCTGTTGGCGGCGCGCCTGCGCGAAGAAGTCCGCCACACGCCGATCCACGCCATCTACAGCAGCGACCTGCAACGCGCCCACGCCACCGCCGTGCCCGTGTCCGAACAGTTGGGCCTGCGCGTGCGCGTGGAACCCGGCATCCGCGAGCGGGGCTTCGGCGTGCTGGAAGGCCTGGACCACGAACGCATTGACGTGCAGGCCCCGGAGGCAGCGGCCGCCTGGAAAAGCCGTGACCCGCTCCGCCCCCTGGATGGCGGCGAAACGCTCGGCCAGTTCCAGTCGCGCGTGATCTCCACGGTGGACGACATCGCCAGCCGCCACGACGGCGAACGCATCCTGCTGTTCACGCACGGCGGCGTGCTGGACATCATCTGGCGCCATGCGTCGGGCGTGCCGCTGAACGCGCCGCGCGACGCGGCGCTGCTTAACGTCAGCATCAACCGTGTCGGCGTGCAAGGCCGCAAATGGGAAGTGCTGGACTGGGGCGACGTGGGGCATGTGGCCGACGAAGTCGGCGACGACGTGGTGCCATAGGCGGCAGCCACTGCAAGCGCGAGGCGGAACCTACCCCGCTTTGCGCGGCTTGCGCGGCGCGTTGCGCGCAAGCCTGTCATACACCGCGTTGGGCAACAGGCGCATCAGCTTGGCCACCACGCCCATCTGCCACGGAATCACGGTATACGACGTGCCGCGCTCGATCGCGGCATGCGCGCGTTGCGCAAAGGCATCCGCTTCCATCAGGAAGGGCATCGAATACGGATTCTTCGCCGTCATGGCGGTCTTGATGTAGCCGGGCGCGATCGTCACGACCCGGATGCCATCGGCCGCCAGTTCCAGCCGCAAGCTCTCGCAATAGGTCACCACGGCGGATTTGGACGCGCTGTAGGCGCCCGCGCCCGGCAGGCCGCGCACGCCGGCCACGCTGGCGATGCCCACCAGCCGTCCGGCGCCCGCCGCGCGCATGGCGCCCACGAACGGCTCGAAGGTGGCGACGGTGGCCAGCAGATTGGTGTCGACGATGGCCTTGAACACGTCATAGTCTTCGCCATGCTCGGTCAGCGTGCCCGCGCTGATGCCGGCGCTGGCGATGACCACGTCCACCCTGCCCTGGCAGAACGCGATGAAATCGGATGCGGCCGCGTGCAGGGCCGCGCGGTCGCGCACATCCACGGCATAGCAACGGTGTTCACCGGGCAGGCTGTCGGCCAGCTCGCGCAACGCATCTTCGCGCCGCCCAAGCAGGCCCAGCGTGGCGCCGGATGCGGCGTACTGCTGCGCCAGGGCGCGGCCCAGGCCGCTGCTGGCGCCGGTAATGAAGACTCGATTCATGGATTGCCGTAAGCAGAGATGAAAAAGGGGCGACCCTCTTTGACAAGGGCCGCCCCGGCATCCTACATCAAGCGTGCGCGGCTGGCTTCAGGCCGCGCGCCCGCTTGGCGCTTTCGTTTCAGTTCTTCAACAGCGATGCGTGCAGATCCTGCAACGGGTACACCTGCAGGCCGAGGCCTTGACGCAGGTACTGCATGCCTTCGACCGCGGCGCGGGCGCCGGCGATGGTGGTGAAGAAGGTGACGCGAGCCGCCAGCGACTGGGTACGGATGGTGCGCGAATCAACAATGGCGTTGCGACGCTCTTCGACGGTGTTGATGACCAGCGCGATTTCGCCGTTCTTCACCATGTCGACGATGTGCGGGCGGCCTTCGGTGACCTTGTTGACTACCTGCACCGGGATGCCGGCGGCTTCGATCTCGGCGGCCGTGCCACGTGTGGCAACCAGCTTGAAGCCCAAGGCATGCAGACCACGCGCCACTTCCACGGCGCGGGGCTTGTCCTGATTCTTCACGCTGATGAACACCGTGCCGGATTCCGGCAGACGCACGCCGGCAGCCAGCTGCGACTTCACGAAGGCCTCGCCGAAGCTCATGCCCACGCCCATCACTTCGCCGGTCGACTTCATTTCCGGACCGAGGATGGTGTCCACGCCCGGGAACTTCACGAACGGGAACACGGCTTCCTTGACCGAGAAGTAAGGCGGCACGACTTCCTTCGTGATGCCTTGTGCAGCCAGCGTCTGGCCGGCCATGGCGCGCGCGGCGATCTTGGCCAGTTGCAGGCCGGTGGCCTTGGACACGTAGGGCACCGTGCGCGATGCACGCGGATTCACTTCCAGCACGTAGACATCGCCACCCTGGATCGCGAACTGCACGTTCATCAGGCCGCTGACGTTCAAGGCCTTGGCCATCATCGTGGTCTGGCGCTTGATCTCGGCGATGACTTCCGCCGACAGCGAGTAAGGCGGCAGGCTGCAAGCCGAATCGCCCGAGTGCACGCCGGCCTGCTCGATGTGTTCCATGACGCCGCCGATGAAGACGGTTTCGCCGTCGGCCAGGCAGTCCACGTCCACTTCAGTGGCGTTGTTCAGGAAACGGTCCAGCAGCACGGGCGAGTCATTGCTGACCTTCACGGCCTCGCGCATGTAGCGCTCGAGGTCTTGCTGCTCGTGCACGATTTCCATGGCGCGGCCGCCCAGCACGTAGCTGGGGCGGACGACCAGCGGGTAGCCGATTTCGGTGGCATGGGCCAGGGCCTCGCCTTCGGTGCGCGCGGTGCGGTTGGGCGGCTGGCGCAGGCCAAGCTTGTTCAACAGCTTCTGGAAACGCTCGCGGTCTTCGGCGACGTCGATGGATTCCGGGCTGGTGCCGATGATCGGCACGCCGTTGGCTTCCAGGGCGCGCGCCAGCTTCAACGGGGTCTGGCCGCCGTACTGGACGATCATGCCGACCGGGTTTTCCTTGTGGACGATTTCCAGCACGTCTTCCAAGGTCAGCGGTTCGAAGTACAGGCGGTCCGACGTGTCGTAGTCGGTGGACACGGTTTCCGGGTTGCAGTTGACCATGATGGTCTCGTACCCGTCTTCACGCAGCGCCAGCGCGGCATGCACGCAGCAGTAGTCGAATTCGATACCCTGGCCGATCCGGTTCGGGCCGCCGCCCAGCACCACGATCTTCTTGCGATCGGTGGGCGCGGATTCGCACTCTTCCTCGTACGTGGAGTACATGTAGGCGGTGCGGGTGGCGAATTCGGCGGCGCAGGTGTCGACGCGCTTGTAGACCGGGCGCACGTTCAGTTGGTGACGCAGCTTGCGCACCTCGGATTCAGCGGAATCCAGCAGGAACGCCAGGCGGCGGTCGGAGAAACCGCGGCGCTTCAGTTCCCACAGGGTGGCGTAATCCAGGTCGGCCAGCGTCTTTTGTTCCAGCGCCAGTTCGATGTCGACGATTTCCTTGATCTGCGACAGGAACCACGGGTCGATGTGCGTGATGTTGTGCACTTCGTCCAGCGTGAAGCCTTGCGCGAAGGCGTCGCCCACGTACCAGATGCGTTCCGGACCGGGCTCGCCCAGTTCGACTTGCAGCTTTTCGCGGTCGGTCGTCTTCTGGTTCAGGCCGTCGACGCCGACTTCCAGGCCACGCAGCGCCTTCTGGAACGACTCCTGGAAGGTGCGGCCGATGGCCATGACTTCACCCACGGACTTCATCTGGGTGGTCAGGCGCGCGTCGGCGGTGGGGAATTTCTCGAACGCGAAACGCGGCACCTTGGTGACGACGTAGTCGATCGACGGTTCGAACGAAGCGGGCGTTGCGCCGCCGGTGATTTCGTTCTTGAGCTCGTCCAGCGTGTAGCCCACGGCCAGGCGCGCGGCGACCTTGGCGATGGGGAAGCCAGTGGCCTTGGAGGCCAGCGCCGACGAACGCGACACGCGCGGGTTCATCTCGATGACGATCATGCGGCCGTCGCGCGGGTTGACCGCGAACTGCACGTTCGAACCGCCCGTATCCACGCCGATCTCGCGCAACACCGCGATCGATGCGTTACGCATGATCTGGTATTCCTTGTCGGTCAGCGTCTGGGCCGGCGCCACGGTGATCGAGTCACCGGTGTGCACGCCCATCGGGTCCAGGTTTTCGATCGAGCAGACGATGATGCAGTTGTCCGCCTTGTCGCGGACCACTTCCATCTCGAATTCCTTCCAGCCCAACAGCGACTCTTCGATCAGCAATTCGCTGGTGGGCGACGCTTCCAGGCCACGGCGGCAGATGGTTTCGAATTCTTCGGCGTTGTAGGCGATGCCGCCACCCGAACCACCCATCGTGAAGCTGGGGCGGATCACGGCCGGGAAGCCCGAGGTGCCGACTTCGGCCGCGATGCGGCGCTGCACTTCCCAGGCTTCGTCCATGCTGTGGGCAACGCCCGACTTGGCCGATTCCAGGCCGATGTCGGTCATGGCCTGCTTGAACTTCTGGCGGTCTTCGGCCTTTTCGATGGCGTGCTCGTTGGCGCCGATCAGCTCCACGTTGTGCTTCTTCAGCACGCCGTGGTGGGCCAGGTCCAGCGCGCAGTTCAGCGCGGTCTGGCCGCCCATGGTCGGCAACAGCGCATCGGGCTTTTCACGCTCGATGATCTTTTCGACGGCTTGCCAGGTGATGGGCTCGATGTAGGTGACGTCGGCCGTTTCCGGGTCCGTCATGATCGTGGCCGGGTTGCTGTTCACCAGAATGGTGCGGTAACCCTCGGCCTTGAGCGCCTTGCAAGCCTGTGCGCCGGAATAGTCGAATTCGCAGGCCTGCCCGATGATGATGGGGCCGGCGCCGATGATGAGTATGCTTTTTAGGTCTGTACGCTTGGGCATGATGCAATCTTTACTTTTGGCCGGACATCAGGGCGATGAACTTGTCGAACAGTTCAAGGATGTCGTGCGGACCCGGGCTGGCTTCGGGGTGCCCCTGGAAGCAGAAGGCCGGGCGATCGGTGAGCTCGAAACCCTGCAAGGTGCCGTCGAACAGCGACACGTGCGTCACGCGCGCATTGGCCGGCAGGCTGGCGGCGTCGACCGCGAAGCCGTGGTTCTGGCTCGTGATGAACACGCGCTTGGACTGGAGGTCCTGCACGGGGTGGTTCGCGCCGTGGTGGCCCGTCTTCATCTTGAGCGTCTTGCCGCCGACGGCCAGGCCCATGATCTGATGGCCCAGGCAGATGCCGAACACCGGCAGCTTCTTGTCCAGGAACGTGCGCGTGGCGGCGATGGCGTAGTCGCAAGGCTCGGGGTCGCCGGGGCCGTTGGACAGGAACACGCCGTCGGGATTGAGCTTCAGGACGTCTTCGGCGCTGGTTTCTGCCGGCACCAAGGTCAGCCGGCAACCGCGGTCGGCCAGCAGGCGCAGGATGTTGCTCTTGATGCCGAAGTCATAGGCGACGACGTGGAACTTGGACTGGTCGGGCTTGGCGAAACCTTCGCCCAGCTGCCAGGTGCCTTCGGTCCACTCGCTGCTGGTCTTGACCGACACTACGCGGGCCAGGTCCTGGCCGGCCATGCCGGCAAAGCCGCGGGCCAGTTCAACGGCGCGCTCGGCGTCGGCGCCGACGAAGATGCAGGCGCCCTGGGCGCCTTTTTCACGCAGGATGCGCGTGAGCTTGCGGGTGTCGATGCCGGAAATGGCGACGATGCCTTGCGCGGCCAGATAGTCGGGCAAGGACTGCGTGGAACGAAAGTTCGACACGCGGGCGGGACAGTCGCGGACCACCAATCCGGCGGCATAGACGCGATTGGCTTCCACGTCTTCGGCGTTGACGCCGGTGTTGCCAATGTGCGGATAGGTCAGCGTGACGATCTGACCGCTATAGCTGGGATCGGTGAGAATTTCCTGGTACCCGGTCATCGCGGTGTTGAACACCACTTCGGCAACGGTATGGCCAGGCGCACCGATCGACACGCCTCGAAAAATGGTACCGTCCGCCAGAGCCAGAATTGCAGGAGGGAAGCGGTTGATCCCCTCGGGAAAAAGTTGCGGCAGCACAGTAAACCCCGGTTTTAGAATCGATAATCAAACCTTCGGATTATACCTTGCGCTGGCGTTTTTCCCGGAGAACCGCGCCAAATAAGGCCGGAATCGGTGATTTCCCCCTTTTTCAGGCCACCGCGCGGCCTCCTCGCGCCCCCCCCTCCCAAGTCCGTTTGGCCGACAGCAAGGCGCGGGCGGCAGTGATACGCTAGGGAACCCTTCAACCCTTGCCGTCGTGAGCCGTATTTGTCCATGTCCAGCCAACTTGACGCCCTGCGCAATCACACCACCGTTGTCGCCGACACGGGGGATTTCGAAGCGATGAAGGCGTTGCGTCCCACTGACGCCACCACAAATCCGTCCCTGATTCTTAAAGCCGTTCAGCAGGACGCCTACCGCCCGCTGCTGGAGAAAACGGCACGCGACCACGGCGGCGCCTCGACGCCCGACTTGGTCGACCGTCTGCTGGTCGCTTTCGGCCGCGCCATCCTGAACATCGTGCCCGGGCGCGTCTCGACCGAGGTGGACGCCCGCCTGTCGTTCGACACCCGCGCCACCATCGAACGCGCCCGCGGCCTGATCGCCCTGTACGAGGCCGCCGGCGTGCCGCGCGAACGCGTGCTGATCAAGATTGCATCCACCTGGGAAGGCATTCAGGCCGCCCGCGCCCTGCAGGCGGAAGGGGTGCGCTGCAACCTGACCCTGCTGTTTTCGCTGCCCCAGGCCGTGGCCTGCGCCGATGCGAATGTGCAACTGATTTCGCCCTTCGTCGGCCGTATCTATGACTGGTACAAAAAAAGCGCGGGTGCAGCCTGGGTGGAAGCCGACAATGCCGGCGCGCGCGATCCTGGCGTGCTGTCCGTGACCCGCATCTACCGCTACTACAAGCAACATGGCATCGCCACCGAGATCATGGGCGCCAGCTTCCGCAACGCGGGACAGATCCTGGCGCTGTCGGGCTGCGACCTGTTGACGATCAGCCCTGACCTGCTGAACCAGCTGGCGGGCGCCGAAGGCGACGCGCCCGCGCAATTGCGCGCCGATGACACGGGCGAGCCCATCGCGCGCATCGGCTCGGACGAAATCAGCTTCCGCACCCTGCTCAACGACGACGCCATGGCGACCGAGAAGCTGTCCGAAGGCATCCGCCTGTTCGTGGCCGACGCGGTCAAACTGGACGCACTGATCGACGCGCAACGGCGTTAGGGCCCCAGCCAGCGGATAGGCGCGCGCCTTGCCGGCGCGCCCTTTTTCCGCCGGCGGCCTAGCGGTGGTCGTGCGAATGCACTTGCAGCGCTTCCAGGAAGCGCGACACCATGTTGTAAGCCGCGACGGTCGCGGTCAACTCCACGATGAGCTTTTCCGACCCCATCGCCGCCCGCGCCGCCTGGAACACCGGTTCCGGCACCTGCACCTGACGGGTCATCGCGTCGGTGTAGGCCAGCACCGCCTTTTCGCGTTCGCCGAACAGGGCCGAACTTTCCCAGGCGTCCAACGCGTCAAGCTGGGCTTGAGTAACGCCCTCTTTCAGCGCGATCGGCGCATGCTGGTCGGCCTCGTAAGGCGCGCCGTTGATCGCCGCCACCCGCATGATCACCAATTCGCGCAAGTCGCCCGGCAGCGTGCTCAGCTGGCGGATCGAGGTCAGGTAGTTCAACCAGCCGCCCGCAACCGCCGGGCTATGCAGCAGCATCTGGTACAGATGCAGGACGCTGCCGCGCTCCGCGACGATGCGATCGACCAGGGGACGTGCTTCGGGATGAGTCAAATCGGCGTAGGGCAGACGGGCCATGGGAACTCCATATCGGTGACAGGGCTGCAAATGCACACATTCGTACAATATATTTGACATAATGACAGGACATTGGCATCCCCGGTATATCGTCAGGCCATTCGCGCCACGTCTAGGGCCTGGGACGGCCCGGCACATCGCCGATCGGATCGTGCCCACCCATGACGGCGATATTTCGGAAGAATGCCGCGACAGTCTGGTCATTTTCACGGTGGCGCTGCCGCGCGGCCAGCGCGCCCCCCCTTGTTTTCTGGAGGTACCCTTTTGAACGACGTGCGCGCGATTCGCGTCCTGCTGGTTGACGATAACGAAATGGGCTCGGAGCTGCTTGCCGAATTCCTGGCGCTTTCCGGATTGGAAACGCGGTGCGCCGCCACCGGCGAGGCCGCCCTGGAACTGGCCGACAGTTTCGTCCCCGAAGCCGTGCTGGTGGATATCCTGCTGCCCGACATGGATGGCTACGAATTGGCCGCCAAGTTGCGCGCGCGCGGCAAGCCGGCCCGCATCTATGCGTTGAGCGGGCTTGCGCGCCAGGAACGACGCGATGACGCCGATGGCATGTTCAACGGCTGGATCGAAAAGCCCGCCGACCCCGACGCGCTGCTGGCCATCCTGCGCCAGACGCACTAGCGGTGACGCTTATCATGTCTACTTCCTTGCAAGCGCTGGCAGCCCACGGCGTGCGGCTGAAAGTGCTGGCCGAGGTCTTCCCCGTGCTGCGCCACGAGGTGGTCGGCCCGCTGTCCAACGCCACGCTGGCGACCGCGATGCTGCGCCAGACGCCCGAAGGCGCCAGTCCCGACGCCCTGCAACAACGCTGCCAGCGGCTGGCGGGCGACTTGACGGGCATGCTGGAAGACAGCGTCGCCGTCGTGCGCGAACTGGACCAATGGCTGGCGGATCAAGGCGCTGTAGCGTCGGCCGATGCATTGCTGCGGGAATGCCGCAAGCTGATGTTCTCGCATCTGCTGCTGTCCCGGCGCAGCGTCACCTGGTCCGAATCGGTCGCGTCGATCGAATTACCGACATTCGCCTCGCGCTATCTGCTGCTGGCGTGGCTGCTCTGCCTGCTGCCGGCGCTTCCGGCCGACGCGGAGCTGGCGCTGGATTTCTCCCAGGCGGATGCCTGGCATGCCCGATTTACCGCGGCGCCCGAATTTGCCGACGCAGAGCCTTCCGCCTTCGATCCGCAGGAAGTCGAACTTCTGGCGGCCGCATCGGGCTGGCGTCTGGAGCGTCAGACGCATTGCTGGTCGCTGCACCTGCCCGCCTCCACGCCCGACAAATAAGTGGCCGCCATGAAGCCCCCCGTTCACGAGGGGCTTCGATCAGGCAGGGCGAGGGTTACAGTTTTTCGGTTTCGCCTGATTTGGGCTGCCACTTCATCAGGCGCTTTTCGCCGATGCCGACGATGTAGTCCAGCACCAGCGCGAATGCCGTCAGCACAACGATGCCTGCGAACACCGTGTTCACGTCGAATGTGCCTTCCGCCTGCAGGATCAAGTAACCCACGCCGCTTGCCGAGCCCAGGTATTCCCCGACCACGGCACCCACGAAAGCCAGGCCCACGGACGTATGCAGGCTGGAGAACACCCAGCTGGTGGCTGACGGCAGATAGACGTGGCGCAACAACTGGCGCTTGCGCGCACCCAGCATGCGGGCGTTGTCCAACAAGGTCGGGCTGACTTCGCGCACGCCCTGGTAGACGTTGAAGAACACGATGAAGAACACCAGCGTGACTGCCAGCGCCACCTTGGACCAGATCCCCAGCCCGAACCACATCCCGAAGATCGGCGCCAGGATGACGCGCGGCATCGAGTTGGCGGCCTTGATGTAGGGGTCGAGGATGGCGCTTGCGCGCGGCGACAGTCCCAGCCACAGGCCGAAGCCCAGGCCGGCGATGGTGCCGATGAAGAACGCCAGCACGGTTTCGGTCAGGGTCACCCACAGGTGCGTGTAGATGTCCGCGTTGGTGATGAACCAGGCCCAGATGCGGCCCCAGACCTTCAGCGGCTCGCCGAAGAAGAACGCCACCTTGGAATCGCGCGATGCGAAATGCCAGACGCCCAGGATGACGACCAGCAGCAGCAGTTGCCAGAAGCGCAGGCTGGCGGAACCGGATTTGAATGACTTCGACATACCTTAGGCTCGCTTCTGTTGGGCATAGCCCTTGAGCACTTCTTCGCGCAGCACGGCCCAGATGGCCGTATGCAGTTCGACGAAACGCGGATGGGCGCGCACCTCGGCAACGTCGCGCGGGCGCGGCAGGTCGATGACGAACTCACCGATCGGATGTGTGCCCGGCCCGGCCGACAGCACGATCACGCGGTCGCTCATCGCAATGGCTTCGTCGAGGTCGTGCGTGATGAACAGCACGGCCTTGCGCTTGGCCATCCACAGCTCCAGCACCTCGTTTTCCATCAGCTGGCGCGTCTGGATGTCCAAGGCCGAGAACGGCTCGTCCATCAGGATGATGTCCGGATCGCGGATCAGCGTCTGGGCCAGCATGGCGCGCTTGCGCATGCCACCCGACATCTGGTGCGGATAGCGGCTTTCAAAGCCGCCCAGGCCCACGCGCCGCATCCACTCCCGGCCGCGCTCTAGCGCTTCCGGACGCGGCACGCCGGCGAAATCCAGGCCGGCCACCACGTTGTCCAGCGCGCTACGCCAGGGCAAGAGGGCTTCGCCCTGGAACATGTAGCCTGCGCGCGCGTTGATACCCGACAGGGGTTGGCCAAAGACCAACACCCGCCCCGACGACGGCGCCAGCAAACCGGCGCCGACGTTGAGCAGGGTGGATTTCCCGCAGCCGGTCGGCCCCACCACCGACACGAACTCCCCTGGCGCGATGGCCAGGGTCGTGTCGCTGACGGCGGTGTAGCGCTGTGACCGGTCGTCACGCGAAACAAAGGTGCAACTGATATTTTCCAGCGACAGCGCGGCTTCAGCCATTGGCATACTTCTCGTTGGCGCGGCGCGCGAAATCGTTGGTCCAGACCTTGGAGGGGTCGATCTTCGCGCCGTCGAAATCCGCCTGGTACGCGGCCAGCGCCTTCAACGCGGTGGCCGCGCCGTCTTCGGGGATCATGCCGTTGGGCGACAGGCCTTCCAGGCTCTTCGCGATGGCGGCCTTGTAGACCGCCGGGTCGCCCAGCAGGTAGGTTTCCGGCACGATCTTGGCGATCTCGTCGGGGCCCGCCTTCTGGATCCACTTGTCGGCACGGACCAGCGCATTGGCCAGGGCCTGTGTCGTGTTCGGGTTGGCGTCAATGAACGCCTGCGGCGCGTACAGGCAACCCGCCGGCATATTGCCGCCGAAGATGTCCTGGGTGTCCTTGAGGGTGCGCGTGTCGACGATGATCTGGATGTCGCCCGGCATCTCCAGCATCGACACCACGGGGTCGGTGTTGGAGATGGCGTCGATCTGACCGCTGCGCAACGCCGTCACGGCGCCTGCGCCGGCGCCCACGCCGATGATCGACACGTCGGAGGCCTTCAAGCCGTGCTTGGCCAGGAAGAAGCTGACCACCATGTTGGTGGACGAGCCCGGCGCCGTCACGCCGATCTTCTTGCCCTTGAGGTCGGCCGGGCCCTTGTAGTTGGGCAGGTTCTTCTTGGACACGCCCACGCCGATCATCGGCGCGCGGCCTTGCAGCACGAAGGCGCGGTACGCCTGGCCCTTGGATTGCATGGACAGCGTGTGCTCGAACGCGCCCGAGACCACGTCGGCGCTGCCGCCCACCACCGCCTGCAACGCCTTGGAACCGCCGGCGAAGTCGGCGATGCTGACGTCCAGGCCTTCGTCCTTGAAGTAGCCGCGGGCTTCCGCGATGGACAGGGGCAGGTAGTAGATCAGGGGCTTGCCGCCCACGGCGATCTGGACCTTGGTCTTTTCAAGCTTCTGAGCACGCACGATGGCGGGCGCCATGCCCATGACGCCGGCAGCGCCGGCCATCTTGAGCAAATCACGGCGGGTAACTGACATGTGGTTGTCTCCTAATTGTCGGGTTTACCGATAGCGCCGGTCTTCGCCAGCTCATCAATAGCCGCTGAATCATACCCCAGCGATTTCAGGACTTCCTCGGTATGTTCCCCTAATGCCGGGCCCACCCAGCGCGTCTGGCCAGGGGTCTCGGACAGCTTGGGAACCACCGCAGGCAGCTTGACGGGACTGCCGTCGGCGAAGTGGTGTTGTTCGATCATCCGGCGCGCCAGGAACTGGGGATCGCTGAACATGTCGGCCACGCTGTAGATCTTGCCGACGGGCACGTCCGCGCCTTTCAGCACGCCCAGCGCCTCGTCGATGCCGCGGCCGCCGCACCATTGCTGGATGGCGCCGTCGATCTCTTCGACCCGGCGCGCGCGGCCGTCGTTGCGCACCAGATCGGGGTCTTCGGCCAGGTCGTCCCGACCGATGGCGCGCATCAGCCGATGGAAGATCGCGTCGCCGTTGCCCGCGATGACGACGTTCTGGCCATCGCGCGTGGTGTAGGTGTTGGAGGGCACGATGCCCGGCAACGCGCCGCCCGTGCGCTCTCGCACCACGCCAGCCACGTCGTATTCGGGCACGAGACTTTCCATCATGTTGAACACGGCCTCGTACAAGGCCACGTCCACCATCTGCCCCTGCCCGGCCTGGCAGGCATCGCCCGACTTCCCGTTCCAGCGGCCACCCGTGGCGTCGCGATGGCGCAGCGCCATCATCGCGCCGATCACGCCGTGCAGCGCGGCGATGGAATCGCCGATGGAAATGCCCACCCGCAGCGGCGGCCGGTCGGGGTGGCCCGACACATAGCGCAGGCCGCCCATCGATTCGCCGATGGCGCCGAAGCCCGGCTGGTCTTTCATGGGGCCGGTCTGTCCGTAGCCCGACAGCCGCACCATGATCAGCGCGGGGTTGATGGCGCGCAGCTGTTCGAAACCCAGGCCCCATTTCTCCAGCACGCCCGGCCGGTAGTTTTCAACCACGACATCGGCGTCCAGCGCCAACTTGCGGGCAATCTCCTGGGCGCGCGGGTCTTTCAGGTTCAGGGCGATGGATTGCTTGTTGCGGGCCTGCACCGTCCACCAGAGCGAATTGCCCTCGTGCAGATGGCGCCAGCTGCGGATGGGGTCTCCGCCGCCGGTGCCATCAGGCCCGTGCGGCGTTTCGACCTTGATGACATCGGCGCCGAATTCGCCGAAGATGCGCGCGGCGAACGGGCCGGCGATGAGCGTGCCGAGTTCCAGGACCTTGAGTCCGGTCAGCGCTGACATGGTTTGTCTTCCTCACGGTTTTTTTTGCCGCGCCGGTACGTTGCCGGCTGGCTGTTGTCGTGCTGCGAGCCTCAGGTGGTCTTGCGCTCCATCAAGGCCCAGGCGATCGTGCCGGCATCCACGTATTCCAGTTCACTGCCGGCCGGCACGCCGCGCGCCAGGCGCGTCACGCGCAAGCCGCGTTCGCCCAGCGCTTCGCCCAGGAAGTGGGCGGTGGTCTCGCCTTCAGCGGTGAAGTTGGTGGCCAGGATGACTTCCTGCACCTGGCCGTCCGTCGCCCGCTTGATCACGCGGTCGAAGTCCAGCTCGCGCGGGCCGATGCCCTCAAGCGGCGCCACCCGGCCCATCAGCACGTAGTACAGGCCACGGTAGCCGTGGCTGGACTCGATCATGTTCTGGTCGGCCGGCGTTTCCACGATGCACAGGAGCGAGCGGTCGCGCTTGGGATTGGCGCAGGTGCCGCAGACCTCTTCTTCCGAAAAGCTGTTGCACCGCGCGCAATGCTTCAGATCCCGCACTGCGCCGGCCAGCGCCTGCCCCAGCATGTCCGCGCCTTGCGGGTCATGCTGCAGCAGGTGGTACGCCATGCGTCTGGCCGATCGGACGCCCACGCCGGGCAGGCGCCGCAGCGCCTCGATCAACGACACCAGCGGTTCGGGTTCAGGCAGTAAGGGATCCATTGCGGCCTAGGATCGTGCCAATCAGAACGGCAGCTTCATGCCCGGGGGCAGCGGCATGCCGGCGGTCACGCCCGCCATCTTTTCCTGGGACGTGGTTTCAGCCTTGCGCAGCGCGTCGTTGAACGCGGCGGCGACCAGGTCTTCGAGCATGTCCTTGTCGTCACCCAGCAGCGACGGATCGATCACGACGCGCTTGACGTCGTGACGGCAGGTCATGGTGACCTTGACCAGACCGCCGCCGGAGGCGCCTTCGACCAGGATCTCAGCCAGCGCATCTTGCGCCTTCTTCATGTTTTCCTGCATTTGCTGCGCCTGGCGCATCAGGCCGGCCAGTTGTCCTTTCATCATGATGGATGTTCCTTGAACGAGGGGAATAAGAGATGGCCGCCGCCTCAGGCAGCGGCCGGGGGATCAACGTGGCGGATGGAGCCAGGGACGACCTGGCCCCCGAAATCAGCCAACAGGGCTTGCACAAAAGGATCGACGGCCACGGCGTCTTCAGCGGCCTGCTGGCGCGCGGCGCGCTCGGCCTGCGCCACGGCATGCGCCGTGGCGTCGCCGGTGACGCCGACTTCCACGTCCAACCGGATGCTCTGCCCGAAATGTTCGCACAGGACCGTCTGCAGACGAACCCGGCTTTCGCTTTCAGCCAGCGTCTTGACGGCAACGCGCAGGACGATCGCGTCGCCCTGCACGCCGGCCCATTCGCTTTGGCGCGCCAGTTCCGCCGCCAGCCCGGTGACGGGCAGGCGAGCGGCCAGTTCGGGCCAGCCGGCGGACGTCATGTCCGCCATGCGGGCGCGCGATTGCCCCGAGCCCGCGCGCTTGCGCGCAGGGGCCGGGCCATCGCGCCGGGCCGGCGCGGCCGGAACCGGGGCGTTGGACGGCGCGCTGGCCAGGGTTTCGAATTCGTCGTCGTCCGGATCGGACGTGAAGCCGCCGTCCGGGACAAAGCCGCCTTCGGCTTCGAAGGGGATTTCTTCGTCGACCCAGGAAGGCGGGCCGCCCTCGGATTCGACTGGCGCGCTGGCCAGCACGGCCGCGACGGCGGGGGCGACGGCCAAGGCCGCGGAA
>NZ_JABBJN010000002.1 GCF_012928505.1 Achromobacter sp. Bel | reverse complement strand
GTGGCCACCGCGCCCGTGCCAGGACGAAGCGCATTGGATTTCAGCGCCTCGCGTCCTGACTGGGAAGGATTCCTGCGCGGCGCCGACCCGCAAGCCGGCAAGCAACTGGCGGCAAGCGGCAAGCCCGGGGCCGGCGTCCAAGCCTGTATCGCCTGCCACGGACCTGCGGGCATCACACCCACCGGCGGCATTTTTCCCAACCTGGCCGGCCTGAGCCAAGAGTATCTGGCCAAGCAACTGGCCGATTTCCGCAGCGGGACGCGGGTGCAGCCGCTGATGAACACGATCGCGCGCGCGCTGACCGAACAGGAAATCGGCCAGGTGGCAGCCTATTACGGGACCTTGGCCGGCCCGCCGCTGCACGTGGGGGAGTTCGGCGGCGAAGCGGCGCGCAAGCTGGACCTGCAAGGCGACGGCGCGCGGGCGTTGCCCGCCTGCGCGAACTGCCACGGCTTGCGCGGCATGGGCGAAGGCCCTTTGCTGCCCAGGCTGGCCGGGCAATCCAAGGAGTACTTCACGGACCAAATGATCGCGTTTCGCAATGGCTCGCGCCAGAACGACGACGTGGGCGTCATGCGCGCGTTTTCGCAACGTCTGACCGACAGCGAGATCGAGGCGCTGGCCTTGTATTACGCTGGTCCCCCGCCCAAACCGAAGTGAAGCCCCCCGCCTTGCGCAATCCGCAGGGCGGGCAATTTTTCCTGGTGTTTACCCTAGCCCGGCGCTATACTCGCGGCACTTTCAACCACCTAGAGATCACTGTGGACAACGACGGATGTAGTCGAAAACCGACTGCTCGCGCCGCTTGACGCAGGATCCGCGGAATCCCCCTTCCGCGTGAGTCCTGCGATCAGCCAGGACTTGGGCGTTCAGCCCCTCTCCCCCTAAAGCTTACCGACGCGATACGCGGGCCTTGTGGCGCGCGTGCCTTGCCGGTCAGGCGGCGCATGCCTGTGGACCTTCCACCGTACTCCCCTGTCAAGGAGACGAACATGCGCATCAAGAAACTCTTCCCGTTCCTGGACCGAGCCCATGACGCCCGGACTGCCCGGACCGGCAGCCCGGCCTCGCTGGGCGCCACGCCGGCGCGCGCGCCCGTCGCGCCGGTCTATCAATTCACCATCGTCAGCCTCAGCGCTACGCTGAACACGCTGCGCAAGCAGCTGTACTACGAACTGCAGGCGCTGGACCTGCGAGTGGTCGCCGTGCGCATGTCACGCGCCGAATCCGACCAACTGGCGTCCACGGTCGTCACGCTGCATTGCCCGCCGCACCTGCGCGGGCTGCTCAGCGCCGTCGCCCTGCGGCTGGGCCAAAGCCCGGATGTGCGCCGCGTGCACTGGGAAAACGAAACCGGCGCCTCCATCGCCGTGCTGCCGGCCTGAAGCCCGGCTTTCCTGGCAAGGAGATTGTCATGAAAGACCCGTACAAAGTCCTGTTGCTGGCCCGCGTGCTGGCCCTGCTGCTGATCTGGCTGGTCGGCGCGGGCCTGGTGCTGGCCTCAGTCTGGCGGCTGCCCTGAGCGCGCCAGGGACACGCCCAGCCCTGTCGAACACCCATAAGCTGAAAAAGGGGCAAGACCATGAAGAACTTCGAAAACATCCAATTCCTGACCTTGGCCAACACCCTCGTCAGCCTCTTGACCGCCTTCGTGCTGGGCGCGATCGTCGGGTTCGAGCGCCAGTTCCGGCAACGCACGGCCGGCCTGCGCACGAACGTGCTGGTGGCGGTGGGCGCCGCCATCTTCGTCGACATGGCGTTCCGCGTCGGTGGTGCGGATGGCGGCGCGCGCGTCATCTCCTACGTGGTGTCGGGCGTGGGGTTCCTGGGCGCCGGCGCGATCATGCGCGAAGGCGGCAGCATCCGCGGGCTGAACACCGCAGCCACATTGTGGGGCTCGGCCGCCATCGGCGCCTGCGCGGGCGCCTCGCTGATGCTGGAAGCCGTGGCGGCCACGGCCTTCGTGCTGGCGGCCAACACCCTGCTGCGCCCCGTTGTCAGCTACGTGAACCGCCAACCGCTGGATTCGCAGACGTCGGAGGTCACGAACGTGATCCATGTCATCGCGAATGTGGAACACCGGCAGGCCGCCATGACCGTGCTGGAAGAGGTGCTGGAAGCCGAACAGCTACCCTTGTCCGAACTGAAGATCGACCAGTTCGGCGAGAACGAGGTCGAGATCGAGGCCGCGCTCAGCGAGGCGTCCGTCGACGAACTGGACCTGGACCGCGTCACCGCGAGCATCGCCGCATCACCCGCCGTGCGCACGGCGTTCTGGGCTGCCCGAACCGTTTGATGCCGGGGACGGCCACGGCGAAACGCTCTAGAATGAGCGCCGACCATGCGCCTCTCATCGACGACCCTGAACCGCGGCAACACCGGCCTTTGGCTAGTGCTGATGCTGTTCGTGCTGAAGGCGATGGTGCCGCAAGGCTTCATGCCGGCCACGCATCAAACCGGCACGCTGATCCAGCTGTGCTCGGCCGCCGGCCCCATCTGGGTAGCCGGGCCGTCCAAGCCGGACACCAAAGGCAACGCCCCTGACGAGCGGCACGCGGCGCAAGCCGCCGCCTGCCCTGTGGGCATGGCGCTTGCCGCCGTTGCGCTGCCGCCCTCGCCCGTTGTGCTGTCGGCGGCGTTGGCCGTCATGGCCCACCCCGTGGCCGCGCGCGCCCCGCCCGGCCCGGCCCATCCTTCGGTCACCGGCGCCCCGCTAGGCGCCCGCGCCCCGCCTCCCCTCCCGGTATTCCGCTAAACCCTGCGCCGCCCTTGCGCGGCAATCCTTAGCCTACCGAGAGTACTCATGTCTTTTTCCTCCGCCAGGACGCGTCGCGTCCTGAAGCGGCGCGTGGCCATTTGGACCGCGCTCGCCTTCACGCCCGCGCTGCATGCGCAAACGGCCCCGGTCGCCACGCTGCCGGCCATCTCCGTATCCGGCGACACCCCGGCGCCGACATTGCTGGACCCGGCGTCCACCGGCACCTTGCTGGGCCTGACGCCCTTCGAAACGCCAGCCAGCATCGACATCATCAGCAACGAGCAGTTGCGCGCCCGTGGCGCCACTACCGTCACGGACGCCATTACCCAGGCGGCCGGCATCAGCGCCATGCGCCATCCGGGCAACGGCGGCTCATCCCTGTCTTCCCGCGGATTCACCGATTCCAACTCGGTCGCGCAACTTTATGACGGCGTGCGGCAATACGGCGGCGTGGGCCAGACCTTCATCTACGACCCCTGGGCCGTGGACCGCATCGAAGTGCTGCGTGGCCCGGCCTCGGTGCTGTACGGCGAAGGCGCCATTGGCGGCGTGGTCAACGTGATCCCAAAGAAGCCCACCCGCGGCCCCATCGAAAACGAGCTGATGACGACGCTGGGCACGCATGACACCCAGCGGTTCGGCTTCGGCAGCGGCGGCGCGCTGGACGACAAGTGGTCGTACCGACTGGACGTCAGCGGCAACCATACCGATTCCGGCATCAGCCTGGGGGATTCGCGCGATGCCGCCGTTACCGCCGCGCTGCGCCTGGACGTGTCGCCGGACCTGAATTTCACACTGACCCAGGCTTACGGCTGGCAAGAGCCCACTCGCTATTTCGGTACGCCGCTAGTCGACGGCACGCTGGACTACGGGTTGCGCAAGCAGAACTACAACGTGGCCGACAGCAAGATCATCTACCGCGACAGCCGCACTGAACTCAAGGCCGAATGGTCGCCCAATGCGGCCACTGCCGTGCGCAGCCGCCTGTACCACATCGGCAGCAACCGCGATTATCGCGATGCCGAAAACTACGCGTGGACGCCCGCCGGCCAGATACTGCGCAGCGGCTATACCGAGATCGGCCACGACCAGGAACAGATCGGCATGGTCACCGACGCGTCCTTCGACGGCCATCTGTTCGGCCTGGCGAACAACGTGGCGGTGGGGGTCGAGCTGAACCGCGCCTCGCTCAAGCACACCAACAACTCGCCCTACTCCGGCACATCGCTGGTGGATCCGTACGACGTGGATCATGGACGCTTCATCAATATCGCCGGCACAACCCCGCGCTACCGCAATACGGCCAGCCAATACGCGTTGTTCGCCGAAGACCGGCTGATGCTGACCTCCCGCTGGTCGGTGCTGGGCGGCGTGCGCTACGACCATATCGACTTGAAGCGGCGCGACCTGGTCGCGGACGAAACGGCCTTTCGCAGCACCTACACCAACATCGGATGGCGGCTGGGCACGGTCTACGACGTGCTGCCCACCTTGTCGGTCTATGGTCAGTACGCGCAGGCCGCCGATCCCATTGGCAGCCTGCTGTTGCTGTCGCCCGCCAACAAGGGCTACGAGCTCTCGCAGGGAAAGCAGATCGAGATTGGCGTGAAGCAGACATTCTGGGAAAACAAGGGCCAATGGACGCTGGCCGCCTATCACATCACCAAGAACAACCTGGTCACGCGCGACCCCAACGACCCCGCGCTGCGTATCCAGGTGGGCGAGCAATCGTCGCGCGGACTGGAGGCCACGCTGGGTGTTGAACTGTCGCCGGCCTGGCGGCTGGACGTCAATGCCGTGGCGCTGCGCGCACGCTATGACGACTTCAACGAGTCGGTGGGCGGCGTGGCGGTGTCGCGCAACGGCAACGTACCCACCGACGTCCCCGAACGCGCAGCCAACGCATGGCTCAGTTGGAAGTTCGCACCGCGATGGACGGCCAGCGCGGGCGTGCGCTACGTCGGCAAACGCTACGCGGACGCGGCCAACCGCCTGGAAATGGCGGGCTACACCACGACCAATCTGGCGCTGCAATGGGAGCCGCGGCAAGACTTGAGTCTGGCGCTGCGCGCCTACAACGTGTTCGACCGCCAGTATGCCGAAACCGCCTACTACAACCAGACGCAATGGCTGCTGGGCGAAGGCCGGCGCGTCGAACTCAGCGCCAACTACCGGTTCTGAGCGGCGGCAGGCCGGGCCCTGCGTGTACAATCCGACCGCCGCTTCTGCAATGGAGGCAGCGGTCGCCCTATCGGCGATCCCCGTTGGACCCGGCATGCCGGGTGGCTCAGCCGGGCGCCTATCCCCCGGACAACTCCAAGCGATTCCGGGCGCGTACCGGCACTCTCCGCACTCCCTCTGAATGGGACTCCGCCCGGCGCTTGCTGACCTCAGGTTAGCCAATCAATGTCTTTCTTCTCCAAGCTTCATCGCGAATGGATGTCCAATCCGCGCGCCGATATCCTGGCGGGCGTGCTGGTCGCGCTTGCCCTGATTCCCGAAGCCATCGGTTTCTCGATCATCGCCGGCGTGGATCCCAGCGTGGGCCTGTACGCCTCATTCTCCATTGCCGTCATCATCGCCTTCACGGGCGGACGGCCGGGGATGATCTCGGCGGCCACCGCGGCCATCGCGGTGCTGGTCGTGCCCCTGGTGCGCGACCACGGCATCGGATACCTGTTCGCGGCCTCCGTGCTGATGGGGGGCTTTCAGATCGCCGCCGGCTTCCTGCGGCTGGACCTGCTGATGCAGTACGTGTCGCGCTCGGTCGTCACCGGCTTCGTCAACGCCCTGGCCATCCTGATCTTCATGGCGCAATTGCCCCATCTGACGGGCGTGACCTGGGTCACCTACGCCATGATCGCCGGCGCGCTGTCCATCATCTACCTGCTGCCGCGCCTGACCACGGCGGTGCCTTCGCCCCTGGTGGCGATCGTGGCCATGACGGCCGTGTCTATCTATGGCGGCCTGGACGTCGCCACGGTGGGCGACATGGGCAAGCTGCCGTCCGCCCTGCCTTTCTTCCAGATTCCCGACGTGCCGTTCACCATGGAGACGCTGCGCATCATCCTGCCGTACTCGTTGACCATGGCGGCCGTCGGTTTGCTGGAATCGATGATGACCGCGCAGATCGTCGACGACATGACGGATACGTCCAGCGACAAGCGCCGCGAATGCAAAGGCCAGGGCATCGCCAACATCGTCACCGGCTTCCTGGGCGGCATGGGCGGCTGCGCCATGATCGGGCAGTCGGTCATCAATGTCAGGTCGGGTGGCCGAACGCGGCTGTCCACGTTCGTCGCGGGTGCATTCCTGTTGTTCCTGATCGTGGCCCTGGGCCCGCTGGTGGCGCGCATTCCCATGCCGGCGCTGGTGGCGGTGATGATCATGGTGTCGATCGGCACCTTCAACTGGCAATCGTTCCCCAACCTGCGATCGCACCCCTGGCAATCATCGGTCGTGATGCTGGCAACGGTACTGGTCGTGGTGTGGACGCACGATCTGGCCCGCGGCGTGCTGACCGGCGTGTTGCTGAGCGGCCTGTTCTTCGCGGGCAAGGTCCGTGCCCTGATGACCGTGACGGCCAGCCTGTCCGAGGACGGCGCGACCCGCACGTACCGCTATGCCGGTCAGGTGTTTTTTGCCTCCGCCGGGCGGTTTGCCGCGGCCATCGATTTCCACGAGGCGGTGCATACTGTGGTCATCGACGTGTCCGAAGCGCATTTCTGGGACATTTCAGCCGTCGACGCGCTACACAAGACGGTCGCCAAACTGCGCCGCGCAGGCCTGGCCGTGGACGTCGTCGGCCTGAACGAGGCGAGCGCCACGTTGATCGGCAAACACGCGCCCGGCGCCGCGCACTAGGGGCTGAGCAAGTCCGACAGGGCGTTGCCCAGCTCCTTCACGGCCCCGGTCACGCCCTCGGCTGCGCCTTCGGCCCCCACGCCGATGGCGCGGCCGAAGCCTTGCGCCACCTGCGCCGCAAAACCGCGCCGGACCGAGAACTTGGGGTTGTCCAGGCTTCCCTGAAGCTTGAAGTCAAAACGCAGCGCGCCGCTCTTGTCTTTCATGGCGGCAAGCACCGCCTTGCGGGGCAACGAGAACAGCGTGCCGTCGCCGCTGAATGTCAGGCCCCGCAGCGCGACGCTGCCAGAGGCCCGCAATTCGCGATTGGCAATGGTGGTGTTCATGTCCAGATCCATCGCGCCGCCGGTCAGCGATCCTGCGTCCTTTTCCGACAGATAGGGAGCAGCATGCCGGATATCCATGTTGCGCACGGCCACTTTCATGTCGGCGTCCGTGCCGCCGATTTGAAGCCAGCCTTGCGCGCGCACGGTCGACTCGCCATTGCGGTTGTCTTCCAATGTGCCGCTGAACGTCATGTCGCTATGCGCGCCGTCGCCCGGTATCAATACTGGGCTCAACCGCGCTTGCACGTTCTTGAACGGGATGCGATGCGGAGGCTTCGAGATCACGGCATCCTCGAAATCCAGACGGCCATCGCGCAGGATCAGTTCCGCGATGCGGATCGTCCTGTCGCCGCGCGTTTTGCCGTCGCCGCCGGCGCCCGCGTGCAGTGCTGCTTGCAACGCGGGCGCGATCTTCATATCGCCATCCGCGTTGCGCACCACGGCAAAATCGAAACCTTCGACCACGACGGAATTAAAGACGGCCTCATGGCGCAGGAATGCCGGCCAATCGGGTTCCAGCACGATGCGTTTGGCGCTTGCGCCCGCCTGCCCCGAGGCCCCAGGCACGTTGACGTCGGTCAGCACCACCTGCCGCCAGCCCACCCGCACGTCGCCCACCTGCCCGCGAGGCCCCAGCATGCTGGAGATCCGCTGCTCCGCAATGCGGGTGGCGGCAAAGGCCAGCACCCCCGCCAGCGCTGCAAGGACAAGCAGGACGGCGATGGCGGTGCCCAAGACCGATCTCTGGCGCGTCGCGGCTGCGTTCAGGCTCATTGCGGTTCCTGGTTAGGGGTGCCGACGGTGTAGGCAATGGTCGGCGATACGGGGACATTATTCAATGGACGAAATGGATGATGGCGGCTTATGTCCCCTGACGCAAACGGCCCCGTCCGCACCGTGTAAAGGGGCGGACGGGGCCGTCGGGACGTCGCGCTGCCGGCTTCCGGACTCAATGCGCGAACGGGGGGTCAGCGTTGTGTCTTGTTTTGCTGGCCGGGCTGCTGGCCCTGCTGGCCCTGGCCTTTATCGGCCTGCTGCCCACCTTGGCCAGGCTGCTGACCAGGGGACTGATTGCGGTCCTTGGGGTTTTCCTGGGCCTGTTGCTTTTGCGGCTGTTTTTGCTGGTCGGGCTGATTCTGATTGGACATTACATGTCTCCTGATAAGGCGGAAAAGACTCCGCTAGACCAGGAGTAGCAACCAACGTGCCCAAATCCCGCGCCGGCGTCTGCAAGGGCAAACGGATTGAAGTCCCCGTTTTCAGACCGGTAAGTCCGGGTCTTGTTGGAAGAAATTGCGCGCCAAGGTGGACCGTGTGCGTTATTGCGCCGTCGCGCGGACGGGAAAAGCGGGTTCGGCCTCGGTGACGGCCCCATCGAAGGCCTCGATCCAGGAAGACGCGTAGCTGGCGGGCGCGGCCAGAGGCTCCCCGCCATCTCGCTGCGTGCGCAGGCGCACCATCAACGCCTCCAGCGGCATCGGACGCCCCAACGCGAAACCCTGTCCGTAACGACAGCCGGCCGCCCGCAGCGCCGGGATATCGGCCACGTTTTCCACGCCTTCGGCAACGACGCGCCAGCCCAGGCGGGTAGCGAGTTCGGCGGCCGTGCGCAACACTTCGAACGCCACGGCGCTGCGCCGCATGCGCGTCACGAAATACTGGTCGATCTTCACTTCGGACAGCGGGATGGCCGACAAGAGCTTCAACGACGCATGGCCGGTGCCGAAATCGTCCAGGCTGACCTCGCACCCCGCGTCCTCCAGCTTCATCAGCGACGCGCGCAACACATCCAATTCGCGGATGGGCTGGTCTTCGGTCAATTCGACCCGCACCAGCGAAGCCGGCAGTTCGGCCTTGTAGATCCGGTCCAGCAGGAAATCGACGGCGCGTTCGTCTGACAGGGTCGTCGCGGGCGCGTTGATGGCGACCGGCACCGCGATGCCCGCGCGCCGCATCGTCAACAGCACATCGATCACGTGCAGGCTGACGCGCTCGAACAACAGCTTGTCCAGGCCCATGCGGTTGATCGCCGGAATGAACTCGGCGGGCATGACGATGCCCAGGCGCGGATGCTGCCATCGCGCCAAAGCCTCGGCCGACACGATCCTGCCGGTCATCAGATCCACCTGCGGTTGCAACAACACCCGCAGGCCATCTTTCCCTGTCACCATGGCCGCGACTTCTTCGTCGCTGACCACCGAGCTTGTGGAAGCCTCGTGATTAAGCGTCATGTCTACGCTCCTCGCGCGCCTCTGGGTAAGGCCTGCGCTGTCCGGGCGCAGAAAGAGGCACATTGGGACATGAGTGTTCACTATCGGCTTGCCGCTATCGCGCCGGTCATTATTTCCGGCGCGCTGAACCGCCAACTGTTTTTTTATGCGATTTCGAGCAATTGTTCCAGGCAAATTTGCGCCTAAGACGCCGCAAAGTCACATAAATGAAACTATATGTATGCATCCATTCGGTTTCATGAATCTGACACGCCGTGGACAACGCACGCGACGCCACGAAAACAGCGTTGTCGACATGGTAGGGTTTGCGTCTTTCGGCTCTCGGGCGCCCCTGCGGTCCCATGAATAGCGTGACGAACCTGCTTTCCCGTTGGCGCGTTTCCCTGCGCAACATCCTGTGGCTCGACGCCTTGCAAGCCGCTGCGATCAGCGCGGCCCCTGTCATCCTGGCCGTGCTGGTGCATGAGCCGCGACTGGGTTGGACCGCGATCGCCGCGTTCTGGGCCTGCTTCGGCGATCCCGGCGGCCCGTTGCGCCAACGCGCGGGTTCCATGTTGGCGCTGGGGCTGATTGGCGCCTTGTTTTGCTTTCTGGCCAGCGCAAGCGCAGGACATCTATGGATGCTGCTGCCCCTGACCTTCATCTGCTGCACCTTCGGCGGCTTGCTACGCGTGCTGGGTCCCGCGGCGGCCATCGTGGGCACGCTGCTGTCCGCCGGTTTCGTCGTAGCCGCCGAGCTGCCCGCGCCCACGTTGGCCGAAAGCCTCTGGTACACGCTGTTCTTCCTGGCGGGCGCCGGCTGGGCCATCTTGATGACCGCGCTGGTATGGCGCCGCCGGCCCTGGAAAGACGCCACGCACGCCGTCGCCCACTCCTACCGCGGGCTGGCGGATTTCGCCGATGCGCTGGCGCGCATGTATTCGGGCCTGACGCCGGCGGCCGGCCCTGAAGCCTGGACCGCCGTCACCAAACCGCAGAGAAGCGCCCAGCGCGCCGCACTGGAGTCGGCCCGAGTCCGTATCCGCGAGGTCCAGGACACCCGCCCTTCCCGCCGTGCCCGCGCGAACCAATTGACCTATCTGCTGGACAACGCCGAGGACAGCTTCATCGCCCTGGTCGCGTGCGCCGACCTGTTGGAATCGCACGCGCCCCAATGGCTGGGCCGCAGCGCGGGCGCTCATCTGTCGCATGCGTTGCACCGTTATGCCAGCGTCTGCAACGCCATCGCCAGCACGTCGGACGTGAACGATCCCAAGCAGGCAGAATGCCTGCGCGAACGACTGGCCCACTTCGGCGCGGGGTTGCATGACCTGCGCGGCGGTGCGATGGCCTATGCGCCCGATCTGGCCACAATGGTGCCCGTGCTGGATCGTCTGCTGCATACGGCGCAAGCGGTCATGCAGGCGTTGTTCGACCAAGGCGGCGCGCCCGACGCGCCTGTGCTGCAGCGCCGCGCGGCCTCACGCGCACGGCAGGCGTGGCGCACGCTGCGGCAGAACCTGAGCGTGGAATCCGATGCCTTCCGCCACGCCTTGCGCGTGGGCGTGGGCGCCACCATCGCCGTAGCCTTGTCCAAGACGTTCGCCGTCAACCACGGTTATTGGATGTCGCTGACGCTGGTCTTCATCCTTCAGCCCTATTTCGCAACCACCTGGCAGCGCACCCTCGAACGGGTGACGGGCAGCGTGGCGGGTGCCATCGGCGCGTCCCTGCTGGGCCTGCTATTGAGCACGCCGTTGTCCGTCGCGCTGGCGGTGCTGCCTATCGCGCTGGGCACCTTCGCCGCGCGCACCATCCACTACGCGCTCTTCACCTTTTTCCTGACGTCCCAGTTCGTGTTGGTCAGCCATATCCAGCAGCCGGAGATCTATGAACCCACGCTCGCCGCGCTGCGTGCCTTCAATAGCGTGCTGGGCGGCATCCTGGCGTTGCTGGTGGGGTTTCTGGTGTGGCCGGAAAAAGAGCCGCGCCAGTTGGCCGGCGCGCTGACGCGCGCGCTGGATCGCCACGCGGCTTATGCGCTGGCGCTGATCCGGCAGAAAAGCGGCGCCGCCCCGGCACCGGCCGACAGCGACATCGTCGCCTTGCGCCGCCAGGCGTGCCTGTCGGCCGATAACGCCGAAGCGTCGTTGCAGCGGCTGCAACAGAATCCGGTGCACCGCGAGCGCAACGTCGACACCGCCGTCAGCCTGTTGAACGCCATGCGGCGCATCACGGCCGCCGGAACGGTGCTGGAGATCCAGCCCGCCCTGCCGGCCCAGGCGCCCGCGGCCTCGGCGCTGCGCGACTATGGACGGGTTTTGGCCCACGCCCTGCATCCTCTGGACGACGCGCCGGACCTGCCGCCCCGCCCATGGGCCGTGCCGGCCGCCATCGCGGCGGCCGCCCCCGCCTTGGCCGACCCGCTGGACCGCATCGCCCAGCAGGCGCGGCAGGTTCGCCAACTGCGCGACCGCATCGAAAAAGCGCCACCGCGGTAACCCGGCACGGCGCGGCGACCGGCGGCTTTTGCGCCGTTATGGGGTATCTGAAGACGGCTTGACGCGCATCAAGGGCCCATCACGCGGAAAGCGCAACCATGTGGGTATGGGACGCTGACTGAGGAGACCCGCATGTATCGCCGCATTGCCGTACACCTGGACCACGGATTCGACTGCAAACGCCGCACTGAGTTGGCGCTGGCGCTAGCCAAGCGTCACAAGGCCGAACTTGTCGGCATCTACGCCAGCGCCGCGCCGCCCCAGTACTATTACGGCGAATCCGTATTGATGTCCCGCACCCTGGATGTCATGAAGGAATTGCAGGCGCAGAACCGCGCCGCGGTGCAGAACGCATTCCTGGAAGCGGCGGCCGAAGCGGACGTTCCCGCCGTCGTGCGGGCCGGGGAAACCGCGCCCAGCGTGTGCGTGGCCTTGTACGCCCGCACCAGCGATCTCGTCATCGTCAGCCAGTTCAACCGCGACGATGTCGAAGCCGCCCACGAAGCCGAATTCGTCGAACAGATGCTCTTGACCGCCGGCCGCCCCGTGCTGGTACTGCCGTCCAGCGGCGATTTCTCCATGGTGGGCGACCGCGTGCTGTTCTGCTGGGACGGCAGCCGCGAGGCCGCGCGCGCCCTGGGCGACGCCACGCCGGCGCTGCGCCTGTCGACGCAGTTGGTTGCCCTGACCATGGACGAAGGCGGGGCCTCGCAGAAAGGCGAAACCGTGCCCTTCGAAGACCTGGCCACCTATTGCGTCGCCCAAGGCATGCCGGCGCCAGACCACGTCCGCCGCGACATCAAGGGCGTCGGCGTCGGCAGCACCATCCTGAATGCCGCCGCCGACCATAGCGCCGACATGATCGTGATGGGCGCCTACGGGCATAGCAAATTCCGCCAATGGGCGATGGGCGGCGCCACCGCCTCCATCCTGAAGAGCATGACCGTGCCGATCATGTTCTCGCACTGAACGCGGCTAGGCGGATTCGGCCAGCGCGTCCAGCACCGGCGTCAACACCGGCTTGCCACCAAAGTGCGCCGTGGCGTTCTCCAGGAACAGCGCCACGGTCGCCGCCACCGCCTCGGGGGAACGGCCCGCGCTGTGCGGCGTCAGCACCACGTTGTCGAGCCGCTTCAATGCGTCGGGGATCTGCGGTTCGCCGTCCACCACATCCAGCCCCGCGCCCGCGATGCGTTTTTCGGCCAATGCGGCAACCAGCGCGTCGGTATCCACTACGCTGCCGCGGGCGATGTTCACCAGGTAGCCGTCGGGGCCCAGCGCATCCAGCACGTCGGCATCCACCAGATGCCGGGTACCGGCGCCGCCTGGCGTGGCCACCACCAGGAAATCGGATGCCGCGGCCAATTCGCGCGGGCTGGCGAAATACGCATAACCGGATTCGGGCCGTACGCGCCGGTTGTAGTACCCCACGCTCATGCCGAACCCGTTAGCCCCACGCTTGGCGATTTCAAGCCCGATGGTGCCCAGGCCCAGGATGCCCAGGCGCTTGCCCGTCACTTGCGGCCCCATGAAACCGCTCCAATGCCCCTGCCGCACCCAGGCGTCGGCCTGTGGCAGATGCCGGGCGGCGCCCAGCAGCAATGCCATCGCGTGGTCGGCCACGGACACGGCGTTGGCGCCCGGGCCGTTCGTCACGACGATGCCGCGCGACGCCGCAGCGGCCAGATCAATGTTCTCGTAGCCTACCCCGAGCGAACAGACCAGTTCCAGTTTCGGCAAGGCGGCCATTTCATCGGCGCGCAGCCCCGTGGCGCCACGGGTCAGCACGATGCGGACCTCGCGGCCGTGGTCCTGGATGGCTTGCGCGCGGGCCTGCGCCGTGGGCGCGTACAGGGTTTGAAAACCGCGAGCTTGGATCTCGGGCAGGAAGTCCTGCACGCTGTCGATCAGAATCAATAAAGGAATGGTCATGGTGGCGTTGCCGGGTAGGCGGGTGTCTCTCGAAAAAGCGGGCAAATCTTACGCCGCGCCTCTCTCCCGCGCCACTCGCCGTCCGGCAGACGACCACTCCTTGCAACGATGGCCGGCCGCGCCGCCTGGCGCTCAGCCGGCCGTCGGGCGTTATATCCGTCCCATCAGCAGCATTACGATCAGCACGATCACGACAATGCCGAGCAAGCCGCTGGGATAGTAGCCCCAGCCCTTGCTGTGCGGCCACGCCGGCACGGCGCCAATAAGTAGCAGGATCAGAATGATCAGCAGAATGGTCGACATGATGACTCCTCGTCGTTATTGATTCGATTTTTCAAGCGGCTTGCGGGCATCAGCGCTTCGGGGGATCGATTTCCCTGATCGGCGGCGACAACGGCGGCAGATCCACTTCCGGCTCGTCGGTATCGGGCTCCACCGGCAGATCCCCGGGCGGCGATCCCGGCGGGATCGGATCGGGCTTGGGCGGCACGTGTAGCTGCATTGAGGCTTGCATGGCACTCTCCTGTAGGGATCCTTGCCGGAACGGGGGACCCGGCCCGCAACGATCGGTTCGCTGATGATGTTGCTGCCGACTGCCTCAGCAAGCGCCGTGCCCGGGCGTGCCGATCGCCGGTGATCGACGCGGTCTGGCACGGCGCTTGCGGGCGGCCGCCGACGCCCTTGGAGACAGCATGGACACCCCTGCATCGCACTTCGAGCCCGTAGCGCTGGTCTACGTGGAAGACACACAGCCGGGTTATCGCCGGGTGCGCGTGAACGGCAATACGTTCCACTATCTGGATACGCGCGGCAAACGCATCACGGACGCGGCGGAAATCGCCCGCATCCACGCGTTGGTGATCCCGCCGGCGTATGAAGACGTCTGGATCTGTCCCCTCCCCCACGGCCACCTGCAGGCGACCGGACGCGACGCACGCGGCCGTAAACAGTATCGCTATCACCCGGACTGGGCCGCATTGCGCGATGCGGACAAATATCAGAACCTGCTGGCGTTCGGCCAGGCCCTGCCCCGTATTCGGCGACAGGTGGACCGCCACATGCGCGCAACGGGATTGGCGCAGGACAAGGTGATCGCCACGTTGGTGCGGTTGCTGGAGACCACGCTGATCCGCATCGGCGCCCGCGAGTACGCCCGCTCGAACAAGTCGTATGGCCTCACGACGCTGAAACGGCGACATGCGACGGTCGCGGGCGAAGCCTTCCGGTTCCGGTTCCAGGGCAAGAGCGGCGTCTCCCACGATGTCACGGTGAAAGATCGCCGCGTCGCCCGCATCATCAAGCGCTGCCTGGAAATACCCGGGCAGCAGCTGTTCCAGTATCTGGATGAAGGCGGCGGCAAGCATCCCGTGGACTCCGGGGCGGTCAACGCCTATCTGCGCGCCGCCGGTGCGGGCGATTTCACGGCCAAGCACTACCGCACGTGGGCCGGCTCGGTCCTGGCGTATGCGGCGTTGCAGGCTCGGCCCTTCGAGAACGAGGCGCAGGCCAGGCAGGCCGTAGTGGACGTGGTCAAGCAGGTCTCCCAGCGCCTGGCCAACACGCCCGCCGTGTGCCGCGCCTGCTACATACACCCGGCCGTGCTGGAGGCCTATCTGGCGGGCGCCCTGCCGCCCAAGACCCGGGCGCCGGACGCGCCACGCGGCCTGGACGCGGATGAACGGCGCCTGCTGGCATTTCTGCGCGGCCTGCCCGGGGTGATCGACGGGCCGGCAACGGCGGGGGCATCAAAGAATGGATGAACGGGCGTTTTTTGCACGAGGCTGCGGGGCGGCGCCATCAGCCCAGTTCGATTCCGTTTGATTGTCAACGACCGCGCGCTGGTCGCGCGCCGCCTCGTCCGGGGTCGAGGCGTCTGGTTTCACCGGTTGTTTCGGCACATCGACGGGGCCGCGCGGGGGCAGTATCTTAGCGTTGGCCGGCGCGCCGGCTTGCACGGACGTGTCCGCTGGGCCGGAAGCGGTGGCGGTCGATCGGGAACGGGCTTTCATGGGTATCTCCTGCCAAATTCCGAATGTCCATCCTACGGCGGTCCGCCGGGATAAAGCACTGTCAGTACCTTCAAATTGCAAGCGGATGTGCCCGGCCCGGCCGGGCGCACCTTCGCTGGCCGCCACGGGAACTCACAAGGAGATGCAATGCGAGACCCCAACTTCGAGCAATGTGTGCAAGCCTGCTACGAATGCGCGGTGGCTTGCGATCAGTGCGCTGCGGCCAGCCTGGAGGTCAACGCCACCCGCATGAAACGTTGCATCAGCCTTGCCACGGACTGCGCCAGCGTGTGCCGGCTATGCGCCACCATGCTGGCGCGCAACGGCGAGTTTTCTACCGCGCTATGTACTTTGTGCGCGCTGGTTTGCGACGCATGCGCCCGCGCATGCACGGCGCACCAGGACATGGAACATTGCCAGGTATGCGCCGGCGCCTGCCTCGCCTGCACGCTGGCCTGCCAGGACATGCTCGAGGCCTAGCGCCTCGACACGCCACGCAGCCGTACGGGCCGGTCTGCGACGGCGAGTATCCCGCCCGACTGCCAGGAGCTTTGTGATGGCCTCTACGAACACCCCTCTGCCCTCCGACTTTCCCGAGAACGGCCCGGACAATCGTGGGTCGCGCAGGCGCGCGCGGCATCCGGAAAGCTGGATCGATGAGATCGAGGCGACGTTGCGCGACGCCGATCCGACGGATCTGGACGCGCTGAAGGCCCGCTTGTCGGACCAGTTGAATGCGACGCGCCGCAGCCTGCGCGACGCCTCCGAGAACGCCGGCGACCTGATGCGGGAAACCCTCGACTGCACCGAGGAGTACATTCACGCCCGGCCTTGGCAAGCCATCGGGCTAGTCGCCGGCGCGGCATTTCTTTTCGGCGTCGTCGTGGGCCGCCAATAGCCGCGCCAGCCGGGTTGCGGCCGGGCGTCAGCCCGGCTTTTGCGCCTTGTCCTTGGCGTCGCCGTAAGCCGCTTGCGTCTTGCCGGCCACTTTCTGCGCGGTCCCCTTCAATTCGGTCGATGCGCTGCCGGTCGCCTTGCCGGCGACTTCCTTCGCCTTGCCGACGGCCTCGTTGACTCTGCCCTTCACCTGGTCCTTGTTCATGGCTCTCTACCTTTTCATCGCGTGGTTGGGTTGGCGGGCGTTGGAAAGCGCCAGCCTGCCAGCCAGCAGCAAGCCGCGTGCCTAAACACCCGGCAGCGTCGGGAACAACATTTGCTTGCCTTGGCTTGAACGCGCCCTCCGCGCCTGACTCAAGGAGCCTCCGATGAGCAAAGCCCGCAGCGCCGGCACCGGCGATCGGCCGCATCCCACGCCGCCTATGCCGGATCAGCATCTTGAGAAACCGGGCAACGAAGCTGACATGGCACTCAAGCCCCAGTACCAGGCCCCTGGCTATCGGGGCAGCGCCAAACTGCAGGACATGGCCGCCATCGTCACCGGTGGAGACTCCGGCATCGGGCGCGCCGTCAGCGTCCTGTTCGCACGCGAAGGCGCCGACGTCGCCGTCGTGTATTTGAACGAGCACGAAGACGCCCAGGCGACCCGGCGCGCGGTTGAGGCCGAAGGCCGGCGCTGCCTGCTGATCGCCGGGGACGTGCAGGAAGCCGCCTTCTGCAAGGACGCAGTGGCGCGGGCCGTGAAAGCCTTCGGCAAGCTGGACGTTCTGGTGAACAACGCCGCCTACCAGCAGCACACCGATACGCTGACCGAGATCAGCGACGACAAGTGGGACAAGACGCTGCGCACCAACATCACCGCCTATTTCTACATGGCCCGAGCTGCGCTTGCGCATATGAAGGCCGGCGCGTCCATCATCAACACCGGCTCCGTGACCGGGTTGCGGGGCAGCGCCAAACTGCTGGACTATTCGTCCACCAAAGGCGCGATCCACGCCTTCACGCGCTCGCTGGCCGCGAACCTGGCGGGCCAGGGGATCCGCGTGAACGCGGTGGCCCCCGGCCCAGTCTGGACGCCGCTGAACCCGGCGGACCAAAGCCCGGAGGCGATCCGGGAATTCGGCAAGCACACCGACCTGGGGCGGCCCGCGCAACCGGAAGAAATTTCGCCCGCTTACGTCTTTCTGGCGTCCCCCGCATGCGCCAGTTACATCACCGGCATCGTGCTGCCCATTACGGGCAGCGCGGGCGACTGAATCTTCAATCGACGGACGTGGGCGCCTCGACATGCCTGGGCGGCGTCAAGGGGTCGAAATCCTCCCATTTGCCGTTCAGCCATCGGCCCTGCGCCCGCTCGATGTCGCGGCCGCCCGATTCGCGCAATACCTGCCGGGCCAGCGCCTCCTTGCCCACCGGCACATGCAGCGCCAGCATCACGCCCGCCGCGCGCACGGCGGGATGTATCTCTTCTACGCCAGTCGCGCCCTGGCGCTTGCGCTTATCCCGCCCCACGATCCACAGCGCGCCGGCCAAGGCGCCCAGGTACGCGCCCACGCCGGCAGCGGCGATAACGATCAGGATCGGCGCAGCCATTCTTGCCGCGATCAGGCCACCCAACAGCGCGAAGACCAGGCCCAGGGCCGATGCGCCCGCCACGGCCCCCACATGGCCGCCCTTGGCGTCCGGGTCCGCGACGCGGTCGCCGCCCAACGGAAAGCGCCCATGCTCACCCGCCGAATTGATATAGAACGTGTGGACGTCGTCTTCCGTGAAGCCTTCGGCGAAGAGTTTCTGCGCGGCGACGGTGGCTTGGTCGAATGTCTGGAAGCGTGCGGCGACAATCAAAGACATGACGATCTCCCGGATGGATGTGTCAATGGGTGCAGCAACTCGCATGCCCGTCGCAGGACGGCACGGCGCTTGCTATCGGTCTTGCGAAAGCCGCGCTTGCCTGCGCGTCGAACCCCTCCCTCGGAGACCGTTATGCCCCGCCCCCCTACCCCCGATTTCCTGGATCCCGACGACAGTGGCCGCCCGGACCTGGGACCCAGCGATTCTTCCGATTCGGCCAGCGATCTGCCGCCCGGGATGGCGCATTCCGACAGCGACTCCCAGGCGACCGGTGAGCGCGAGAGCGTCGAGCCCGACCCGCGTGACGATGACGGCAGCGATATCGCGCCGGACCGCGTGACCGGGGCTGATGAGGCCGGCGTCTCCCGCTCGGCGCCCAATCCGGAGCGCAATGGTGGGTGAGCCCGCTCCTGCGCACTTGCATCCTGCTCCGTTTGCGCCCGCAACCGCGGCGGCGCATGAGGACGACGGCGGCTTTCCGATCCGGGATGAAGTTTTTTCCACCGGGATGGCAGAATCTCCAGCAGGCGCCGAGCCCCGCGGCCGCGAACTGTCCTGGCTGGATTGGGTCGCGCTCATCGCCCTGGTGGCGGGCGGCCTGAATTGCGGCTTGATTGCCGCCGTCAACCTGGACGTGTTCGCCAAAATCCTGCCGCACGCGGCAGCCACCCGAGCCGCCCAAGGGCTGATCGGGTTGGCGGCGCTGCATTGTGTCGTGCTGCTGTTCCGGTGGGGCGGCGAGGCCCCTGACTAAGCGGGGTCGATCCTCTCTACTTGCCTTCGGGCCGCTTGCCGGGATACTGCCCGCCCTCTTCGTACTCCGGCCCCTTGGTGTTGGGCTTCTTGTCCGCCGGCCGCTTTGCGGGCTGCGTCGGCGTGCCGAAGCCGGGCTTGTCCGCACCGAACTGCCCGCTGCGGCGGGCCGCATCCGTCTCGTCGGTCGGCGTATTCGCCGCGGGCTTGGCCTTCTCTTCCGAGGGTTGCTTCATCTTGCTCTCCAGGTTGCCGATAGGTGGCGTATCCCGCGCAAGCGGCGTGCCCAGGCGCCGGGAACGCCGCTTGCTTGGCTTGCCGCAGGCCCGCCTCACACCGGGCCCTTACCCAAAGGAGTCAGTCATGAATCTGTCCAGAATCGTTTGCCCCGCCATCGCCCTGAGCCTGTCCGCCCTGGCGTTCCAGGCCTCCGCGCAAACCACGCCCGTACGAAGCAGCGAGCAGATCGACAATCAGTACAAGATGGATAAAAAGGCATGCGACGGGATGAAGGGCAATCAGAAGGACGTCTGCCAGCAGCAGGCCGAAGCGACCCGCGACAAAGCGAAGGCCGACGCCAAGGCAGGCAAGGAAAAAGCCGAAGCCAACCATGACGCGGCCAAGACGCGCAATGACGCCGACTACAAGGTGGGCAAGGAAAAGTGCGACGCAATGTCCGGCAACGCCAAGGACGCCTGCATGGCCGACCTGAAGACGCGCCACGGCAAGTAAACCGGCGCATCGGGACGCGCCTCTCCCGAGCCTCGGCCGGGAGAGGCCGCCTACCCCGCGTCGCGCGCGTCGCCCGGTCCGTCTTCTCCGGGCAGGACGTAACCGGCCGCGGCGTATTCCTCAAGCCGGTTATAGAGCGTCTTGGGGCTGATGCCCAGCATCGCCGCGGTTTGCTTCTTCACGCCATTGCAGCGCGCAAGCGTGGCCAATATCAGGCGACGATCGGCCTCCGCCAACGTTTCGCCGACCGGCACGCTGACCTGGCCGCCCGTCGCATCGCTGCTTGGCGAAACGTGCGGCGCCAGCATGTCGGCATTCAGGACGTCGCCATCCGCCATGATGAAGGCGCGCCGCACGAAGTTCTTGAGTTCGCGCACATTGCCCGGCCAGTCGTACTGCGCCAGGGCTTCGGCCGCTTGCGGCGAAAAAACCTTGTTCTTGCCCGTTTCCTGGTTCTGCGCCTGCAGGAACCGTTGGGCCAGGAAGAGGATGTCGTCGCCACGTTCGCGCAAGGGCGGCAGTTCGATCGGAAAGACGCTTAAGCGGTAGTACAGGTCTTCGCGCAGCTTGCCATCCTGCACCGCTTGCTCCGGATTGCGGTTGGTAGCGGCGACGATGCGGATGTCGCAACCGATTTCCCGGTTGGTGCCGACCCGCATGAACTGCCCGGTCTCAAGCACCCGCAACAATTTCACCTGCAGGTCCAGCGGCATCTCGGTGACCTCGTCCAGGAACAAGGTGCCGCCGTCCGCGCGTTCAAAATAGCCCTTGTGCTGGCGATCGGCGCCGGTGAAGCTGCCGCGTTCATGGCCGAACATCTCGCTTTCGATCAGATTAGGGGAAATCGCACCACAGTTGACGGCGATGAACGGGCGTTGGCGACGCGTGCTGAGCTCATGGATCGCGTGGGCGGCCAACTCTTTACCCGTGCCGCTTTCGCCGATCAGCAAGGTCGTGACGTTGGTGGGCGCTACCCGTCCGATCTGACGGTACAACGCCGTCATGCATTCGGAGGCGCCGTACAGTTTGCCGAAACGCCCGGCTTCCTCGAACGGCATGCCGGGCAGCTCGCCGCCCGCATTGGCCACGACCCGCGTCAGAATGCCATTCAGGCGTTCCATGCAGATGGGCTTGACCAGAAAATCGGTCGCGCCCAAACGCAAGGCCTGGACGGCGTAGTCGACCGAGCCATGGCCCGTCATCACCACGACTTCGGCACTGGCCGCGGCGACATTCTTGAAAATGTCCATTCCGTTGCCGCCAGGCAGCCGGACGTCGGTCAGCACCAGATCGGGCGCCTGCCGCTCCAGCTGTATCAATGCGTCCTTGACGCTGGCGGCCAGCGCCACCGAGAAGCCGCAGTCGCGGCCCATCTCGGCCAGTGTTTCCCGAATCGCGTCGTCATCGTCGACGATCAGCAGATGAGGCATAGCTTCTCCGTATGGGCGGTGCGCAGCCCGATGTCCGCGCCGCGCATTCTCATGGAAATGAGAATAGTCACTCTGGCGACGGCAGACGTAAACAATCGATACTGTCCACTAAAGTTTTCGAATACTTGCAACTGGTCGCATTCCTGCCTCTACCCGGCCACTACGATTAACCCATCGCGACAAGGCCCGGCGGGCCGAGGTAACAGCACATGGCAAACCGCACCACCACGGGGCGCGAGGATGCGATTGCGTCCTCCGCCCCTCTGATGGACGTGACCGGCCTGTCGCCGGTCATGCAAAAATTGGGCGCCCAATTGCAACTGGCGGCATCCACGGACGCCAGCGTTTTCATCGTGGGGGAAAGCGGCGCCGGTAAGGAAATCGTGGCGCGCGCGATCCATGAGGCCAGTGATCGGCGCGGCCATCCCTTCGTGGCCGTTAATTGCGGCGCCATCAGCGGCACATTAGCGCACGCCGAACTGTTCGGCCACGAGAAAGGCAGCTTCACCGGCGCCCTTGCCCAGAACGCGGGCTATTTCGAATACGCCAGCGGCGGCACGCTATTCCTGGACGAGGTGACCGAGATGCCGCCCGACATGCAGGTGCATTTCCTGCGTGTCCTGGAGGCTGGGACGTATCAGCGCGTAGGCGGATCCGACCTGCTGCGCGCCAATGTGCGCATCATCTGCGCCAGCAACCGGGACCCCGCGGCGTCAGTCGCCGACGGCCGGCTGCGCCAGGACTTCCTGCACCGCTTGCTGGTCATCCCGCTGCGGGTGCCGCCGCTTCGCGAACGCGGGGACGATGCGCGGATACTGGCGCACCGGTTCCTGGACACCTTGAACGCGCAGCATCGCACGCAGAAGACGTTCTCCAAGCAGATGCTGGAGGCGATCCAGCAACACGACTGGCCCGGCAATGTGCGTGAACTTCGCAACGTGGTGCAGCGCGCTTTCATCCTGTCGGACGCGCAGCTGGACACCGACCTGCTGGCGCGCGCCCCGGCCCGCCAGCGGACGGAAATGCGAGACGGCGCCCTCAGCTTCCCCGTCGGCATGCCATTGGGCCGCGCCCAGCGCGAGTTCATCCTGGCGACGCTGGCGCATCATGACGGCGACAAGCGCTTGGCCGCGGACACGTTGGGCGTCAGTCTGAAGACGCTGTACAACCGGCTGGACGTGTACGACAAGGAAAGCTTGGCGGACCGCTGAGCAGTTCTTACCGCCGGCTTGTAATAGCGCCTTCGCTTGCAGCCTCTCGCCTCCCCATACTCGCCCGCAAACCCGCCTGGCACGGAGTTTGCTTGAGTATCAAGGATGCGCCGCCTTCCGGCGGCTTCCTGGCAAGGAGATTCGATTGGGCCACCCTACGCAAGAATTGCGCCTGCGCCAGCAGATGACGCTGGCGCCCCGGCTGCAACAGTCCGTCAAGCTGCTGCAAATGTCGGCGCTTGAATTCACGACCGCGGTGGAGCACGCACTGGCCACCAATCCCTTTCTTGAAGACGGGGACGAACAAGACGCCGAGCAGGCGGAAATCGGGCCAGACGTCACACCCGCCGGCCGCGGCGAGCACGCCGACGCCCCCGCCGAACCCGCGGCCGCTGCCGACCGCGACGGTGAAGACGCCCCGCCGGACGCGCCCGCCTATTCCGGCGATTACCCCATGCCGTCGTCCGGCACCGGCGAAGGCAAGGACCTGGGGCAATGGGCCAGCGCATCGTTGTCGATGCGGGAACGCCTCTCCCTGGATCTGGGCAACTATCACCTGCAGCCGCGAGACCGGCTGCTGGCCGAATTCATCATTGACGCGCTGGACGACGACGGCTATTTGCGCGTGCCGCTCGGCAGCCTCTGCAACGCGGAACGGCCCGAATTCAACCCGCCGCCCGATGATGGAGAATGGACCGCTGCCCTGCGCCTGGTGCAGCAGTTGGACACGCCCGGGCTGGCCGCGCGCGACCTGACGGAATGCCTGACGCTGCAACTGACGGCCGCCCGGGCAGTCGACACCGGCACCCGGGACCTGGCGTTGCGCATCGTGCGCGAGCATCTGGACCGTCTGGGAAAAAACGATTGCATCGGACTGCGCCGCCTGCTGGAGTGTTCGGACGAAGCGCTGCGCGACGCGTGCGCGCTGATCCGCAGCCTGGACCCCAAACCCGGCGCCCGCTATAGCGCGGAAGCCCCCGTATACGTCGTGCCCGACGTTTTCGTGGACAAGTGGCGTGCGCGTTGGCGCGTCTTGCCCAACCGCAATGCGATGCCGCATGCGCGCCTGCACCGCACTTACGCCGACCTGTTCCGTCGCGCCCGCCTGGACGACCGCAGCCCCATGGCCCAAGAGCTGCAAGAAGCGCGTTGGCTGGTGCGCAACGTCGAGCAGCGCTACACGACCATCCAGCGCGTCGCCGAGGCCATCGTCAAGCGCCAGCAGACCTTCTTCGAGTATGGCGAGGTGGCGTTGCGGCCTTTGATGCTGCGCGAAGTCGCCGACGATCTGGACATGCATGAATCCACGGTGTCGCGCGCCACTGTCGGCAAGTATATGGTGACGCCTCGCGGTGTTTTCGAATTCCGCCACTTCTTTTCCCGCGAACTGGCAACCGAATCGGGCGGCTCGTGTTCGGCCGCGGCGGTCCGCGCGCTGATCAAGGAAATGGTCGACGCCGAAGACCCCGCCATGCCCTTGTCCGACGTGGCCCTGACTCAGCAACTGGCCGCCAGCGGCATCCTGCTGGCGCGCCGTACCGTGTCCAAGTATCGGGGGCAATTGCGGGTTCCGCCGGCGGAACTGCGCCGCCAGCACTAAGCCCGGGGCACATCGCGATACGTCGGCGGCTCGGCACGAACGCAAAGAAGGCTTCCCGAGGGAAGCCTTCTTCGTTGCTGCCTAGCTCGCGGCGGTTACTTCGAACCACCCGAATTCGGATATCCCGGAGGCGGCGCCGCGCCGGCCGCAGGCGTGCGCGGCACGTTGTCATTGGCCTCGCGAGGACGCTTCGGCGTTTCATCGGAATGCTTCTTGCCCGAAGACATGGTGCCGCTATGTTGCGTCGCGGGCGCGGTGGTACCTGTCGAGGGCGTCGCGTTGGGCGCGGGCGCCATCTGGCCCGCCGGCAAGGGACGGTTAGGCTGGGCGGCGGAGGCGTCGTTCGGCGTCGAAGACGGCGTGGTCGGGCTGGCCGACTGGGCCAGCGCCGCGCCGGCGGACGTCAAGCCCGTCAGCAGTACAAAAGCGCAAGTCATGGCACGGGTTTTCATAGTCAGGCTCCTTGGTTGGGTTGCACGGACCTGTACGCAAGCCCTGTTCCCGTCCCGAGCCAGCCGCTTTCCGCCCGGTTGCCCGACCAGGCCGCCGTCTCACGCGTCCAGACGGGTATTTTTTACCTACCTTTGCAACACTGGCATCCTGCCAAGCCGGCCCGCTCCGAACCTAAACCCCGCCATCCTGCCTCGCCTCCCCCGGCTCGGCCAACATGCGCTGCACGCGTTCACCCAGTACATCCAACGAGAATGGCTTCACGATCAGTTCCATGCCGTGTTCCAGGAACCCCCGGTCATGCGCGGCGCTTTCTGCGTAACCCGTCATCATCAGCACCTTCAACCCGGGATGTGCCGCCCGCGCGGCGTCCGCCAACTGTCGCCCATTCAGGGCGGGCAAGCCCACGTCCGTCACCAACAGATCGATATCGGCAGTGCTCAGCACCAGTTCCAATCCCGCCTCGCCATCCGCCGCGGTCAGTACCTGCATGCCGAGTTCGACCAGGCATTCGCGCACCATGTCCCGCACATTGGTGTCGTCTTCCACGAGCACCACGATGGACGGCTGCCCGGAGCCCGGCACCTGGCGCACGGCAGACTCCTGCCGCGCGATGGCATCCGGCGCGCCGTCGTACCGGGGCAAGAGCAGCCTGACGGTCGTGCCCTTGCCCACCGCGCTCTCCAGGGTCGCCACGCCGCCTGCCTGTTTGGCAAATCCATAGATCATCGACAGCCCCAGGCCGGTCCCTTCGCCCAGCGGCTTGGTGGTGAAGAACGGATCGAAGGCGTGGGCCAGCACGTCCGGCGCCATGCCGCAACCCACGTCCGAGACCGAGACCTCGACGAAGTCGCCCGGCGTCACCCCGGGGAACTGGCGCAGCAGCGCGGCATCCAATGATTGGTTCAGCGCGCCGACCGTCAACGCGCCACCATTGGGCATCGCATCGCACGCATTGATCACCAGATTCAGCAAGGCGTTCTCGAATTGGTTCTTGTCGCACCGGACCGTCCACAGCGCCGGCGCCAGATCAAACAGCAGATGCACGCGTTCGCCCGTGTAGCGATGGAACAGGTCGGCCATCGACTGCAGCGTGGACGCCACGCTGAAAGGCTTCGGGTCGATCGGCTGGCGCCGCGAAAAGGTCAGCAGCCGCTGCGTCAGGTGGGCGGCGCGGTTGGCGGAGTCCATGGCCACATTGATGAAGCGCTCGGCCTGCGCCGGCGTGCCGGCGTCGAGTTTGCGCTTGATCAGGTACAAGGCGCCCGTGATGCCCTGGAGCATATTGTTGAAGTCGTGCGCGATACCACCGGTCAACCGCCCTACCGCTTCCATCTTCTGCGACTGCCTCAATGCCTGCTCGGTCTCTCGCAGCATTTCGGTCTGCACCTTCATATCGGTATCGTCGCGGCCGGTCATGTACAGGCTGTCTTGCGACCACGACATGCTCCAGGTGATCCAACGATAGACGCCGTCGCGCCCCAGAAGCCGGTTCTCCATATGCCGCACGGCTTGGGCCGGATCCGCATGCGATGCCTGCGCCATCGCGGCGCGCGTGGCCGCCTGGTCATCAGGGTGCACCAGTTCGGCCAGCCCCATCGACAGGAATTGCTCGGAGCTCCAGCCCAGGATCGGCCGCACTGCGGGATTGACGCTGACGAAGCGCTCGTGCGCGTCGACGACGGCAAGCAGTTCTGGAGACAGCCGCCAGATGCGGTCGCGTTCGGCGATGGCGTCTTCGACGCGCTGCTCCAGCGTCCGCGCGTACTGCGACCGCTCGACAGCGCCACACATGCGTTCCGCCACTTCTTCGATAAACGCCAGATCACCGCCCTTGAGGCGGCTGCTGGCCTGGGGCCGCACCAACAGCGCGCCGCCATGCCGGCCCCAGCGACGCATCGGCACCACGATCGTGGATGGCCGGACATCGCCATCCTGATCCACCACCAGCGGCTGCAAATAGGCGGTGCGGCCATTGCGCAGCGCGGCCTTGAATTCTTCGCTCAATGGCTCGGCAATCAGCGGCTGCTCCGTGGATTGCTCGTTCCCGGACCGCCAACAGGTCGACAGCGCCAACGCCTCCGCCTCGTCGCCTGACCAGTCCGCCACCGCCACGAACCCAAGCGCCAGATGCTGGCCCAGCCCTTCGCAGGCAGCAAATTCGATCTCGGACTGAAGGTGCAGTTCCCGCATGCGGTCTCCCAGCGCCAACAGGAAATTCTTACGGTGCTGGCCGTCCCATAGCTCGGTCTCGGCCGTCTTGCGCGCCGTGACATCCAGGAACAGCGCCATCATGCGGTCGGTGCCGTCTTTGCGCGCCCGGGCCTCGTACCAAGCCTCCTTGGGCGCCGGCACGGCGAACTCGAACTGGGTCGGTTCGCCCGTTTCCACCACCTGGGCAAAGGCATCCATGATCTGGCTGGGCACCCCGGGAATCATTTCGCGCAGCGTATGGCCCAGGGTGTCGCCTTCCCGCATGCCGCTCTGGCGTTCAAAGGCCGGGTTCACCTCCAGAAACCGGAAGTCCACGATACGGCCATCGTCGTCCCGCAATGCCTCGCTTAAAAAGAAGGCCTCCTGCATGCCTTCGAACATGGCGCGCCACCGCGCGCCGCTATCGCGCAGCGCGGCGTCGGTCAGATGGCGCTCGATCGCCAGCGCGGCGCTGCGCGTCACCAGCGCAATGGCGTCGATATCGTCGGCGGACGGCGAGCGCACGGTGCTGTAGTAGTTGGAAAACACCCCCAGCAGACGCCCGTCAGGCGCCTTGATCGGCGTCGACCAGCACGCCCGCAGGCCATGCGTCGAGGCAAGCTCGCGCCAGCGTTCCCAAGCCGGATGCGTCGCGATGTCTTCCACGTACACGGCGGTTCCCGCATGCGCCGCCGAGCCCCACGACGCCATATGCGGTCCGATGGGCGTACGCTGCACCGCCACGTTGAAGGCCGACGGCAAGCTGGGCGCCGCGGCGTGCAGCAGGAACGTCCCGGTGTCGTCGATCAAGGCGATCGCCGTACGTAACTCCACGCTCGACTGCGCCTCGATGGCGTACAGCACATGCTCCAGGACATCCGGCAGCGGCATGCCTGCGGCAATGCGCTGCAGCATGATGCGTTCATCTTCCAGACGCGCCAGCGTATCCGTCCAAGGGAGCGCAACGCGATCTTGCTTCTTCAACATGTTTGCCCCTTTGCCAACACTCACTGTATTGCGGGGCGGCGCCGTTTTGCGGAAACGCTCGGTAACGCGACGCTACCGTTCCTGCTCGAACACCGGTTCGCCGTCCAGGCGCAAGGCGTTCAGCGCTTCGGGCTTATCGACCAACACGCACTGCTTGCCCGTACGGGTGCAATGATCCTTGACGCGCCAGTACGCCCCGTGGCTCACGCAGCCGGTCTGGCAAATAACGAGGTCGGCCGCGACCAGGCTGGCTTCAAGGGTCGCGCCGTCGGCATCGCCATCGCCGCTGTGCCCCAGGTACCGGCCCCCGGCCAGTTCCACGACCTTGCGCGTCAGCATCAGCGCCATGGCGTCTTCACCCACGCACAGCACGGACTTTTCGTGCAACGCGGCCGCGGCAACGGCCGGTCGGGGGATCGCGACATCCGCGACCCGCTCGACCGGACGGGCCCTCGCCTGGCTGGCCCGATCCTGCCAGGCCAGCCGTTCGCGCATCAGGCACTGGATGCGCTCCATCAGCTGTGTGACCCGGCGCGCCAGCACCATCCTCTTGGGCAAGCCCGGTATCGATCCTTCCAATGCACGGTGGTCTTCCCGCGCCCAAGCCAGCGCCGTATCGCGTTGGATGACCGCCGCGCGCAACCGCATGGCCTCGGCTTCCAGATACAGGATCCGTGCCGCCTGCGCGCTGAGCAATTGGCTGCAATGCGATTGCGCCTGCCCGTAGGCGGCAAGCAGCGCCGCATGTTCACGCTGCAGCGTCTGGCGGTCCAGGGAAGAGGATGTCATTACAGGCCTCGGAATGAAACAGTCGCCGGGCGGCCGCGTGCGGGCAGTGCCCCGGCGACGCGCCACTTGGCGTCCGCGCCATTATAAATGAGAATGCGTCGTTTTTAGAAAACAACGTAACGCCCGCCGCGTGCACAGGGAAATCCATAACTGACGCGCCCGGCCCGCTTAAATATGATCGACAGACTGTACCGGCACGCAAGCCCCTTCCGGGCCTGGAATAGGCGTTCCCACGAGGACGCCACGCGCCCTCCCGCATCGGCGGCGGCCGACGCGCGGAATTAACGAAGTCAGGATGCCCGATGCCGAAATCCATCGAACTTCTGCGCGATATCCACGAGACCAATCTGCTGTATCTGCTGCTGCTGCAGCGCTTGGCACGCACTGGCAACGCCACGGCCATGCCGGGACTGCAACTCTCGCAGCATGCCTGTCAGTGGCTGGCCGCCCTTTCCCCCGACGATCTCGTCAAGATGTCGCGATGCAGCGTGCTGTTGGCGCAGCTGGATCTTGCGCCGCACCTGCTGCTGTCGGCGCTTAGCCAAGGCATCGATGCCACCCTGGCCGCTCGTGCCGCCGTCGCCTCGCCGCCCGAACCCCACACGGTCGGGATGCCCTAGCCTTGCGCGGACGGCACCGCGTCATGCCCGGCCGGAGTTCGAGCCGGCCTTCGCATGCCCGGCGATCAGGGAGTTTCCGCGATTATCCCGGTTCCACGCTTCATACCGCCACTGGTCCGCCACGCCAGCCCCGCACTGATAAGCAGCGCAAGGGCCAAGAGGCCGCCCGCCATTGCTGCAACGCCGGGCCATTGGCGGGAAGCCCAGAAATGGCCGCCCCACGAACCCAGCACGCTTGAGCCCACGTAGTAGACCAACAGGTACAGCGACGCGGCCAGCGCCTTATAGCCGCGCGCCATTTGCCCGACCCAGCCGCTGGCCACCGCGTGCGCGGCAAAAAAGCCGAATGTGAACAGGACGATTCCGGCGATCAGGACGGGCAGCCAATCCGACAGCGTCAGCAGCAAGCCCCCCAAGGCCAGCCCCGTCGCGGCGCACAGCATGGCGCCGCGGCCATGGCGGTCGGCCAGCCGGCCGAAGAACGTCGACGCGAAGATTCCCACCAGGTATACGACGAAGATGAAGCCGATGAACGTCTGGCTAAGCGAGAACGGCGGCAGCAACAGCCGGAAGCCCACATAGTTGTAGAGGGTGACGAATGCGCCCATCAACAGTCCGCCCATCGCGAACAGCGCGCACAGCGGGCCGTTCTTCAGATGCGCGCCGACGCCTGCGCGCACGTCCGACGCCACGCCCGCCCAGCCCCGCCCGCGTTGCGCCGTGAAGCGGCGCGAGGCCGGCAGCAGCCAGACGAACAGCACGGCGGCGACGACGCCCAGCAAGCCCAGCGTGCCCATCGCCGCCCGCCACCCGAAATGGTCGGACACCAGCCCGGTGATGACGCGGCCGGACAGCCCGCCGAACGCGCTGCCGCTGATGTACAGGCCCATGACGAAGCCCAGGGTATCCGGTTCGACCTCTTCGGCCAGGTAGGCCATCGCCACCGCCGGCACGCCGCCCATCGCGATGCCCTGCAGCGCGCGCAGCGCGAGCAGGCTGTGCCAGTCCGGCGCCACCGCCGCTATCGTGCCCAGCACCGCCGACGCGAAGAGCGACCAGGCCATTACCCGCTTGCGCGGCAGGGCCTGCGACAACAGGCCGACGAAGAAGATGGCCACGGCCAGCAGGCCGGTGCATAGCGACAAGACCAGGCTGCTTTGCGCGGGCGATACGCCGAACGCCTGGGTGAACATCGGCATCAGCGGCTGCACGCAGTACAGCAGGGAAAAGGTGGAAAAGCCGGCGGCGAACAACGCCCATTGGGCGCGGCGCAGCCCTGGCGTGCCCCGCGCAAGATAGCCGGTCGGGGACGGGGATGAGGGAATGGCGGAGGGGGTAGACATCAGGATTCTCGGCATGGCATCGGGCGTGCGGCCCGTGTCATCAAGGTAGACTTTTCCCCTGCATATGTCCAATATATGAAACCTGCATAGTCCATACTTTAAATCGATGGAACTCCGTCACCTGCGTTACTTCACGGCCGTCGCCGAAGAACTGCACTTCACCCGTGCGGCCGCGCGGTTGGGGCTCGGGCAGCCGCCGCTCAGCCAGCAGATCCAGCAGTTGGAGCGCGAAATCGGCACGCCGCTGTTCCTGCGGCTGCCTCGCGGCATCGAAATGACCGAGGCGGGCGCGCAGTTCCTGGAGGATGCCCGCGCCATCCTCGCCAGCGCAGACCGGGCCATCGACACCGCCCGCCGCCTTGGCCGCGGAGAACGCGGCGCCGTCACCGTCGGATTCACCGCGTCGGCCGTCTTCCACCCCTACCTGCCGCGCGCCATCCGCGCCTTCCGCGACCGCTATCCTGACGTGCGCGTCACGCTCACGGAAGGCAACACCGTGTCCTTGCTGCGCGGCATGCGGCTGGGCGAGGTGGATGTGGCGTTCGTGCGGCCTCCCTACGTGCTGGACGCGGAATTCGAATCCGAGCGCGTGCTGGACGAACCCATGCTGGTCGCGCTGCCGCCCGATCATCCCTTGAGCCGCCTCCCCAGCGTGCCGATCGCGGCGCTTGCCGACGAGGATTTCGTGCTGTATCCACGCCCCATCGGCGCCGGCTTGTACGACGCCATCCAATCCGCCTGCCAACGGGCGGGCTTCGCTCCACGCGTGATCCAGGAGGCGCCGCAAATGGCGTCCATCGTCAGCCTCGTCGCCGCCGGCGTTGGCATCTCGGTGGTGCCGGCGGCCATGCGCCACATGGGCGCCGAAGGCATCGAGTACCGCCCCATCGAAGGCGACGCCCCGCACGCCTTACTGGACATGGCCTACCGGCGCCGCGACCGCTCGATCGCGGCCGTCAACGCCGTCGACATGCTGCGCCGGCTCGCTCACCCCGACCGCCCCTGAAGTGCCCGCGCGCCGCAGCGCGGTATTGCCCTGTCGCTTTTGTCATCTTCTGTAAAGCCGTGCCAGGAGACGCAGAGTAAATTGTCGCGCTATCGGTGATCCGTCCCTGAACCGGGCCGCAGCCTTACCGACTTCAACCTTCCTACAGGTGACTTAGTGCGACGTACTCTTCTGGCCCTGGCCATCGCAACGATTCCCGGCCTGGGCGCGGCCGCCGGGCTGGCTTCTTCCATTGGCGCGGTGACGGTCTATCAGGACCGCGCCGTGGTGACCCGGTCCGCCAGCAGCGAACTTGCGGCAGGCGAACACGAATTGGTGCTTGAGAACCTGCCCGTCTCTCTGCAGGAAAATTCCCTGCAAGTCTCGGCCAAAAGCACTGGCCAGGCCTCGTTGCTGGACGTCAAGGTGCGCGACGCCTTCCAGGCCGATACCGCCAACGAACGGGTCCGCGCGCTGCAAGAGCAACTGCGCAAACTGGAGGCCCAGCAAGCCGAACTGGACGATGAAGCCGCTGTGCTGGACAACCAGCGCGAGTTGGTCCTGATGATGCAGCGCGGCGCCACCGAGCCCGCGAAAGAAGGCGCCCGCCTGACCCTGGACGAGCTGAAGGCGATCCAGGCGCTCAGCGCCGACAGCCTGGGCAAGACGCTGGCCAGCCTGCGTCAGGTCGCCGAACGCAAGGCTGCGCTGGAACGCGAAATAGACGCGCTCCAAAACCAATTGAACGTTCTGCAAGGCCAGTTGAGCCGCCGCAGCAAAACGGTCACGCTGCGTGTGAACCTTGCCCGCGCGGGCAAGGTGGACCTGGCCGTGTCGTATGCCGTGGGCGGCGCCCGCTGGACGCCCGCCTACGACGCGCGTTTGCGCCCGGCGGACCGTACGGTCGACCTGGGCTACTTCGGCGTCATCAACCAGAACACCGGCGAAGACTGGAAGAACGTCAAGCTGACGCTATCCACCGCGCGGCCTTCGCTGGGCGGCGGCGCCCCGCCCCTGCAGCCGTGGATCATCGATGTCGCCCCTCCGCCCCCGCCTCCTCCCCCGCCCCGTCCCACGGCCGCGCCGGCCCCGATCAGCAGCGAGATGTCGATGAAACGCTCGCGCCCCGCACCGATGAGCCAGGCCTACGCCGATGCCGCCATGGCCGAACCGGTGGCCGAAGCGATGGAGGTGTCCACGGCGCAGATGCAGAACGCCGCCACCAGCGCCTCGTTCCAGATCAAGAACCCGGCCACCGTGGCATCGGACAATTCGTCGCAGCGCGTGGCAATCGCGACCGCCAAGCTGCCGGCCACGCTGCAATACCAGTCCACGCCCGCGCTGCGCGAGGCCGCCTTCCTGACCGCGCTGGCCAGCAACAATACCGACTTCCCGTTCCTGGCCGGTCCGCTGAACACCTTCCTGGACGACGCGTTCGTGGCATCCAGCCGCATCAAGGCCGTCATGCCGGGCGAAAAGGTCGAATTGGCCATGGGCGCGGACGATGGCATCTCCATCAAACGCCAACTGGTGAACCGCTACACGGAAGGCACGGGTTTTTCGGGCAGCGGCAAGCGCGTGACTTATGAATACAAGATCACGGTGAAGAACAACAAGGCCACCAAAGAGCAGATCGTGTTCAAGGACCGCTTGCCGGTCTCGCGCAACGAGAAGATCGTGGTCAAGCTGCTGTCGCCCGCGGACCGCGACATCAAGCGCGAAGAAGACGGCAAGCTGGCATGGGAATGGGAGCTTGAGCCGGGCAAATCGCGCGAGACGGTGCTGAAGTTCTCGGTGGATTACCCTGGCGACATCGAGGTGTCCGGCATCTAACGGGGCTTAGCGCATTTGGAATATTTCCTGGTGGAATAGCTGGCGCACGGGCATGCCGCGCCGGTGCAGCCCCTCTTTCAGGGCGTCGGCGAACCGGGTCGGTCCGCAAAACCAGACCTGGGGCCAGGGGGCCCCGCGGACATGCTCAGCAAGCAAGTCCGCGGCGGTCAACGGCCGCTGCACATCGCTGAACCTCGTATGCAACGTGACCCGAGGAACCTGTGCGCAAAGCGCCTTCAGCGTGTCGGCAAAAGGCGCGTCGGCCGCATTGCGTGCGCAGTAATACAGCGTGGCCCGCGGCGCACGATCAGGTTCGCTGCGCAACGCTTCCAGCCAGGCGATGAATGGCGTCACGCCGATGCCCGCAGCCACCCAGATCTGCGGACGGCCATCGTCGCGCTGAAGGTCGAAGCAGCCATAAGGCCCCTCCACCGTCACCGCCTGCCCCACCTTCAGGCGGGTTTGCAGGCGCCGCGTGTAATCGCCCAGGGCCTTGATCGAAAACCGGACGCGTCCCGTGCCATCGTCGGCGCCCGATACCGTGAACGGGTGCGCGCCTTCACGGCGGTCGGCCGTCAGGAAAGCGAACTGGCCGGCACGATGGCGCCATTCGCCTTCGACCTTACAGGTAAGCGACAGGATATCGTCCGACAGAGGATCGACAGACAGCACCGTCCCTCTGTGCCGTCGGGCGCGGCCGATGTTTCCGGTCAGCGCCAGGACGGCACAGACGCTGCCCACCGCCGTGGCCAGGGCCACGAGCCATCCCGCGGGTTGCCACCACCATGCGGCAGGCGTCAGGACCACGCCATGGAACGCGGCCACCAGAAACAAGACGGCGGCGATGCGGTGAACCTGGCGCCACAGGTGGTAGGGAAACCGTCGCCATAGCGTAAGCACCACCACGGCCACCAGGATCCAGACCGCCCATTCCCCAATGTCTTTGGCGGAGCCGCGGAACACGTCCAGCCACGCGCCTGCGCGCGGCGTCTTGGTTGCCGGGTCGAACGCCATGAGCAGCAGCGGCTTGCCTATCTTGATCAAGTAATGCGCCGCGGCAAGCGCGGTCGCCAGGATGCCGCTCCACTTGTGCAACCGATACATCTTGTCCAGGCCGCCCATCTGGGACTCGATCCATTGCGGACGCACCGCCAGCAACATGATCAGCGCCATCAACGCGTAAGCGGCCAGCCCCGTCAACAGGATGAGCTGGTCGCGTAAGGTCCAGATGGTGAGCCCGGCAGGCGGATGGGTCCAGACCGTGCCTGCCCAGGCCAGCAGGCACAAGAGCAGGACGGCCCCAAGCGTGCGTCGCATCGATTCCTTCCTCCTGGGAAAGCCCGAACAAAGCACCCATGGTAGCCCGTGCAGGCAATGAATTCGATGCGCCGCGCCCCGAGGTTGATCCCGATCAATGTCGCCGGACGTCCCCTTGAACCGTCGATTCGCCTTTGCCGTCAGTGCCGGCGGCAGAATTCGACGAACGCGTCGACGTCCAGGGGAACGGACAGGCCGTAGCCCTGCGCAACGTCGCAGCCCAACTCACGCAGCAGCTGCACATCGCGGTCCTGCTCGACGCCTTCGGCCACCACGCGCCGCCCCAGCACGCGGCCCATCTCGATCGCCGCAGCCACCACGGCGCGCGACGCCGCTTCCCGGTGCATGTGCACGATAAAGTCGCGATCAATCTTGAGTTCGGTGAACGGCATGGCGGAAAACAGCCGCATCGACGCGATGCCCGCGCCGAAATCGTCCATCGCCAGTTCAAAGCCCCGCACCCGCAGCAGGTTCAAGACGGACGACAGCGCCAGCCAATCGTTGACGGGCTCGTCCTCGGTCAGTTCGATCTTCACCAGCCGGGCCGGCAGCCCCGCCTGCGCCACCCGCTTTTCCAGCAGCGTGGGCAGGTCCCGCGAGCACAGCGTGGACGACGAGGCGTTGATGGCGACGGGCACCGCGATGTCCTCGGCGTGCATGCGCTGCAAGACCTCGATGACGCGGTCCACCACCCGCAGGAACAGCATCCGGTCCATGCCCAGGCGATGCGCGGCGGGCACGAAGTCGGCTGCGGAAATCGGCCCCAATTCGGGATGGTCCCAGCGGGACAGCGCTTCGGCCGCCAGCACCTCGCCGGTGACCAGGCTCATCTGCGGTTGCAGCACGACGCTCATGCCCACACCGGTGATCAGGGCGCGCCCCAGCTCGGCCTCGATCACGTCGCGCCGGACCGACTGCTGGCGGGGCGAGATGACATCGTCGGTGGATAGCAGCGCGGTCGTGATCGCCTGCTGCATCGATGTGCGCGATACGGGTTTGGACAACGCCTGCGCCGACGGGCAGCCCGCCTGCAGGGCCAGCCGAACATGCGACTGCAGCAGCTCGTCGCTAAGGCTGCTGATCCAGATGATGGGTGGCATGGCTTTCAGCCGCCCGACGTCGACCAGACGCCGCAGCTCGTTGGGCAGATGGGTGCCGTCGCCGTCGCCCATGACGATGTCGCTGATCACCAGGTCGTAGAATTGGCGGCCGAGCGCGCCGACGGCTTCGGTGCTGCTTCCCACGCCTGCGACACGGCGATAACCCAGCGCCAGCAGCATGTTCTGCAGGTAAGCCCGCTCGACGGGATGGTCTTCGACCAGAAGAATTCGTCGAGCGGCTCCGGCGTCGGTTTTAGGCATTACGTTCCGTCCTAGCTTATAGGGCGGGCCTTTGCAGGCGGCCGCTTGAAATCCCTGGACTCCATCCTACGATATCTGAAGGCGATATGTCGTCAACGGCAATGGGTTAATGCCAATTCCATGCCGATAGGCGTAGGTTTGGGAGCGTCTTGCGCCGATAGGCCCGGCCCGATGTCCGCCCGCAACGCCCGCCTCGGCCAGACGGGCGCCACCACTCGGCGCATCCTGGCGCCGCCGGTGCGATAATGGCTGTCTTTACGCATCTACGGCACGGAGCATCCCTTGACCCGCATTGACGACCCCCAGCACGACCGCGAGGTCGGCACGGCCGACTCGACCCAGGACAACACGCGCACCGACGACACGCGCATCAGCGCCGTGCGTCCGCTGATTTCGCCCGCGCTGCTCCAGGACGAACTGCCTGTTTCCCCGGCCATCCAGACGCTGGTCGAAGAAAGCCGCGCCCAGATCGCCGACGTCCTGCATGGCCGCGACGACCGCCTGCTGATCGTGGTCGGCCCCTGCTCCATCCACGATCACGGCCAGGCGATGGAATACGCCCGCCAGTTGCGCGCCGCCGTGGACAAGCACAAGAATGACCTCCTGATCGTCATGCGTGTCTATTTCGAAAAGCCCCGCACCACCGTCGGCTGGAAGGGCTACATCAATGACCCGCGTCTGGACGGCAGCTTCCGCATCAACGAAGGCCTGCGCCGCGCCCGCGAACTGCTGCTGGACATCAGCGGTCTGGGCCTGCCCATCGCCACCGAATTCCTGGACCTGCTCAGCCCGCAATACATCGCGGACCTGATCGCCTGGGGCGCCATCGGCGCGCGCACCACCGAAAGCCCCAGCCACCGTCAATTGAGCTCGGGCTTGAGCTGCCCGCTCGGCTTCAAGAACGGCACCGACGGCGGCGTGCAGATCGCGGCCGACGCCATGGTGGCGGCCAGTGCCAAACACGCCTTCATGGGCATGACCAAGATGGGCATGGCGGCCATTTTCGAGACGCGCGGTAACCAGGACACTCACGTGATCCTGCGCGGCGGCAAGCAAGGCCCCAATTACGACGCCGCCAGCGTGGACGCCTGTTGCGCCGCTCTGCGCGCCGCCGGCCAGCGCGAGCAGGTCATGATCGACTGCTCGCACGCCAACTCCAACAAATCGCACCTGCGCCAGATCGACGTGGCCAACGACATCGCTGCGCAGCTCGCCCAAGGCGACGCCCGCATCACCGGCGTCATGATCGAAAGCCACCTTGAAGAAGGCCGCCAGGACCTGAAACCCGGCCAGCCGCTGCGCCGTGGCGTGTCGATCACCGACGCCTGCCTGGGCTGGACCCAGACGGAACCGGTGCTGGACACTCTGGCGCTCGCCGTGCGCGCGCGCCGCGAAAAAGCCGCGGCCTGAGCCTGCGCGTCAACGACGCAAGCCATAGGGCGCCGGATCCATATCCGGCGCCTGTCCCGTGATCAGGCAGGCCAGCAGCTTGCCGGTCACCGGACCCAGCGTAAAGCCGTGATGCGCATGGCCGAACGCCATCCACAACCCGTCATGCCGTGGCGCTGGCCCGATCACCGGTCGCATGTCCGGCATGCACGGGCGACAACCCATCCATGGTTCTCGCTCGACCGCGGCGCCCAAAGGCAGCAACTGGCCCGCCAACGCCCGCGTGCGCTGGATCTGGATTGGCGACGGCGGCGCATCGCGCGCCGCGAACTCCGCGCCCGTCGTCAGCCGCACGCCCAGCGTCATGGGCGTCACGACGAAACCGCTGTCGATATCCGCCACCGGATGCGACAACGTCGCCCCCTCTTCCAGCGCGAAGTGCTGGTGATAGCCCCGCTTGACCGCCATCGGAATGCGATAGCCCAGGGGGCGCAGGACGTCCGGCGACCAGGGACCCAGCGCCACGACGATGTCCCGGGCTTCGATGACCCCGTCCTCGCCCTGCAATTGCCAGCCCTTGCCAGGCGCCGGCTTCAGGCTGCGGGCATCGCCGCGCGCCAGGTGTCCGCCGCGTTGCTGAAACAAGGCCGCATAGCCCCGCGTCACGGCGCCGGGATCCGACACGTTGACGGGGTCCAGCCAGTGCACCGCGCCCACCATCCGCGCCGACAGCGAAGGTTCCAGCGCCATCAGCGCCTGCCGGTCCAGCACACGGTAATTCAGTCCATAGGGCGCCAGCGCCTCGGCTTCGGAGACGGCGCGCGCCAATCCGGCCTCGGTTCGCACGCCGTCGATCCAACCGTTGCGGCGGAACAGGCGCGAGACTTGCGCGTCTTCCTTTAACGCATCGTGTTCGGCCACGCTGCGCTCGATCAACGGCAGCATCGCGTCGGCCGCGCGGGCCAGCCGCGCCGGGGATGAATGCCACCAGTAGCGCAGCAACCAGGGCGCGACGCGTGGCAAGAAGCGCGGGTGATAGCTGACGTCCGGCGTATTGTTCCGCGCGTACCGCCACACGCTGCGCCAATCACGCGGAAAGGCATAGGGAATGACGCTGGCGCGCTCAATCAGGCCGGCATTGCCATAGCTGGTTTCCTCGCCCGGGCCTCGCCGGTCCAGCAGCGTCACGGAACGGCCGCGCGCCAGCAGATGCAGGGCGGAGCAAACCCCGACGATGCCCGCCCCCAGAACCACGACGTCTGTTTTCATGCGCGGATTCTGCGCCAGGCGCCCGTGTTCGGCAAGCAGGCGCAGGCGTAGAATTCAGCGCTGCACTTGGCCGACTCAGGACTGCGATATGCCCCCTCCTTTGCTTGAACCCGTTACGCTCGAGGGCGACGTCGTTCGCCTGGAGCCGCTTGCCGCCGGCCACGCTGAGGCGCTGGCCGCCATCGGCCTGCATCCGGAACTTTGGCGCTTGCAGCCCGAACCCGTGGCCACGGCCGAGGACATGCGCCGCTACGTCGATCGCGCGCTGGCCGGCCAGCGCGACGGCGCCTGTCTGCCATTCGTCATCGTGCAGCAATGCTCGGGGCAGATCATCGGGGCCACCCGGTATATGGATATCGCGCTGCCGCACAAGCGCCTGGAGATCGGCGCCACCTGGCTGACGCCCGCCGTGCAGCGTACCGGCGCGAACACCGAAGCGAAATTCCTATTGTTGCAGCACGCCTTTGAAACAATTGGTATCATACGCGTCGTCTTCAAGACGGAGCTCAGCAATACGCAATCGCGGCAAGCCATCCTCCGTATCGGCGGCGTCGAAGAAGGTGTGTTCAAGAAGCACCTGATCGCGCAGTCGGGACGCACCCGCGACATGGTCTATTACGCCATCCTCGACGAGGACTGGCCGTCGGTCAAAGCGCGCCTGCTGGCGCGCTTGCACCGCCAGCAATAGCGTCGCGCGTTACGCTCTTTTCGCAGCCGGCCCCGTGTTCCAGAAGAACCGGAGGCCGTTACCGCAGGACCGGCGGGCCGATGGCGCTCGTTGCCTTCACCGCCTTTTTCAAGTCAGGTATGGACCCCTCTCCCCTCGTCCCGGCCGCATCCCCCCAGGCGCGCCACACCGTTTTCATCTACACGGAAGAACAGCGCGGCAACCAGCTGGTCGAATCGCTTGTCATCGGCATGCTGTCCGATGTCTCGGGGTCGGACAAGCTCATCGTGGTGCAAGACCCGCACAGCGGCCTGAAGTTCATCTATCGCGTCGACCACGACAGCAACAACCTGGATGCCGCCGCCATCACCGAACAGGAGCCGGCTGCCTTCAACGGCAAGACATCGGTGCAGATCAATGCCATGTCGTACCGGCTGGGCACCGTCGAGAATGCCCTGAAGCTGCTGCGCGGCAAAACGCAATGGATCCAGGACAAAGGGGCCGTGCTGTCGGTGCTGCTGCAGAACGCCGCCGCCCGCAAGACCCGGTTCTCGTCCGTGCGCATCGAGCGCGACCGTATGCGCAAGGTGCCGCAAGGGGTGCCTGTGGAATACTTGCCTACATAAATCGGATGGCGCCAGCCAGCCGAGTCTTATCCACAATTTCTGTGGATAAGACTCGGCCCGATGCACGACAGCCGGCGATTCAGGCGATGCCGCACGGACTGCGCAATTTTTGATCACCCCAGGTTGCTTCCGCATGCGGATGTCATCCACGCGGTTTGCCGCGGCGCCGCAATCCGGGGATGATGATATTCTCCGCAAGCGCCAACGATACAAAACGTATCGCGCCCCGTCCGGACGTGCGCCCGCGCAGCGACTCCCCCAGATAAGAAGCCGTAGCACATGACAAGAGCGACAAGCGTGCTTGCCCTTGGAGCGCCTCGCGCGCAAGCCCGTGGACGGACCGCGCCGTGACAATCATCATCGTCGACGACCACGGAGACTGGCGCGACACCATCGCCGAATACATCCAGGACCTTGGCCTGGATAAAGCCATCCTCACCGCAGGCTCGCTGGCCGAGCTCGACCAGCTATTGCTGACGGTGACGCCCGGCATCCTGGTGCTGGATGCCATGCTTCCCGACGGCGACGCGCTGACTCGCGTTTCGCATCTGCGCACGACCTATCCGTCGATGGGCATCATCATGCTGACGGGGCGGCTCCTGAGCGAAGACAAGGTGTCGGGCTTGAGTCTGGGCGCCGACCACTATCTGACCAAACCCGTCAACCTGGCCGAGTTGGGCGCAACCCTGGTGTCGCTGTCGCGCCGGCTGCGCGTCGTGCCGCCGGCGGCGGGCAACGACCCGCAATCCGACGCCTGGCGTTTCGATCCCTCCCGCCGGACGCTGATGTCGCCCGCGCAGGTCTGCGTCGACATCACCGATACCGAAAGCCGGCTGATCGGCGCACTGATCCAGGCCGCGCCGCTGCCGCTGTCGCGCGGTCGCCTGGTCGAAGCGCTGGGCGCCAGCGCCGACGCCTACGACACCCACCGGCTGGATGCGCACATGCACCGGCTGCGCCGCAAGCTGCGGGCGCAGGCCGGCGGCGACATGGGCATCCGCACCGTGTATGGCGTAGGCTACGTCTGTACGACGCCCGTGCAGATCGTCGGCAACCTCAAGCCCTGACAGGCCTCTTATGACGCACCCTATCCGCCCCCGCCGCTCGGTCCTCTACATGCCGGGCGCCAACGTGCGCGCGCTGGACAAGGCACGCAGCCTGGACGCCGACGCGCTGATCCTGGATCTTGAAGACGCCGTCGCGCCCGACGCCAAGGCACATGCCCGCGAGCAAGTCGTCCGCGCCCTGCAGGAAGGCGGCTACGGCCGGCGCGAATGCATCGTGCGCATCAATGCGCTAGACACCCCGTGGGGCCAGGACGACGTCATCGCCATCGCGCAGGCCGGCGCCGACGCCGTGCTGCTGCCCAAGGTGCAAGCGGCCAGCCAGTTGGCCGCGCTGGCGCAGGCGCTGGACGCCGCGGGCGCGCCGCCCGATCTGCCATTGTGGGCCATGGCGGAAACCCCGTTGGGCTTCCTGCGCCTGGATGCGATCGCGGGCGGCCAGCCCCGACTGGCCGCCATCGTGGTGGGCACCTCCGACCTGGTCAAAGACCTGCACGCCCGCCACACGCCCTCGCGCGAAGAAACGCTGCTGGCGCGTTCCCTTGCCGTGATGGCCGCCCGGGCGCACGGCCTGGCCGTACTGGATGGCGTCCATCTGGACCTGCAGGACGACGCGGGCTTGGCCGCGGCCTGCCGCCAGGGCCGCGATCAAGGCTTTGACGGCAAGACGCTGATCCATCCCAGGCAGATCGCCGCCGCGAACGACGCGTTCGCCCCCACCGATGCGGAACTGGCCAGCGCCCGCAAGCGCCTGGAGGCGTGGCGCGCCGCGCAGGCGGCCGGCCAGGGCGTGGCCGTGGTCGATGGCGCCCTGGTCGAAAACCTGCACGCTCAGGAAGCCGAACGGCTGTTGGTGCTAGCTGCGGCGATCACGGGGGGATAACCTCGCCGCCGCAGGGCGGCATCAAGGCAATACCGCCCTGCGGCGGCCTCACCCCGGAATCGACGCAATATCAGGGTGGAATCAGGGCAATTTCCCGGTGAAATCGCCCGTCGCCGGCCCCGATCTGCCCGCTCGCCTGCGTCAATGCGCGCGGCCCGGTACAATATCGCCCATGACTGGACGGCGACCCTTATCGGCCGCCCGTCTTTTTCGCCCGTCGCGTCCGACTGCATCCATCAGTTCGCCAGCGTCGCGCGCGATCCCGCCCCGGTTCCCTTTTTTGCGCCGCGCCTTGTGGCGGGAGCCTTGCCGCGCGCCTGCCGCGCCACCCCCTGCCACACGATTCATGATCCGCTTCCAACAAGTTTCACTCATGCGCGGCGTCAAGCCCTTGCTCGACAAGGTCGACCTGCTGCTGAACCCAGGCGACAAGATCGGCCTGATCGGCGCCAACGGCGCCGGCAAGTCGAGCCTCTTCGGCCTGCTGCGCGGCACGCTGCACGCCGACCAGGGCGACCTGGACTACCCCTCCAGCTGGCGCATGGCGTATGTTGCGCAGGAAACGCCCGCGCTGGACCGCCCGGCCATCGAATATGCGATCGACGGCGACGTCACGCTGCGTAAGCTTGAAGCGGAACTGGCGGCGCTGGAAGCCGAGCCGGAAAGCGCCGAGAACGGTTTGCGCATGGGTGACATCTACGCCGCGCTGGCCGATGCCGACGCCTATACCGTGCACTCGCGCGCCGAACAGTTGCTGACCGGCCTGGGCTTCACGCAGGCCCAGATGCACTTGCCGCTGACCAGTTTCTCCGGCGGCTGGCGCATGCGTCTGAACCTGGCTCAAGCGCTGATGTGCCCGTCCGACCTGCTGCTGCTGGACGAGCCCACCAACCACCTGGATCTGGACGCGATCATCTGGCTGGAGGATTGGCTCAAGCGCTATCCCGGCACGCTCATCGTCATCTCGCACGACCGCGACTTCCTGGACGGCGTGGTCAACGTCATCGTCCACATCGACGAACGCAAGCTCAAGCGCTACTCGGGCAACTATTCGTCCTTCGAGCGCCAACGCGCCGCCCAGCTGGAACTGGCGCAAGGCATGATGGAAAAGCAGATGCGTCAGCGCTCGCACCTGCAGTCCTTCATCGACCGGTTCAAGGCCCAGGCCAGCAAGGCGCGCCAAGCGCAAAGCCGCATCAAGGCGCTGGCCCGCATGGAAGAAGTGGCGCCGCTGCGCGCCGCCGCCGAATTCTCTTTTGAATTCCGCGAACCGCTGCGCGCCCCGAATCCGCTGCTGACGATGGACAAGGTCAGCGCCGGCTATCGCGTCGAAGACGAAGACACGCAAGCCGTGTCCGACAAGATCATCGTGGCGGGCATCAACTTCTCGTTGCAAGCCGGACAGCGGATCGGGCTGCTGGGCATCAACGGCGCGGGCAAGTCCACCTTCATCAAGACCATCGCGGGCGACCTCGAATCGCTGGCGGGCGACACGCAATTCAACAAAGGCCTGTCGATCGGCTACTTCGCCCAGCACCAGGTCGAGATGCTGCGCCATGACGAATCGCCGCTGTGGCACATGATGAAAATCGCGCCTACCGTGCGCGAGCAGGAACTGCGCAACTTCCTGGGCAGCTTCAACTTCAACGGCAACATGGCCACCAGCTCCATCGCCCCGTTTTCCGGCGGCGAAAAGGCGCGGCTGGCGCTGGCGCTGATCGTTTGGCAGCGCCCTAACCTGCTGTTGCTGGACGAGCCCACCAACCACCTGGATCTGGAAACACGCGAGGCGCTGACCACCGCGCTGGCGCAATTCGAAGGCACGCTGATGCTGGTGTCGCACGACCGCCACTTGCTGCGCGCGACCACCGACGAATTCATTATCGTGGCCGATGGCGCCGTCAGCCCCTTCGACGGCGATCTGGACGACTATAAAGACTGGCTCTACAAGACCAAATTGGCCGCCAAAGCCGCCTGATCGCGTTACAATCCCGCGAATTGCCCGCACGGTCCTCCCGCTGACTTGTGCGGGCAGCCTTCAACCACGTCCCGCTGTCTGCGGGACGCGTTTTTTCAGCGCTCGTAGATGACGATCAAAGACCAAGTATTCCTCGCCAGCCAGTATCTTGCGCCCCACCACCTGGTGTCGCGCTTTTTCGGATACGCTTCAGACTGCCGGGAACCCGCGGTCAAGAATTGGATGATCTCGCGCTTTGTTCGCAAGTACGGCGTGGACATGCGCGAAGCCGTGCAAGAAGACCCGCTGGCTTACGACTGCTTCAACGACTTTTTCACGCGCGCGCTCAAAGATGATGCGCGTCCGATGGACGACGAGCCCGGCTCCGTGCTGTGTCCGGCCGACGGCGCCATCAGCCAGATGGGCGCCATCGAACAGGGCCGAATCTTCCAGGCCAAGGGCCACAGCTACGGCCTGGTCGATCTGCTGGGCGGCGACACCGAGCGCGCCGCGCCGTTCCAGGGCGGCGAATTCGCCACGGTGTATCTGTCGCCGAAGGACTATCACCGCGTGCACATGCCCGTTGCCGGCACGCTGCGCGAGATGGTCCATGTACCTGGCCGCCTGTTCTCGGTGAACCCGCTGACCGCCCGCAACGTGCCGCGCCTGTTCGCCCGCAACGAGCGCGTCGTCTGCCTGTTCGACACTGAACACGGCCCCATGGCCCTCATCCTGGTTGGCGCGATGATCGTCGCGTCCATCGAAACGGTCTGGGCCGGGCTGGTCACGCCCTACAAGCGCCGCGTCAAATCCGTGCGCTACGACGACGTGGCGCGTGCGCCGATCCATCTGGCGAAAGGCGCCGAAATGGGCCGCTTCAAGCTTGGCTCCACCGCCATCGTGCTGTTCGGACCGAACAAGGTCCGCTGGGCCGACACGCCTTCGGTACTGGGCCCCGTGCGCATGGGCGAACTGTTGGCATTGCCGGCGCAGGCCTGAATGCGGCCAACGGCGCCCCCAGTCGGGCGCCGCCCTGGTTATTTCGCTTTTAGCGAATTTGTTTTTCCTTATTAATTCGCTTTCTGCCATAAAGCGGGGTTGGTAGATTAGGGCTTTTGCCGGCCCGCCATGACATCCACCGCCCTGCCCATCACTGCGCCCAGCGGCGCCGCCACCCGCCAGCCCTTGCCGCGCGCGCTTGCCCGCATGTTGTCCCTGGACGACTTCGAAGCGGCGGCGCGGCGGCGCTTGCCCCGGCCCATCTTCGGCTATATCGCCGGGGCTGCCGAAGACAATCAATCCCTCTACGACAACCGCCAGGCGTTCGCCCAGTACGCCTTCGCGCCGCGCGTGCTGGTCGACGTGTCCCGGCGCACGCAACAAACGGAACTGTTCGGCCACCGCTACGCATCGCCGTTCGGCATCGCGCCGATGGGCATCAGCGCCTTGTCGGCGTACCGCGGCGATGTCGTGCTGGCGCGCGCGGCGCGCCAGCAGAACATCCCGGCCATCCTGAGTGGCACCTCGCTCATCCCGCTGGAAGACGTCATCCGTGAAGCCCCCGGCACCTGGTTCCAGGCCTATCTGCCAGGCGACCCCACAAAGATCGATGCGCTGGTCAAACGGGCCCGCCGCGCAGGCTACGAGACGCTGGTGCTGACCGTGGACATCCCGGTTTCGGCCAACCGCGAAAACAACGTGCGCACCGGTTTCTCGACGCCGCTCAAGCCCGGCCTGCGCCTGGCCTGGGACGGGCTGACCCGGCCCCGATGGCTGGCAGGCACTTTCTTGCGCACGCTGATGGCGCACGGCATGCCGCATTTCGAGAATTCCTTCGCCACGCGCGGCGCGCCCATCGTGTCCGCCTCGGTGCTGCGCGACTTCACGGCCCGCGACCACCTGAGCTGGGAACACGTGGCGCGCATCCGCAAGCAGTGGCCCGGCACCCTGATCATCAAAGGCATCCTGCATCCGCAAGACGCGGCGCTGGCCCGCCAACATGGCGCCGACGGCGTCATCGTCTCCAACCATGGCGGCCGCCAGCTGGACGGTGCGATGTCGCCACTGCGCGCCTTGCCCGGCGTGGTCGCCGCGGCCGGCGGCATGACCGTCATGATGGACAGCGGCGTGCGCCGCGGCGGCGACGTGCTCAAGGCGCTGGCGTTGGGCGCCCGCTTCGTCTTCGTGGGGCGCCCCTTCAACTACGCCGCCGCCGTTGGGGGGCAAGTGGGCGTCGCCCACGCCATCGGCCTGCTGCACGCCGAAGTCGACCGCAATATGGCGATGCTGGGTATCAATAGCGTCGAGGAGATGGATGCAAGCCTGCTCTGGCGCGACGGCCCCGTCGGGCATTGAAAAAACAGGGGCGAGCCGCGCCGCCGGCCGGCATAGAATGGCGGTTCCTTCGCCACCCGCGCGACCGCCTGAAAGCGGCGCGCTCCCCGTGCCCGCCCCGTGTCCCTACGCCAATCCTCGTTTTTCCTGCGCTTCCTGACGCTTGGGGCCCTGGCCCATGTCTATGTCGGCGCCAGGCTGATTCCCGACGCATTGCTCAGCAACGCGGGCGCCGCCGCCGCCACGATCGCCCTGATCTTCTCGTGCATCCTGATCCCGCTGGGAATGCTGGGCCGTTCGTCCGTGCATCCGCCCTGGGGCGACCGCATCGCTTGGGTCGGACTGATCGCGATGGGGTTGTTTTCATCGCTGTTCGTGCTGACGGTGATTCGCGACGTCGTCCTGCTGCTGACCTGGCTCATCAACCTGGCAGCGGGCGCCGACCTGCCTTGGATCCGCCTGCGCAGCATCAGCGCGTGGACCGTGGCGGGGCTGGCGGCGGCCGGCACATTGATCGGGTTCTACAACGCGCGCCGACGGGCTCGCGTGGTCGATGTGAACGTGCCGATCCCCGGTCTGCCACAAGATCTGGACGGCTTCACGATCGTGCAGATCAGCGACATCCATGTCGGTCCCACCATCAAGAAGCACTACGTGCAGGCCATCGTCGATGCCGTGAACGGGCTGCTGCCCGACATGGTCGCCATCACCGGCGACGTGGTCGACGGCAGCGTGGAGCATTTGGCCGCGCAGGCCAGTCCCCTGGGCACGTTGCGCGCGCCGCATGGCGTGTATCTGGTCACTGGCAACCACGAATATTATTCAGGCGCCGCGCCCTGGGTGGCGGAGTTCCGCCGCTTGGGGCTGCGCGTGCTGATGAACGAGCACGCCGTGATCCACCCCTCGGGCCTGCCTGTCGTGGTGGCAGGCGTGACCGACTACAGCGCGGGCGCATTCGACCCGCAGCAGCGCAGCAACCCGAAGGGGGCCCTGGCGGGTGCGCCGGCAGACGCCTGCGCCAGGATCCTGCTGGCCCACCAGCCCCGCAGCGCCACTGCCGCCGAGCCGCTGGGCTATCACCTGCAGCTGTCCGGCCACACACATGGCGGCCAGTTCTTTCCGTGGGGCTTTTTCGTGCGCTTCCAGCAGCCGTTCACGGCGGGTCTGCACCGTCTGGGCAAGATGTGGGTATACACCAGCCGGGGTACGGGGTATTGGGGCCCGCCGAAGCGGCTGGGCGCTCCGTCGGAAATCACGCGGCTACGCCTGCGCGCCGCGCCGATGCGCGGCTGACGCGTCACGCCGACGGGTCGGGCGTGGTGTCCGGCAGCGGCCCGCGTTCCAGGTAGCTGGTCAGCGCGATATCACTGGTGGTGTTCGTGATGCCGTCTATCTTGTGAATGCGCGCCAGCAACAGCTCCAGCGCCTGGGTGTCGCGCACCCGCACCTTCAGCAGCATGGCGCTTTTGCCGGTGATGGTGTGGATCTCTTCCACTTCGGTCAATTCCGCCAGCCCCAGCACCTGTTGCGTGATGCTCCAGTTGTTCGTGTCCACGTGGATAAAGGCCAGCAGCGGGCGGCCGATCCGCGCGCCGTCCAGCTTGGCGGCGATGCCTTTGATCAAGCCGTCGCGCTTAAGCCGCTTGACCCGTTCGTGCACGGCTGGCGCGGAGAGGCTCAGCATTTTGCCCAATTCGGCATAACTGGGCGTGGCGTCGTCGGCCAGCAGCGTTAATAGTTTTCGGTCGCGGTCGTCCAGGTCTGGCATCGGAATCAGGTTCTGCCTTACGGCATTCGAACTTTTATGGAATAAGGAAATATCAGCGTTAACCCTTATTTTATTCCAATAAAATTCCCGGCATGCAGAATCGTAGCAATCGCAACACCCGTATGCCCTCTTCCGTCCCCGCATTGATGTTCGCCGTCAGCGTCGTCGGCTCCAACGGTCTGGCGGCGAGTCCCATCTTGAGCGATGTGGCGCGTTCGTTCTCCACCTCGGCGCTGACCATCAGCACGGCCATCTCGGCCTACGGCGCGGCCACTGCCGCCAGCGCGTTCTTCCTGGCCGCGCGCATCGATCGCATCGGCATCCGCCGGGCCTTGCTGGGCGCGATGGTGGCGCTGATCGCCGCCCTCATCCTGTCGGCCGCCGCGCCGCACTGGATTGTGCTGACCCTGGCGCAAGCGATGGCCGGCGCCGCCGCCGGCGTCATCCTGCCCGCGGCCTATGGCTCGGCCTCGCTGGTTGCCCCGCCCGGGCAAGAGGCCCGCACCCTGGGCCGGGTCATTGCGGGCTGGTCGGTGTCGTTGGTGGCCGGCGTGCCGCTGTCCGCGCTGATTTCGGACGCCGTGGGCTGGCGCGCCACCTATGGCGTCCTGGCCCTGTGCGCCGCGATCGCCGTGCTGGGCCTGCGCAAGCTGCCGGAACGCCGCGCGGAGAATGCGGCGCCGCTGCGTCTGTCGCGCTTGCTGGCACCCTTGTCCTATCGCGATGTGCCCGTCCTGCTGCTGGCCTGCCTGGCGTTCTCGTCGGCCTTCTACGGCGTGTACGCGTTCCTGGCGGACCATGTCCGCACCCTGCTGGCCTTATCCGCAGGCCAGGTCGGCTTCATCGCCTTCGCCTATGGCGCCGGGTTCCTGCTGGCCGGTGTCGCGGGCGGACCGCTGATCGAACGGCTGGGACCGCGCCGCGCCTTGCCGCTGGCCCTGGGCGCGATCGCGCTGGTCTATCTGGCGTTGCTGCCCGCCGCGCATGCGCTGGCCGCCGTGCTCGCCATCGCGGCATTCTGGGGCGCCGCGTCGCAACTGAGCCTGAACCTGCTGGTGCTGCTGCTGTCACGCGCGCGTCCCGAAGAACGCGGCGCGGTGCTGGGCCTGAACACCTGCATTACCTATCTGGGCGCCAGCGTCGGCACGGCCATCGCCGGCACCCTCTATACCCATGCCGGCTTCGAAACCCTGGGGCTATGCGCCTCGGCGGCGGTTGGCGTCGCCGCCCTCGGCCTGCACTGGCGCCTGAACGGCGGCCGCGCCGCGCGCGGCGAAGCCGCGGCCTGACAAGCTGCGCCGGCTCACCAGGGGAAGCTGATCAGGTCGCCGTACAGGCGCTTCAACGTGCTTTTGACTTCCGGCGAGTTCTGATAAATCGCGATGAACTTCAACAGCCGTGGATCCTGGGCCTTGTCCGGCGTGGTCACCCAACGGATCGCATAGCGGCGGATGCTGGCGGGGTCGGTGTTGTCGAAGGCCAGGCCGTCCTTCTCGTTCAGCCCGGCCTGCTTGGCAAACGTGGTGTAAGTCACCGACGCCGTCACGTCGTCGAACGTGCGCGCCGACTGCGACCCTTCGATCTGCACGAACTTCAGCTTCTTGGGGTTGGACACCACGTCTTCCAGCGTGGCCTGATGCGCCACGCCCGGTTTCAGCTTGACCAGCCCGATCGATTCCAGCAACAGCAAGGCCCGCCCGGTGTTCACAGGGTCGTTGGGCACGGCGATCGTGGCGCCGTCCGGCACCGTGTCGCCCTTCTTCAGCTTCTTCGAGAACAAGCCGATCGTGGTGGAGTATCCGTAGGCGATGGGCGTCAGGTTCGCGCCGCGCCGCTGGTTGAACAATTGCAGGAAAGGCTCGTGCTGGAAGAAATTCGCGTCGACCGAGCCATCGGCCACGGCGATGTTGGGCAGCACCCAATCGTTGAACTCCACCAGCTTGACGTCCAGGCCTTCTTTCTTCGCCTGCGCGATCGCCAATTCGGTCGCTTCGTTCGCCACGCTGGGAATTACGCCGATGCGCAAGGGTTTGTCCTGCGCGATGGCGGTGGCGGACGCCGCCACGCCCAGGGCCGCCACGGCCGCGCCGCGCGCCAGATTGAAGAGCAGGTGCTTGAGAAGCATGAAGAATATCCAGAAGTCTTGAAAACCGGCCCCGCGCCGGCGCTGGCGATATTGTGCAGCACCTTGCGCGCCGGCTCCCGAAAGGCCTTTGTCACGCAATGGCAATGCCGGGGCGCCGGGACAAGCGCTAAGATGATCGCAATCCGTCTCTTCCGGAGGTCCTCATGAACGCCGTGCTGACCACCCTGCCCGGCGCGCGGTCCGCCGCCCGCCGCCGCGACCAGATCGAAGACCAGTTGGGCGCGCACAACTACCACCCCCTGGATGTGGTGATCGCCCGCGGCAGCGGCGTCTGGGTCTATGACGTCGATGGCCGCAAGTACCTGGATTGCCTGTCGGCGTATTCCGCCGTCAACCAGGGCCACTGCCATCCGCGCATCCTGGCCGCCATGGTCGAGCAGGCGCAAAAGCTCACGCTGACCTCGCGCGCCTTCCGCCACGACCAGATGGCGCCGTTCTACGAAGACCTGGCGCGGTTGACCGGCGCACACAAGGTCCTGCCGATGAACAGTGGCGCGGAGGCCGTCGAAACCGCGATCAAAGCGGTCCGCAAGTGGGGCTACGAAGTCCGCGGCGTCCCCCGCGACCAGGCCGAGATCATTGTCTGCGCCGACAATTTCCATGGCCGCACCCTGGGCATCGTGGGCTTCTCCACCGACCCGGACGCCTACGGCAGCTACGGTCCCTTCGCGCCCGGCTTCAACGTCGTGCCGTTCGGCGATTTCGACGCTTTCGATGCAGCCATCACCCCCAACACCGTCGCTTTCCTGGTGGAACCCATCCAGGGCGAGGCCGGCGTGGTCCTGCCGCCCGCCGGATACTTCACCCGGGTGCGCCAGCGCTGCACCGAACGCGGCATCACGCTCATCCTTGACGAGATCCAGACCGGGCTGGGCCGCACGGGCAAGCTGCTGGCCGAAGAACACGAAGGCATCGAAGCCGACGTCACGCTGATCGGCAAAGCGCTGTCGGGCGGCTTCTATCCGGTGTCCGCCGTCCTGTCCAACGCCGATGTGCTGGGTGTGTTCCAGCCCGGCCAGCACGGCAGCACCTTCGGCGGCAATCCCCTGGCCTGCGCCGTTGCCCGCGCCGCACTGCAAGTGCTGACCGACGAAGGCATGATCGAGAACGCGGCGGCAATCGGCGCCTACTTCCTGGAACGGCTGCGCGCCCTGCCCGGCCCCGTGCGCGAGGTGCGAGGACGTGGCCTGATGCTGGCGGTGGAGCTCCTGCCCGATGCTGGCGGCGCGCGCCGCTTCAGCGAACGCTTGCAGGCACGCGGCATGCTGGTCAAGGATACCCACGGCCACACGCTGCGCCTGTCGCCACCACTCATCGTCACGCGCGAACAGGTCGACTGGGCATGCGACCAATTGGCCGCGGTACTATCCGCCCCTTGAAGAACCCACCGGAGCCCGCCAACGTGCCGAACAGCGCCATCTTGCCCACCCAAATCACCCTCATCGGCGCGCCGACGGACATCGGCGCCGGCGCACGCGGCGCATCGATGGGTCCGGAAGCCTTGCGTGTGGCCGACCTGGGTCCTACGATCGAGGCCCAAGGTTTCCAGGTGATCGACCGCGGCAACCTGTACGGCCCCGCCAACCCGTGGCTGCCGCCTGTGGACGGCTACCGCCATCTGGAAGAAGTCGCGGCGTGGAACCGCGCCGTGCACGATGCCGTGTACGCCGAGCTGGCCGAAGGCCGCCTGCCTGTCCTGCTGGGCGGCGACCATTGCCTGGGCATCGGCTCGATCAGCGCGGTCGCGCGCCACTGCCGCGAAGCGGGCAAGAAGCTGCGCGTGCTGTGGCTGGACGCCCATGCCGATTTCAATACCAACGCACTGACGCCCACCGGCAATGTCCATGGCATGCCCGTGGCCTGCCTGTGCGGCTATGGTCCCGAACAGATCACGGGCATGTCCGGCCAAACGCCCGACATCGAACCGGGCTGGGTCCGCCAGATCGGCATCCGCAGCGTGGATCAGGGCGAAAAGCGGTTGGTGCATGAAGCCGGGCTGGAAGTGTTCGACATGCGCTATCTGGACGAAATGGGCATGCGCGCCACGATGGAGGCCGCACTGGCCGGCCTGGACGCCGACACCCATCTGCACGTGAGCTTCGATGTGGATTTCCTGGACCCCGAGATCGCCCCCGGCGTAGGCACGACGGTGCCCGGCGGCCCGACCTACCGCGAAGCGCAGCTATGCATGGAAATGATCGCCGACACAGGCCTGATGCGCTCGCTGGACGTGGTGGAACTGAACCCCGCGTTCGACGTGCGCAACAAGACGGCGGAACTGGCGGTGGACCTGATCGAAAGCCTGTTCGGTAAATCAACGCTGATGCGCCGCGGCGCGTGAGCCCGGGCTGAATGGCCCGCCGGGCTAAACGGCGCGCGCCCGGCGGATCGCTTGCGCCGCCGCGTGCAGATGACGCAGGTTCTGGTCGCGCTGTTCCCACACGCGCGGCGTAGGTCCGGCCATGCACAGCGCATACCATTCCCCGCCCAGATCCAACGCGACCGCCAGTCCGGTCAGGTCGGCCACGCTTTCGCCCACGTTCGCCGCCCACCCTTGCGCCTGAACCCGTTCCACCTCGGCGCGCAAGGCGCCGCGGGTGACCAGAGTGCGATCGGTATAGCGCGTGTAGTCCGGCGCCGCCAGCAGGCTGTCCCGGTCCGCCGGCGTCAACTGCGCCAGGATGGCTTTGGCGACCGAGCTGGTGTGCATCGGACGGCGTTCCCCCGGGCGTGCCGCGTAATGCACCGGATGCGTGGATTCCACTACGTCCAGGAACACCACGGCACCGTCCTGGATCTTGCCCAGCATCACGGTTTCATTGGCCGCGTCGCGCAAGGCGAGCAGATGCGGCCGCACCGCCTCCAGCCACGGATCGCCTGCCTGGATCTGCCCGCTCAAGGCATGCAACTTGGCGGTTGGGTAATACCCCCCGCGGCGGCGCACTTCGTACAGATAGCCGCGCGCGACCAGCGTGCGCACCAGCGCCAGGCAACTCGACATCGGCGCGCCCAAACCCTGCGCCAATTCAGTCAGCGGCATTGGCCGCCGCGTCTGTGCAAACAGCTCGATCAGTTCCAGTGTCCGCACGACTAATTTCACTTCCATGTGTCGACCTCTGTTCGGATTTGCCTTCGGAAAATTCGTAAATCTGCTAGGTCATCCACCAAGTTGACTTTTCATATGGGCGAACCTAAATTCTTGCACAGGAATTTATATTCACCAATAAGAAATGAATTTCAGCCGGCTGGAGAACTGGCGCCTCCGATAGCGGTACCGCGTCATCACCACAATTCCAATAATCGGCCCCGACCCGGGCCGGGGAGACAGACAGATGCGACTCAAACCCCTGCTGGCGGCCCTTGCCGCCGTGATGGCCGCATCCGCGGCCCAAGCCCAATCGGATGTCGTGCGCCTGGGCGTGTCGAACGACCGCTCAGGCATCTATTCGGACCTGGGCGGCCAAGGCTCGGAAATGGCCGTGCGGATGGCGGTCGAGGATTTCGGCGGCAAAGTGGCCGGCAAGACGGTGGAGGTGATCGGAGCCGACAACCAGAACAAGGCCGACGTGGCCTCGGCGCTGGTCCGCCGCTGGTTCGATACGCAAGGCCTTGTCGCGGTCGTGGACGGCGGCGCCAGTTCCGCCGGTTTGGCTGCCCAAGGCGTCGCCAAGGAGAAAGGCGGCACGGCGCTCATCAGCGGCGGTTTCGCCGGCGACTTCAGCGGCAAGCAGTGCAGCAACCTCAGCACCCAATGGGCGCCCGACACCTATGCGCTGGCCAATGCGGTCGTCAAAAGCGTGGTGGAAAGCGGCGGCAAGTCCTGGTATTTCATCACCACCGACTACGTCTTCGGAAAATCGCTGGAAAGCAATGCCAGCCGCTTCGTGCAGGACGCGGGCGGCAAGGTCGTGGGCAGCACGCGCCATCCCCTGGGCGCCATGGACTTCGCGTCCTTCCTGGTGCAGGCGCAGTCCTCCAAGGCCGACGTCGTCGGCCTGGCCAGCGCGGGCGGCGACCTCGTCAACCTGATCAAGCAAGCGCAGGAATTCGGCCTGACCGGCGGCAAGCAGCGCATGCTGACCTTCCTGACCTTCATCAACGACGTGCAGGCGATGGGCCTGCCGGTCGCCCAAGGGCTGACCTTCCCCACCGGCTTCTACTGGGACGCCGACGAAGACACCCGCGCCTGGACGCAACGCTGGCAGAAGAAGATGGGCGTCACGCGTGCGCCTTCCATCGTGCAGGCGCTCAGCTATGTCGCGACCACCCACTACCTGCAAGCCGCCCAGGCGGCTGGTACGTTCGAAGGCGCCGCGGTCAATCAGAAGATGCGCGAGTTGCCCATCACGACCAAACTGATCAAAAATGCCCGGATCCGTCCCGAGGACGGCCGCGTCATCATGGACTTGTACCTGGTTGAAGTGAAGAAGCCCGCCGAGTCCAAATACCCCGGCGACTTCTACCGTATCCTGTCAACCGTGCCTGGCGAAAAGGTGTTCGTGTCGCTTGCCGACAGCGAATGCCCGCTGGTCAAGAAGTAATGCCCCAACGCAGTGCCCCGGCCATAAGAATCACTAAAGGAGACATCCCATGAAGTGCTATTGCGTCGTCAACTTCCGCGAACCCTTGCAAGAAATGAATCAGCCCACGCCCACCCCGCAAGGGACGCAGGTGCTGCTGAAGGTCCGCGCGGCGGGGGTTTGCCACAGCGATATCCACTTGTGGGAAGGCGGTTACGACCTGGGCCAGGGCCGCACGCTGTCCTTGAAAGACCGCGGCGTGTCGTTGCCGCTGACGATGGGCCACGAAACCGTGGGCGCCGTCGTCGCGGCCGGCCCGGAAGCCTCGGGGCTTTCGGACAGCCGCAATTACCTCGTCTATCCGTGGATCGGCTGCGGCAAGTGCCCGTCCTGCGTGTCGGGCATGGAAAACCACTGCAGCGCGCCCGCCTGCCTGGGTGTACACCGCGCCGGCGGCTATGCGGATCACATCGTGGTGCCGCATCCGAAGTACCTGATCGACATCGGCGACCTGGACCCGGCGCAGATCGCGCCCTACGCCTGCTCGGGCCTGACCACCTATTCGGCGCTAAAGAAAATCGGCGCCGACATCTACCGCGAGCATCCGGTCGTGATCTTCGGCGCGGGCGGCCTGGGGCTGATGAGCCTTACCTTGATCAAGGCGCTGGGCGGCGCGGGCGCCATCGTGGTCGACATCGATCCCGCCAAGCGCCAGGCTGCGCTGGATGCCGGCGCATTGGCCGCCATCGACGGCGCCGCGCCGGATGCCGCGCAGCAGATCATCAAGGCCGCGGGCGGCAAGCCCGTCCAGGCCGCGATCGACCTGGTCGGCGCGCCCGCCACCACCTCGCTCGCGTTCGACTTCCTGACCAAAGGCGGCAAGCTGATCATCGTCGGCCTGTTCGGCGGCGCCTCGTCGTGGCCGATCGCGCTGATCCCCATGAAGGCCATGTCCATCATTGGCAGCTACGTGGGCAACCTGACCGAACTGCAAGAGCTGATGGAACTGGTGCGGACGGGCAAGGTGCCCCCGATGCCGGTGCACCGCCACGCCCTGGCCGAAGCCGACAGCGTGTTGTCCGCCTTGCGGGCCGGCAAGGTTGTCGGCCGCGCCGTGCTGACCGTCGATTGACGCCGGCGGCTGCCGGGACTCCGTGCTTGGCGCCGGGCGGGTTCAGCCCGGCCGCAAGCGCGGATCGTAGATGAACCGCTCGCGTCGAACCACGACGATATGCTCGGCGTCCGGGTGCGCGGGATTGATCAGCAGGTTGCAATCGGGCACGCCGCGATACGGCACGATCGCGCTGGGCAGTTCCAGCAACGCCGATACGCCCGACGCCACCCAGTTGTCGCCCACGGCCTGCGAGGCCTCGGCGAACGGCACCGCTTCCCAGAACGGATAGTCTTCCTGTAGCTGGCCTAGCGTCAGGGTCTGGCGGGCCTCATGGATGGCGCGCGGCACCGCCAGCTCGATCAGGTACCGGTTGGCCTGCTCGGATGCGCGGGCCGCGAAATGCACCACGGTCTCGAGCACGGCCAGCGCGACGCTGGACGACGTATACACCACCGCGGTGCCCGGGCTGTTGTAACGCCCGCCCACCGCGGCGGCGCCGGCGCCGCTCAGATCGTCGGCCCGGTATTTGCCGGCCGTCGTGCCGATGCGCCACAGCGAGACGAACTCGGTCATGCGTAGACGCCGGCCGCCGCGCGCGCCAAAGTGTCTTCGACGATACGGCTGCTGGCGTCCGAGGTCAGCAGCGACAAAGGCTTGACGTTGCCCAAGGCCGGCACCGGCGTGTTCAGCCACAGCACCGCTTCTTCGTCGCTGCCCAACACTTGGCGGGCGACCCGCGCCACGCGCGCCACCCGCGCCAGGCGGTCCGATTCGCCCAGCGGCAGCATCTGCCCCTCGCGCGTCCACCGCGACAAAGACGCCGCCTTGACTTCGGTGATGGCCATGATTTCCGACTTGGGGACTTGCAGGAAGTCGGCGGCGTCGTCCACCATCTGCGCGGGCAGGCCCCGGCGCACATCGCGCGCGATGTCGCTCAGCGGGCTGTCCACCAGTTCCAGGAACAGTTGCTTGGCCCGGGCCGCCGCATGGCGCGGCGGACGCTTGACGGAAGCGCCGCGCTTGTCGGCGGTTTTCCCAACGATGGCGATAGTCATGTGCGCTCCACGGATTTCCAAACAGAATTTATGATATCCCATTTGGAATGCCATTTCCAGGCCACCTGCCGTTGGCGTCCCCGCGCCCCCCGGCATGCACCGGATTTGGGCATATCATAGGCGGCGTTACACACGATCACAGATAAGGACAGGCAATGACGGACCGGCAGCTCACGATACTCGCGGCGTTGAATCTCATGGTGGCGGTGGGCGCAGGCGCCTTCGGCGCGCACGGGCTCAAGCGCATGCTGACGCCGGAATTGCTGTCCGTCTGGCAGACCGGCGTGATGTACCACTTGATCCACGCCCTGGGCCTGTTCATCATCGCCCTGCTGGGCGCCCGGTTCGGCTCGCCGCTGCTGTCGGCGGCCGGCTTGGTCATGTTCGCGGGCATCGTGCTGTTTTCAGGCAGCCTTTATCTCCTTTCACTGACGGGCACGCACTGGCTCGGCGCTGTGACGCCCTTGGGCGGCGCGGCCTTCCTGGCCGCCTGGGCGATGGTGGCGCTGGCCGCCTACCGCGCCCAGGGCTGACCTTTCCCGCCATCCGCTTACGCTCCCCATTCCCCACGGCGGCAGGAACCGCCGCCCTTGCAGGTTTCAGATGTCTTCCTCGACCGTATTACCCGCCGCCCGGGACCACTCCGCCGCCGCAGGCATCGCCTGCGTGGTGGGCGGCATCTTTTTCCTGACCCTCAGCGACGCCAACGCCAAGTGGCTGGGCGCGCACTACAACCCGCTGCAGATCCTGTTCCTGCGCGCCCTGATCGCGCTGCCCTTCGTAATGACGCTGGCCTTGTGGCTGGGGGGCCGCCGCGTGCTGCGCACCACGCACCCCGGCCTGCACCTGACGCGCGGCGCGATCAACGTGGTGTCCGCCTGTTGCTTCTATCTGGGCCTGCGCGCCCTGCCCCTGGCCGAGGCGACCGCCATCGCATTCGCCGCGCCGCTGTTCGTGACGGCGCTGTCGGTGCTGATCCTGAAAGAACGCGTCGACGGCAAGCGCTGGCTGGCCGTGCTGGCCGGTTTCGCCGGTGTGCTGATCGTCGTGCGCCCGGGGTCGGCCGCCTTCCAGCCCGCCACGCTGCTGCCATTGACGACGGCCCTGCTGTACGCCGTCATGATGATCACGGCGCGCGGCATCAGCCGCAGCGAAGGCATGCTGACCACCACGTTCTACATCGTGCTGGGACAGTTGGTATGCAGCGCGGTGGGCTTGCCTTGGGTATGGCAGACGCCGGCGATGGAAGACCTGCCTTACTTCGGTGGCGTAGCGCTCTTCAGCACGCTGGGCCTGGCGTTGATCACGCAGGGTTTCCGCATCGGCCCGGCCTCGGTCGTGGCGCCGTTCGACTACACCGGCTTGATCTGGGCCACGATCCTGGGCTGGATCTTCTGGCGCGAAGCCCCGGACGCCTATGCCTACCTGGGCGCGCTGTTCATTGCAGGCAGCGGCGTGTACATCGCCGTGCGCGAGGCACGTGCCAAAGGTACGCGGCGCGCCAAAGCATGACGCTTGACCGGCGGTCCTGTCGCCGCGGCAATTCCGCGGCTATTCCGTAGGCGCCGGAAAATTCCGCCGCAGGACCCGCGCCACGTTCGGCTCCAGGGCGGCTTCGCGTGCCACGGCCGTCAATGCCGGGCAGTTGGCGCCGAACCACGCCTGCCCGGGCCGCCAATGCGTCATGACGGTCACATACAGGTCCAGCGCCGAAAATCGGCGGCCCAACATATGGGGAGCGCCCGCCTGGCGCTCAAGTTCCTGCCACAGTTCCGCCCGCCGTGTATGCACGCGCTCGCGCAGCAAGTCTGCCGCCGCGCCTTCCGTGGTCCATTGCGGCGGATTGTCGCCATAGGTAAAGGTCGGATAGATGGCCGCCACCACGCGCAGCAACAGGTTCAGGAAACGCGCGCGCTCCGGCTTGTCCGGGCCGGGCGCCAGACCCGCTTGCGGCGCCACGTCATGCAGGTGCAGGATCATGGCCGCGCTTTCGGTCATGACCTCGCCGTCGGGCGTGATCAGCGTCGGCACCTGGCCCAGCGGGTTCAGATGCAGCAGCCGGTCGCGCTCGAGGCCCGGTTTCAAATACGGCACGTCCGTCAGCGTATGCGGCACATTGGCCAACGCCAGCGCCATCTCGACAATGGCCGAGCCGCAGCCCGCGGATCCGATCAGTTCATAGGTCTTCATCGCTCACCCTCCCGACTCCGCCGGCGCAATCCGCAGCAATTGGCCGGGAGAGGCGTCGGTCAGCACATACACGTACCCGTCCGGACCTTGCCGGACGTCGCGTATCCGGCTTTTGCGGTCCACCAGCAACCATTCCTGCCCCACCACCCGATTGCCGTCCAGCGTCAGGCGGATCAGATTCTGATTGGCCAGCGCGCCGATGAAGACCGAGTTCCGCCATGCTGGAAATCGGTCGGCGCTATAGAAGGCCATGCCGCTGATCGCGGGCGATTTGGCCCACCAGAACAGCGGCGGCTCGGTACCCGGCGCGGTTTCGCCCTTGGCCTCGGGAATCGGCTGCCCCGAATAATTGATGCCGTAGGTCGCCAGCGGCCAGCCGTAGTTCTTGCCCGGCTGGACCAGATTGATTTCATCGCCCCCGCGCGGCCCGTGCTCGTTTTCCCAAAGGTCCCCGGACCACGGATTCAGCGCCATCCCTTGCGGGTTGCGGTGGCCGTACGACCAGATCTCGGGCCGGGCGCCGGCCTTGCCGGCAAAGGGATTGTCGGGGGGCACCGAACCGTCGGCTTTCAGCCGCACCACCTTGCCCTGGAGCTTGTCCAGATCCTGCGCAGTCGGCCGCTGATTGTTTTCGCCCAAGGAGATGAACAGGTATCCCTTGCCGTCGAACACCAGGCGCGAACCGAAATGCAGGCCCGAGGACAGCTTGGGCGCTTGCCGGAACAACACCTTGAAGTCCTGCAAGCCCGTGGCGTCATCGGCCAGCCGCCCCCGTCCGACGACGGTGCCGCTTTTATCGCCATCGGATTCCGCATAGGACAAATACACGTAACGGTCGGTCGCGAAGTCCGGTGACAGTGCCACGTCCAGCAAACCGCCCTGCCCCGAAGCCGCCACCTTGGGTACGCCCGAGAGCGGCTTGGACAGTCCCCCCGGCGTGCGCAGCAAACGCAGGTTGCCGGGCCGTTCGGTGATGAGCACCCCGCCGTCGGGCAGGAAGGCCATCGCCCACGGGTGATCCAGACCGCCCACGACGGGCGTGACGCGGGCGGCCACCGAGGGCGGCTCCTGGGCGGCTCGCGCAGGCGCCGCAGCGTGGAAGGCGCCCACGACGGCCAGCAATGAGGATACGGCAAGGGGAATCGCGCGCGAGCTCGCGGCGGTGCGTGACGACATGGACATCTCCGGCGGCAACTGGGTTGAATGCGGGCACGGATGGCATGGCAAGATGGCGCGGCCCTGGCCGCGGGTGGCGTACCATAGCGCCCAGGGACGGGTGTCTCCCGTCCTTCCTCTCAGGAGACCCCATCACATGAAACTGTACTACATGCCCGGCGCGTGCTCGCTCGCTTCCCACATTGTCCTGGAGTGGGTCGGCAAGCCTTACGAGACGCACAAGCTCAGCCGTGACGAGCTCAAGGGTCCGGACTTTCTGAAAGTGAATCCGCTGGGCGCCGTACCTGCGCTGGTCGACGGCGACTGGGCCGTGACGCAGAACGCCTCGATCCTGGAATACATCGCCGAACAAGCCCCCGAGAGCAAGCTGCTGGGCGACGGCTCGGCGCGCTCGCGCGCGGAAGTGCGCCGCTGGCTGGGCTTCATCAATTCCGACATCCACAAGACGTTCTCGATGATCTTCGGCGCGTCCCGCTTCCTCGGCGACGAAGACGCGCAGAAAGAACTGGCGGGCTCGGCCTCGAAGCTGCTGACCAAGTTGTTCTCGCAGTTGAATGCGCAACTGGCCGGCAAGCCCTACCTGACGGGCGACGCGCCCTCCATCGCCGACGCCTACCTGTACGTCGTGCTGCGCTGGGCACATGCCAAGGAAGTCGACCTATCCGGCCAGGACAACCTGGCGGCGTTCTTCACGCGCATGGAAGCCGACAAGGGCGTTCAGGCCGCGTTGAAGGCTGAGGGGCTGTAGCGCCAAACCGGGCGGCTGGCGGCTTCCCGCCGCTGCCTTTCCGGTTCAACCTGCATCCGGCGCGCTGGCCGTCCCGCCGGTCAGCGACTCCCCTTCCAGGGTTTTCTTCACCGCCGCCAGGAAACGCCGAGCCAACAGCGGCGGCGCGCTCAGGTTCGAATGCGTGGCCCAGATCTCGACGCTGGCCTCGGGCTCGATAGGCCTGAGCACCATCTGCGCGGCCTGGTCGGGCGCCACGCACCACGCGTCCACCAGCGCCGGCCCAAGCCCCTGCTGCACGAACGAACAGGCCGTCACCGGGGAATGGACCTCAACCGCCGCCGCGCATCGCGGCCCGTCGCCGAAAAAGGGCTGCAACGCCCGTCCCAGCGGCGTGTCGCGCGGGTAGCCGATCCATGCGGCCGACGCGAAATCGTCCGGGCGCACCACATCATGGCTGGCCAACGGGTGCGACTTCGGCATCACGCAGACCACCGGCACCTGCGCCAGCCGGACCGACGTCAGGTTGGGATGATCGGGCGGCTGCATCGAGATGCCGATGTCCGCCTGTCCGGACAGGAAATACGCCGCCAGTTCGTCGAACGTGACGCTGCGGTAGTCCACCCGAGCATCCGCATTCCGCCCTCGAAATCGCTCCAGCGCCATCGGAACCAGGCGTTGACCAAAGCTGGCGCTGGCCACGATCTTCAGCATGCCCGCGCCCGACTGCCCCAGGCTGGCGGCAAGGTCGTTCACGCGCTGGATGCCGCCATACACCTGCTCAACCTCGGCGTACAGCCGACGCGCCTCGGCCGTAGGCGACAAGCGGCTCTTCACGCGTTCGAACAGGCGGTATCCCAGCCGGCTCTCGGTCAGTGCCAGCACCCGGCTGACGGCAGGTTGCGATACATGCAGCATCCGCCCCGCGCCGCTGATCGAGCCGGACATCATGATCGCCCGGAACACCTCGATCTGGCGAAGGTTCAACGGCCGTCCGGCACTGGGCCCGACCTCATCGGCATAGGCATCCGCATCCAAATTTCTTCCCCTTGATCGATAACGACGGATTATAGGATTGCCACATTTTTCGATGATGCAGCGCCGCAATGCGGGTGTAATCTGCGCCCCTCAACACAACAAAACAAGGGGAATACCACCATGCACCGCAATGTTTTCCGCACCCTCTCCGCGCTGGCCCTGAGCGCCTTGCTGATCGGCCCCGCCGCCGCCGGTCCCTATCCCGACAAACCCATCACGTTCATCGTGCCGTCCGCTGCGGGTGGATCGCCCGACGTGCTGTCGCGCCTGATCACCACGCAGTTGGCTCGCGACACCGGGGCGACGATGGTCGTCGAGAACCGCCCGGGCGCCGCCGGCAACATCGGCATCGCGCTGGTCAAGCGCGCCGCGGCCGACGGCTACACCGTGGGCTACGGCAACATCAACACGCTAGCCGTGAACCGCTCGCTGTTCAAGCGCCTGCCCTACGATGTGGACCAGGACCTGACGCCTGTTGCCCACATGTTCGACCTGTACAACGCGCTGATCGTGCCGGCCGATTCCCCGGTCAAGAGCGTGCAGGACCTGATCGAGCTGGCCCGCAAGCAGCCCGGCCGCCTGTCCTATGGCGCCTCGGGCGTGGGCACTACCGGCCACATGGGCGGCGAACTCTTCAAGAGCATGGCCAAGCTGGACGTGATGTTCATCCCCTACAACGGCGGCCCCGCCGCCATCCAGGATCTACTGGGCGGCCGCCTGGACTATCTCTTCGTCAACACCTCGGAAGCGGCGCCCCTGGTCAAGAGCGGCAAGGTCCGCGCCATCGGCGTCAGCAGCCTGAAACGCCTGTCCTTGATGCCTGACGTGCCGACGCTGGACGAATCCGGCCTGAAGGGCTACGAGACGGTCGCCTGGGGCGGCGTCGTGGCGCCCAAGGGCACGCCCGCCGACGTGGTGGCCACGCTGAACGCCGCTATCCAGAAGGCCTTGCAAGCCCCTGACGTGCGCACCGGCCTCGCCACGCTCGGCGCCGTCCCGGCTACCGGCTCGCCCGAGGACTTCAAGCAGCTGATCGATCGTGAAACCGCCAAGTGGCAGAAGATCATCGACACCGCCGGCATCGAAAAACTGGACTAGGCAATGACGGATCGCATCTTGCAGGCAGACTTCATCGTAGCGGGGGCCGCGCTTATCGACGGTTCCGGCGGACCGGCGCGTCAGGGTGACCTGGCCGTGCTGGGCGAACGGATCGTCGCGGTGGGCAGCTTTGCGCACCCCGCCGGCGTGCCGGTGATCGACGGCCGGGGCCAAGTCCTCGCCCCCGGTTTCATCGATTCGCATACCCACGACGACGGCTACCTGCTGGCGCATCCGGACATGCTGCCCAAGGTATCGCAAGGCATCACCACAGTCGTCACCGGCAATTGCGGGATCAGCCTGGCGCCGCTTGAGCGCGAAGGCATCCCGCAGCCGCTGGACCTGCTTGGCCCGTCCGAGCTGTTCCGCTTCGGCACGTTCCGCGCCTGGATGGACGCCCTGCGCGCCACGCCCCCCGCCGTGAACGTCATCCCCCTGGTGGGGCACACGACGCTGCGCGTCGCCGTCATGGACGACACGTCGCGCGCCGCCGACGACCGCGAACGCGCCGCGATGCGCGCTCTGATGCAGGAAGCGCTGGACGCCGGCGCCTTCGGCGTCTCCACCGGCACGTTCTATCCGCCGGCCAGCGCCGCGCCTACCGACGAGATCATCGACGTCTGCCGCCCGTTGAAGGACCTGCGGGAATCGGGTCGCCTTGGCCTGTACGCCACCCACCTGCGCGACGAAGCCGATCACATCGTGCCCGCCATGGAAGAAGCGTTGCTGATCGGCCGCGAACTTGACTGCCGCGTGGTGTTCTCCCACCACAAGCTGGCGGGCGAACGCAACCATGGCCGCACGCGCGAGACGCTGGACTTGATCAGCCGTGCAGCCGCCAGCCAGCCCGTGTGCCTGGACTGCCACCCCTACCCCGCCACCTCCACCATGCTGCGCCTGGACCGCGCGCGGCTCGCCAGCCGGACCATGATCACTTGGTCCAAGGGCTACCCCGAGGCCACCGGCCGCGATTTCAGCGAGGTCATGCAGGAACTGGGCCTGGACGACGAAGCCGCCGTCGCGCGCCTGGCTCCCGCCGGCGCGATCTATTTCCTGATGGCCCCGGCCGACGTCAACCGCATCTTTGCGCACCCGCTGACGATGGTCGGGTCTGATGGCCTGCCCTTCGATCCCCATCCGCACCCCCGCCAGTGGGGCACGTTCACCAATGTGCTGCGCACGATGGTGCGCGAGCAGCGGCTGCTGTCGCTGGAAGCCGCCATCCACAAGATGACGGGTCTGGCGGCCGCCCAATATGGAATCGCCAAGCGTGGACTGCTGCACGAGGGTTATCATGCTGACCTGGTGCTGTTCGATCCTGCCACGGTGACAGATGTGGCCACTTTTTCAGCTCCCATTCAGGCAAGCCAGGGCATCCACGCGGTGTGGGTCAATGGCAAGCAGGTATGGGACGGGGAACGGACTGGCGCTGAACGCCCGGGACAGGTCCTGACGCCCGGCGACGCATTACCTCGGAGTTTATAAAGTGAAGACGTTTTCCCAGGGCTGCTACCTGGGTGTATTGGGCGGCATGGGCCCGATGGCCGGTGCGGCTTTCGCCCTTCGCCTGGCGGCGCTGACGCCGGCCGCGATAGACCAGCAACACATCCCCACGCTGCTGCGCAACGACCCCCGAATCCCCGACCGATCCAGCGCCTATATGGCGGGCGGCGAAAGCCCCCTTCCCTCCATGGTCGACGGCGTGCGTTTCCTGGAAGCGTCGGGCGCGCAACTGATCGCCATTCCCTGCAACACGGCCCACCTCTGGTACGACGAGATCGCCGCGTCCACCGGCGTGCCCGTGCTGCACATCATCCAGGCGGTCATCGACGACCTGCGCCGCCTGGGCCTGCCGCGGGGCCGCATCGGCCTGATGGGCACCGCGGCCACGTTGAAGCTGGGGCTGTATCAGAAGCATCTTGAGGCCCAAGGCTACGCGTGCATCGTGCCGGACGACGAAGAAGTCGAGCGCTACTGTATGGGATCGATCCGCGCCGTCAAAGGCAACCAGCTGGAAGCCGCCTTCGCGCCTGCCGCCGAGTGCATCGCCCGCCTGAAAGCGCGCGGCGCCGACGCCGTGGTGCTGGGCTGCACCGAACTGCCACTGGCCGTGCCGCACGCGCTGCGCCCGAGCCTGGGCGTGACGCTGACGGACTCGATCGACGCGCTGGCCCGCGCCGCGATCGCGCACTACGAAGCCGACCAGGCCAAGCAACTGATCGCGGCGTGAGGGGTGACGCGCGCTGACGGTCTCGGCCATTTCCATGGACGTCGCGCGTGCCACCCGAAAAAAAAGCGCATCTTTCGATGCGCCCCAATTTCCCTTCGCGGGGAATAACGTTCTGAACGTCAGCCGCCCAGGTAAGCCTTGCGGACCTGATCGTTGACCAACAAATTAGCGCCCGTGTCCTGCAGCACGACACGGCCGTTCTCCAGGACATAACCGCGATCGGCCACGCCCAGCGCCTTGTTCGCGTTCTGCTCCACCAGGAACACCGTCACGCCTTGTTCCCGGATTTCGCGGATGATGTCGAAAATCTGAGCGATCACCAGCGGTGCCAGGCCCAGCGTGGGCTCGTCCAGCAGCAACAGGCGCGGACGCGTCATCAGGGCACGGCCAATGGCCAGCATCTGCTGTTCGCCGCCGGACATCAACCCGGCGCGCTGCGCCGAACGCTCTTTCAAGCGGGGGAACAAACCGTAGACGTGTTCGATACCCGCTTCGATTTCCGCCCGCTTGGAAAAAAAGCCCCCCATCATCAGGTTTTCGGCAACTGTCAGGTCCTTGAAGACACGGCGACCTTCCGGCGAAATGGCGATGCCATTGCGCATGATGTGGTGCGTATCCTTGTTGGTGATGTCCTCGCCTTCGAACGTGATCTTGCCTTCGCGTGCCCGGGGATTGCCGCAGACCGTCATCAGCAACGTCGTCTTGCCGGCGCCGTTGGCCCCGATCAAGGTCACGATTTCGCCTTTATTGACGTCCACCGACACCCCGTTCAACGCCTGGATGGCGCCGTAGTAGGTGTGTATGTTTTCCAGCTTAAGCATCATTCCTCCCCCAGGTACGCTTTGATGACGCGCTCGTCGTTGCGCACCTGCTCGGGGGTGCCGGTCGTGATGGGCTTGCCGTGCTCCATGACGAGGATACGGTCGGAAATACCCATGATCAGGCTCATGTCGTGCTCGATCAGCAGCACCGCGACGCCGAACTCGCGCCGCAGTTGGTCGATCAGCGATTGCAGATCGCGCTTTTCCTGAGGGTTCAGGCCAGCCGCCGGTTCGTCCAGCATCAGCAGGCGCGGCTTGGTGATCATGCAGCGCGCGATCTCCAGGCGGCGTTGGTGGCCGTACGCCAGATTACCGGCTTCGCGGTTGGCGAATTCCCGCAGGCCCATGAAATCCAGCCACTGCGCCGCACGCGACAGCGCGTCGGTTTCGGACTGGCGATAGCCCTTGAGCTTCAAGAGCCCCGGCAGCAGCCGGGACTCCACCTGGGTGTGTTGCGCCACCAGCAGGTTCTCAAGCACGGTCAACTGCTTGAACAGGCGCACGTTCTGGAACGTGCGCACCAGTCCATGCCGGGCGACCTTATGGCTGGGCAAGCCGGTGATCGGCTTGCCGTCCATGATGATGTCGCCCGCGGTCGGCGCGTAGAAGCCGCCGACGCAGTTGAACACCGTGGTCTTGCCCGCGCCGTTGGGGCCGATGATGGCGAAGACCTCGTCGGATTTCACTTCGAACGCCACGCTGTCGACGGCCAGCAGGCCGCCGAACCGCATGGTGAGCCCGGATACTTTAAGCAATGCCTCGCTCATTTAGACAGCTCCACGTGGGGACGCTTCATGGGCAACAACCCCTGCGGACGCCACATCATCATCAACACCATCACCAGACCGAACATCAGCATCCGGTACTCGGCAAATTCGCGCGCCAGTTCGGGCAAGACCGTCAGCAGGATGGCCGCCAGGATCACGCCCACCTGCGAACCCATGCCGCCCAGCACCACAATGGCCAGGATCAGCGCGGATTCGATGAAGGTGAAGGATTCCGGGTTCACCATGCCTTGGCGCGCCGCGAAGAACGCGCCGCCGAAGCCGGCAAACGTGGCGCCGAGGGTGAACGCGGACAGCTTGATGCGCGTGGGGTTCAAACCCAGCGAACGGCAAGCGATTTCGTCCTCGCGCAGCGCCTCCCAGGCACGGCCGACCGGCATGCGGATCAGGCGCGTCGACACGAACAGCGTGATCAGCGCCAGCAGCAGCGCCATCATGTACAGATAGATCACCATGTCCTGGTTCTGGAACGTCAAGCCGAAGAACTCATGGAACGTCGTGCCGCCTTCCGTGCTGGCGCGGCGCGTCATTTCCAGGCCGAAGACCGTGGGTTTCGGAATCCCCGAGATGCCGTCCGGCCCGCCGGTCAGCGTGTTCAGGTTGATCAGCAGCAAGCGGATCATTTCACCAAAACCAAGCGTCACGATGGCCAGGTAATCGCCCCGCAACCGCAGCACCGGGAAGCCCAGCACGAAACCGAACAAGGCTGCCATCGCGCCCGAGAACGGCAGCGCTTCCCAGAAGCTCCAGCCACCCCAGTGGTACAGCAAGGCATAGGTGTAGGCACCCACGGCGTAGAAGCCCACGAAGCCCAGGTCCAACAGCCCGGCGAACCCCACGACGATGTTCAGGCCCAGGCCCAGCATCACGTAGATCAGCACCAGCGTAGCGATGTCGACCGAGCTGCGTCCCGCGAAGAACGGCCAGACGACTGCGATTGCCAAGAGCAGCAGTGCAAGCCCTTTATGACTCTTGGCGGGCGCCGACGGCAAGGTCGGCAGCGCGGTCTTCAGCTTCTTGAACGGCGCAGCGATCCATGGGCGCAGCATCTGGAACACGAACACGACGGCCGCGGCAAGCGCCACCAGCCCCCAGTGCGATTCCATTGACGTGCGCGCACCCTGGCGGATCAGTTGCAGGCCGAACACCGGCGTAACGATGACCGCCGTCAACACGGCCGCCATCGTGGCGTTTTTAAGATTATTTTTCGACATCAGACTTTTTCCACCTCAGGTTTGCCCAGCAGCCCGGTGGGACGGAACAGCAGAATCAGGACCAGCAGCGAAAACGCCACGATGTCCTTGTACTGTGACGAGATATACGCGGCCGCGAAGGTTTCGGCCAAGCCCAGCAGCACGCCGCCCAGCATGGCGCCGGGGATGCTGCCGATGCCACCCAGCACCGCCGCCGTGAAGGCCTTGATGCCGGCCAGGAAGCCGATGAAGGGATTCAGTTTGCCGATGGTGATGGCGATCAGCACGCCGCCCACCGCCGCCAGGATCGCGCCCATCACGAACGTGAACGAGATCACGCGGTTGGTGTCGATGCCCAGCAGATTGGCCATATGCATGTCCTGCGAGCAGGCGCGCGAGGCGCGACCCATGCGGGAATACTTGATGAACAGCGTCAGCCCGACCATCAGTACGATGGTGACGACGATGATCATGATGCGCGAATACGGCACCGTCACGTCGAAATCGGACCCCATGTGGAACTGCACGGCGCCCGACACCAGCGAAGGCACGGCCATGTCGCGCGCGCCTTGGCCAAGCGCGACCCAGTTCTGCAGGAAGATCGACATGCCGATCGCCGAGATCAGCGCCACCAGGCGGGGACTGCCGCGTACAGGCCGGTAGGCCACGCGTTCGACGGAAAAGCCGTAGATGCCGGTCACGGTGATGGCGACAAGCAGCATGGCGGCGATGATGAACGGCACCGGCAAACCGCTATTGGTGCCGATGGACGTCAAGGTGACCAGGCCGACATAGGCGCCGATCATGTAGATTTCGCCGTGGGCGAAGTTGATCATACCGATGATGCCGTAGACCATTGTGTAGCCGATGGCAATCAACGCATAGATCGCGCCCAGGGACAATCCGTTGAAGAATTGCTGGGTAAGTTGGGGTATGAGGTCGGACATTATTTCTCTTGCTCCAAATGGTTCCGGCCCCGGTAGCGAGACCCGGAGCCGGAAACCTGGGCGTATTTTATAAGGGCCTGCCGTCAACTTATGCCGGCCGCACAGCGCTTTTGGCGCATCGCTACGCGGATTACGGCACAACGAGGACGACAGGCCCTACACGCCGGCACCGTGCCGGCGGGATCGCGAGTTTACAGCTGGGTCTTCTTGCCGTTCTTGTCCCATTTGTAAACGGCGAATTCGAAGTTCTTCAAATCGCCCTTGGCATCGTATTCGACCTTGCCGATGCCGGTGTTGAACGTGGTCTTGTGCATGTAGTCGGCCACCTTGGCGGGATCTTCGCCCACAGCGTTGATGCTGTCGGCCAGGATCTGCACGGCGGCGTACGCGGGCATCTGGAAGGCGCCGTCCGGATCGCGCTTGGCGTCCTTGAAGGCCTTCACGATGCTTTCGTTGCCGGGCAGCTTGGTGAAGTCGGCCGGCAACGTGACGAGCAAGCCGTCGATCGCCGGGCCGGCGATGGCCACCAGATCCTGGTTGGCCGTGCCTTCCGGACCCATGAACTGAACCTTCAGGCCCTGCTCGCGCGCCTGGCGCAGCAGCAGGCCGAGTTCGGGGTGATAGCCGCCGAAATAGACCAGATCCACGCCTGCGGACTTCAGCTTGGTGATGATGGCCGAGTAATCGCTATCGCCGACGTTGATGCCTTCGAACATGGCAACGTTCACGCCTTCCTTAGCCAGGGAATCCTTGACCTGGGTGGCCACGCCCGAACCGTAGGTCTGCTTGTCGTGCAGCACGGCGACCTTCTGCGGCTTCAGCGTCTTGGCGATGTACGCGGCGGCGTACGGGCCTTGCTGGTCGTCGCGGCCGATCGTGCGGAAGAAGTAATGCGGCTTGATGGTGTCCGTCACCAGCGGCGACGTGGCGCCCGGGGTGATGCCGACAATGCCCTCTTCCTCATAGACCTTCACGGCGGCGACCGTCACGCCCGAGCACGCATGGGCCACGGCGAACTTGGCGCCGGAGTTGACCACGCGGTTGGCGGCCGGCACGGCCTGCTTGGGTTCGCAGCCGTCGTCGATCAGGATCGGTTCGAGCTTCTTGCCCTTTACGCCGCCTTTGGCGTTGATGGTTTCAATGGCGGTCAAGGCGCCGGCCTGGATCTGGTCGCCGTATTGCGTGTTGGGACCGGTCATGGGCTGGGGAATGCCGATCTTGATCGTGTCGGCGGCGTGCGCGGCGCCAGCCAAGGCAAGTGCCCCAAGCGCCATGGCTACCGGGGTAAGGCGATTCAGAAACTTCATGCGGAGTTCTCCAGCGAGGTTTTGAGCGGCTCTGATCGAAACAGGTTATCGGGTGGGTACCCCGCAATCCGTTTCGCGCGTCGCCGGCTTCTTGGGCAAAAACACGGTGTGGCCGGTATTCTGGAAGCAAGCCGCCATACTGTCACTGCGTGTAATCCCCAATATTTTCCGGCCAACCTTTAATCGTGACGGATCAACGCGACAAACCCATGAATTCGCTGGAGAAAACGCAAATCTTCCTCAGTTTTCCAATAGTGTCAGGCAAGCAATTGTGCTTGGTCTGTTATATGAAAAATCATTAATACAGCGTTCGAAATCGCATTTAAATACAGTACTTACGCAGGCCTTACGGATAATGCCGTCGCGTTAATAAAAATGCGCGCATCCGGCGGAGGTATCCGCCACGATGCGCGCATTTTTTTTTGGCCCGGGCCGCGTTGCGGTCAGGCGTTGGCCGGCTTGGCCAGGTTCCACAGCAGCGCCCGGAAAGGCGCCAGCATGCTGATATTGACCGCGAGCTTGATCGCCAGGTCACCCATCATCCAGGTCGTCCAGGGTGCGCCGGTAGCGGCGAACGCCACGCTGAAGAACACCGCCGTGTCCAGGATCGCGCCCAACACGCCCGACACCAACGGGGCGCGCCACCAGCGCTGGTCGCGCAAACGGTCGAACACCTGGATGTCGACCAGTTGCGCGCAAATGTAGGCCAGGCCCGACGCCAGCGCGATACGCGGCGACGCCACCCAGAACGACACGACCAGCGCGGCGGCAAAACCGAACCAGACCACGCGGCGCGCGGCCCCCGGGCCGAAGCGGCGGTTCAGCACGTCGGTCACCAGGAATGCCACCGGATACGACAGCCCGCCCCAGGTCAGCCAGTCGTTCAGCGGCACCTGGACCAGGATGTTCGAGCCCACCACCACCACCAGCATGCACAGCACGGCAACGCCGAACTGCAGACGGCTCATGGCGGGAAAGCCCCGGTTTGCCACGTTCATTTGCCGAACTCCTCGGCCAGCTCGCGCGAACGGCGGGCCGCGGCGGCCATGGCATCTTCCACGATGCCGGCAAAGCCCGCATCGCCGAACGCGGCCAGGGCCGCGGCCGTGGTGCCGCCTTTGGACGTGACGCGTTCGCGCAGCACCGCCAGGGGTTCGGTGGACTCGGCGGCCAGCTTCGTCGCGCCCGCCAAGGTGCCTAATGCCAATTGCTTGGCCTGCGCTTCGGTCAGCCCGACTTTCAAGCCGCCCGCCACCAGGGCTTCCAGGAACAGGAACACATAGGCCGGGCCGCTGCCCGACAGCGCGGTCACGCCGTCCAGCGCGGCATCGTCCGCCACCCAGACCACCTGCCCCACGCTTGCCAGCAAGGTGGCGGCCAGTTCGCGGTCGGCCTCGCCCACGCCGTCCAGCGCGGCAAGACCCGTGATGCCCGCGCCCACCAGCGCCGGCGTATTCGGCATGCAACGCACCAGGCGCTTGAACGGCGCGTCAGGCGAACCCAGCCAGCCGGCCAGCGTGTCGGCCCGAATCCCCGCCGCAACGCTTACCACCAAGGTGTCGTCCTGCAACCACTGACGTGTGGAAGCCACAACGTCTTTCATGTTCTGTGGCTTGACTGCGAACACCCATACGCGACACCGCGCCAGGGCCTCGCCGGGGGCCGTCCCGGTGGTCATGCCGCGGGCCTGCCAGACGGCATGCCCATCCTGGTTTATGTCAATGACATGGATGTTCCCGGCGGGGCATACTTTGCCAGCCAGTCCGGATGCCAAAGCGGCCGCCATATTGCCGCCGCCAATGAACGCAATCGAAAGTTCGTTTTTCATAGCCAGGCATTGTAGACGGTCAGCTTCGTTGGGGAAAAAAAAGAAAATGTTCGTTCGCGCCTAAAACGCGCAATTTGACAGGCGTTTAGAGTGATGTGAAAGTCACGGTTTTGTCACAAACAATTCATAAGGTGTCGTGTTTTCTGTGCCCGGACAACCCGGTCGCAACACGCCCAACTGGAGGAAACCTCACCATGCGATCCCATCGTATTGCTTTAACCTTCGCCGCCATCATGACGGCTTTCGCAGGCGCCTCCGCGCATGCCGCCACCGAGATCCAGTTCTGGCACTCGATGGAAGGCGCCCTGGGCGACCGCGTGAACGGTCTGGTGGACGAGTTCAACAAGAAGAACCCTGACTACCAGGTCAAGGCGATCTACAAGGGCAACTACGGTGAGTCCATGAACGCCGGCATCGCCGCGTTCCGCGCCGGCAATGCCCCGGACATCCTCCAGGTGTTCGAAGTCGGTACCGCCACCATGATGTACGCCAAGGGCGCCATCAAGCCGGTGCAGCAGATGTCCGAAGAAGTCGGCAACCCGATCGATCCGAAGGAATTCATCGGCGCGGTCGCGGGCTACTACTCGTCGGCCGACGGCAAGCTGGTGTCGATGCCCTTCAACAGCTCGACCGTGGTGTTCTATTACAACAAGGACGCCTTCAAGAAGGCTGGCCTGGACGCCGACAATCCGCCCAAGACCTGGGAAGAACTGGCCGCCGCCGGCCAGAAATTGAAGGCCGCCGGCCAGGAATGCGGCTACACCACCTCGTGGCCGTCGTGGGTCCAGCTGGAAACGTTCTCGGCCTGGCACAACGTGCCGTACGCCACCAAGGACAACGGTTTCGGTGGCCTGGACGCCCGTATCGCCATCAACACCCCGCTGCACGTGCGCCATCTGGAAAACCTGGCCAAGCTGGGCAAGGAAGGCATCTTCATGTACGGCGGGCGCGGCGACGAGCCGAACTCGCTGTTCATCAGCGGCAAGTGCGCCATGATCACCGGTTCGTCCGGCCTGCGCGCCAACATCGCCAAGAACGCCAAGTTCGAATTCGGCACCTCGACGGTGCCCTATTACGCCGACGTGCAAGGCGCCCCGCAGAACACCATCATCGGCGGTGCTTCGCTGTGGGTCTTCGCCAACAAGAAGCCGGAAACCTACAAGGGCGTGACCGCGTTCTTCAAGTTCCTGGCCAGCCCGGAAATCGCCGCCCGCTGGCACCAGCAGACCGGCTATGTGCCGGTCACCAAGGCTGCCTACGAACTGACCAAGAAAGCCGGCTTCTATGACAAGAACCCGGGCACCGAAGTCGGCGTGAAGCAGCTGAACGTGGAAACCACGGCGCAATCGCGCGGCCTGCGCCTGGGCTTCCTGCCGCAGATCCGTGAAATCGAAGACGCTGAAATCGAACGCATCGTGTCCGGCAAGGTCGCGGCCAAGGACGGCGCCGAGAACATCGTCAAGCGCGGCAACGAGTTGCTGGAGAAGTTCGAGAAGAGTGTAAAGTAACGCCCTTTCCGGGACGCCGCCTGGCGCATGTCGACTCGCATTTTCCATGCAATGACAAGCACTTAGCGGCACCACCGGTTGCAAGCGCAAGGCTTAAAGCCCTGGTTTTTTTAGGGCTTTAAGCCTATCGTATTTTTATGAAAGCGGTTTCAAGCGGCGGTTAATCCAACCGCCGCTTTTCTGTACCTTGGGTTCCCCCTATGGAAAAACGCGTTGTATTCGGGCACAAGACCTTGCCCTATCTGCTGCTTCTGCCGCAGCTGATCATTACCGTGGTCTTCTTTTTCCTGCCTGCCGGACAAGCCATGTGGCAGTCCATGCGGCTGGAAGATGCCTTCGGTCTGTCATCCGAGTTCGTCGGACTCGACAACTTCATGGAACTGTTCTCGCAACAGGCCTACCTCGATTCCTTCCGCGTCACCGCCGTCTTCTCAGTGCTGGTGGCAGTGGTGGGTCTTGGCGTGTCCTTGCTGCTGGCCGTCATGGCTGACCGCGTGATCCGCGGCGCAGGACTCTACAAGACGCTCTTGATCTGGCCCTACGCCGTGGCGCCCGCCGTCGTCGGCGTGCTGTGGCTGTTCATGTTCTCGCCTTCCGTCGGCATCCTGGCGGTTGCGTTGCGCAAGTCCGGCGTGGACTGGAACCCCCGGCTGGATGGCAACCAGGCGATGATGCTGGTGCTGGTCGCCGCTGTGTGGAAGCAGATCTCGTACAACTTCCTGTTCTTCCTGGCAGGCCTGCAATCGATCCCGCGTTCGCTCATCGAAGCCGCCGCGATCGACGGCGCAAGTCCGGCCCGCCGCTTCTGGAGCATCGTGTTCCCGCTGCTCTCGCCCACCACGTTCTTCCTGCTGGTGGTCAACATCATCTATGCCTTCTTCGACACCTTCGCAGTCGTGGACACCACCACGCAGGGCGGTCCCGGCACGTCGACCTCGATCCTGGTCTACAAGGTGTATAGCGACGGCTTCCGCGGCCTGGACCTGGGTTCGTCCGCGGCCCAGTCCGTTGTACTGATGTTCATTGTGGTTGCCTTGACGGTCGTACAGTTCCGGTACGTCGACCGCAAAGTGCAGTATTGATTTTGTTCGAGGCTGATAACAATGGTTGAACGCCGTCCCTGGCTGGATATTCTGGCCCACGTCATTCTGCTCTGCGGGGTGGCAATGGTGGCATTTCCGCTTTACATCACTTTCGTCGCGTCTACTCAGACGGCGCAGGAAGTGGCGCAAGCGCCGATGTCGCTGATTCCCGGTCCGCACTTTGTCGATAACTACATGCAGGCGCTGTTCGGCGGCTCGTCCGGCGGTTCGTCGGGTGCGCCCGTGGGCCGCATGATGTATGTCAGCCTGATCATGGCGCTGTCGATTTCCATCGGCAAGATCGCGATCTCGCTGCTGTCGGCTTTCGCGGTCGTGTACTTCCGCTTTCCCGGCCGCATGTTCTTCTTCTGGATGATCTTCGTCACCCTGATGCTGCCCGTTGAAGTCCGGATCGCGCCCACCTACAAGGTGGTGGCGGACCTGGGCCTGCTCAACAGCTACGCTGGCCTGACGCTGCCGCTGATTGCGTCGGCCACGGCCACGTTCCTGTTCCGCCAGTTCTTCCTGACGGTGCCGGACGAGCTGATCGAAGCCGCGCGCATCGATGGCGCGGGCCCGGTGCGTTTCTTCTTCGACGTGCTGCTGCCGCTGTCCAAGACCAGCATCGCCGCCCTGTTCGTGATCCAGTTCATCTATGGCTGGAACCAATACCTGTGGCCGCTGCTCATCACCACCCAGGAAGACATGTACCCCGTCGTCATCGGCATCAAGCGGATGATCAGCGGCGGCGACAGCGTCACCGAATGGAACATCACCATGGCCACCGCCATGCTGGCCATGATTCCGCCGGCGCTCGTCGTCATCCTGATGCAGAAATGGTTCGTCAAGGGTCTGGTCGACACTGAAAAATGACCCCCACGCCGCGCCCACCCGAACACGACTCCGAACACGAATAAACATGGCTACTCTCAGCTTCCGCAACGTCAAGAAAACCTACGCCGGCAACGTGCCGGTCATCCATGGCATCGACATGGATGTCAAAGACGGTGAATTCATCGTCATCGTCGGCCCGTCGGGCTGCGGCAAATCCACGCTGATGCGCATGGTCGCCGGCCTGGAATCCGTCACCAGCGGCGACATCGTGATCGACGACAAAGTCGTCAACACGCTGGAACCCGCCGAACGCGATATCGCAATGGTGTTCCAGAACTACGCGCTCTACCCGCACATGACCGTGTTCGAAAACATGGCCTACGGCTTGAAGATCCGCAAGTTCTCCAAGGACGAGATCAAGAAGCGCGTAGACATCGCTGCGCAGATCCTGGAACTGGGCCATCTGCTGGACCGCCGTCCGCGCGCGCTCTCCGGCGGCCAGCGCCAGCGCGTCGCCATGGGCCGCGCCATCGTGCGCGAACCCAAGGTGTTCCTGTTCGACGAACCGCTGTCGAACCTGGACGCCAAGCTGCGCGTGGCGATGCGCCTGGAAATCATGAAACTGCATCGCCGCCTGGGCACTACCAGCCTGTACGTGACGCACGATCAGGTCGAGGCCATGACCCTGGCCCACCGCATGATCGTCATGTACCAAGGCGTGCCCGAGCAGATCGGCACCCCGATGGAAGTGTTCGAAAAGCCCGCCTCGACGTTTGTGGCGGGCTTCATCGGCTCGCCCCCGATGAACCTGATGGAAGTGCAGGTCGCCGGCGACGGCACCGTGCAGACGACCGACGGCCTGGCGCTTGAGATCTCGCCGTTGCAAGTGCCAGCCCAGGTGCGCGGCCGCAAGATCATCATGGGCATGCGCCCCGAGCACATGCTGCTGAACACGCAAGGCGTGCCGGCGGAAGTTGAAATGGTCGAGACGCTGGGCTCCGAGCAACTGGTCCACTGCCGCTGCGGCAAGACCACGCTGGTGGTGCGCTGCACCACCCGCCAGTTGTCCGAGTCGTCTGCCAAGGTGACGGACCGCGTCAACGTGGGCCCGGACGGCCGCCACCCGTTGCACTGGTTCGAAGCCGACACGGGCCGCCGCGTCCAGGGCCTGTAAGCCTTTCTGCGCATCCGGGAAGGAACCGGCGGCCAAGCGGTTGCACGGTTTCTTTCCAAACTCGCTGCCTGCCGGCGGCGAGTCCCCTCCCCGCCTCAATACGTGTACGTCACCATCGTTCCGATGGTGTACTGGTTCCGGTCTTTCACGATCGGGCTGTCTGCCGCGTCACCAAACAGCCGGCGCGCCTCGGCCGCGACAGTCCAGGACCAGGACTGGCTGACCGGCAGCGTCCAAGTCGCACCCAATCCCATGCTCTCCAGGCCGCCTTTGGGGTTGTAGCGGCGATAACCCGATTTTCCCGATTGCCGGTCGCTGACCCCGTACCACGTGCGCATGTAGTTACCGTCGCCCAACGTGCCGCTCAACGCCAGCGACACGGAACCGGCTGAACCTTCGTACACCGTCGTGCTCGCGCCCAGATTGAACATCGTGTAAGCGCTGCCCACATCTCGGTCGTCGCCCTTTTTGAACGCGTGCGCCACTGTCGCCGACAGCACCACGGGCCCTAGCGCGGTCTCGGCGTCCATGCCGATCTGGGCACGGCTTTTGATGTCGCCCATGCCGCGCAGCTTGTCCGAACCCTGGAAGCCCTTCTTGTGGTCCTTGCGCGACGCACTGGGCGCCACATAAAAGCGGAAAGTGCTGTCCAGCGCCTGCGTTTCCCAACCCAGGCCATGGTCGGTGCTCAGGAAAAACCCGTTGGGGCTGCGCACGCCCAAACCAACGATCGGCACGACGGAACTCTCGTCGCTGCCGCTGTACCGCGGCGCATAGCCCACGCCGGCCGTGCCGTAGAAGGTCCATTGGCCTTCCGGCCGCTCGTCACCGGTCGCCACCGTCAAACCCCGAGAGCTCGCGCCCCGCTGTCCATAGACTGAACTGGCATCCGCGACTGACAGATCGGCGGCGACGGCGGGCAGACCCGGGGCCGCAGCTAACAATGCTGCCGCGGCGGCACGGCGCGGGGCAAACGACAAACGGGGAAATCGCTTCATAAATGCATCCAGGAAACGAGGTTGATGAACGGAGCAGGCTCAGCGCGCCTGCGAGGCGCAAAATATTTGATGTCGGCCGGGGGTTAGTCGAGGCCGGTGCCTTGCTTGGCCTGTCGCATCAAGTGCATCGCCAGCGTCGACACAGACGCCACCAGAGGCTCGCCCGTATCCGCATTGCTCATGACCAACACGGCAAGCTTGTCTTGCGGGGCCAACAGATATCGGGCATGAAAGGCTTCAGTGGCGCCACTGTGCTCGTGCAGCGGAGCGCCGCCTACGATGTCCTCGCCGCAGGGCGCGGCCAGCCATGACAGGGCCAGGCGGCAACTCAGGTCCAGACTGGCGCCGGATACCGTTTCCAGGTTCAGGACGGCGGTGGCGGATTCATCCTTCAGCACGCGCGCGCCCCGATACACGCCGCCCGCGAACAACATGCTGGAAAACCGCGCCATTTCGGAGGTGCTCATCCATAGCCCGTCGGCCGCCTCGTTGGGCTGCGGGCCTTCAGTCCAGGGAACGCCACGGCGATAGCCCGCCGCGCGCAACTCAAGCATGCGAGCGTTTGCCCGGTACCCCGCTCGCGGCATGTTCAGCGGTTGCAGGATCGTGCGCCGCACATAGTCGTCCAGTGGTTCACGAGCCACATGCGCCACCATGTCCCCCAGCAAGGCATAGGCCATGTCGGCGCGGGCGCGGCCCATCGTGTCTTCCAGCGTGGACGGATGCAGGGTCAGCAGGTTGCGCGCGGTGTAGGGATCTGCCCCCATCCACTGCAGGGCGTTGCGGCGCGGTTCGACATGCCATTCGGGCAGGGACTGTCCGGCCGGCGCATCCAGCGGCAAGCTGCCGTCATCCGCGGCACGCAAGACGCCTGCCGCTGTGACGAGCTTGCTGATGGCGCCCACCCGGTACAGGGTGTCGCCGGTTGCGCCGCGATGTCGAACGGGATCCGCGTAGCCGAAACCCGTGCTCCAGACGATGCGCTGGTCGTCCACGATGGCGATCGACAGGCCAGGCACCTTGTGCTTGCCCATGTCGTAAGGAATGCGGGCTTCCAGATAGCCCAGAACCGCTGCGTAGTCGCCTTTTGCGACGGTGGGCGCCGCCGCCGGAGGCAGATGCTGGCAGCCGCCGGCCGCGACCAGCAACGACCCGATGGCGACGAGGCGGCTAAGGGAAAACATGGCAGGCGGCAAACCCTCTTCAAACAGAATGCCGTCATGCTATCCACGTGCCCAAGTCGGATCTTTCCCGCTTTGTATGGAGTTTGTGAAGATTCGGAGCGCGCTTTGTGAAGTTTCTTTACGCCTGCACGCAGCGGGCGTCAGACCGCCTTCCAGCTGACCACGAAACGTGCGCCACCCAAGGGGCTGTCGGTGGCCAGCGCCGTGCCGTTATGCCACCGCGCCACCCGGCTCACGATGGCCAACCCCAACCCGGTGCCGCCCGTGCCGCGGTCGCGGCTTTCGTCCAGGCGAATGAACGGCTCGAAGATGCGTTCGCGGTCGGCGGGCGGCACCCCAGGCCCGTCGTCATCCACCGTCAGTACGTATTCCTGCGGGGCCGGGCTGATCAGACTGACCTGCACTCGCCCGCCAGCGTGGCGGATGGCGTTCTGCAGAAGATTCAGCAGCGCCCGCGTCATGTAGCGCTGGTGCAGCCGCACTTCGGTCAGGTCGCACCGCGACACGGCGCAATGCACACCCGAGACGCCGGCCTCGTACGCCGCATGCTGGACGACGGAGTCCAGCCACCCGCGCGCGTCCTGCGCCCGCAGCGCGACGTCGTCGTTCTTGTGTTCCAGGCGGGCGTACATCAGCAGTTCGGATGCCATGCTGTCCAGTTCCGCCACGTCGTTCTTCATTTCCTCGACCAGCCGCTTGCGCGCTTCGGGGTCGGCTTCGCGATCGATCATGTCCAGTTCAAAGGACAGGCGGGCGATCGGGGTGCGCAGTTCGTGCGACACGGCATTGGTCAGGTCACGCTGGTTGCTGATCAGCGCGCCGATGCGGTCGGACATCTGGTTGAATGTCTCGCCCAGGTTGCGGATGCTGGAATGGCGCGACAGCCGCGCCCGCGCCTGCAAATCGCCCTGCCCCATCCGCTGCGCGGCAGTCTTCAGCGCCTCCAGGTCACGCCAGATGGGCAGCGCCCAGACCAGCATGAACGCGCACAGCAGCAACCCCAGCGCGGAATAGATGCCGGCGATCACCCACGGGCCGATCGGCGGCTCCGGAGGCAACTTCACTTCGATCCACTGTGCCCCCGGCCCGGGAATGGCGGTCACGAACGTCATCAGTTTGTCGCGCAGGAAAAAGCCGCCTTCGGCGATCGTCTTGCGTTCTTCTTCCGTCAGTTGATAGCTTGCGGCCTCGTAGTCCGCGGGGTCCAGCACTTTCAGCCCCAGGCCGTAATGCGGCGCCAGCGCATCGCGCACATAACTGGCGCGCGCCTCTGGTGCGACCCGCCCTACTTCCTGGGTCAGGCTGTGGAGTTGCCCCCGAACAGCTTCGCGCGCATACGCCGCATTCACCGGCTCGAAGAAGTAATTCGCGGTGCGATCCACCACTTCGTTGGAGATGACGAAACCGATCGCCATCACCACGAAGAGCCGCAGGACGAACTTAAGCATCGCCGCCCTCGTGCGCCTTGGGCGAGAACAGATAGCCCTTGCCCCACACGGTCTTGATGCGCGCCGGATCGCGCGGGTCGTCGTCCAGTTTGCGGCGCAGCTTGCTTACGCAGACATCCACGCTGCGGTCCAGCCCGTTGAATTCAATGCCCCGCACGGCATTGAGCAAGTCGTCACGGGTCAATACCTGGCCGGCCTGGCTGGCCAACGCCCAGAGCATCTCAAATTCCATCGTCGTCAGATCGACTTCGACGCCGGCATGGACGACGGCGCGCGTGCGCCGGTCGATGGTCAGCGGCCCGAACTCCAAGTGCTCCGGCGGCTCGTCCAGCTGGTTGTGGCGCCGCATCAGTGCACGGATTCGCGCAAGCAGCACGCGGGGCTCCACGGGTTTGATGACGTAATCGTCAGCGCCGGACTCCAGGCCCAGGATCTGGTCCAGATCGTCCTCGCGCGCGGTCAGCATCAAGATGGGCGCGGACGAAAATGCGCGCAGGTCGCGGCACACTTGCAGCCCGTCCCGGCCGGGCAGCATCAGGTCCAGGATGGTGATCGCCGGCTCGTGGCGGCGGAACGCTTCCACGGCATGGTCGCCACGGTAGGCCTGGGCGACGTTGAACCCGTGTTGCTCCAGGAACTGCGCGATCAGGCGCGACAGCTTGGGATCGTCTTCGACTAATAGGGCCTTGGTCATAATGTGCGGACAAGAGTAGGTCTAGGGGCCGCTGCGCTTTCGCGGGCGGTGGTCCGGCCGTTCGACACCGCAATGGCGGTCCGGTTCCCGGCTGGTGGCGCTCAAATGCAAAAACCGGGCCGGAAGTCTGTGGCTTCCGGCCCGGTGGTCATGCGGACGCTTGCGGGTCCGCATCCGATGCCGCAGGCGATAGGGCCTGTCGCCCTAGGCCTGCTGCGGCATCACTTGTAGACGGTCTTGGAACCATCCTTGTGCCAGGTGAACACGTCGAACGAGAAGTTCGTCAAGTCGCCCTGCTTGTTCCACGACACCTTGCCGATCGGCGTATCGAAGGAATTGGCATGCATGTACTTGGCGACCTTGGTCGGGTCGTCCGAACCCGCGCCCTTGATGCCGTCCGCAATGACCTGGGTAGCCGTGTAGGCCGTCATCTGGAAGGCGCCGCCGGCGTTGCGCTTCTTGGCTTCGAAAGACTTGACGATGTCGGCGTTGGCGGCGTTCTGGGTGAAGTCGGCCGGCAGCGTCAGCAACATGCCCTCGACGGCGTCGCCGGCGATGGCGTTGATGTCCGGGTTGCCCGCGCCTTCCGGTCCCATCCACTTGGCCTTCACGCCTTGCTCGGCTGCCTGACGCAGGAGCAGGCCCATTTCCGGGTGGTAACCGCCGTAGTAGACGAAATCGACGCCTTGGCTCTTCAACTTGGTGATCACGGCCGAATAGTCGCTGTCGCCGGCATTGATGCCTTCGAACACTGCGACCGGCACGCCGCCCTTCTCCAGGTCATTCTTGACGGCCGTGGCGATGCCCTGGCCATACGACTGCTTGTCGTGCAGCACGGCGGCCTTCTTCGGCTTGATCTTCTCCAGCACGAACTTGGCGGCGGCGGGACCTTGCTGGTCGTCGCGGCCGATCGTGCGGAAGATGAACTCGTAGTTCTTGCCGTCCGTCACGGCCGGCGCCGTGGCCGACGGCGTCACCATGACGACGCCTTCATTGTTGTAGATGTCCGCGGCGGCAATGGTCGCGCCCGAGCACACGTGGCCCACCACGAATCCGATCTTGCTATTGACGACGCGATTGGCGGCGACCGGGCCCTGCTTGGGCTCGCAGCCGTCGTCGATCACAACGGTTTCGAGCTTCTTGCCATTCACGCCGCCAGCGGCGTTGATACGCTCGACAGCGGTGTCGACGCCTTCACGGACCATATCGCCATACTGGGTGACGGCGCCGGTGGTGGGACCCACCACGCCGATCTTGATGGTTTGCGCTTGCGCTCCCGCCGCAAACGTCAGGCCAGCGGCGACGCCCAGCGCCGCGATGACCGGGGTCAGACGAAATACTGGCTTCATGAGTGGACTCCTCTAATCGCTTGTAATCGTTGGTTTTTGAACCGGGCGGACGCCGGAAACCGATGTGGTCACGCCCCGTTACTGTGCATGTGCACGGCAAGCATACACTGAAAAATCCCTGTATTTGGAGCCCATCCGGCCCGACTTCCGGCGCGCTCCGGGCACGTGGGTGCCGCATCATGCACAGGCCGCGCTTTATACCCGCCGCCATCTATGCAAAGGACGATATATTCGTTTGAGTTACTAGGGCTCCGCGGCATGATGGCCGCCATGAGACTCCAACCGATCATCGTCCCCGGATGGAAAAACTCCGGACCGGACCACTGGCAATCCCGCTGGGCGACGCTGCTGCCCCATGCGGTGCGCATCCAGCAGCGCGACTGGGAAAACCCGGCGGCGCCAGAATGGATTTCAACCCTCGCGGCAGAAATCGACCAGGCCCGCAGCCCGGTGCTGCTGATCGCCCACAGCCTGGGCTGCCTGATCAGCGCCGCCCTGCCTGTTCCGCTGAGGGTAAAGGTCGCTGGCGCCCTGCTGGTGGCGCCAGCGGACGTGGAACGCGCCGATGCCCCGGCCTGCCTGCGCGGGTTCGCCCCCATCGCGCGCCAACCACTGTCATTCCAAAGCGTGGTAGTCATCAGCGACAACGACCCCTACTGCCGACTGGAACGTGCCCGCGCCTTCGCTCAGGACTGGGGCAGCCGGGTGGTCGTGCTTCCCGGCGCCGGGCACATCAATGCCGAAAGCGGCCTGGCCGACTGGCCCCAGGGACTCAAGATATTCGGCGCGCTGCGCCGCCGCGCATCCTGGCGAATCCCGACGCCCGCCAAGCGGATCCCGCCCGTGCCGGTTTGCAGCTTGCCCTGATTTGCGGCGACAATACGCCCAGCCGACTATGAAACGCGTCTTTGACGCGTTTTTTTTCGCGCTGAATCTGTGGGGTCAACAGCTTGGGGCCAACGACTTGGAATATTCCGAATTTCGACCGCTTGCGACCCAATCATTGCAAGCTTTGCAGGCAGTAACGCAAATGAACCCGGTTTTCATCGGATCTGAATCGTTTTGATTAATCTTGCCCAATAAAAGTTACATATGATTGATATCCTACGCCCCCAAGAGGCTTGAAGACAGCGAAATGAAAGGCTTGCCCGTGTTTGCCAGAGAAGCCAGCGGCGGCGTGCCTTGGCCTGTAATCAGTTGAATCTCGGCGTACAGTAAAATCATTCTGTTTAAATCAAATTGTTTCTGCTCGTGCACCGCACAAATGCCCCGCCTTTGTCCTGACAGGTGGAAGAGAAGGCGTCGGTCTAGCTGGAAAACACAAGACTCAAGTAATGAGAATAACGAGAATTTTCAAGGCGCTCCGGCAGCGGCGCCCGCGCAGTGTCCAGTACAAGGGGGCCGTCCGCGCGATGGCAGCAACAGGGAGAACCGCCATATCGGGCCGCATCGGCCGCACTTGACCATCAGGCACAGACTCAGTCTTGGTCTGATCGACAAGGCGTCCGGCCATTCCGGCACCCTGGCCGTTACCGGCTCCCATTCCCCTTGCGGCTTGACCGCATTCTCATATTCCACGTCGCAGCACGACGCGGCAAGAAGGACACTGCATGGCTAAGCGCGTTGCCGTCATCGGATTATCGTTCCGATTCCCCAGCACCACTGTAGACAACTACTGGCCAGCGCTGCTGGAAGGCCGTGACCTAGTCTCCCGCGTTGCCGAGGACCGCTGGTCCGCCGACGCCTATCTGCACCCCGCCAAGGATCACCCGGGCACGGCCTATACCTTTGCCGCCGGCTCGATTGGCGACATCGCCGGTTTCGATGCCGGCTTCTTCGGCATTTCCCCGCGCGAAGCCGCCCTCATGGACCCCCAGCAACGCCTGCTGCTGGAAATGAGCTGGGAAGCCATGGAACAGGCGGGCGTGCGCCCGTCCACCCTTCGCGGCACGAACTGCGGCGTCTACATTGGCATCGCCAGCTCCGACTACGCGTATCGCCTGGCTGAAGACCTGAACGCCGTCGACGCATCGATGGCGACGGGCAATACCGCCAGCATCGCCGCCAATCGCCTTTCGTATTTCTTCGACCTGCGCGGGCCCAGCATCGCCATGGACACGGCATGTTCGTCATCGCTGGTGGCTTTCCACCAGGCATGTCGCGCCATCGTTTCGGGCGAATGCAGCCAGGCCCTTGCTGGAGGCGTGAGTCTGCACCTCCACCCTTACGGTTTCATTACATTTTCCAAGGCATCGATGCTGTCGCCGCGCGGGCGCTGCAATGTCTTCGACGCGGCAGGTGACGGCTACGTCCGATCGGAAGGCGGCGGCATCTTCCTGCTGAAGGACTACGACCGGGCCGTCGCCGACGGCGACAACATCCTGGCCGTCGTGGCCGGGTCGGCCGTCAACACCGACGGCCGCAAGTCAGGCTTGACGGTGCCCAGCGCCGACGCCCAGGCCACGCTGATGCGCCAGGCCTACGAACAGGCGGGCATCTCGCCCGCCGACATCGATTATCTTGAAGCGCACGGCACCGGCACCGCGGTCGGCGATCCGATCGAGACGCGCGCCATCGGCGCCGCCCTGGCCCAGCAGCGCGGCAAAGACGCGCCGCTGCCCATCGGTTCGGTCAAGAGCAACCTGGGCCACCTCGAAGCCGCCTCCGGCGTCGCCGGCCTGGTCAAGGCGATGTATGTGCTGCGACATCGCGTGGTGCCGGCCACCATCGGCATCAAGACGCTCAACCCCAAGATCGAGTTCCAGAACTGGAACCTGGACGTCGTCACCCAGAACCGCAAGCTGCGCCAGAAGGGCAAGCTTGTCGTCGGCGTGAACTCGTTCGGCTTCGGCGGCGCCAATGCCCACGTGATCCTGGAAAGCGCGCCACAGCGCAGCCCGGCCGCGGAAGGCAAAATGGCCAAGACCGCTCCGATTCCGGTGCTGGTGTCCGGCAAGTCCCCCCAAGCGTTGAAAGCCGCGGCGCGGCAGATGGCGGAGGCCTTGCGCGGCCAGCCTGCCAAATTCCTGTACAACGCGGCTTATCACGCCGCGATGCGGCGCGACTGGCACGCAGAACGCGCCGTGGTCTTCGGTACCCATTGCAACACCGTTGCCGACCTGCTCCAGCAATTTTCCGACGATGCTGAGCCCAATCCTGAAGTGACAGTCGGTACCGCGCTGAAACAAGCGCGCGGCCCCGTCATGGTCTATTCGGGCAATGGTTCGCAATGGGCCAAAATGGGGCGCCGCTTGTTGGCAGACCCGGTTTTCGCCACCGCCATCGACGAAGTCGACGCCCTGTTCTCGCAGTACGCGGATTTCTCGCTGCACAAGGAACTGGCCGGCGAGAACGGCGACGACCGCTATGAACGCACCGAAATCGCCCAGCCCGCGCTGTTCGCGCTGCAAGTCGGCATCACGCGCATGCTGGCGCAACGCGGCGTCGTGCCGTCCGCCGTCATCGGCCACAGCGTCGGCGAAGTCGCGGCCGCCTGGGCCTGCGGTGCCCTGAGCCTGCCCGACGCCGTCTGCGTCATCTTCCAGCGCAGCCGCCTACAAGGCGAAACCAAGGGCCAGGGCCGCATGACGGCCGTGGGCATCAGCGGTGAAGAAGCGCTGGCGCTGATCGCCCAGCACAACCTGGGCGACCGTGTCTGCGTAGCTGGCTTCAACAGCAGCCGCGGCGCGACCGTGGCCGGCGCGCCCGAAGCCTTGAGCGTGCTTGAAGGGGCGTTGGCCGAGCAGGCCCTGTTCTTCCGGCGCCTGGATCTGGACTACGCTTTCCATAGCCCGGCCATGGATGGCATCGAAGCGGGCATCTACGAATCGCTGGCGGGCATCCAGCCGCGCGCGAACGACGTCCCCTTCTACTCCACCGTCACCGGCGCCCCACTCGACGGCGCCTTGCTGACCGCCGACTACTGGTGGCATAACGTACGCGAACCCGTCCGCTTCGAGCAGGCCGCCAATCAGCTGGCCGCCGAAGGCAACAACATTTTTGTCGAAGTCGGTCCGCATCCGCTGTTGCGCTCGTACCTCAACGACACGCTCAAAACCGCCGACATGCAGGGCCGAGTGCTCAGCACTGCCACGCGCGGCGGCGACGATCCCGAAAAAATCTGGACCGCTGCCGGGCAAGTCATCGCCAGCGGCGGCCAGCTCGACCTGCAGTCGCTCTTCCCGTGGGAAGGCACGGCGGTCGACTTGCCGACCTATCCTTGGCAGCGCGAGCGCCATTGGCATCCCACCACGCCGGAATCGCTTGGCCTGCTGTCGCGGCGCCAGGTGCATCCGCTGCTGGGGTACCCGTTGCAGCAGCATGAGCATTCCTGGCAAAACCAGCTGGACACGCAGTCTCATCCCACGCTGGCCGACCACGTCGTCGGTGACGCAGTCGTCTTTCCCGGAACCGGTTTCGCCGAAATCGCCCTGGCAGCCGCGCTGCAGTGGCAGGATGGCGACTATGCCGAGCTGGAAGAACTGGAAATCCACGCCCCGCTGCTGCTGAACGCCTCGCCCAGTAAATTGACGCGTTTCCTGCTGGACGACGCCGACGGCCGGTTCCGCATCAACGCCAAGGACAACAACAGCACGGAACCGTGGGTCAAGCACGCCAGCGGCCGCCTGCTGCGCGAAGCCGGCTCGGCGCGCCTCACGCAGGCCAAACTGATCCTGCCGACCCGCGCGCCAGACTTTACCGGCGACTCCCATGAAGCCCTGACCCGCGCCGTCGGCCTGGATTACGGTACGGCCTTCCGCGCCGTATCGCACGGCTGGATGGAATCGGACAGCAGCGTCGTGGCGGTCCTGCAAGCCGATCCCGTCATCGAAAGCGAGCTTGGCGCCACGCATCTGCATCCTGCGCTGCTGGATTGCACGTTCCAGCTGATCATCCAGTTGCTGCGCAATGATCCGGCCATGGGCCAGGGCATTGCTTTCGTGCCCTCCAAGATCGGGCGCCTGAGCCTGCACGCGAAGGCCGGCCAGCCTGCGGCCGCGCGCGTGCGGCTGGAACGCCGGGCACCGCATTCGCTGACCGCCAGCTTCGAACTCTACAACGCCGCCGGCGAACAGATTGCCGCCGTCGAGCAGGCGCGGTTCCGCAGCATCCGGCTGCGCAAGCCGGCCGCCGACCATCTCAATTTCCTGGACATCGTCGCCACGCCGCGTCCGTACGCGCCGTTCGGCCCTACGTCCTTGGACCACGCCACACTGCGCGCCGCCCTGGCCGACGCGGTCGCCGATTGCGTCGAAGACGGCGCGCATGCGCGCTACGCGGAAGAAGTCGATCCGCTGCTGGAAAGCCTGTGCTATGGCTTTTCATTGGATGCGCTGCGCCAACTCGCGCCAGACGGCCGGCTTGTGCCGTACGCGCTGATCACCGAACTGTGCCGTTATGCGCCGGACTCCGCGCTGCTGCTGCAACACACCATCGCGCGCGTGACGGCTGCGGGCTACGCGGAAGCCATCGCTGCAGGCGTCCAGTTGCCTCTGCCGGACAACACCGACAGCGGCTCCGCGGACATCTGGAACACCCTGCTGCGCGAGTATCCGGACTACGCGCAGATCGTCCACGCGGTCGGCCGCGTCGGCCTGCACCTGCCCGCCCTGTTGCGCGGCGAGGCCACGCTGGATGCCGTCTGCCCGCGCGCCAGCACGCCTGCCTCGATCGGCCGCAGCGCCTTGGGCGCCGCCAGCGGCCAACGATTGGGCACCGCCTTGCGCACCGTGCTGTCGCAGGCGCAAGCCAATCGCCTTGCGGGCCAGCGCCTGGCCGTGATCGAAGTCGGCCAGGCTGCCCCCCTCTTCGCCTTCAGTTGCTGTGACGCACTGGATTTCAACGTGGCGGACTACTGCTACGCGTCGAATAATGCGGATGTGCTGGAACACGTCGTCCATCAGCAAGCGGAACGCTACCCCAACGCCCGCACCGAACTTATCGGTGAAGGCGGCGTTGCCCCCACGGCCCAGTGCGACCTGGCTATCTTCCACTGCGAATTCGACACCCTGGAAGCCGCGCGCGCCGCATTGCGCCACGCACGCGCCAGCCTGCGCGAGGATGGCGTACTGCTGGTTTGCGGCGCCCACCCCGCCGCGTGGGGCGATTTCGTTTTCGGCGGCCGCCAGAACTGGTGGCAAACCAGCGAGGACGGCGCGCAGCTGTCCACGCAGCAACCCGCCGACTTCTGGCTGGATGAACTCCGGTCGCTCGGATTCCTGTGCGACAGTCCGCTGGAATTCTCGGCGTCGTTCACCAGCGGAGCCTATCTGCTGACGGCCCGGCTGGAAGGCGAGCAAGCGCCGATGGCCCTCGTGGACGCCGACGCCGGAAACTCCCCTGCAAACTGGCTGATCCTGGGCGACCGCAATCCCGAGCATGGCGCCGGTTTGGCGCAATCGCTGGAGGCCAAGCTGAAGGCCGCCGGCCACCACGTCCGCTTGGCCATTCAAGCAGCGCCCGATGACTTGGACGGCCTGTTGCGAAACGGCGCGACCGGCCCGGTCAACCACGTGATCCATTTGGACGGACTGGCTTGGGCCGACGCGCATCAGACCCCTGAGGCGCTGCTCGCCCTGCAGACCCGCCGCTGCGCCACCGCAGCCGCGGTGATTCAGGCTTGCGAACGCACACAGACGGCCGCAACCGTATGGTTGGTCACCGCGGATGCCGTGCAGTATCTGCGCCACGCGCCCGAAGCCCCCGCAGCCATGCACGCGCTGAATGACGCCGCGCTGTGGGGCTACGGCCGCACCCTGGCCAACGAAGCCTCCAATTACCGCATCCGCATGGTCGACCTGCCGCTGGCGCATGCCGGCGACCTGGTCGACGCGCTGATCCGCGAACTGACCTGCGTGGACAGCGAAGACGAGATCATCTTCGACGAAAGCGGCGCGCGCTACGCCCCGCGTCTGCGCCACGCCCCGCGTCCTGCGCATGCCGCCGCCAGCGATGCCGCATCGCACGCCGTGCGCCTGGGCTTCGAGTTTCCCGGCCAATTACGCAACCTGCGCTGGGAATCGTGCCCGGCCCCGGCGCCGGCCGACGACGAACTTGAAGTCCGCATCGAAGCCACCGGCCTGAACTTCCGCGACGTCATGTACGCGTTGGGCCTGCTGTCCGACGAGGCCATCGAAAACGGCTTTGCCGGCCCGACGCTTGGCCTGGAATTCTCGGGCACCGTCACCCGGGTCGGGTCGGACGTGGACGGCTATGCCGTGGGCGACGCCGTCGTGGGTTTCGGCCCCGCCAGTTTCGGCGACCGCGTGCTCACCAAGCCCAGCGCCATCTCGCACATCCCGGAGGGCTTCTCCTTCGAAGCCGCCGCGACCATCCCCAGCACGTTCTTCACCGTCTACTACGCCCTGCATCACCTGGCGCGCCTGGAAGAAGGCGAGAAGATCCTGATCCACGGCGCTGCCGGCGGCGTCGGCATCGCCGCCATCCAATTCGCGCAATGGCTGGGCGCAGACATCTACGCTACCGCGGGTTCCGACGAAAAACGCGACCTGCTGCGCTTGCTGGGCGTGCGCCATATCTATGATTCGCGTTCGCTGTCATACGCGGACGAGATCCTGGCCGACACTGGCGGCCGCGGCGTCGATGTCGTGCTGAACTCGCTGGCCGGCGAAGCCATCAACCGCAACCTGCGCGTGTTGAAACCGTTCGGCCGGTTCCTGGAACTGGGCAAACGCGACTTCTACGAGAACACCCGTATCGGCCTGCGCCCGTTCCGCAACAACATCAGCTACTTCGGCATTGATGCCGACCAACTGATGAACGAGCGCCCGGACCTCACCCAACGCCTGTTCGGCGAGATGATGGCGCTGTTCCGCGAAGGCGCGCTGCACCCCTTGCCGTATTCCGTCTTTGACGCGAACGATATCGTCGACGCCTTCCGCTATATGCAACAGGCACGCCAGATCGGCAAAATCGTGGTCACTTACCGCAACGGCATCAGCGGCGTCCATACGCCCATACCGCAAGCCGCGCCGGGCTTGGCGTTGCCTGCCGACGCCACCTATCTGGTCACCGGCGGTCTGGGCGGATTCGGTTTGCGCACCGCTCAGTGGTTGGCCGACAAGGGCGCCCGCCATCTGATTTTGATCAGCCGCAGCGGCCCTGTCACCGAGGCCGCACAAGCCGCCCTCTCGGCGTTCGAAGCGCAAGGCGTACGTGTCCACGCCGCCGCCTGCGACGTGACCGACCGCGAGGCCCTGGCGCGCCTGCTCGACGATACCGCTCGCAACATGCCCGCCCTCCGGGGCGTCGTCCACGCGGCGGTTGTCATCGACGACGGCTTGGCCCGCAGTGCCACGCCCGCCCAGATCGAACGTACGCTCGCTGCCAAGGTGCTGGGCGCCCAGCACCTGCATGAACTGACCCGCGCCTTGCCGCTGGACCTGTTCGTCTTCTATTCGTCGGCCACGACCTTGTTCGGCAACCCCGGCCAAAGCAACTACGTTGCCGCCAACGGTTGGCTGGAACGCCTGGCCGCGCAACGCCGCGCGGAAGGCCTGCCGGCCACCTGCGTGCGCTGGGGCGCCATCGACGACGTCGGTTTCCTGGCGCGCAACCAGAAGATCAAGGACGCACTGCAAAGCCGCATGGGTGGCGGCGCGCTGGCGTCGCAGGTCGCCCTGGATGCGCTTGAAGACATGATCGTCGCCGATGTTTCGGGCCTGGGCGTGCTGGAGCTGGACTGGCGGGCACTCAGCCGTTTCCTGCCCAGCGCCAATTTGCCGAAGTTCTCGGAAATCGCTCGCCAGGCGGGCGATAACGGCGACGACGATAGCGGCGCCGACGACATTGCCCACCTGATCGCCACGCTGGACGATGCCGCGCTCCACGAACGGTTCACCGACATGCTCAAAGCCGAGATCGGTGAAATCCTGCGCGTCTCTCCCGACAAGATCGAAGCCACCCGCTCGGTCTACGACATGGGCCTGGACTCGCTAATGGGCGTGGAACTGGTGGTGGCGCTGGAGAACCGGTTCGGCATCCGCCTGCCGGTGATGGCGCTGAACGAAAGCCCCACGCCTGCCAAGCTGGCCGAAAGACTCGTGCTGCTCTTGCGCGACGAACACGACGATCAAACCGATGCCGTGACCGCCAGCGTTCAACAGGTGGTCGCCAGCCACGCAGCGGAAGTCGGGTCCAGCACCGTCTCGGATTTCGTCGACGAAATCAAGATGAACGGCAGCCTCCCCATGCAACGCATGATCCAGTAGGTCAGAATTAATTGAGCACCATGAAGAAGTTGCCTGGCCTTGCCGCAGGCATCAAAGACAAGCTGATCCAGCAAGCCTTGGAGCGCAAGCTGCGCCAGGCCGCCTCCCCCGGCGGCCAGGCGCCTGCGCGCCCCGCCGAGAAAAAGGCCGAGATCCCGGAGGAACACTACCGGTTCCACCTGCATCCCGGCTATCAGCAATTGCGCATCATCAACGATGGCGCTAAACGCCTGGGCGTTAAGAACCCCTTTTTCAAGCTGCACGAAGGCACCGCCGGCGCGGACACGCACATTGGCGGGCGTGAGTTCATCAACTACGCCAGCTACAACTACCTGAACATGTCGGGCGACCCCGCGGTCACCGCGGCGGCAAAGGCCGCCATCGACCGCTACGGCACGTCGGTATCCGCCAGCCGCCTGGTCTCGGGTGAACGCCCCGTGCACCGCGAACTGGAAGAGGAAATCGCCGCGCTGTACGGCGTGGACGACGCCATCACGTTCGTCAGCGGCCACGCCACCAACGTATCGACCATCGGCTACCTGTTCGGTCCCCGCGATCTCGTCGTCCACGACGAACTGATCCACAACAGCGTCCTGCAAGGCATTCAGTTGTCCGGCGCACGCCGACTCCCCTTCCCGCACAACGACTGGGAAGCGCTGGACACCATTCTGAACGAGCAACGCCATCAGTTCGAACGCGTACTGATTGTGCTGGAAGGCATCTACAGCATGGACGGGGACTACCCCGACCTGCCCCGCTTCATCGAAATCAAGCAACGCCACCGCGCGTTCCTGATGGTCGACGAAGCGCATTCGCTGGGCGTCATGGGCGCCCGCGGCTATGGCATCCGCGAACACTTTGGCGTGGATGGCAAGGACGTCGATATCTGGATGGGCACGCTGAGCAAGACGCTGGCGGGTTGCGGGGGGTATATCGCGGGAGAGACGGCGCTGGTGGAGCATTTGAAGTTCCTGGCGCCGGGGTTTCTTTATAGCGTCGGAATGCCGCCGAGTGTCGCGGCCGCGTCATTGGCCGCACTGCGAAGGATGAAGGAATTGCCCGATCGGGTCGCGACCTTGCAGGCACGGGGGAAGTTCTTCCTGGAGCAAGCCAAAGCCGTGGGGATCGATACAGGCACAAGTTCCGGCATGGCGGTGGTGCCAGCGATTACGGGAAGTTCATTAAAGGCGACCCGCTTGTCAGCGGCATTATTCAAGCAAGGCGTCAATGTGCAACCCATCCTGTACCCGGCCGTACCCGAAAAGTCGGCCAGATTGAGATTCTTTATTTCCTGCATGCATACCGAGGACCAGATCCGACACACGATTTCGTCATTGAAAAAGCATATCTGAATATGCAAGCACTTCCATGTGCAGTCGCGCAGCCTCGAGGGCATCAGTTGCACAAATCGGATGGATCACCCTCGCGCGCAGGTTACATCGAAAAATTTCAATCCAAAGCGGCGAATAGATCAATAAATTGACCTCTTTTTTAATTCACAGCCAAATTGAAATCTTACTCGCGTATCATCCGCCCCGTCGGGGCCAGCCCAACAAGGCCGATTTGCGAAGAGATATAGCTTTTGATTATGTCTGGCGTGATTAATTCAAGGTGGTATTTCACACCTTTTTTCCTGTGGAGCTTCAGCTTTTAATGAAAGTCCTCACCGTATTTGGGACACGACCCGAAGCCATCAAAATGGCCCCCGTTGTCGCGGCACTCAGCGCAAATACCACGATTGAGTCTCGCGTATGCGTTACTGGCCAGCACCGACACATGCTTGACCAGGTGCTGAATCTGTTCGGCATCAAGCCCGACTACGATTTGGACATCATGCGGCCGGGCCAGGATCTGTATGCAATCACAGCGCGCGTACTGGAAGGCATGCGCGATGTTCTGCAGGATTTCCGCCCGGACTATGTGCTCGTGCATGGCGACACGACCACGACGTCGGCAGCTGCGATGGCCGCGTTCTACGCCCGCATTCCGGTGGGACATGTTGAAGCAGGGTTGCGGACGCACAACATCTATTCACCGTGGCCTGAAGAGGCCAATCGCCAAGTGACTGGTGTACTGTCGTCTCTGCACTTTGCGCCGACCGAGCAGTCCCGGCAAAACCTTCTCATTGAAAACAAGCCGGATTCGGCCATTCACGTCACTGGCAACACTGTCATTGATGCGCTGCTTGTGGTCCAGGACAAGGTCAAGGAAAACGGGCAGCTCAAGACCGCGCTGCATGCGCAATATCCGTTCCTGAACGGCGACGCGCGGATCGTTCTTATCACCGGCCATCGCCGGGAGAACTTCGGTGGCGGATTCGAAAACATCTGCCAAGCGATTCGGGATCTGTCCCAACGCTACCCCGCCATGCACTTTGTTTACCCCGTGCATTTGAATCCCAACGTACGCGAACCGGTCAACCGCCTGCTGAACGATCTGAATAACGTGCACTTGATCGAGCCTCTCGAATACGAGCCGTTCGTCTACTTCATGAGCAAGAGTTTTCTGATCTTGACCGATTCCGGTGGCATTCAGGAAGAAGCCCCCTCTCTGGGCAAGCCCGTTCTGGTCATGCGCGACACGACGGAACGCCCTGAGGCGGTCGCTGCTGGCACGGTGCGCATGGTAGGCACGGACGCACATCGCATCGTGCAGGCCGTCAGCGAACTCTCAGATGACCAGAGCACTTATCAAAAAATGGCCTATGCACACAACCCGTATGGGGATGGCCAAGCATCGCCTCGCATTGTCCAAGCCCTGTTGAACCACTTCCAACCAGAAAAGATCTCGAAATGACGCACAACGCCACTCCCTCCACTGTTTCCGTCATCGGCCTCGGATACATTGGTTTGCCTACGGCAGCCGTGCTGGCCTCTCGGCAGGTCAAGGTCATCGGCGTCGACATCAATCAGAACGCGGTCGATACGATCAACCGTGGCGCGATCCACATTGTCGAACCCGGCCTTGAACAAATCGTCCAGTCCGTCGTGAAGGAAGGCTGGCTTCGAGCCACCACGACGCCTGAACCGGCGGATGCATTCCTGATCGCCGTGCCCACGCCCTTCAAGGGAGATTACGAGCCGGATTTGTCGTACATCCGCGCGGCTACGGAAGCCATCGCCCCGGTCCTGCGCCCTGGAAATATCGTCATTCTTGAGTCGACCTCTCCCGTAGGCACCACAGAACAAATGGTGCAATGGCTTTCCGAATTGCGCCACGACCTGAAGCTGCCGCTGCAAGGCAGCGTCGATAGCGACGTCTATGTTGCCTACTGCCCGGAACGCGTACTGCCCGGACAAGTCGTGCGCGAACTCGTCGCCAACGACCGCATCGTGGGGGGTATCAATCCCATATCTGCTCAAAAGGCAAAGAGCGTCTACAGCCTTTTCGTAGAAGGCCAATTGCTCGAAACGAACGCGCGTACCGCAGAGATGTCTAAGTTGACTGAAAATGCGTTCCGCGACGTGAACATCGCGTTCGCCAATGAGCTATCGCTGATCTGCGACAAGCTCCAAATCAATGTCTGGGAACTCATCGACCTGGCAAACCATCATCCGCGGGTCAAAATCCTGCAGCCTGGCGCCGGCGTGGGCGGCCACTGCATTGCCGTAGATCCGTGGTTCATTGTCAATAAGACGCCGGAGCAAGCGCGTTTAACGCGCACCGCCCGAGAGGTCAATGACTCGAAGCCGCATTGGGTTTTCGGACAGATCGAAGCGGCGATTCATCAGGTCGAGGCCCATGGCACGCCGAAGGGCAAAGTCAAGGTCGCCCTGCTCGGTTTGGCGTTCAAGCCCAATATCGATGACTTGCGCGAAAGCCCTGCTTTGCACATTGCACAAGAGATCAGCGAAAGGATCGATTGCGAACTCAGCTTCGTGGAACCTTTCGTGGATGAGTTGCCTGCTTCGCTCAAGCGAGGCGAACTGGCGACGCTGTCCGATGCACTGAGCCAGGCTGATGTGGTCGCTGTCTTGGTCAAGCACAGCCTTTTCACCGAGGCGCCCCTCCGCGTCAAGGAAGGTGCACGCTTGGTCGATGTCGTCGGCATGCCCAGCAGCCATTAACCCCAATCTGGCAGAGCGGCGCGCTCGTGGAACGCCACTCTGCTCGAATGAGAACCCGGACGCTCAACCTGGCACATCCTGCCTGTTGAGTGTCCTCATTTTTTACGACGAGAGCTATGTCAGCCGTACTTACGATGCAGCAACGAGGATGGGAAGCCTACGCCGGGAAACTGGGCGTGGAGCTAATGCAGAACACTCAAAAATTCCTGGATTGGCTCTGCGGCCAAGTGGAAGGTGAGTTCATTCTGGATGCCGACTGCGGTCAGGCCGCAATCCTTATGCTGCTTGCCCGCGAAGGCAAGAACGTCGTAGGACTTAGCTCTGATGCCGCGATCCTTGGGCAGGCCCGCGCCTTCATCGCAGACGAACCTTCGCAAGTACAGCGCAACATCACGCTGCATAGTGGTTCGCTGTTGGATGTCAATGCGCTGGTTGACCGCAGTTTCGACACCATACTTCTTCCGCAAGGCATTGCGCTGACCACTCAGCCCGAAGATTCCATCGAAATCGCGTTCCGGAAACTCAAACCCGGGGGCCGCCTGATCTCACTATGGCCGTTCGGCGCGTTATCCCCCTCCGGCTCCGCGTACTACTTGAGAGAACCGGCCAATTTGTTGGCTCGGCATTTCGAGACAACGCTGGTCCGGCTCTTCGGCGACACGATGGTCATCATCTGCAAACCGCGGGCCAAGGTGCTGGAACGCCTCCCCACCATCGCCGCATGGCCGGACGACGTCATTCAAGAGGCGGAATCCGCCCTGACCGCGAGCCAAATGGCCTCCAAGGCGCAATGGAATACGACGCAGGGTGAACTGCGAGAACTGAAGCGCGAACTCGCCCGTGCCAGTACCGAACTCGAAACACTCAGCCAACTGCAGGCGCAGCACGAGTCTCATGCAACGACGCTGAAGGCTCAACTCGAGGCGATCCAGCACGCCGAACGCGATGCGGTGGCAAACGTTCAGGAAGAACTAGGCCGACTGAAGGAACAGCTCAAAGAAAGCCAGGCCGCCGCAGAAAGCGCTAAGCACACGGCCAGCCAGGTACAGGCGCAGTCCCGCATCCTGGAGCTTGAGAAGGCGCAGGAAATTGCAGTGCTGCGGCATGAAAAGCTTCAACGTGACGTAACAATCCAGGACGCGCGTCGCGAAGCGGAACACCATGCCGCTCAAGCTCAACTGCAGATTCAGGAGGCCGACGATGCGCTCAGGACAGCTCACGCCGCTCGTGATGATGCTCTGCAGCGTTTGCACGCCGCGGAAACCGCCGTCAAATCCACGAGCTCTATGCTTGAACGGCGTGTGGACGAACTGCGGAGCGCATTAGCAGACAAGCAACAGGACATCGACGACTCTCAACAGCGAATCGATGAGCTGAGGGCACTGACTCTACAACGAGCACAGGCAATTGAAGTCCTCCAGGCGGATCATGCGCACTTGACACAGCAACATGAGCGCACGCTTGAGGAAAAGCAGAAGTCGGAGATTCGTCTCGAGAGCGAACTTGAAGGGTTACGGCATGACCACGACAGAATGCGAGCAGCCAAGCAGCATGCGGACGCACGGATTCAGACTTTGGAAAAAAGCGTTGCGGATTCCACCACCGCTCGCGAAGGGTCCGAGCAAGAACGTTCGAAATTGCAATTTTCGCTCAATACGCTCACAACCCAACTGTTTCAAGCCCGGACGGCGCAGCGGGACGCCCAGAGTGCGGCCATCAGCAAGATCCAAGATATTCAGACCCGGCTCACTCTCGCAGAAAATCAGGTAGCAGAATCTGAGGGGCGTTTGAAAGATGCTCAATTAAAAGCAAGAGCCATCGTTGCCCAATTTCGAGAAACTCAAAAGAATGAGAAAGAGGCGACGGAGAAAATTCGCCATCTTGAACGTCGCCTGCGCAACCTCCAGCTAGAAAAAGAGCAGGCGCTGCAGCAAGTCGAGCAAACTAGAAAGACGCTTTCGTTCCAGTTGGGCTACGCATTACTGCACGGCTTCAAATCCTGGTCCGCGTTTTTCTCCTTGCCATCGGAGTTCGTTCGTATCCACAAAGAAGGAAAGATCCGCCGCGAGAGGAAGCGTTTGAAACAGGCGGCTGTCGGCCAAAAAACGGTTAAAACGAATGCAGCTCACCAGCCGCCTGTGACAAAAATCCATGCCGACCCCATCATGCTTGCAGGAATTTCCGCACAAAACAGCAAAATGCGTGTAGCGGGCATTATGGACGAGTTCACGTACCACTCCTATGCGCCTGAGTGCGAGTTGCTCCAATTACGCCCCGAAACATGGCAAATGGAAGTGGAAGAATTTAAGCCGGATTTGATTTTCATTGAATCGGCGTGGAAAGGCGTGGAAGATCTATGGCAGCGCAAGATCAGCAACTGCGCAGAAGAGGTGCGCGCGCTACTTGCGTGGGCAAAGAAAAACCACGTACCCACCCTATTCTGGAATAAGGAAGATCCCGTCCATTTCAGCACATTCATCGAACTTGCCTCGCTCGTCGATCACGTGTTTACGACGGATATCGACTGCATCCCGAAATACAAGAAGATACTCGGTCACGGGCGCGTCTATCTTTTGCCGTTCGCTGCTCAACCCGCGGCCCACAATCCGATCGAAATCCACGAACGCAAAGACGCCTTCAATTTTGCGGGATCTTACTATTTGCGCTATCCCGAGCGTCAGCGCGATTTTGCTGCCTTAGTAGATACCGTAAAGAAATTCCGTCCGATTGAGATCTATGATCGAAATTACGAGAAACCACACCCGCACTATCAATTTCCCGAAAAATATACGCCATACATTTTGGGAAATTTGAAATTCGATGAGATCGACCGCGCCTACAAGGGCTACCGGTATGGCATCAACATGAACACCATCAAGCAATCTCAGACAATGTTCGCGCGACGCGTCTTTGAGTTGCTTGCATCAAATACCGTAGTGGTTAGCAACTTCTCTCGCGGAACAAGGTTGCTGTTCGGCGACCTCGTGATAGCCTCGGACGAAGCAACGCAAATTGAATCGCGCATTAGCACGCTCTATGCGGATGAACTGGCGTATCGCAAATTCCGGCTTGCCGGTTTACGCAAAGTTATGGCGGAACATACCTATCGCCATCGACTCTCCTATATAAAGGCCAAACTTTCATCGACTGCTTACAGTCAACAGATTCCGGCGGTGTTATTCGTCGCGCTAGCCGATTCCTCGCAGAGTTTGACATCCATTCAGGATTCTTTTCTGCGACAATCTCACGGGAAATGTCGCCTATGCGTCGTTACTACAGGCGCTACATCGGTGACGCCGCACGACCCTCGCATCAGCTACTTCAGCAGCGTTGACTCCCTCACCGCAGCGGTGCGTAATTTTGCGTCTCAATTCGAATTGATAGGCACACTGCATCCGCGAGATTACTACAGCACACACTATGCGGAAGATCTGGCTTGGGCTTCGACATATGGCAGCTCCGCCAGTGCATTCGGCAAGGCGACACGCTACACCTACCAGACTGGCGAATTGGCGTTGCTTGACGATGGAAAGCAATATCGCCCTGCAGCGGCCATGCTCCTCCGTTGCTCGGTCCTGCGCATCAAAGCGGTGACCGACACGGACATTACGCGCTGGCTCGAAACGCCAGACACTGCCAATAGTGAAGGTCATCAAGGCCTGTCGATCGACGAATTCAACTATTGCGAGGAGGGTGCCGCGGCTGACTCCGAAACACTTCTAACGACGCAGGATGCCACGCTGATCAATAAAGGGGTCTCATTCGACCAACACCTGGCACCTTTAGCCGAAGCGATTAAACCCGCGACCGCAATAAGTGATGATTCGGATGATGACCTTCCTTCCATCTCCGGCGCGGAACTGGCTAAGCGGTTGCGAGCGCCGGCATCCAAAATGATCACGCTTTCGGTAGAGGGCGATACGTTGAGCGTACGATCCAAGCTACCTCAAGAGAGTTTTGCTTACGTCTACGTTAAAGAATCCTCGCCACGTGCAGAGTTGAACATGGAACTCAATAGCCAGTTCACGCTGGTGTGCGATGATCCAGGGGAAGTACGCACGGTTTTCGAATTCCAGGACAAGGACAGGAAAAAGCTGTCACATTCAATTGTCGGAGCGGAAGGAACCCACGCTCTCGCGATCCCCAACGAATGCGTCTACATCCGCTTTGGCTTGCGGATTCAGGGGAATTGCAATCTCAAGATTCATAAATTAGTACTAGGTAGCCATGGCCAAAAGCCCTCAATCGTGATTGGTCGCTCAAACACATTAGTGCTTTCAAAGCAATATCCGGCCTACGACGATCTCTATAAGTACGGATTCTTGCATACCCGCGTCCGTGCCTATGCTCAGGCAGGACACGCCGTGGACGTATTCCGTATTAGCGCCCATCCTGGCCAGCCATATCGAGAATTCGAGAATATAGATGTAGCGAACGGGAACGCCGCCCTCTTGCGACAGTCCCTCGAATCTGGTCGATACACCAATGTGCTAGTGCATATACTCGACAAATCCATGTGGGACGTGCTCAAGGATTTTCTGGAACAGATAAATATCACAGTGTGGGCGCACGGATCGGAGATTCAAGTCTGGCAACGGCGCGCATATGAATTCTCCGACCTGAGCCCAGACGAAATCGCCCGAAAAAAGAAGCTCAGCGACAATCGGCGAAAGTTCTGGCGTGACGTATTCAGTAATACGAGCCCCAATCTACGATTTGTGTTCGTCTCGGAATGGCTGAAGCGCACCACAGAAGAGGACATGGACGTCTCCCTGACCGCAGACCGTTACATGGTGATTCCGAACCATGTCGATGGTGCCATATTCGACTACACGGTAAAGCAAGCCGGAGACCGCACGAAATTGCTCTCGATCCGCCCCTACGCAAATCGAACTTATGCAAATGACCTCACAGTTCAGGCAATTTTGAATCTGAGCCAAAAACCCTATTTTCAAAATCTGTCAATCGAACTTTGCGGCGACGGGGAGTTGTTCGATGAAACAACCGCCCCACTTGCCAATTTCCCTAACGTGAAACTCACTAAAGGTTTCTTGACACATACTGAGATATCGGCCAAACATAAGTCATACGGCGTTTTCCTGACGCCCTCGCGTATGGACACGCAGGGAGTTTCGCGAGACGAAGCGATGTCCAGTGGATTGGTGCCAATTACGACAAATACGGCTGCTATATCTGAATTCGTGTCGAAGGAAGAAGGGTTTCTCTGCCATCCCGAAGATGCTACCGCCCTATCCGCCGCGGTCGAACATCTTTTTCAGAATCCGGAAGACTTTCTTAAAAAATCAGAGGCTGCGAGTAAGCGGGTAGCGCAAACATTGGGTGTCGACAAGACGATAACCCGCGAACTTAACTTGTTTACACGGTGATCGACCACAGGGGGCCCGTTTAGCGAGGCCCCCCGCCAATTCGTCTCCGGCCGGCAAGGTAAAAGCCGGCTTAAAAAAACCGGCGGAGGTTCCATCGTACAATGTTGGGAAAGGCACAAAGCCCTCTCGTGCCCCCAACAGTCAGCCCGTGCCCCACCCGCCTTCGCGCGGCACGCAGGCAGGAGTAATAAATCAAATATGCAGATCGCTCCCGCAGCCTCCCCCCTCTCGTGTGCAGACATTTCGATGGACCCTATCCAGGTGCAACATGCCGCATTTCCGGCAGTCGCACTGTCGGATCCTATAGATTGGGCGATTAACCCTTACAATTCACCCGCGTGGCTCCATCATTTCATGAGTCTACGGTGGATTCCCGCCAATTTCGACGCGGATCTGTTGTTCCATATCGTCAAGAGTTTCCATCAGTTTCATTGCGCCAGAAAATCCCGCAACCCCTACTACACGCATCTCCGGGGCGATCACGCTGCGGTCATACGCATTGAGCAAGTTCTTTCTTTTCGTAAGCGGTTCAGTGAACTGGATAATATTCCGGCGATGGGGATATGCGACAGAATCATCAGAGCGGATGCACTTAACCTTCAGCGTGCAGAAATGTATAGGAATGGACACAATCACGGATTGATGGTGGACATTGCACTTTTAACGCTGTGGAATAACCACCCTGCCTACCGCGGCAGCATTGATCCCGTTGCCGTCGCAGCTAGGGGGCAAGCCACCCTCGACGAAATGTTCACATCTGGTGGAATCACTCGAGAACATTCCATCTCCTATCAGGAACACAATTACCCGCTGGCCATCCAGTTTCTTGATTTGCATCCCCAACACGATGAGGCCCGAATCAAGAACCGCAAATCCACGCTCGCAAAAAACACGAGGAAAATTCTCGCCTTCGCATTACGCGATTGTGGAGAATATCTAGCTGTGGGTGATACCCTTCGCGCACCAAACAAAAATATACGCGCGTCACATCCCGAGATCGCAGCCAATCAAAATGAACTGGCTAATCTTGGATTGAAAGGGCACAGGCTATACTCTGACACGGGATTATTCTTCTACAAGAGAAGAAAATCGGACGGCGACAATTTCCAGAAAAACATACACCTTTCTGCAACCTGCGGTTGGAATTCTGTAAATCACAAACAAGATGACGAGCTTTCTTTTTGCTTGGAAATCGATGGCGACCTAGTATTCGATGATCCGGGCTACACCGTAAATGTAATGTCCCGCGACCGAAATATCCGCAAGGCATCGGCCCATAGTACCGTCGAGATTACCGAAAAGCCATTTTGCGATGTCGGAGCCACCCCTCGGGGAAGCCGAATCGACGAATGGTTCGAAACTACGAATGGATTCGTCGTGGGCATGAGTCATGACAGGGTAGCTGACCACGCGATATCAAGAGAAATATCTTTGTATAGCGATTACTTGACTATCCGAGACAAAATACATCGTAGCGATTTTAGCAATTCGCTCCTAGCCTTCCACAATTTCGTGCTTCATCCGGACATCTCCGTCGAGATATCCGATCTTAAGGTCAAGCTCCATGCCAGAGGAAGCGCCTTAGTGGCGGAAATTGACGTCATAGAAGGGAATGGCTGCTGGAGCTCCGAAAATTTGGACTACATCGGACTCGATAAATATGTATATCTGAGCACCACAAAACTGGTGTTCAAGAGCCCACAAGAATTCTGCGAATTCAAAATAGAATTTTGAAATATAGCCACCATCAATCTAATGAATCTTAATCTTCTCCGCGACAGTCTAAATAATATAATAAAGAACTTGGATTTCTCCACCAGGGGCGAAGAAATCGTGAGATCCAAAAAAGTTCGGCTAGGGCCGTTCCCGCTCGTGGACTACACGCTCGATTGGGACCAAAATCCTTTAGAGAACCGCACATGGCAGTGGCGATGGGGTTCGCTGTCCGCACTACTTTATATTATCGCCTACCACCACACCACGTCAGATCGCAGTGCGTTGGACGTCGGCATCGCACTGATCGACGAATGGTCAAAGCTGTTTTCCGATTCTCGCCCTGAAGACAAGGATCTCTCAGAGTTCGTATGGCATGATCACGGGACGGCGCTGCGCGCAGAACACATTCTATTGTTCCTTGGATACCTCTCTGAACTTCCTGCAACGAAAATTGACGAAGAAGCACGCGCACGCTTCCTTCATGCCTCAAATTCGCTGCTGGAAAGGCACGCTGCAATCTTAGCAGAGGATGGATTTTATTCTGCCCATACTAATCATGGATTGGAGCAGGCACGCGTCCTGCTCCTCCTGGCTTCCATGTTTGAGGACGTCTGGCAGCATGCGATGGCTTGGCAAGCGACTGCGCTCGCGCGGCTGCAGTCAGAACTGGATTTCGCTTTTACCTCGGAGGGCGTCCATGTCGAAAACAGCCCTGCGTATCACATTTTTGTTTTCAAGACATTTATCTCTATTGTCCAAACCTACACGAAAACCGGGCATTTAGAACTGGCAAAGGCATTTATTCCAAAAGCCAGGAAAATACTGGAGTATATTGTCTACGTGCTGCGCCCAGACGGACATGTGCCTATTATCGGCGACACCGAAAAGCTCCGTCCTACAGATGCATTCAAAGAGTTGCTGGGCGAGAGCCAGGAATATCAGGAATTCCGTTACGCCCTAACCGCCGGAAAGTCTGGCGCCAAACCTCGCTTTCGATTCAAGATCTATCCAATATCAGGATATGCGATATACCGCGACACCTGGGATAACCAACGTGCGCTGCACGGCATTTTTAAAGCGGGCGCACTCAGCTCCTATCATCGACAAGAAGATGAAGGTAATTTGGTCGTATACGCATTTGGCGAAGATTGGCTCATTGATTCTGGCATGTACAACTACAATCATGGCGACCCGGTCCGAAAGTACGCGCGATCTAGATTTGCGCACAACGTCGCAGTTTTAGACGGCACGGCCTATAAGAAAAATTGGCCAGAGCTCAAAAATAGTTGGACATTGATAGATGAGAGATTAACTGGCACAAATAATCAAAGCACTATGACATTCTACGGATTCGTGGGTGCATCTACTGAACGCACCACGCAATTCGAGCCTCGGCGCATAACAGTCACAGACTCTTTGGTATGCGTGGACGGAACAGCCCGCACAGCACGAACGCTATGGCATGTAGATAATCAAAAAGATATAAACGTCGTAGACAACAACACCGTGCTCGTGCGCTCAAGAAAATCCGGGGCCACTATGACCATAACTACTACCGGGAAGACCCTTGGCTCAATAACGGTGCGAAGCGGGATCAGTGGAGCTAAGGTCGTGTCGGTGACATCAGACCGAGCCAACAAGTACGTACCGTCCAGTGTCATTGAATTTATTTGCGCGTCAGCGGTTAAGCACGAATTGAAAACCGTGATAGCCTTTTCGCAATAAGCTCTCTTTCCTCAAACGCCATGAAATACGATGCCCTGTTAGCCCTAATGGAGCCAATTCTGGCTCATCCAACGACAATAACAGCCCTACATAATGAAGCCAGAAACTGTCTCATCGCGGGTGACCTCAATAAATCCAAGCGTTTAGAGCAACTCATCAAGATATTTCACAATTCCTATGTTCCGGCAACGGTACAAATAGGCGCGGGAACAACGTTTGCCTATGGCGGAATAGGAACAATCATTCACGCCCAAGCAAAAGTAGGAAGAAACTGCTCCATAGGTTCGAATGTCACCATCGGCGGCGGTCAAGGAACACATCCAGCCACTAGGCTTTCGGTGCCTAAAATTGAAGATAACGTTTATATCGCCACAGGTGCCAAGATTTTCGGTCCTGTTCTAGTAGGAAAGTTCTCAATCATAGGTGCTAACGCCGTCGTCACCAAAGACGTCCCGGCTTTCACCATCATGGGAGGAAACCCGGCGAAGGAGATAAAAAAAATCACGAAGGATAATTACACCAGATACAAATCCTTCATTGGCCGGAATATCGAATATTCCGAAGGCATTTTCACTTGAGCACGATCTGGCGGCGGGGATATACATACCCCACGCTAGCACGTGAATCTTCAACTTTCCTAAAAAATCGAACTATCCTCGAGCTGCCGCAGCCGATGAGCCCAGGTATGTTTTTTCAACACCAATTGCGAGCCGTGCCGGGCCCGTTCCTGCGCCATCTCATATTGGCTAGCCGACCAGGCAACCACCTCCTCCATAGCCCCCCTCGAGGAGACGATATGGCAATACTCGGAGAATAGCTCCGACGCAGCCAGAGATGGCGTCGTGATCGCAACGCCTCCCACCGCAAGGATTTCTATTAAGCGGCGGGAGTACATTGTCGGCGAGGATTCGACCGTATTAACATTCAGATTGAATTTATAACTCTTATATAATGAGGCTGTTCTTTCGTACGGCACTCGGGACCGCACGATCAACCCCGGTAGCCGCGGATAGCGGTAGTGCAGAGATTTTCTGCCGGAGTTCCTATCATAGACATCCAGTCCTTTGGCAGAGAAAACTTCGAAAAGAGAATCTTGCCATTGCCTCCGTGTGGGATGGACATGCGTACCATAGCTTCCTATAAAGCAGCTATAGCCCCGATTCGCTCTCCCCTTCACTTCAGGATGGTGGAACCTCGGCTGGACGGGAAATGGAAGCGCCTCAATTATCGCTGCATTCGGAGAATCGGCTCGGTATTGCTCGATACAATTCTCATCGACAGTATAAATATACCTAAACAGTCGGGCGCTTCCAATAAATCTGGAATAGTGAACTGAATCTTCTTTATTCCAGAATACCGCGGGAATTCCTTCTCTCTCAGCGGCATCCAACATCCTGCGCAAATGCAAATTTGTTCGTTCCGGATGATCCGGATAGGAGGCTATACAGTATTTCCAGCTATTTCGAAACCCTTGCCAGGCAGACTCGACAAAAAGAACATCCGGGCGCCAATCGCGAAAGACACGCTCGAAATTTTCCGGTGTGACATTCCTTACTGTGCATTCGACCTCCAGGGACGCCTGTGTCAGAGCATCCGAAACCAAGGCCACCTTGAGCCTTGAAAACTCACCTGGAGAATGCTTGGCACGAAATGCGGAATTAAAGTAGTTCTTCAAAAAATACACAGGAATTTCTCGGAATTGGCCAACAGCCATTGGTCATGCCAAACATTTTTTGACAGATATTTAACATTTAGAAAAATATGGGCCAGCAATTTGCTGGGCATAGCAATGCATATATTTCAGATCTCATCTGAACGCAACGCCATACACAAAGCTTTGGCGTAAAAATCGCAGCAATTAGACAAGCAAAGCTGAAATTCAGCTGTTTTAAGGGGTTTAGCAACACTTTCGAATGCTGCCACGCCCCCTTACACAGTCAGTTATTGTACAATCAGCCGCGCTCAGCACCAACTACAATCCTATGCGTTTACGATCTCCGTTAGAAATCACCCGCTCCGTTGTTTTTGCGCTCGTCTTGCGCGAGATGCGCGGACGTTTTGGCCGCATTAGGCTAGGTGCCGTATGGGTTATCCTCGAGCCTATGTCCCACATGATCGTTTTGGGGACAATAATGAAACTACGCAGCGCGGCGTCGCCAAGTTATGAATTTCTCGTATTCTTGCTGATGGGCTTGGCGCCCTTTCTTTTATACAAGAATATCGTACTGAAGCTCATGGGCAGTGTCGAGGCCAACAAATCGTTGTTCTCCTACAAACAGATTCAACCCGCCGACGCCTTTTTCGCCCGGACAATCGTTGAATTTTGCATCTCCTCGATCACCTTTTTGATCTTATATATTGCGCTAACTTGGTACGGCTACTCTACCGCGATAACCGACCCAATCGCGTGGCTCTTTGCAATTTTTCTCGGCATCGCGTTCTCATTCGCGCTGGGAATATTTTACGCAATGCTCGCGGAAGCAATCCCCGAGTTGAGAACGCTTCTTAGCCTTACATTCATGCCGCTCTATCTGCTATCGGGTGTTATTTATCCGATAAATAGGTTACCTCATTCCATTATTGATTATTTATTGTGGAATCCGTACCTTCACATTATTGATCTTATCCGTGCCGCGACCTTTAAGCATTACAGGCTCTACCCTGGAGTTTCTTTTGAGTATGTAGTGAAGTGCACGATCGTCGCTTCATTCGCCGCTTATGCAGCCTACCGCGTACGCAAATATCGATTAATGTCTCTTTGACTCGACCATGTTCGAAGTAAGAAATATTACAAAATCCTATTACACCCCGCGTGGTCGAAGGTACGTATTTCGAGACATCTCGTTTTCCATTCCGCCGGATAGGAATATCGGGTTGATTGGAAAAAACGGATCCGGCAAATCTACATTGATGAGGCTGCTGGGTGGCGCAGATACGCCAGATCGAGGGAAAATTGTAACAAACAAGAGCGTATCGTGGCCGGTCGGGCTTACTGGCGGTTTTCAAGGCAGTATGAGCGGCAAAGATAATGTCAAGTTCGTCTGCCGAGTATATGGAGCGGTGGGCCCGCGTATGTCGGAGGTTCTTCAATATGTCCGCGACTTTTCCGATTTGGGGAAATGGTTCGATGAGCCTGTTCGATCGTATTCATCGGGCATGAGATCTCGCCTGGCGTTCGGCTTAAGTATGGCATTCGATTTTGACTATTACTTGATCGACGAAGTCATGTCTGTTGGAGACTCTCATTTCAAGAAAAAATCCAACCAAGTTTTTGCAAAGAAAATGAAGACTTCCAACATCATCTTGGTCAGCCATTCAATGGAAGACATTCGTCGTTTGTGCAACTTGGTCTTGCTCGTCGAAAACGGCACCATAACAATGTTTGATGATGTCGAGTCCGGCATCGCTGCTTATCAAGCCTAACGGCCTGCAGGAATTACCGTGTTGAATCTTGAGAAACTCAAAAAAACACCACTATTCATTTACATGGTGGTAATACCGATGATCGTGGTCGGCATTTACTACGCCTTTCTGTCACTTGACAGGTATGTGAGTACAGCAAAAATAGTTGTCCGCCAACCGCATGAGGCAGCAGGGGCCAATATCCCCAGTTTGGCTCTTTTGATGGGCAGCACGAACCCGACGTCGCGTGAAGAAACATTGTTTATGCAGGACTTTATTCAGTCCATAGACATGATGGATCATCTTCAGCAGAAGCTGAATTGGGTTGACGCGTATGCGGAGCAGATGAGTGATCCGCTTTTCTACATATCTAAGGACGCTCCCGCAGAAGATCTGCTCAAATTCTATCGTCGCGTGGTGGAAACGCATTTTGACGAATTCACAGGTCTTCTTCAGGTGGAGGTGCAAACTCCCGTACCAGCCCTTTCCAAAGCGATGCTGGATGAAATCCTGAATGAGAGTGAGCGTTTCGTAAATGAACTTTCGCACAAAATTGCCCGTGACCATTTGGGCTTCGCTGAACGTGAGCTAGGAAATGCCCGCCGCAACTATATCAAGCAGCGGGATATCTTGATTGCATTCCAGAATGCAAACAACCTTCTGGACGCAAAGTCGTCTGCGGCATCACGATCCGCAACACTCGCTGGGCTCGAAGACCTATTGACGAAGGAGCGCGCGCACTTGAAGGCACTACGCTCCACATTGGATGCCCAATCGCCCCAGGTCAGACAACAACAGGTAAAGATTCGCGCGATCGAGCAACAACTTGCGGCCGAAAAGAAAGAGTTGATTTCCGCAGTTGGGGGAGAGCAACTCAACGTCATAGCGTCTGAATTTCAGAATTTGACTGTGGATGCGGGGATTGCTGAAGAAAGCTACAAGCTGGCTGTCACGGCTATGGAAAACGCCAGAATCGAGGCATCTAAGAAGATTCGTAGCTTGGTCACTATTGTGCGACCGGCAGTCGCGCAACGCGCTATATATCCCGAGCGTCTCTACAATCTCGCAACGCTATTTATCCTTTTGGTACTGCTCTATGGCGTTGCGCGCTTTGTGATTGCCACGATCGAAGATCATCGAGACTAACAATTCACAATCGACATGACTGCAGCCTCTGAACACACGCCACATCCCTTCCATATGTTTCATCCGACTCTGCGGGCAGGTGCACCCCGACTTGTGCGTGCAGCCCTCACTATGGCAATCGCGGCTGCCCTGAGTGGTTGCGGCATCCTATCGGGTGCAGGCCCGTACCGCTTAACGATTGCCGCAGAGGAGAGTTATTCCGATCCCAGGTACGAGGTCGTCGACCTGGATGCCAAGACAATAGGCAGCTACATGCGGCCGGCGATTCCTGAACTCACGTCCACGGTGTCGCAACTGCCTGTCAGCAATGTATTCCTCATACCGGGTGACGTTATCTCTCTGATGATTTCGGACAGTGGGCAAGAAGGCGCACTGTTCTCGCCCTTGAGCGCAGGGGGTACGAATTTTCCACAACTTCGCGTTGATGCTGACGGAAGGATATCGCTACCTTATGTAGGTGAACTGAAGGTGTCCGGCATGACGTTGCCCGATGTCGAACGCAGCGTACGCCAAAGACTCAAGGGAAAGGCAATTGACCCTCAAGTGCACGCCGCAATGGTGGGGGATCTTTCCGGGTCCGTGCTGGTGGCGGGAGGAGTCAAGACGCCAGGACGGTTCTCGGCACTTCAGGGTCCGCTGACATTGCTGGACGCTATTAACCAGGCCGGGGGACCCGTACTCGAACCGCATCTGGTCAATGTAGTCGTGCGCACCGGAAGCCAGGTTTATACCTACAGGTACCAAGACCTGCTTCAGGGAAAAAATCAGCCCGTCCCCCCACGATCCGAAATTGTGGTTGAGCGGGCGCGACAGCGATTTGTGGCTATGGGCTCGGTCAAAACGCCCGGGCTGCACGACCTACCCTCGGCGAGCTCTAGTTTGCTTGAAACACTTGGCTCCGTCGGCGGGTTGGAGGAATCGAAAGCCGACCCCACTGGCGTATTCATTTTTCGTCTTGTAGAGGATGATCCCGCCAATCCGCACGCGATCGTTTTCCGTCTCAACATGCGTAATCCAGAATCCATATTTCTCGCTAAACAGTTTTTGATGCAGCCGGAAGACGCGATCTATGTGACAAACGCAGCCGTGTACGAATGGCAGAAGATCATTACGCCTATCGTACAGGCGCTCTTACTCGGCCAGCGTTTCTGACGTCCGCCATGGCTGGCACTCTCGCCGCAGTCCATTGGCTTGACTGGGGATTATGGAGCCAACGTCAACTGGCATCGAGACTTGATGCCAGCGTGGCAATTACAGGCGGGCTCCTACCCTACCGAGGCGGCGCGGCATACATCGGCTGGGGTCTGAAGAAAAGCGGTTTGCGTGCGCTTGCTCTATCAAAACGCTTCGACGGACACTGCTGGCTGCTGGAGGACGGATTTCTTCGGTCGTTGGAAGGCAGCACGAGCCCCTCTTACTCCCTCGTCGTTGATGACGTGGGGATTTACTACGATGCATCCCGCTCCTCACGCTTGGAGCGCCTCGCCGCCATTTCCCTTGACGATGCGCAGCAGGATCGTGCTCTTCGTCTGCTCCAAGCCTGGCGATATCATCGGCTATCGAAATATAACGGCGGGCCCGACCCTATTCCGAACGCCCTTCCTAAACCGTATGTATTGGTGGTAGACCAAACGGCAGGCGATGCTGCCATTGCAGCTGGCGGTGCGAGTGCCACCAGTTTTCAGCAGATGCTAGGCGACGCACTTGCCGCGAATCCTGATTGCCGTGTCGTCGTGAGAGTGCATCCGGAGGTCGTACAGGGGCGTAAACATGGGCACTATGACCTCGCGTCACTTCGAGCGAACCCGCGAATAGTGGTTGTAGCTGACGGCTCTCATCCGGCACTGTGGATTAAGCATGCGCACGCGGTGTACACGGTTACATCGCAGATTGGATTCGAGGCGTTGCTGTGGTCCAAATCCGTGCACGTCTATGGCATGCCCTTCTATGCAGGCTGGGGCTTGACTCAGGACTTGCTGCCCGCACCCTCCCGACGCAAACACATCCCTCTTGAGCAACTGGCATACGCATGCCTGATCAGGTATGCGCGTTACTTCAATCCCGAGACCGGGTTGGGGTGCGAAATCGAGACGCTTATGGAATGGATGGGCCTGCAACGAAAACAGCGTCAACGATTTCCCGCGCGTCTGCTTGCTTACGGGTTCTCGCGCTGGAAACAGCCATTTGTCCGAGACTTTCTTGCCGGCAGCAAAACGGTATTCACGCAAACGCTCCCTCCAGCCGGCCCCTCCGATTATTCGATTGTCACGTGGGGGCACAAGCACAGCGCCGAGCTTGAGAATGCCGGTTTTCGAGAGCACGTGCTACGTATTGAAGATGGATTCCTTCGTTCCGTTGGATTGGGCGCGGACCTCATACGGCCGCTGTCCTGGGTCATCGACCCTGAAGGCATCTATTACGATGCACGCTCCCGCTCTCGGTTGGAGCGCATCCTTGCCCAAGAGCCTTTTACCGACGCGCTTCGCGAGCGCGCGGCTTTGCTGCGCCAATTGATCGTCGAAGCTGGCGTTACCAAGTACAATTTACAGCACCCTGAACAATGGCAGCGCCCCTCTGGCAAGAATCAGGTCGTCCTCGTTATCGGTCAGGTTGAAAGCGACGCCGCAATACGTTATGGCGCGAACACTGTACGCCGCAACCTTGATTTGCTGAAATCGGTCCGACAGGCCCGACCGAATGCTTGGTTGCTATATAAGCCTCACCCAGACGTGCGCGCAGGACTACGGAAGCAAGGCGAAGGCGAGTCCGATGCCCTGAGGTGGTGCGATGAGATCATTGGAGATTATTCTTTTGAAAGCCTTCTTCCTCATGTTGATGAGGTCCATGTATTGACCTCACTTGCAGGATTCGAAGCGCTGCTCCGCCATGTCCCGGTAGTAACCTGGGGCCAACCCTTCTACGCTGGCTGGGGATTGACCGAAGATCATGAGATGACCCCGCAAGTGCAGGCCAGGCGTACCAGGCGCATAAGCCTGGACGATTTGGTAGCGGCCACGCTGATTCTCTACCCTACCTACGTCAGTCGCGTCACGCGCAGTTTCTGCTCGCCAGAACGCGCCGTGCAAGAGTTGTTGGCGTGGCGCAGCGAACGCAAGCCCTCCCCTTTGCGCCGGATTGTGGCTCGGCTGACGCGCAAGCCATGAGCAAACGTTTTCTGTTTCTCCAAGGCCCTTGCTCGCCCTTTTTCAGCAAACTGGGCCGCGCGACACGCGAGGCCGGGCACAATGTGCAACGCGTCAACTTCAATGCAGGAGACTGCTGGTATTGGAACAATGGCGGAGCGCACTATTTTCGCAAGTCCGCGGACCAGCTCGACGCTTGGTACGCGGACCTTTTTGCCCGCGAGAATCCTACCGACCTGGTACTGTTCGGAGACCAGCGTCCCGTGCACCAACCTGCCATCAAGCAGGCAAAGGCCAACGGCATCCGGGTGCACGTATTTGAGGAAGGCTACTTTCGGCCGTATTGGGTATCGCTTGAGCGCGGCGGGGTGAACGCGAACTCGCAGTTACCGCGCGACCCGTCGTGGTATCGCCGAATCGGCCCAAGGATTCCGGACTACGGAAATGGCAGGGGCTTTGCCCCGTCATTCGCAGCTCGCGCATTCCACGATGTGGTGTATCACGTTGCTGGCATACGCAATCCCATCACCTACCCCGGTTACCGGACCCACTCACCCATTCTTGCGCACCACGAATACACCGCATATCTACGCCGTGCCGTCAAGCTGGCAAACCTGAAGCGCCGTAATCTGGCAGCGATCCAATCATTGATCTATGGGCGCGTCCCGTTCTGGCTCGTGCCGCTACAGCTGAACAGCGATGCTCAGATCCGGCATCATTCCCCGTTCTCTAGTATGACGGATATGCTTGAAATGACGCTGACCTCGTTCGCACGGATGTGCCGGCCGGATTCGGTTTTGGTCATCAAGAACCACCCCCTGGATACGGGCCAAGAGGATCACGCTTCGATCATCGACGGAATTCGTGAACGCGTAGGACTCAAACGCGAACGGATCCTATACTTGGAAACGGGTCCGCTGCCCGCCCTGCTCAATCATGCGCGCGGAGTGGTGACAGTGAACAGCACTGTCGGAGGATCTGCACTTGTGCATGGCAGGCCTTTGAAGGCCTTAGGCAATGCCATATATGACATGCCAGGCCTCACTTTTCAGGGAGCCCTCGACTTGTTCTGGCGTTACACCAAGCAACCTGATCAACGCTTGTTTCGCTGGTTCCGAAATACGGTTATCCATGGAACGCAGATCAACGGCGGGCTTTACAGCCGGGAAAGCATCGACTTAGCCATATCCAATGCGTTGCCGCGGCTCTTGTCAGATAAAAGCCCGTTGGAAAAATTTCTGTAGCATTACCAGGATAAGTCACTTTGCACATGTGGCTTTTCCTTGAGATCTATCGGCATAGCTTTCGACGTTTCGACCCTCAATCCGATTGTCTCGCAGCTCCAATTCCTCCGACGCGCATTCCTTTCTCGCGATTTGGCGTTGGACGCACGCCTTGACGCCATCGTTACAGTACCACTGCGAAATTGCGTGCACATCACCAGGTTTTGTATTATCCGAAGCTGAGCCAAAGATATTCCCAGAAATACGGTTCTTATCAGACTGATCTCTGATCCGGATCGGATCCCCAGAAAAATCGTCGAACTTGTTCCCGACGATATCGTTTCCTTGAGACATGTTCGATATATATATCGCGTGCAAATGCCCACGACCATAGGCTTTCAACGCAGTTTCGCCAATATCTAGATTTATAATATTTTTGAACGAATTCCCCTCGATCCGCCCTTGCCCTACGCCTTGTAGCCGTACCGCCGCGGTACACCCCCCCCGCGGCTGATTCCCACGCTTCACCGGATCAAATTTGCTTCCGATATCAACGAAGTTGCTATTCCGGACGACCACATCACGCCCCCCAGGCCTGCGAACTTCGTCAGACCAAGATTGAAAACTTAAAGCTTCGCAATAGCGTTGGAACGTCAGCCCCGTAAATTCCAACTTCATCGATACGGGCGCAGAATCACGAGTGGGAGTACTGGGAAGTGCTTTAAAGAAGACAGACTGCTTCCCTCCCTGTCCGTCGAACACAACAGCGCTCCCAGGCCGGGCAGGCATGAAGCGCGTCCATACCCCTGGAAACGTGCGCCATTCAACGCCTTGCCCCCGGTACACACCCGGGGCAAATAGCACTCGCACCTCATCATAGCCACGTGCCTTTTCAGCCACGAGCTCCTGCGCCTTAGCGAGGGACACAATGGGGTTATCAGCGCTCAGCCCGGAGGCGGTATCGACCCCCTTGGGCGCCAGATAAATGTCCAAGGACTTGCCAGCAGCAGTTGCGCTACCGCACATACTGAGAGTCAACAACCCCATACCAACAACAAATGAATGCAGCGCTTGTTGACGGATTGCAAAAGAAGACTTCAAGACGATCCCCCTGCTCAATTAGTTCTCCAAATCGACAGTCTCGCGTACTCAGCAACACCTCTGATTCAAGCGGTGGTCCCGCCACCCTGCAGCCGCAGGAAAAGCGGCAATTTTCCACCTATTCTCCTGGCGCTGCGGTCTCCAGCTATGACTCATCATCCTGAAGCCGCGAACCCGTATGGGCGACGGTCGATCCGGCGCTCAGACTAGGCTAGGCTAGGCCTTGGTTTTCGTGCATGATGACACCGAATTGCGCCGACGACATTACGCCGATCAAATTAGAACTCCAAGCCAATTCCGACAATGCCTGCAAGTATTTCCAAAAGAATCAAAACAGACAAAGACGTAAAACATGCGCTCGCCGCACAGGCTGGCCCAGTGAACGATGACTGGCGGGAAGTCACCTTGGCGCCCGATGAAACCCTCATACTTAGTAGGAACGCTTCAGGGTTCCTTGATTGCATTCGCCTGATTTTGGCGGCCAACAGCCGCCTTGTCCTCGAGCGCGCCAACTGCATACTGGAAGTGCAGACGCGAGGCCCGCACGATGGAGTCTGCACGGTACGCGTGAACGACAATTCGAACGTCGTTCTCTTGAAAGGCGTTCAGGGCGAAATGCCCCTGCAGCTGGAAATTGGAACCGGCGCGTGTGTCGAGCTGGACGGTCCGATGTTTCTCGCCTCCTCATCGGCGCCCGTGCGTGCCGCCTTCCGGAGCAATGGCTCTGGATGCCTCTCTGCCATTTGGAGCAACTCCGCATTTGCCGTTCCCGAACTTGAGGTTTCTGGCATGGTGGCTGGCGACCAGCTGAATCTGAGCTGTATGGATGATGTCGGCACAATGCACAGGATCACATCCCTGGATGAGGTTGCAGCGGTGCCCCTGGCCCCGTCTCAGTCGCTGCCTCAGACAGCTGCTGTGTCGCCCATTCCGGTGCGCTTCGCGGCTTCTGGCCACCTGACAGGCATGTCATGGTGCGCAGACTTTCCCCCACCCCCTCGGTTCGAAGGCGTCTGGTCCGATACTCCTCTTGCCGAATCGCACCAACAAGTCGTGTTTTGCGGACGGATCCCGCATCACCTGCGCGCGGAACTTGGGCCGATACAGCTTGCAGCCAACGCGTTGGCCCCGGGCGTTCCTTCTGCGCCACTTGCCTTGGCTCCCTGGCAATTATTGGATTACCACGGCATTGCCGTATATGCCCATCAAATGCTCAACGGAAAAACCGTTACTCAGCACCCCCATTGGCACTGGCTTCGGTACGACGTCCCTCCCCCTCTTGTTAAAAATTCTCACCAGACAAAAGGGCTACTGCTGAGGCCAGGCCGGGGCCATTGGATACACACCGGACGCCGGGAAACGGAGAGCTGTCGCCAACGCATGCTGAACTACACCGCTGAAACCTTGGCGTTGGAATTGGTGTCGCAGCCGGCATTGCGGCTGGATTTCAACGGGCAGGTTATACCAGGAACTTCCTCGCCCGATGGGCGCCGCTGGCGCTTCCAATTGCCGCCAACGCTTGAACCCTGCCCATGCAGAATTCTCTCTCGCAGCGCCGTCGCCAAAGAGACAAGCATTCTCGATCAGGAAGACCGGCGCACGCTCGGAGTGGCGCTTCAGTCTGTAGATGTGCTGGCTAACGGCGAACGACGCAGGCTGGATATGAATCATCCCGACTGGTGCGGTTTGCATGCACTGTCAACCTTGCGCGGCAGTACGCTGCGCTGGACAAATGGCATGGCCGCTCTGCCTCATTCCGCACATGGCCTACGCGGTGGGGAGATCCTTGAGATAGACGTGGGAGCTACCGTCCACTATTGGCACCTGAGCAAAGATAAAACGACGAGCGACAAGCCATGAGAATCGACGACCTGGCTAGCGGCGCGCAGACTTGGTCAAGCGCATTTGTTTCGGCAGTACTTGGCGGAAAGACAGGCCAAGGCCTGCCCGACCTGCTCATGTACTACCCGGTGGCGCAAGTCAATCCCTACCAGCCTATGCTGTACGCGAGCGCGGAAGCACACGCACTTTCCGTGCTGCCCGTCCTGCGGCTGGAATCGTTAGACGATATCGCATGGCAAGGGCACGGCATCGTCCATCTGCATTGGTTGGCAAGCATTTTGCAGAAGGCCGCGACAGAGGCCGAAGCCGATGCTGCGGTTGCGGCCTACGTTGAACGCTTGGCCGCCATGCGAAGGATGGGCCTGCGCATCGTATGGACCGTGCACAATGCGATGCCGCACAGCACAACGTGGGTGCAAGCAGAACGTGCAGTACGTCAGGCGACAGCTGATGCCGCCGACCTCATCCATGTCATGAACCGGGATACGGAACGCCTGACGTCCGCCTATTTCCGGATCGATCCAAGGAAAGTTCTTCACATCCCGCATCCCAGCTACGGCGACTGGTATGCCAACATCATCTCGCCAATGCATGCGCGGCAAGACCTCGGCCTGGATCCGGACAGCTTTACCTTTCTGTGTTTCGGGTCGATCCAGCCATATAAAGGGCTGCTGGAATTGATCGATGCTTACGACACCCTGCGCAAACGCAGGCCTGATCGCGCCTGCACACTGATCATTGCCGGCCAGGTCGATAACGAGGACTATTACACTGCACTGCGCGCCCGGGTGATAGACCGGACGGACATACGCCTGATACCGGGTAATGTCCGTGATCAACGCGTGCAGTACTACTTCAACTCTTGCGACGCTGTTGTCGCCCCATATCTGGAAACGCTCAATTCGGGAGTAGCCATGCTGGCCGCGACGTTCCGGCGCATGGTCGTCGCGCCCGCCGAAGGCGGCATGGCCGAAGTATTTGCCGACGACCCCTCCTTGCTTTACTCCCGGACCGCCTCTCACGGATTGGCCGACGCAATGGAGCGAGCCCTGGCGTATCGCCCGAACGAACGTCTCTTCGACGGCCTTCTGGCGCGCCACGACCCCTATCTCCTGTCTGACCGATTGTGCAGCGCATTGCGAAAAATGCTGGAAGACGGGACAGTGGAGCGCCAGGCATGCTGACCCTGACCCAACCCGCACGGCCTCCGTTGTCCCTGCCTGTCAAACGCGGCAAGCCCCTCAAAAACCTGGTTTTATCCGTCGACAACGACGCGGTGGCCTGGGCGTTTCACGCCCGCGCTTCAGGCGACGTCACAGCGCCTATTCCGAGAGGCGCTGTCCTGACATTCCAGTTCTACGATTCCTCCGGCCATGTACTGGATGCTCCTGATTGCGGATTCACGTATTCCGATGCGTTGAGATCCCGGTTCGCTTATGTGCCTGTCAGCAACAAGACCGCAGCTATCCATCTCAAACCGGTGCTCCCCCCTGCCGGCGCTGCCCGTTTGGAGTGCCAACTCCAGCGCTGGCAAAGCCCAGAGGAGTTACGGCTGAGCGTCGAGCTATCGGCAGAGTCCAAGGAAGTCTCCCTGGAGCAAATCCCCGCACTCGAGGCATCGAACTCAGCGCACGCGGAACGGGTTGCATGGCGCTTGCTTGAATTGCACGTTGCAAGTCGGCCCCATCTTTTGGAGATCCAGGCACTCGCGTGGCGGATTGGCGCCTCACGCTTATTAGCCAAAGCGAGCCACCTGCTCGACGAGGCGCCGGAGGCGCGCGGATATATGCGCAATCAGGCGCGTTTTGCCTTGGCCGCATTGAACGACTTGGAAGACTGGCCGGCTGACGCCGCCCCGTCGCTCCCTCACACGGGCCTGCCTCATCGCGTTGCTCATTTGGCACCCGCGCAAGACAGCCCGGCACTTCAGCTTTCCCGAGCACAGTTTGAACGCGGCATGCGCCCTTTGGTGCTAGTCCCATCGGGCTATGGCCAACCGTCCCATGCAGGAAGTCCTTACACGGTCCATGAAGAAGCGGGTGTCCAATCGGTAACCTTCAACGCCCTGACTCCTGACGCGGCACGAGGCATTCCGCGCGATGATTTGAGGCGCTTTGACGTGTTGTTGGCTGAACCCTGGCTGCGTCGGGCACGCACGGGGCTATTGCATGCGCATGTGGGCCGCTCGGGACATGATCTCGCTTTGCGAGCACTGGCGTTGGCCAAGCGCTGCGCGATACCTGTCGTGATGGACTGGCATGCTCCGCATACGCCGTTTCCATTCCCCGACGCAACAAGCCCGCCCCCGTACTCCGAATCGGCGCAAGCAGCCTATCGTCAGCAGTTGAGGTGCGCTGGTCGCGCCGACGCAGTCATTGTCGCCGACGAGTGGCAAGCATGGCAGCTTCGCACGGAGGGCATCGCTGCCAACCGCATCTTCGTACTGCCCCAGCTCATTGCCACCCCTACGCCAGCTTCTCTGGCGATTCAGGACCATAGCAATAAGCAATGGAGCGCATTGCTAGACCTGCGCGGCGTTGATCCGCTCCGGCTCACAGCCTTGGCGTCGGTGCTGCCAACCGCCGTTGGCCGCAAGGCCGTGCAGTTGCATGTCGCGGGAACGGACGACGCCTATCGACGTGTGGAAGACGTGTTACTGGAAGCAGGCCTAGGCCCCAGCCTCGGACAGCACTTTGACGCGGCGGTGCCAACCCCTGCAACCCTTCGCGCGAGCGTGCTCATCCGCCTGCGGCCCCACATCCGGGCAGATCAACCCGCTTGGCTATCGGATGTAAATAGTTTCGCAAGCGCGGGAACCCTTATCCTTGCCGAAAGCACCCCCGAAAGCGACTACCTGATCCGCGAAGCAGGACTCGGACTGACCTTCGACCTCACTTCGGATTCGGCGTTTGCACACGCTTTCAGCGACCTGTCGCCTTCCCGCCCTGTCGCTGCACGCTTACGCCGCAGTTTGCGTATCCTGGCCGCCGCGCTAAACGATCCCGATGCCCTGGCCGCATCCGTCGACCATGTCTACCATCACGCCCTGTGCTCGGTGGGCTAGTTACCGCCCCTACGCCAAATGCCGACTCAACTCCCCCGCCAACTCGACAACCCCATGTTGATTCCCGTCATATTGTCCGGGGGGGCTGGAAAGCGCTTATGGCCAGTCTCGCGCCTGCTGCATCCCAAGCCATTCATCGAAATCGAAGGGGAATCTCTTCTGCAGAAGGCGTTAGTGCGAGCGCAGAACCTGCCTGGGGTGCGCGAAGTACTGACCGTGACCACTCGCGAGTTGCATTACAAAACTACCGATGCGTACCGCCAAGTCCGTCGTCCCGACCTCACGTTGGGCTATCTGCTGGAACCCGAAGGCCGCAATACTGCGCCGGCGGTAGTGATTGCCGCCTTGGCGCTCGTGCAAAAACATCCGGATGCCACGCTGCTGTTCCTGACCGCAGATCATTTGATCCGTGACACCAGGTCTTTTCATGCCGCCGTCGAACAGGCCCGCCAGTTGGCGGCCGACTGGATCGTAACGTTCGGATTGAAGCCGGATCGGCCCGAGACAGGCTTCGGCTACATCCAAGCAGACGGGCACCGCATTCGACGCTTCGTAGAAAAACCCGACTTGCAAACTGCGCAGGACTATCTTGCGCAAGGCGACTATCTCTGGAACTCCGGCATGCTGTGCGTAAACACCGCACGCCTCCTCAAAGAACTAGAACTGCACGCGCCCAGGCTGTTGGAACAACAACAAGCGTCACTCCTGGCATCCAACTGCGTTACCTCACCTGGCGAGTACGAAGTCACGCTGCCAGTTGATGCCTACAAGGAGGTGGAATCCATTTCGATCGACCATGCGTTGCTGGAAAAAACGCAGCGCGCAGCAGTTGTCGGTTGCGATCTGGAATGGACAGATGTGGGAACCTGGTCCAGCCTGGCCCAGCAGCTTCCGGCAGATGCGGACGGCAATAGGACGCTCGGCGAAGTCATGCTGCAAGACTCGCACGACTGCTATATCCATGGCAGCGATCGATTGGTAGCGGCGGTTGGTGTGCAAGGTCTTATCATTGTCGACACGCCGGATGCGCTGCTAGTCATGGACGCGACGCAGCCCGAACTGATACAGAAAATCATCGACCGATTAGCTGCTCAAGGCCATGCCAGCCGACTGCAGCATCGTACTGTGCATCGCAGTTGGGGTACCTACACGACCTTGGAAACCGGCGCGGGGTTCAAAATCAAGCGGCTTGTCGTCAACCCCGGTTCGTCGCTATCCCTGCAAATGCACCATCACCGCAGCGAACATTGGATTGTGGTGGACGGCACAGCCCACGTCATAAACGGCGACCAGGAAACCGTCGTCCACCGAAATCAGTCCACCTATATCCCCGCTGGCCGCAAGCATAGGCTCAGTAATCGCGAAGCGACACCACTAGTGCTGATTGAAGTGCAGAGCGGCCCCTACCTGGAAGAAGACGACATCATCCGTTTCGACGCCCCTCCCGACTCAGCTCCTGGCAAGCCTCAGGCCAAATAGCATTCGCGCAACCATATGCTTGCCAAGCCCTCAAGCGCGGCAGGCTGTTCACCGCTGCATCCTGCAACACGGTTGTGCCAGATGAGGTACGGCGTCGTCCCCGGCGGTTCACCCAACGTGCGATAGACGTGCGCCATGATGGGAACGTGATCGCCATAAACGCAAAGGCTCGCCGGCCGGTCGTGTTCGCGCAGATAACCCGCTATGCACGAAAACATGGCATCCGCATTGCGCAGATGGCGGGCGTATACGATGAGGTCACTGCAATTGTCAGGTAACGGTTGCGTCGCGACCGCCCTGTATTCCTCCGGAACAACTTGCTCCCAGTGAAGCGGGCCGTGGTTTTCCATTGTGATGACGTGCACATAAAGCGGCCGTGGATCGCTTCGCCGCAACATCGCGATAACCTTTTCCGCTACCGCCTTGTCGCCTACGTACGGCCCCTGCCGATCCTCTTGCGCAAACGCGGCCATGTCGATGAACTCATCAAACCCAAGCATCGGCAATACGACATTTCGCCGATAGAACGTTGCATGGTAGGGATGAATACACACCGTCCGGTAACCTTGCGTCCTCAAAAGGCGGACGAAGGAAGGCGTCGTCGACGTCGCTAGACGCCGATACGGGTTGAAGCGGTGCACGCCCAAGTCCCCTTGAGACTGCCCAGCCAGAAACGCGAACTCGCTTCTTACCGTATTGGCCCCCCATGCGGGAACGATCAGAGCGCCGTGCCTAAGGGATTCGGCACACAGGATGTCAAATTCAGAAAGCAAATCCTTGCGCAGCGTCGGATACGTCTGCCGAGCATCGAAAAAAGACTCGCTTTGGATAGAGATCAGATCGGGCATCGAGGTACCGGTCGATCCGTCGGAGGGCGGGAAACCAAAATCGTCGGTTAGTGCGGGTACCGTTCGTTCGGCGCGCCAGTAGCAAACCAGGCTCGCAAACAGGCCAAATCGGACAAGGTCGCGCTGCGCATCGAAATCCGGCCGCAGCCTGCACCCTCCCGCACACAGGATCAGACCAATCGCTGTCAACGCGGCCAGCGCAAACACGTAGTACCCACCACTGCCCGGCGCGTCCAGCAAGCTCGGCTCTAAAAGGAATGCCGCATAGCAAAGCCCGGCGTACCCGACAGCGGGCAAGGCAATTGCCCACATGCTCACGAATGGCAAATACAGCCGCGGGTGCCTAATCGCATCGGTAAAGTACTCAAAATCCGGAAAAACGAACGGCTCTCGCAGCGCCTGAAATTTGGCATTGCTTACCAGCACTATCAGTAATTGGACTGCCAACACGTTCGCGACCGCAAAATAGGGCCTTCTGAACAATAGCAGCTCAAACGCGAATGCCAACGTCCATGCGCCCAGATGCACAGCGGTCGCGGCTAGCGGTCTGCGCCACGGCGCGACGGGGCGGGGGACGAGCAAGTATTCCACGCCCCAGGTCAATGCCATACCGATCAGGAAAGGCAGCCACAAGGCCTCAAAGAACGCCTCAATCACCGTAGCCCATCCTCTTCAGGATCCAACCCGACACTGCCGGATGGATCACCGACAACAGGAAGCACCCCAGATTGAGCGGAAACGGAAAACTGATCCGCGCCCGGTTCGCCTGCAGCCCGCGCCGGATCACGCGCGCTGCTTTGTCCGCCTTCCACAGGAAAGGTTTGGGGCCGGGCATGTCGAAGCACATCTGCGATTCGACGTAACCGGGCATGATGACGTTGAATTTGATGCCTTCGTGGGCAAGCGCGTCGCGCATGGCTTCGCCATAGACTTTGACCGCGGCCTTGCTGGCGCTATAGCTGGGCGTCTCAGGCAAGCCGCGCCAGGCCGCCAGAGAGCTGACCAAGGCGATCTGCCCATGGCCGCGTTTGCGCATGGCGGGCAATACCCCATGGACGGTGGCGAAGACCGCGCGGACGTTGACGTCCAGCAGGCGGAGCACATCCTGCCAGTCTTCGCCCTGCCCGTCGGGGCCTGTATTGATATTGACCCCGGCATTGGCGACGACGAGCGACGGCATTTCGCTTTCGCAGACATCAGCCAGCCACGCCATCAGCGCGTCGTGGTCGCGCACGTCCAGCGCCTGCGTGACCACGCGCGCGCCCAAGGCGCCGCAACGGTCGGCCAGCTCTTGCAGCCGCTCAGTATTCCTGCCTTGCAGGATCAGGGTTTTCGCACCCGCCGCGGCGTACTCCACCGCAAGCGCGCCACCGATGCCGCCGGTTGCGCCTGTGATGAGCACGCAGCTCGGAAAGCCGGGTTCGCGGCTGTCAGTGTTATTCATGCTTGCTGGGATGAGGTGGCGGAATCGCCAGAGGACGTGCGACAGAGTGGCGCGGCATGCAAAGCCAGCACTGCGCCAGGCGCGGCGAGAAAAGATGAAGCAGAAGGTCGAAATGAAGACGTTATCTGTGGCACGGTTGCATAGACATGGCCGCCTTTCGGCGGCCATGTCGGGTGTTCACAAGGATCCGGTCACCTTCCCCGACAGGGAAGATGGCCGGCCATTGTAAGCGAACGCGCGATCTAGATCATTGCAGCAGGCTGCGCAGCATCCAGGCGTTCTTTTCGTGCACGTCCAGGCGCTGCGTCAGCAGGTCGGCCGTGGGCTGGTCGTTGGCGGCGTCGGCCTTTTCAAAGGCCGCGCGGGCCGTCTTGGCGACCGATTCATTGGCGCTGACCAGCAGGCGGACCATTTCCAGCGCTTCGGGCACCGACTCGGGCTCGGCGATGGACGACAACTTGGAATATTCGCGGTAGGTACCCGGCGCGTAGTGGCCCAGTGCGCGGATGCGTTCCGCGATGCTGTCCAGCGCGTTCCATTCTTCCGTGTACTGCGTCATGAACATCAGGTGCAGCGTGTTGAACATGGGCCCCGTGACGTTCCAGTGGAAGTTGTGCGTCATCAGGTACAGCGTGTACGAGTCGGCCAGCAGCTTGGACAATTCACCGGCGACGGCCGCGCGGTCCTTGTCCGAAATGCCGATGTTGATGCGCGGGACACTCGGGGTCTTCTTGGTGGACTTGGCCATTGCTAGCTCCTATAGGATAAGTACGAATTAAGGATACCACTGCAAACACTACGAATTGACGCTGCGCAACCGCGTTTTGGCGATCTGCACCGCGTGGGTTTGACGCGGCTCAAGACGGCGTTGTGCAGCGCCAAGCCAGGCATTGAAATATCAGTCCTGGACGGCCGCCGCCTCGTCGGCCAACATCTTCACGCCGGGCAGTTCGCATTCATAGACGGCTTGCGCCAGGGCTTCGATCGCCGCCAGGCGGGGAAAGCTGCGCCGCCATGCCAGCACCACGCGGCGCTCGGGCACGTGGCCATCGAACGGCAGGTAGGTCAGCAGGCTGTTGCTGGGCGGGTGTTCCGGCACGGCCGTGACGGGCAGCACGGTAACGCCGATGCCCGCCGCCACCATGTGCCGGATGGTCTCCAGCGAAGAGCCTTCGAAGGTGCGCTGGATGCCGTCGCTGGCCGCCGAGAACCGGGACAGCTCGGGGCACACTTCCAGCACCTGGTCCCGAAAACAGTGGCCGCTGCCCAAGAGCAACATAGTCTGCTGCTTCAGGTCCTGGGCGTCGATGGACTTGCGCTGGGCAAGCTCATGGTCGTTGGGCACCGCAACGATGAACGGTTCGTCGTAGAGAGGCTGCATGACCAGGCCGGCTTCGGGCAGCGGCAAGGCCATGATGGCGCAGTCGATTTCGCCCTGGCGCAACAACTCTACCAGCCGTACGGTGAAGTTTTCCTGCAGCAGCAGCGGCATCTGCGGCGTGCGGCCGATCTGCACCGGCACCAGCTTGGGCAGCAGGTACGGGCCGATCGTGTGGATGACGCCGACACGCAAGGGGCCAGCCAAGGGGTCGTGCCCCTGTCGCGCGATTTCCTTGATGCTGGCGCTTTCTTCCAGCACTTTCTGCGCCTGCGCGACGATGCGCTGACCGATCGGCGTCACGCCGACCTCGGCGCCGCCGCGTTCGAACAAGGTCACGCCCAGTTCGTCTTCCAGTTTGCGTATCGCGACGGACAGCGTCGGCTGGCTGACGAAACAGGCCTCGGCCGCCCGGCCGAAATGCCGCTCGCGCGCAACGGCGACGATGTACTTGAGTTCGGTGAGAGTCATGGTGGACTACGCCCCCGGGGGTTGCGCGCAGGCCTGGCGGCCGACGCTTGAGTGATTCAGGTGAAGAACGGGCAGCATGGCGTCACGTCCGCAGGAAGTCTTCGCGGCCGCGCATCCAGCGCGCCAGATGCGCCTCGACAGCCGCGGGATGCTCGGCGCGCAACCAAACCGCGGCATCGCGCGCATCTTCGGCAATCGCGGCATCAGTTTCCAGGTCGGCGAAGCGCAGCAGCGCCATGCCGGACTGGCGCGTGCCCAGGAATTCACCTGGACCGCGCTGTTCAAGGTCGCGCCGAGCGATCTCGAACCCGTCGGATGTCTCGAACATGGCGCGCAGCCGCTCACGCGCAATTTGGGATAACGGTGTTTGATACAGCAGCACGCAAACCGATTCGGCGGTGCCCCGCCCTACCCGGCCGCGCAGCTGATGCAACTGGGCAAGGCCGAAGCGTTCGGCGTGTTCAATGACCATCAGCGACGCGTTGGGCACGTCGACGCCGACCTCAATGACGGTGGTAGCTACCAGCAGGTCTACCTCGCCGTCGCGGAACGCCTGCATGACGGCGGCTTTTTCGGCCTGGGGCAAGCGGCCGTGCACCAGGCCGATGCGAAGATCGGGCAGGTCGACGCGCATGCCTTCATAGGTGTCGACCGCCGTCTGCAATTCCAGCGCCTCGCTTTCCTCGACCAACGGACAGACCCAATAGGCCTGCTGGCCGCCGCGCGCGGCTTGCGCGACGTGGGCGATGACTTCTTCGCGCCGCGCGTCGGAAACCAGCTTGGTCAGGACGGGGGTGCGGCCAGGCGGCAATTCGTCAATGACGGACACGTCCAGGTCGGCGAAGAACGTCATGGCCAGCGTGCGCGGGATGGGCGTGGCGCTCATGTTCAGTTGATGCGGCACGAAGCGTCCGCGCACGGTCTCGCCTTTCTTGGTCAGGGCCAGTCGCTGGCCGACACCGAAGCGATGCTGCTCGTCGACGATCGACAAGCCCAGGCGGTGGAATTCGACATGGTCCTGGATCAGTGCCTGCGTGCCCACCATCAGTTGCACGCTGCCGTCCGCCGCGGCTGCCGCAGCCTCGCGGCGCGCCTTGGCGGTCAGGCTGCCGCTTAGCCAGGCCACGTTGACGCCCAACGGTTGCAGCCACGACACCAGTTTGCGGAAATGCTGTTCAGCCAGGATTTCAGTGGGCGCCATCAACGCCACTTGGGTGCCGCCGGCGATCGCCTGCGCCGCGGCAATCGCCGCGACGACGGTCTTGCCGCTGCCGACGTCGCCCTGAAGCAAGCGATGCATCGGATACGGCTTGGCCAGATCGGCAGAGATCTCCTGCACCACGCGCTCTTGCGCACCGGTCAGTTTGAACGGCAGGTTGGCGTACAGCTTGGCGACGAGCCCGCCGGGCTCGTTACGCACCGGCAGCGCCTCGGATTCCTTGACACGGCGCGCGGCGCGGGCGGCAGCCAGCGACAACTGCTGGGCCAACAATTCGTCGAACTTGATGCGGCGCCAGGCAGGATGGACGCGGTCCAGCAAGGCCTGCTCGGATTCGCCTTGAGCCGGCGTATGCAATGCGCGGATGGCGGGTTCAAAGGGTGGCAGGTCGTAGCGCTGGCGGGCCTCGTCGGGCAACGTGTCGGAAAGGTCGGCGCGGTCCAGCGCCTGCGCGATGGCGCGGCGCAAGGTCAGCTGCGGCAGCCCTTCCGTGGTGGGATAGACCGGCGTCAACGCCGTGGGCAGCGGCGCATCCGCATTCGTCATGCGGGGATGCACCATTTGACGGCCGAACAGCCCGCCCCGGACTTCACCCCGGGCACGCAGGCGCTTGCCCACGGTGATCTGCTTTTGCTGGCTGGGGTAGAAGTTCAGCCAGCGCAATTGGAGTTCGCCGGTTTCATCCGCCAAAGTGGCGGTAAGTTGGCGCCGGGGCCGGTACAGCACCTCGGATTTGATGATTTCGCCTTCGACCTGGCCCGAAAAACCCGGGCGCAGAGCGCTGATCGGCATGACGCGGGTTTCGTCCTCATAGCGCAACGGCAGATGAAGCACGAAGTCCTCGGGCAGCACCAGACCCAGGTTACGGAGCTTGCGCTCTGTATCCGTCATCGGTTTCCCGGCGCCTTTGGTATCGGCGCCGGGTCGCTTGGAAGCCACGGCCGCGGCCGGCATGAAGGAACGAACCCCTGGGATCGAAAGTCCGGGTGCGCCTTACAGGACGAGGATGGCTTCGACTTCGAACTGCGCGCCCTTGGGCAGGCTGGCCACGCCGATGGTCGAACGCGCCGGGAACGGCTGCGGGATGATTTCGGCCATGATGGAGTTGGCGGCGGTGAACTTGCCCAGGTCGGTCAGGAACAGCGTCAGCTTGACGACGTTGTCCAGCGTGCCGCCGGCGGCGGTGATCACGGCCTGCATGTTGGCGAAAGCCTGACGCACTTGCGCGTCGAAATTTTCGGAAACCAGATCGCCAGTGCCCGGTTCCAGGCCGATCTGGCCCGAGAGATAGACAGTCTTGGTGCCGCTAACGGCAACCGCTTGCGAGTAAGGGCCAACGGCGGCGGGCGCTGCGTCGGTATGGATGATTTGCTTGCTCATGGGCGGAATCCTTCAGGTGACGGATAGAAGCTACAACTATCGGAGTTTAAACAGCAATAGACTTTTGCGAAAGTGGCCGGATGACGCAGGGATGTCCCTATCCGGGTTTCACGAGTCTGCCAGATGGCCGGCCCCGCCGATATCGCCCCGATGCGCGATCAACAGCGCATACAGCGCCTGGGCGGCGACAGACAGGCTTCGGCCCTTGCGTTGCACCAGGTATAGCGGCCGGGTCAGCGCGCGTCCGGCCAGGGGCACCACGCGCAGGTCATCGGTGCGGAAGTGAAAGAGTGTCATGGCCGGCACCACCGAGACGCCCAGGCCAGCCCGCACCAGTCCTGTCACGGTAGCCAGATGTTCCACTTCGAACACCGGCGGCGGCGCGTCGGCACCTAGCGCTTCGTCCAGGTGTTTACGCACACTGCTGCCTCGCGCAAGTTGGATAACGGGATGCCGCACGACGTCGCGCAGCCGCACCTGGCTTTGCGCGGCAAGGGGATGGTCAACCCGGCACACCAGAAAGTAGCGGTCGGCATGCAGGAACTCGCTATCCAGGTCCGTCATGTCCGGGCGGCGGGACGCCACCGCGAAATCGACCTGTCCGCTTTGCACCATGTCCAGGCAGGGATCCAGCAACCCGTCGCGCAAATCCAGCACGATGCCGGGATGCGCCTGGCTGAAGCGGGCCAACAGACCCGGCAGCCAACCCGCGGCCAACGACGGCAACGCAGCCAGCGCCACACGACCGCGGCGGCGGGCGGCATGGTCGCGCAGATCGTCCATGACAAGGTCCATATCCGCCAGGAGGCGGCGCGCGGAGGCGTCCAGCACCCGGCCTTCGGCCGTCAGTTCGACATGCCGCGTATTGCGGTCGAACAGCTTCAGGCCGGCGCTGTCTTCCAGCGAACGGATCAGCGCGCTGAACGCAGGTTGCGTCAGGTGGCAACGCTGGGCGGCCCGCGTGAAATGCCGTTCGTCCGCCAGCGCGACAAAGGCGCGCAATTGCCGGGCAGATAGATTCATGGGTTTTTTCTATCAATTGATCCGATCTTTCTATTTTACTGATTAACGCCGCATGCCTATAGTGGCCACGACAGCCCCCAAGGCCCGACTGGACCCCTTATGCCTCAATCTCCCTTGCTCATCGGCTGCGCCTCCGGCTTCTCCGGCGATCGCAGCGACGGCGCCGCCGCCGTGGTGCGCACGCTGGCCGCCCAGGGCGGCGGCACGTTGATTTTCGAAACGCTGGCCGAACGCACGCTTGCCCTGGCCCAACTGGCACGCAATGACGACCCCAACCGCGGCTACGAGCCGCTGCTGGACGAATTGGTATCGCCGGTGTTGGCGGACTGCCTGCGGCACGGCATCAGCATTGTCAGCAATTTCGGCGCCGCCAACCCGCTAGCCGCGGCCCGGCGCATTGCCGCGATCGCGCGAGAACAAGGCCTGCCTACACCGCGGATCGCGGTCGTGCATGGCGACGCCCTGAACACGGCGGCGCAGCGCGCCTTGCTGCAGGAGCGCCTGGGCGCGGCGCTGGAAGGACACGAGGTGGTCAGCGCGACCGCCTACCTGGGGGCAACCGAAATCGCGCAGGCGCTGTCGGCGGGCGCGCAGATCGTCGTCGCGGGCCGCGTGGCGGACCCCTCGCTGACGCTGGGCCCGGCGATGGCGCACTTCGGCTGGGATGCCGCGGATTGGCCTCGCCTGGGCCGCGCCACCATGGCCGGCCACATGCTGGAATGCGGCTTGCAGGTCACGGGCGGCTACTTCTGCGTGCCTGGCCTGAAAGACGTGCCGGACGTGCACGCAGCGGGCTTTCCCATCGCCGAAATCCATGCCGACGGCGAATTCGTCATCGGCAAAGCCGCGGACACCGGCGGCGCAGTGGACGCCCGCACGGTGAAGGAGCAACTGCTGTACGAGGTCCATGACCCTGCGCGATATCTGACGCCCGATGTCGTGGCCGACCTGAGCCAGGCGCGCGTCGTCGAGCTGGGCGGCAACCGCGTGGCCGTGCATGGCATCACCGGCCATGCGCGCCCGCCCGAATTGAAAGTCAACGTCTGCTATCGCGGCGGTTGGCTGGCCGAAGCCGAGATCTCGTACGCGGGCGTGCAAGCCGAAGCCCGGGCCCGGCTTGCCGCGGACATCGTCCAGAAACGCTTGGGAGCCGCCTTCAAGCTGCGCGCCGACCTCATCGGCGCCATCAGTATCCTGGGGGACGACGCGGGCGAAATGCGCCGTGCCCTGCCCGACACGCAGGCCCGCGATGTGCGGCTGCGGCTGGCCGGCGAACACGCCGACCGCGCCCAAGCCGAACGCATCCTGCGCGAAGTGACCGCGCTATACACCTGCGGCCCGGCCGGCGGCGGCGGCGTCCGCACCGCGCTGCGGCCGCGCCTGAACATGGTGTCCTGCACCATTGCCCGCGATGCCGTGGAAAGCGGCTGGAATTTCCTGGAGGACATCACCCCATGACCCGCAACACCGACACGCAGTCCGTGCCGCTGTACCGGCTGGGCCACAGCCGCTCTGGCGATAAAGGCGATATCTCCAACCTGAGCCTGATCGCATGGGATCCCGAGTGCTACGCCGTGCTGGCCGCGCAAGTCACCGAAGCCCGCGTGGCCGCGTGGTTCGCCTACCGGCACCCCGCCCGCGTCACCCGCTACCTTTTGCCCACGCTGCACGCGATGAACTTCGTGCTGGAAGGCGTGCTGGACGGAGGCGTGAACGACGCGCTGAATCTGGACACGCACGGCAAAAGCCTGTCCTTCCGATTGCTGGACTTGACGGTAGAGGTCGGCGCAGACCTGGCCCGCCGGCTGCCAGACATACCCGGCGACCGTCCCGCGGACGCCTGACCCCTGCCATTCCCCCTATATAAAAACACCACAGGAGACACACCACATGCGCATTTCATCCAAAGGCCGACTGACCCTGCTGCTGGCCGCCGCCCTGCCCCTGACCGCACTGGCCCAGAACTTTCCGGCTAAACCCATCACATTCATCGTGCCGTTCGCGGCCGGTAGCGCCACGGACCAGATCGGCCGTGCCATCGGCCAGGGTGTCACGGAACAGACCGGGCAAGCCGTGGTGATCGAGAACAAGCCCGGCGCCAGCGCCATGATCGGCGCCGCCGCCGGCGCCCGCGCCGCGCCGGACGGCTATACCGTGCTGATCACCACGAACACGACACACGCCGCCAACGAGCACCTGTACAAGTCGTTGACGTACCAGCCGGTGAAGGACTTCGCGCCGATCTCGCTGTTGGGCAAGGGCGGCCAGATCATGGTGGTGAATCCAAACTCGTCGGCCAAGACCGTGGGCGACTTCCTTGCGCAAGCCAAGCAATCGCCGGGCAAGCTGAGTTTCGGCAGCGGCAGCTCCAGCAGCCGCATCGCGGGCGAATTGCTTCAGCAGATGGCCGGCGTGCAACTGCTGCATGTGCCATACAAGAGCAATCCGCTGGCCGTGACCGACCTGCTGGGCGGGCAAATCGACATGATGATCACCGACACGGCGACCGGCCTGCCCCAAGTCAAGTCGGGCAAGCTGCGCGCGCTGGGCGTGACAGGCCTGGTTCGCTCGCCACTGGCGCCCGACGTGCCCACCATTGCCGAAGCTGGCGTGCCCAACTACGAGATGGGCTACTGGTTCGCGGCCTATGCGCCCGCCGGCACCCCGCCCGACGTGATCAAGCGCTTGAACGAGCTACTGGTGGCCGCCACGAAGACCAAGCCCGCTCAGCAGTTCTATGCGCAGACCGGAACTGATCCCGCCACCTCCACGCCAGACGAATTGGCCGCATTCCAGCAGGCTGAATCGAAGAAATGGGGCGACATCATCAAGAAGGCCGGGATCCAGCCGGAGTAAGCCTCGATGCCGTAAGCCGCAATTCCCTGGATGCAAAAAACCCATCGCTGCCGATGGGTTTTTTTTGGGGGAAGAACTGCCGCGGATTATTTGTCCACGAAAGCGCGTTCAACCACGTAGTCGCCCGGTTGACCGACGCCCGGCGACACCAGGAAGCCGCGCTTGTCCAGCATGGCGCTGATGTCGGCCAGCATATGCGGGCTGCCGCAAATCATGGCGCGATCGGTTTCAGGGTTGATCTGCGGGATGCCGATGTCTTCGCACAGCTTGCCGTTTTCCATCAGTTCCGTGATCCGGCCCTGATTGCGGAACGGTTCGCGGGTGACAGTCGGGTAGTACACGAGCTTATTGCGGACGACATCGCCGAAGAATTCGTTGTTCGGCAGTTCTTTTTCGATGAAGTCCGCGTAGGCCAGTTCGCTGACCCAACGCACGCCGTGGACAAGAATGACCTTGTCGAAGCGTTCGTAGATATCGGGGTCTTTGATGATGCTCATGAAGGGCGCTAGACCGGTGCCGGTACCGAACAGGAACAGGTGCTTGCCCGGCTTCAGGTCGTCGACCACCAATGTGCCCACCGGCTTGCGGCTGACCAGGATGGTGTCGCCCTCTTTCAAGTGCTGCAGGCGCGAGGTAAGCGGGCCGTTCTGCACCTTGATGCTGAGGAATTCGAGGTTCTCTTCGTAATTAGCGCTGGCGATGCTGTAGGCCCGCAACAGCGGCTTGCCTTCAACTTCCAGGCCGATCATGACGAAGTGGCCATTGTGGAACCGCAAGGCCGCGTCACGCGTCGTGGTAAAGGAAAACAGGGTGTCGTTCCAGTGGTGCACGCTCAGTACGCGCTCGGTGTTGAAAGCAGCCATGTCGGAGTCGGTAATATTAGGGTTAACGCTATTCTACAGGGTCTTGATAGGAATTGCTCTCATTATTCCGTAATACGCTTATGCCGTATTGATAGGGATCAAGGGTTGGATGTCGTGCCTTACGACTGGTTGAACGGTCTTTCGCTTCCTGTTATCGTCGCGTTCTCAGTTGATAATCGTTTTCGTTAGCAGACCGTTTTAAGCAACGGGAAGCCCTTTCGCGGCTATCCCCGCTGCTGCCCTAGCCGGAGTTTCCGACATGACCAAGCGTCCCCAATTGAATTCGCTGCTTCGCGCCCTGGCGCTGGCCGGCGCCGCCGCCTTCACCGTCTCGGCCAACGCCGCGGAAGAAGTCAGCCTGTACACCACCCGGGAACCCAAACTGATCCAGCCGCTGCTGGATGCCTTCACGAAGGAAAGCGGCATTAAGGTCAACACCGTCTTCGTCAAGGACGGCCTGCTGGAACGCGTCAAGGCGGAAGGCGCGAAGTCGCCCGCCGACGTGCTGATGACCGTGGACATCGGCAATCTGCTCGACCTGGTGGACGGCGGCGTGACCCAGGCCATCAAGTCCCAGACCCTGGAATCCGTAATTCCCGCGAACTTGCGCGGCGCCGACGGCAAATGGTTTGCGCTGTCGCTGCGCGACCGCGTGCTGTACGTCGAAAAAGACCTGAAGCTGGAATCCTTCCGCTACGAAGACCTGGCCGACCCCAAGTGGAAGGGCAAGGTCTGCATCCGTTCGGGCCAGCACCCCTACAACACCGCGATGGTCGCGTCGATGATCGCGCATGATGGCGCGGAAGCCACCGAGAAGTGGCTGCGCGGCGTCAAGGCAAACCTGGCCCGCAAGGCGGCCGGCGGCGACCGCGACGTGGCGCGCGACATCCTGGGCGGCATCTGCGACATCGGCCTGGCCAATGCGTACTACGTCGGCCACATGAAGAACTCCGAACCCGGTACCGACGGCCGCAAGTGGGGCGACGCCATCAAGGTCATCCGCCCGACCTTCGCCAACGAGAAGAGCGGCGGCACGCACGTGAACGTCAGCGGCGCCGCCGTGGCCGCCCACGCGCCGCACAAGGCCAACGCGATCAAGCTGCTGGACTTCCTGGTGTCCGAACCCGCCCAGGCCCTGTATGCCCAGGCCAACTATGAATACCCCGTCCGCAAGGGCGTGAAGCTGGACCCCGTCATCGCCAGCTTCGGCGAATTGAAGGTGGACCCGCTGCCCCTGACCGAAATCGCCAAGCACCGCAAGCAAGCCAGCGAACTGGTCGACAAGGTCGGTTTCGACAACTGATAAGCCCCACGCCGCCACGCCCCCCGGCGTGGCGCGACGCTGCGGCAGTATCGGGCCTGTTCCCTTCTTTTCCGGAGGGAGCAGGCCTTGCCTTTGATGCAATCGACTTTGAAGCATGCACACAGAATCCTTGCCCCGGCCGCTGCGTTTGCGCTGGACTGAACGCGGCGCCGGCTGGCTTGCAGGCGCCGGCCTGATCGCGCTGGCGGTGCTGGCGCCCGTACTGACGCTGCTCTGGTGGGCGTTGGGCGGCGAACTTTCGCACTGGCAGCATCTGGCAAGCTATGTGCTGCCGCAGGCGCTGGCCAACACGGCCATGCTGCTGGCGGGCGTAGGCGTGATGGTCACGCTGCTGGGCACGGGCGCCGCCTGGCTGGTAACCGCCTACGACTTTCCCACGCGACGCATCCTGACCTGGGCCCTGCTGCTGCCGTTGGCGGTGCCGACCTACATCATCGCGTTCTCTTACCTGGATTTGCTGCATCCCATCGGCCCCGTCCAGACGGCGATCCGCGCGCTGCTGGGCTACGACAGCCCGCGGCAATTCCGCCTGCCCGACCTGCGCTCCATTTACGGCGCGATCTTCGTGCTGGGCTTCGTGCTGTATCCGTATGTTTACCTGAGCACGCGCGTCATGTTCATGACCCAGGCGGCCAGCCTGCTGGAGGCGGCGCGCACGCTGGGCGCCGGACGTGTCGCCGTGTTCTTCCGCGTCGCCCTGCCCCTGGCCCGCCCCGCGATCGTCGTAGGCGTGAGCCTGGCGCTGCTGGAAACGCTGAACGATATCGGCGCGTCCGAGTTTCTGGGGGTGCAGACGCTGACGGTGTCGGTCTATACGACCTGGGTCACGCGGTCCGATCTGGCCGGCGCGGCGCAGATCGCGCTGACGATGCTGGCAATCGTGATTGGGTTGATCATGCTGGAACGGCATGGCCGCAAGCGCCAGCGTTACGCCAATACCCAGCGCATGCGCCCCATGCAGCCGCGCCGCCTGCGCGGCCTGCCCGCCGCCGTGGCCGCTTTGCTGGGCTGGATCCCCGTCGTGATGGGATTCATCGCGCCAGCCGCCTATCTGATCCATGAAACCTACAAGCGCCTGCATCTGGTGGGCGGCGTATCGGACCAGTTGATCAACGGCTTGGGCAATACGCTGATCGTCGCGTTCAGCGCCACCCTCGTCACCCTGCTGTGCGGGCTGATCGTGGCCTGGGCTGGACGCACCATGCGCGAAAGCGCCAATTTCAATCCGGGCCGCGCCTGCGCGCGCATCGCCAGCCTGGGCTACGCGGTGCCGGGCACCGTGCTGGCCATCGGCCTGCTGACGCCTTTCGTCTGGATCGATCACGCGGTTGCTACGGTATTCGGCGGCTCCGGCCTGTTCCTGATGGGCTCCATGGGTGCGCTGGTCATCGCCTACGTGATCCGCTTCCTGGCGATTTCCACGGGCGCGCTGGAAGCCGGCCTTGCCCGCATCCCGCCTTCGCTGGAACAGGCATCGCGCCTGCTGGGCGAAAGCTCGGCGGGCACCTTGCGCCGGGTCCACCTGCCGCTGCTGCGCCCTGCGCTGGCCGCAAGCGCCCTGCTGGTCTTCGTGGACGCCATGAAGGAACTGCCGGCGACCTTGCTGCTGCGCCCCATGAATTTCGACACGCTCGCCACCTGGCTCTACGCCGAAGCCGCGCGCGGCACGTACGAGGAAGGCGCCGTCGCGGCGCTGGCGATCGTGCTGGCCGGCCTTTTGCCCGTCATCCTGCTGGCGCGCACCAATCTGAAAATGGGACATTGATCATCGTGCCCGATCTGTTAGAAATCGATCGCCTTTCGCTCGCCTACGACACGCCCGCCGGCCTGAAGCCGGTAGTGCAAGACCTGACGCTTGGCTTGCCCGCCGGGCACATCGGCTGCCTGCTGGGCGAATCCGGCTGCGGCAAAACCACCGTGCTGCGCGCCATCGCCGGCTTCGAGCCCGTGCGCGCCGGCCGCATCCTGCTGGACGGCGCGGTCATTTCGTCCCCGACCGAGCAAGTGGCGCCGGAACTGCGCCGCGTGGGCATGATGTTCCAGGACTACGCGCTGTTCCCGCATCTGACCGTGGCGTTGAACGTGGCGTTCGGCTTGCGCAAGCTTGCGCGCGGGGACCGTGCCCGCCGCGTGGAAGAGATGCTGGAACTGGTGGGCCTGGCGCATGCCGCTAGCAGCTACCCGCACGAGATCTCGGGCGGCCAGCAGCAGCGCGTGGCATTGGCCCGGGCCCTGGCACCCTCGCCCGATCTGCTATTGCTGGACGAGCCGTTCTCGAACCTGGATGTGGACACCCGGGAACGTCTGGCGTTCGAAGTGCGCGACATCCTCAAGACCACTGGCCACACGGCCATCCTCGTCACGCACAACCAAGCCGAAGCCTTCGCCATCGCCGACCGCATCGGCGTGATGGCAAAGGGGTCGATCGTGCAATGGGATACGCCCTACAACCTGCACCACCATCCCGGCAACGATTTCGTGCGTGACTTCATCCGGCGCGAAGCGCTGGAAGCGCAGCGCGAGCAGGCATTCGCCCGCGGGCGCTGAGCCGGCCCTCAATCCGCCGACAGCTTGACCTTTTGCGACAGGGCTTTGAAGGCCTCGTGCTGGCTCTGGGTCAGGCGCCCGACCTCTTGCGGGGTCGATCCATACGGCATGAAACCGGCTTGCTCCAGCTTGTCCTTCACTTCCGGCAGGGCCAACGCCCACTGGAACGCCTCGCTCAGCGCCTGGGTGACTTCCGGCGACATCTTGGCCGGTCCGTATACCGCGAACCACGGATCCACCACCGCGCCCGCGTAACCCAGTTCGGCCAGCGTCGGCACGTCCGGCAGCGCCGGCGCCCGCTTGCTGCCCGTGACCGCCACCGCGTGGACCTTGCCCGCCTTGATGTGCGGCAGCGAAGCAGGCAGGTTGTCGAACATGACCGGAAGGTGTCCGCCCAGCAAGTCGTTCAGGCCCTGCGCGCTGCCCTTGTATGGAATGTGCTGCATGCCAGCGCCCGTCAACTGATCGAACATCACGCCCGCCAGATGCATGGACGTGCCCGTACCCGGCGTGCCGTAGGCCGTGCCCGGGTGCTGCTTGGCGTAGGCCACCAGGTCCTTGACGCTGTCCACCTTCAACGCGGGGCCCGTTTCAAGCACCACGGTGGACGCGCCCAGCATGCTGACGCCGGTGAAGTCCTTGGTGGGATCGAACGGCATCGAGGGGTAGACGAAGGGATTCAACGCATTCGTGGAAATGGCGCCGAAGCCGATCGTGTAGCCGTCGGGCGCCGCTTTGGCCACGGCGTCCATCCCGATATTGCCGCCCGCGCCCGGCCGGTTTTCCACGATGACAGGCTGGCCGAGCTTTTCGGCCACTTTCTGCCCCGCCGTGCGGGCCACCAGATCAGTGGTGCCGCCCGCCGTGTACGGGACGATGAAGGTGATGGGCTTGGTCGGGTAGCCGGCGGCAAACGCCGCGGACGCGCCGTTGACCAGGGCCAAGGCGGCCACGCCGCGCGCAAGGTTGAGGGTGTAGCGATGCATGAGTCTCCATCCTGTTGTTATGAAGGTTTGGAGGCGCATCATACTGCCGCGCAAGCCTTGCGCGGCAGGGGGAAACACGTTGGCCGCAATCAGGCGCGCGGTTCAGGCAGCGGGATGTATTCGGTCTCGTCGCCGGGCACGATCTGGTCGAAGCGCGTGCGCTGCCAATCCTGCTTGGCCTGCTCGATGCGGTCCTTGCTGCTAGAGACGAAGTTCCACCAGACAAAGCGCGGACCGTCCAGGGGTTCGCCGCCCAGCACCGCAAACCGCGCGGCGGTGACGGCGCGGATCTGCACCGGCCGGCCCGGGGCGAACACCACCAGCCGACCGCTTTCGAACACTTGCCCATCCACCTCGACCGAGCCTTCGGCCAGATAGGCGGCGCGCTCTTCGTACTCGGCCGGCAGCACCGTCGTGGCGCCTGCCTTCAATTGCAGGTCACCGTAGAACAGGGGCGACAGCGTCTTGACCAACGAGGTCTTGCCGAACAGCGAACCCGCCACGACCTGGGCGCGCACGCCCTCGCCTTCGACCACCGGCTGCGCATCCAGGCCATAGTGCGTAAAGCCCGGGTCGGTTTCCTCGTGCTGCTTCGGCAAGCCTACCCAGATCTGCAGGCCACAGAGGCGCTGCGGCGCCTGGCGGCTTTCCGGCGACGAACGTTCCGAGTGGACGATGCCGCGGCCGGCCGTCATCCAGTTCACTTCGCCCGGCAGAATCGTCTGGGTATTGCCGGCGCCGTCGCGGTGCACCATCGAGCCTTCGTACAGGTAGGTGACGGTGGACAGGCCGATGTGCGGGTGCGGGCGCACGTCGATGCCCGAGCCGGCATCGAATTCCACCGGACCCATGTGGTCAAGGAACACGAACGGCCCGACGGTTCGGCGCTGCGCCGACGGGATCGCGCGGCGGACGGAAAAGCCGCCCAGGTCGCTGGTGCGCGGCACCACGACGGTTTCAATCTGGTTTTCGCCTGCATCGGACAAGGTAGACATGGGGTAGCGCTCCGCTTCAATAGGCCAATGGCCATGTTAAGGCCCAATGGCCCGTTCAAAAACAGCGCCGGGCGGAAACCCTTCCGCCCGGCGCGAGGCATTACGCCAGATCGAACACCAGCACTTCGGCGTTCTTGCCGCCCGACAGCTCGACACGGGAGTCGTCCGTGATGGCGACCGCGTCGCCGGCCGAGAGCTCGGCGCCGTTGACCGTGACGCTGCCCCGCGCTACATGCACCCAGGCGCGGCGGCCGGCGGCCAGTGCCAGGGTGGCGGACTCGGCGCCGTCGAACAGGCCGCCATACAAGCGCGCGTCCTGATGGATCTTCATGGAGCCGTCTTCACCATCCGGCGACACCAGGGCTTGCAGCCGGCCACGCTTTTGCGCGTCGCTGAAGGTGCGCTCTTCATACTCCGGGGCGATGCCGGTCACGTCGGGCTCGATCCAGATTTGCAGCATGTGCGTTTCGGTGTCCGGCAGCGGGTTGAACTCGGAGTGCATCACACCGCGGCCGGCGCTCATCCGTTGCACGTTGCCGGGCTGGATGGTCGAACCGCTGCCCATGCTGTCCTTGTGCGCAATGGCGCCGTCCAGCACATAGGTGATGATCTCCATGTCCCGATGGCCATGCGTGCCGAAGCCGCGGCCGGCAGCGATGCGATCGTCATTGATCACGCGCAGCGCGCCGAAGCCCATATGAGCCGGGTCGTAGTAGTTGGCGAAGGAAAAGGTGTGAAACGAATCGAGCCACCCATGGTTGGCGTGACCCCGTTCGGCAGCGCGGCGAATCGTAAGCATTGTGGACTCCTGTTTCAATAATATGAATGATATAGAGGGGTGCGGTGCCGGGTTTCTTGTTTGCCCTTCCCGCTTAACCCCTGGCATGAGTGATATTCTGCGCGTGCAGAGGGGTCGCTTTGGCGCTATATTTTGATGACTTCATTCAAATTATTTGAATGCACCTCATCGAGCCCCCGCCATGCAACCCATTACGCCTGAATTGTTGATCCTGGTTGACGCCATCGCCCGCCATGGCAGCTTTGCGAAGGCGGCGCGCGAGCTCGGCAAAGTGCCGTCCGCCGTGACCTATTCGATCCGCAAGCTGGAAGACGGCCTGGACGTGCTGCTGTTTGACCGGTCAGGACACCGGGCGCTGCTCACCCCCGCGGGCGAAGCCCTGCTGAAGGATGGACGCCACGTGCTGCAATCGCTGGACGATCTGGCTTGCCGCGTGAAACGCATCGCCACCGGCTGGGAAGTCGAGCTGCGCATCGCCGTCAGCGCAGTATTGCCGTGGCGGCCTCTGTATGACCTGATCGACGAATTCCAGACGCTGGAAAGCGCGACCACGCTGCGCTTTTCCAGCGAAGTGCTGAGCGGCAACTGGGATGCGTTGACGAGCGGACGCGCCGACCTCGTGATCGGCGCCGGCGCGAATGCCGAGCCGACGGGGCCCTACCGGTCACAGGCGATCGGCACCACGCAGTTTGGATTTTGCGTCGCGGCGCATCACCCCCTGGCGTCGTTGCCGCAACCGCTCAGCCGCGCCGACATCACGCAGTACTGCGCGGTCGTCGTCGCGGACACATCGCGCAACCTGCCCCCGCAATCGCGCGGCATCCTGGCGGACCAACCCACGCTGGTGATGCCATCCATGCAGGCCAAGATCGACGCGCAGGTACGCGGCCTGGGCTGCGGCTACCTGCCGCTGACCATGGCGGCGCCTTACCTGGCGCAGGGTCTGTTGGTGGTGTGCGAGACGGATGAGGGCATGTCCCTGACGGAACACGTGGCGTACGCCTGGCGGGCCGAGCCGCCGGGCGAAGCGCTGAAATGGTGGTTGCAAAAACTGAAATCGCCCCGGCTGTGCGAGAGCCTGCTGGGAATGGGCTGAGGGGTTGCCGGGCGTGCAACGCGCGGCAACCCCTCAGCGTTCACTCGTCTTCAATCCCCAGCTCGCGCAGTTTGCGCGTGATGGTATTGCGGCCGATGCCCAGGCGGGAAGCGGCTTCCACGCGGCGGCCGCGGCTGGCGTCCAGCGCGCTTTGCAGCAGGATCTTTTCGAACTGGCGCGTCAGCGTGGCCATAACGGCCGGTTCGCCGCGTTCCAGCCGGTACTGGGCATCGCGCAGCAGGGACTCCTGCCAATTGCGCGGCGCGCCGTCGTCCAGCCCCTGAGGCGCCTGCACGACGGTGCCGATGCCCGGCATAGGCGTCGCCGGGCGCAGCGGGGCCGCACCCGGTTGCTGCTGATGTTCCAGCGCGCGGATTTCCGGCGGCAGGTCCTGACGGTCGACCGTCTGCCCTGGCGCCATCACCGTGAGCCAATGGCAGAAGTTCTCCAGCTGCCGGACGTTGCCCGGAAAGTCGAACTTGGTCAGCACGGCCAGCGCGTCAGGCGTCAGGCGCTTGACCGGCACGCCCAACGTGCGGGCGCTTGCCGTCAGGAAATGCTGGGCCAGCGCAGGAATGTCCTCCACGCGTTCGCGCAACGGCGGCAGGCGCAGCCGGATCACGTTCAGGCGGTGGAACAAGTCTTCGCGGAACAAGCCCTGCTCGACGCGCTGCTCCAGCGGTTGGTGCGTGGCGGCGACGATGCGCACGTCCACGCGCACGGGCTGCGCCCCGCCGACACGGTAGAAGCTGCCCTCGGCCAGCACGCGCAACAGCCGCGTCTGCAACTCGATCGGCATGTCGCCGATTTCGTCCAGGAACAACGTCCCGCCGTGCGCTTCTTCGAAGCGGCCACGGCGCAGATTGTTGGCGCCGGTGAATGCGCCGCGCTCGTGGCCGAACAGCTCGGCCTCAAGCAGGTCGCGCGGAATGGCTGCCGCGTTCAGGGCCACGAAGGGGCCGCTGGCGCGCACGCCGTGGCCATGCAGGGCACGGGCGACCAGTTCCTTGCCGGTGCCCGATTCGCCGGTGATCAACACCGTCACCTTGGACTGGGCCAGCCTGCCGATGGCGCGGAACACTTCCTGCATGGCGGTGGAAGACGACTGCGTCATCATCCAGCGCTCGTTATTCTGGGCGGCCTCGCCCTGCCCTTCAGGCGTTTCCGGCTGCGTGGATTCCTGCATGGCGCGCTGGATCAGCGCAACCGCCTCGTTCACGTCGAACGGCTTGGCCAGGTAATCGAACGCGCCGCCCTGAAACGCGGACACGGTGCTGTCCAAATCGGCGAACGCGGTCATCACGATGACCGGCAAGCCGGGATGGCGCTCTTTGAGTTGACGCAACAGCTCCAGCCCGTTGCCGCCGGGCATGCGAATATCGGACACCAGGGCGACGGGCGTTTCGCGCGACAGCGCTTCCAGCACGTCGGCCGATTGGGAGAAACTGCGGGTGGGGACACCAGCGCGGGCCAGGGCCTTTTCGAGGACCCAGCGGATGGCCTGGTCGTCGTCGACGATCCATACGGGTTTCATCAGTGTGCAGGCTCCATCGGTAGGACCAGGCGAAACTCGGTACGCCCCGGTCGGGATTCAAATTCGATGATGCCGCCGTGCTGTTGCACGAAGTCCTGGGCCAGGCTCAGGCCCAGGCCCGTGCCGCCCGCCCTGGCCGTGACCAGGGGGTGGAAAATGCGGTCACGAATGTGGTCCGGCACGCCCGGACCGTTATCGATGATGGACAGCACCAGCGCCAGCCGGTGCTGCCGGTGGGCCAACATGACCTGGCGCGCCACGCGGGTGCGCAGGGTGACCACGCCAGGCTCCGTCTTCGGCCCCTCGGGCCGTGCGACCAGTTCCTGCGCGGCGTTGCGCGCCACGTTCAGAACGGCCTGCATCAGACGGGCGGCATCGCCCTTCAAATCGGGCACCGACGCGTCGTAGTCGCGCAGGATGGTGACGTCGTTGCGGAATTCGGCCTGGATCAGCGCGCAGACGCGCTCGCAGATCTCATGGATGTTCACCGGCCGCGCATTCAGCGGCACACGTTGCGGGCCGCTTAAGCGGTCCACCAGCGCCTGCAGGCGGTCGGCTTCGGAAATAATGACCTGGGTGTACTCGGCCAGGGCCGCGCTGGGCAGTTCGGCTTCCAGCAACTGCGCCGCGCCGCGCAAACCGCCCAAGGGATTCTTCACTTCATGCGCAAGGTTGCGCAGCAACTCGCGGTGCGCTTCGATCTCGTCGACCAGCCGATGGTTGCGGTCAGCCAGGACGCGCTGCTCGATTTCGCGGGTCTCTATCAGCACGGGCCAGCGCTGGCCTGTCAGCCCGACCGTCGTGACGGCGACTTCCACGGATTCGGCGGCGCGGCGCAACGAGGCCAATTGCCTGACGTCGGCGTACCTGCCCGCCGCGGCGCGGTCGATGGAGGACTGGATATTCTCTGGGGTGTCGAACAGCGTGGCGGCGGAGTGCCCGCCCAGTTGCTTGCGCGAGCGGCCGAACAGATCTTCGGCGGCAGCGTTGGCGTATTCAATGTGGCCGCGCTCGTTGACCAGGAAAACGGACGTGGCAAGCAGATCGAGAGCTTCTACATTCATTTTTCAACGTACCCGAATGACAGGGGGAAAGCGGAACGCGCCCGCGACGGCGGCGCCGGAACCCGGCGCCCTGTCCGCCAGGCATGATGCCTGGCGGACAAACCGTCGAGCCGCGACCTGGTGGTGCGCATGGTGTGGGCCCTGGTATCTGCCTACATCATCGCGCGCCCCCCGCCACAGCCTCTAAACGATCAGAGGCTGTAGTACATGTCGAATTCGACCGGGTGCGTCGTCATGCGCAGACGATTCACATCGGCCATCTTCAGGTCGATGTACGCGTTGAGCATGTCGTTGCTGAACACGCCGCCACGGGTCAGGAATTCGCGGTCCGCGTCCAGGGCTTCCAGCGCTTGTTCCAGCGAGGAGCACACGGTCGGGATCTTGGCATCTTCTTCCGGCGGCAGATCGTACAGGTTCTTGTCGGCCGGATCGCCCGGGTGGATCTTGTTCTGAACACCGTCCAGGCCGGCCATCATCAGGGCCGAGAAAGCCAGGTACGGGTTGGCCAGGGGGTCCGGGAAACGCGCTTCGACGCGGCGGCCCTTCGGGTTGCCGACGTACGGGATGCGGATCGAGGCCGAGCGGTTGCGGGCCGAGTAAGCCAGCTTGACCGGGGCTTCGTAGTGCGGAACCAGACGCTTGTACGAGTTCGTGCCCGGGTTGGTGATGGCGTTCAGGGCGCGGGCGTGCTTGATGATGCCGCCGATGTAGTACAGCGCGAATTCCGACAGGCCGGCGTAGCCGTTGCCTGCGAACAGGTTCTGGCCATCCTTCCAGATGGATTGGTGCACGTGCATGCCGGAACCGTTGTCGCCAACGATGGGCTTGGGCATGAACGTCGCGGTCTTGCCGTAGGCGTGGGCCACGTTGTGCACGACGTACTTGACGATCTGCGTCCAGTCGGCGCGCTGGACCAGCGTGCTGAACTTGGTGCCGATTTCCAGCTGGCCGGCGCCGGCCACTTCATGGTGGTGCACTTCGACCGGCACGCCCATTTGTTCCATCAGCAGGCACATTTCCGAACGCATGTCCTGGAACGAATCAACCGGCGGAACGGGGAAGTAGCCGCCCTTGACCAGGGGACGATGGCCGGTGTTGCCGCCTTCGAATTCCTGGCCGCTGGACCACGAGGCTTCTTCGGACTTGATCTTGACGAACGTGCCCGACATGTCGGTGTTCCACGTCACGCCGTCGAACACGAAGAATTCGGGTTCCGGACCGAAGTAGGCGGTGTCGCCCAGGCCGGAGGACTTCAGGTAGGCTTCGGCGCGCTTGGCCAGCGAACGCGGGTCGCGGTCATAGCCCTTCAAGTCCGAGGGTTCGACGACGTCGCACGACAGAATCAGCGTCGGCTCTTCACGGAACGGATCCAGGTTGCCGGTGGAGCAATCGGGGATGAGCAGCATGTCGGAAGCTTCAATACCCTTCCAACCCGGGATCGACGAACCGTCGAAAGCCTGGCCGCTTTCCAGCTTGTCTTCGTCGATCTGGCTGGTGGGCACGGACACGTGGTGCTCACGGCCAACCGTATCGGTGAAGCGGAAATCCACGAATTTGACTTCGTTATCGGCGATCTGTTTCAGGACGTCTTTCGGGCTTGCCATGTCATCTCCATTAGATAAAAGGGTCGAGGGCTTTGCCTCTCGACTGGCATAAAAGAGGGAAGCAATAAGCGTGCCAGGTTTTACCCCCTGGAATCCCTGGGGAGCACCGCACGGTCAGGAAAAAATGTAGCACCACTATGGTGCAAATGGTGGGGCACGATTGCCCCATTATGGTGCGATCCCGTTAAAGGAACATTTCCTGAAGGTCATTCAGGAACCGCCACCCCAAGGGCGTGGCCTTCAGGCGGGTCGGATCGCCGTCCAGCAGGCCCCGCTTGGAGGCTGCCTCCAATTGGTGCGCAATAGCGGCCAGCGACAGGCCGGTGCGTTCGTTGAATGCCGTACTGGGCACGCCGTCTTTCAGGCGCAAGGCATTGAGCATGAATTCGAAGGGCAGTTCATCTGGCCCGACCTGCCGGCTTTCGGCCAGATGGCTGCCGTCCCGGGCCATTGCGGCCTGCATCCAGGAATCCGGGCTACGCAGCCGCGCCTCGCGCACGATACGGTCATGGAATGACAATTTGCCGTGCGCGCCGGGGCCGATGCCCAGGTAATCGCCGAACTCCCAGTAGTTCAGGTTGTGGCGGCAGCGGGCGCCGGACTTGGCGTAGGCGGACACCTCGTAGCGCGCCAGGCCGGCCGCGGCCAGCTCGGACTCCACGGCGTCCTGCATGGCGGCGCTGGTGTCGTCGTCGGGCAGGTCTTCGGGCGGGAACTTGGCGAAGACGGTATTGGGCTCCATCGTCAAGTGATACAGCGACAGGTGCTCGGTGCCGAACGAAATGGCCTCGCGCAAATCGGCCACACAGGCGTCCAGGGTCTGGCCCGGCAAGGCGAACATCATGTCCAGGTTCACCCGCGAAACGGCGCGCTGCGCCATGCCGATAGCGGCGCGTGCCTGATCAGCATCGTGGATGCGGCCCAGCTTCTTCAATTGGGCATTGTCGAAACTCTGGATGCCCAGCGAAAAGCGCGTGACCCCGCTGGCGGCGTAATCGCGGAAGCGGCTGGCCTCGGCGGTGCCGGGGTTCGCCTCCATGGTGATCTCGGCGTCCGGCCAGACATTCAGACAGGCGCGCAGCATGGCCAGCAACTCGTCCAGCCCGCCCGACGACAGCAGGCTGGGCGTGCCGCCGCCGATGAAGACGGACACGACCTGGCGGCCCCAGATGGAAGGCAAGGCCTGTTCCAGATCGCTGCGCAAGGCGTCCAGATAGGCGCGCTCGGGGATTTCACCCGGCGCGGCGTGGGAATTGAAGTCGCAATACGGACATTTGCGCACGCACCAGGGCACGTGCACATAGACGGACAACGGCGGCAGGCTGGTCAGCGTGGCGCCCGCCGGCACGAGCCGGCGCGAAGGCGCTGCGCCCAGGTCGTTGCGGATGGGGATGGTGATGGACATGCGGTTTCCTGGAGCGGGCGCGGCGGGCGCCCTCCTCAAGCCTGGCTTAGCTTGCTCAGCAGCTCGCGCAACGCGCGGGCGCGGTGGCTGACGCGGTTCTTTTCCTCGGGGTCCAGCGTCGCGGCGGTCAGCCCCATGTCGGGCAGGTAGAAATGGGGATCGTAGCCAAAGCCGTTGGCCCCTTCGGGCTGATCGATGATCTCGCCGTGCCACAGGCCTTCGCCGATGATCGGGCACGGATCGTTTTCCGAACGCACCAGCGCCAGCACGGCGACATACCAGGCACGCCGGTCGGCCTGTCCGGCCAGCTTCTGTGTCAGCAGCGCGTTATTGGCCAGATCAGATTTTTCGCCGCCATGCATCTTGGCATAACGGGCCGAATAGACCCCGGGCGCGCCGTCCAGCGCGGCCACGCACAGGCCGGAATCGTCGGCCAGGGCCGGCAGCCCGGTCAGGCGGCTGGCGTGGCGCGCCTTGGCCAAGGCGTTTTCGACGAACGTGACATGCGGCTCTTCGGCCTCGGGCACGCCCAGTTCGCCTTGAGGCACCAGTTCGATGCCCAGAGGAGCGAACAAGGCGGAAAACTCGCGCAACTTGCCGGCATTATTAGACGCCAGCACGATGCGGCGCAGGGAATCGGGAATCTTGGGGGAAGTCATAGGGCAAATTGTATAGGGCGCCGCCCGCCCGCGCCGCCGGGTTGCGCGATCCCCCTGCGCCGGGGATGGGCATTGAAATCGCCACATGAAGATAATTCCCTGCTCGCCGCCGCAACAACACAGACATATTTTGTCGTCACCATCGCTAATCTTGTCACTGATCGTATCTGACGCCCTCGGCGATGACCCCACTTCACGCTATGCCCCGGACGGCCGCGGTCCGCGCGCCCCACTCCTCTCCGGGCGATACGCCCGCGCCCGCCGGTCTGGCCGGCATCCTGCAGGAACGACTGCTGCGGCCGCGCTACCAGCCTGTCGTCGATCTGTCGCATAGCCGCATCTATGGCCACGAAAGCCTGATCCGCGGCCCCGTCGACACGGCCTTGCATTTCCCGGACGCCCTGTTCGCCGAGGCGCGCCGCCAGGGGCTGCATCCGCAATTGGAATTGGCCAGCTTCAGGGCCGGTGCGCAGGGATTCCAGGACAACGAGGCGGCCGGCAAGCTGTTCCTGAACCTGTCCGGGTCGGCGCTGATCCATTATTGGACGCTGTGGGGGGACGACATGCCGCTGCGCCTCTTGAAGGATTGCACGCTGCCGCCCACCAGCATCATCGTCGAACTCACCGAGCAGGACCCGCTGTCGGACCATATGGGCGAGCTGGGCTGCGCATTCGCCTGCCTGCGCGAACGCGGCATGCGCATCGCGCTGGACGATTACGGCGTGGGCAATTCGAACCTGCAGCTATGGTCCGAAATGCAACCCGACCTGGTCAAGATCGACCGCTATTTTTTTGACGGCATCGGCCAAAGCGACCGCAAGCAGAACATGGTGCGGGCCATCTTGAAGGTGGCGCAGCACCTGGGCACGTCCATCGTCGCCGAAGGCATCGAAACCGCGGAAGACCTGGCCGTGGTGCGTGAACTGGACATCCGGTATGCGCAGGGCTGGTTCCTGGGCCGGCCCGAAGAAACGCTGCTGACTGAGCTGACCGCCCCGTTGCGCGATTCGCTGCGGATGCGCAGCCCTGCCCCGCTGTCGCAGCGGTCCGCAGGCGGCACTGCCGCCAGCCTGCGCGTGGAGGCGCCGGCCGCGCTGCTGAACCAGCACACCAACGACGACGTGCACCGGCTGTTCATCGAACACAAGAACATGCATGCCGTCGCCGTTGTTGACGGCGACAACCGCCCCGTGGGCATCATCAACCGGCGCGACTTTTCGGAACACTACGCGCAACGCTATACGCGCGAGCTGTTCGGCCGCGACGCCTGCTCGACGTTCATGAACAGCGAACCGGTGCTGGTAGACCTGAATATCTCGATCGACCAGTTGAGCCATGTGTTGATTTCCGAAGACCAACGCTACCTGATGGACGGCCTGATCATCACGCGGGACGGCCGCTACGACGGCCTGGCCACCGGCGAGACCCTGGTGCGCTCGGTGACCGAGATGCGGATCGAAGCGGCGCGCTACGCCAACCCGCTGACGTCCCTGCCCGGCAACATCCCCATCAGCCGGCATATCGCAACGTTGCTGGAGGATGCGGCCGACTTCACGATCTGCTACGGCGACCTCAATAACTTCAAGCCTTTCAACGACGTATATGGCTATTGGCGCGGCGACGACATGATCATGCTGACCGCCGAAGTCGTCAAACGGCACTGCGACCCGCTGCGCGACTTCGTGGGGCATGTGGGCGGCGACGACTTCGTGGTGCTGTTCCGCAGCCTGGACTGGATGCAGCGCGTGCAACGCATCATCGCCGAATTCAATGAGCAGGCCATCGACCTGTACGACGACCAGGGCCGCCATAACGGCGGCATCGAAGCCGAAGACCGTTACGGCGTGCCGCGCTTCTTTCCGTTCGTGACGCTGGGCGTGGGCGCGCTCACCGTTACGCCGTCCTCATGCGAGCGCATCCGCCCGGAGGACATTGCGTCGGCTGCCGCCCATGTCAAGCACAAGGTCAAGCATGGGAACCTGTCGCTGGTGGTCGAACGCTACACTGGCGGCGCCCTGCCCCAACTGGCCGGCTAGCTGGCCCGCCGAGGCCTGCACCGCGGCGGCGTTCTGCGCCGCCTGGGCAATCTGGAACACCGCCACCGCTCGGCGCAGGCCTTGCGCCTGGATCTCCAGCGCCGCTGCCGCCGCCGCGGTCTGCTCCACCATCGCGGCATTCTCTTGCGTGGCGCGTTCGATATCGGCCACCGCGTTGTTGACTGACGCGATGCCCGCAGCCTGTTCGGCGGTCGCGTTGGAGATTTCCGCCACGATCTGGGTTACCCGGTCGACCGACACCATCATGTCGCGCATGGTGTCGCCCGCCAGATTCACCTGGCGTACGCCCGCCTCGACCCGCGAAGCGGAATCCTCGATCAGGCCCTTGATTTCGCGGGCGGCCTGCGCGCTGCGCTGGGCCAGCGACCGCACCTCGCCCGCCACGACGGCAAAGCCTTTGCCTTGCTCGCCCGCGCGCGCCGCCTCCACTGCGGCGTTCAGCGCCAGGATGTTGGTCTGGAAGGCGATGCTGTCCACCACGCCGACGATCTCGCCGATCCGGCGCGCGCTGTCCGCAATGCCCTGCATGCTCTGCACGACCTCGTCCACGGCCTGGCCCCCGCGCTGCGCCAGCCGGGTGGCGCTTTCTGCCTGGCGGCTGGCCTGGTCCGCGTTGCCGGCGGTCATCTGGACGGTGTGCGCCAACTGCGTCATGTTGGCCGCGGCCTCTTGCAGCGACCCCGCCTGCCGCGCGGTGCGGTCGGACATGTCCGCCCCGCCGGCAGCGATCTCGCCAGAGCCGGTGTGGATTTCCTCGACGCCATGGCGCACCGATGCCACGGCGGCCGACAGCCCGGTCTGCATGCGGCGCATGGCCGAATACAGCACACCGATCTCGTTGTCGCCCCGATTGGCGATGGCGCCCGTCAAGTCGCCGTCCGCAATGCGGTCGAAGTGCGCGCCGGCCTCGTTCAGCGGCCGCAGGATACTGCGGCGGAACGTCAGCCGGATCAGCACAGCCAGCAGCAGCACAACGCCCAGCACACCGGCCGCGACCACGATCACCCGCTCCAGCGTCTGGCTGGCGCCGGCCACCGCCGCCTGCCCCTGCTGGCGCGAATAGGTCTGGTAGGCATCCGCCTGCTTGACGTAGCCCGCGCCGCTGGCGGGCAGCACCTTGTCCACCAGGCGGTTGACCTCGATGCCGTTCCAGCCCTGGATCGCCTTCTGCATGGGCACAAGTGTCTGCTCGGCGAAGGCGGCATAGGCCTTCAGCACCTGTTCGAACAGCGGACCACCTTGTGCGCTGACATCCGGGTTGCCGCGCAGGCGCGCCAAGCTGGCGCCGGCCTGCTTGAGCAGAGCGTCCGCCTGGGCCAGGGATTCGTCACGGGCGGCCTCCAGCCCGCCCTCCATGCCGGTCTTGGCATCAGTGAGCGCGGCGCGCGCCTGGAACAGGCGGCTGGTCATGTCGGCCAGGTCGCTGGCCCGTTCGATGCTGCCTCGGCCCAGGGCCTCAATATCGGCCCGGTTGTCGCGCAGCACCGCGATACCCGCTGCCGCGGCGACGGCGAACAGCACCACAAACAGCGCCAGAATGGCCGATACCGCCGTGGTGACCCTGAGATTTTTCCGCATATCCATCCGTATATATCCTGGCGCCAGCGGCGCAGTGCAACGGATTATGGACACCCAGTTTGGCAATTTCTTGACACAACCTGGGCTGGCGCATGACGAACGCCCGTCATGAAACTGCGCTTTTGCGAACAGGAACCCCGTATTAAGGAATTGTGAATTGGCAGCAGCACGCCCTTGCGGCACATTCGATGCTGTACCGAACCATTCCATCCTTCCTACAGCAGCCCTATGCCTCACGCCTCTCACGATTACCAGGACATCCGCGAAGCCGTGCGCGATCTTTGCGCCCAATTCCCTGGCGAATACTTCCGCAAGATCGACGAAGAACGCGGCTATCCCGAAGACTTTGTCCGCGCGTTGACCGAGGCCGGCTGGCTGGCCGCGCTGATTCCGCAGGAATACGGCGGCTCGGGCCTGGGCTTGACCGAGGCGTCGGTCATCATGGAAGAGATCAACCGCAGCGGCGGCAACTCCGGCGCCTGCCACGGCCAGATGTACAACATGGGTACGCTGCTGCGCCATGGTTCCGAGGCCCAGAAGCGCGAATACCTGCCCCGCATCGCCGCTGGCGAACTGCGCCTGCAGTCCATGGGCGTCACCGAACCCACCACCGGCACCGACACCACCAAGATCAAGACCACCGCCGTGCGCCGCGGCGACCGCTATGTGATCAACGGCCAGAAGGTCTGGATCTCGCGCGTGCAGCATTCGGACCTGATGATCCTGCTGGCGCGCACCACGCCGCTGGACCAGGTCACGCGCAAGTCCGAGGGCATGTCGATCTTCCTGGTGGACCTGCATCACGCCGTCAAGCATGGCATGACGATCCGCCCGATCCCCAACATGGTCAATCACGAGACCAACGAACTGTTCTTCGACAATCTGGAAATCCCCGTCGAGAACCTGATCGGCGAAGAAGGCAAAGGCTTCAAGTACATCCTGGACGGCCTGAACGCCGAACGCACCCTGATCGCCGCCGAGTGCATCGGCGACGGCTACTGGTTCGTGGACAAGGTTACCGCCTACGCCAAGGAACGCATGGTGTTCGGCCGGCCCATCGGCCAGAACCAGGGCGTGCAATTCCCGATCGCCCGCGCCCACATCAACGTGGAAGCCGCCAGCCTGATGCGCTACGAGGCCTGCCGGCTGTTCGACGCCCATCAACCCTGCGGCGCCCAGGCCAACATGGCCAAGCTGCTGGCCGCCGACGCGTCCTGGGAAGCCGCCAACGCCTGCCTGCAGTTCCACGGCGGGTTCGGCTTCGCGACCGAGTACGACGTCGAACGCAAATTCCGCGAGACGCGGTTGTATCAGGTGGCGCCCATCTCCACCAACCTGATCCTGTCCTACGTCGCCGAACACATCCTGGGCCTGCCCCGCTCCTTCTGATCCGACCCCGCTCATGAACGCAGCCAAAGACACCCCTCACCTCAGCGCCGAGCTCGCGGCCTTTGCGGCCAACCTGCGCTACGAGGACATCCCGGCCCCGGTATTGCGCCGCGCCGAAGACCTGCTCCTGGATTGCCTGGCCTCGATCCTGGCCGGCGCCTCCGCCCGCGCCGTGCAGGCCATCGACCGCTACGCCGCGGCCATGGGTCCCGCCGACGGCCCCAGCGAAGTGCTGATCACGCGCCGCCGCACGTCGCCGATGTTCGCCGCCATGGTCAATGCGGCCGCGGCGCACGTGGTCGAACAGGACGACGTCCATAACGGTTCGGTGTTCCACCCCGCCGCCGTGGTGTTCCCGCCCGCGCTGGCCGTGGCGCAAGCGCTGGGCAGCTCGGGCCGCGACATGCTGACGGCCGCTGTCGCCGGCTATGAAGTCGGGATCCGCGTCGGTGAATTCCTGGGCCGCTCGCACTACAAGATCTTCCACACCACCGGCACCGCGGGCACCTTGGCCGCTGCCGTCACCACCGGCCACCTGCTCAAGCTGTCCCCGGAACAGATGCTGCACGCATTGGGTTCGGCCGGCACCCAGGCCGCCGGCCTGTGGGAATTCCTGCGCGACGCCGCCGATTCCAAGCAATTGCACACCGCCAAGGCGGCTGCCGACGGCATCACCGCCGCCTATCTGGCGCGCGAAGGCTTCACCGGCGCCCGCCACATCCTGGAAGGCCCACAGGGCATGGCGGCCGGCATGTCCACCGACGCCGACCCCTCAAAACTCTGCGACCGCCTGGGCGAACGCTGGGCGCTGGCCGAGACCTCGTTCAAGTTCCACGCCTCCTGCCGCCATACCCACCCGGCCGCCGACGCGCTGCAACAGGCGCTGCGCGAGAACAACCTGACGGAAGCCGATGTGGCGCGCGTCGTGGCCCATGTGCACCAGGGCGCTATCGACGTTCTGGGCCCGGTCGTCAATCCGCAGACCGTGCACCAGTCGAAGTTCTCGATGGGCACGGTGCTTGCCCTGATCGCCCGTAAAGGCCGTGCAGGCCTGGCCGAATTCGACGCCGGATTGGACGATCCGGCGGTCGCCGACTTCCGAGGCAAAGTTGAAATGGTGCTGGACGAAGAAGTCGACAACGCTTATCCGCAGCGCTGGATCGGCAAGGTCACCGTCACCACCCGAGATGGCCGCACGGTGCACGGCCGCGTGGACGAACCCAAGGGCGACCCCGGCAACACGCTGAGCCGTTCCGAAATCGAGGACAAGACCCTCAGCCTGGGCCGCTATGCGGACGCCGCCACGGAACCAGAATTGCGCGGGCTGATCGGCACGATCTGGGGGCTGGAGGACGTGGTCAAGATCGACGCCCTGTTGTCGCGCAAGGCCGCCTAGTTTCCTGCCGGTTCCTGGCGCCCCCATGAAAAACAGCCGCTCACGCGGCTGTTTTTTCATGGCAAGAACCGGTCGGGGTCCTGGAACCGCGCTCGCCCCCTAGGCCAGCGCCGCGCGTTGCGCGCGCACCAGGCTGGCGATGCCGCCTTCGGCCAGCACCAGCATCGTGTCCAGTTCGGCGCGGGTGAAGGTTGCGCCTTCGCCCGTGCCCTGTACTTCAACGAACGCGCCGCTGCCTGTCATGATGACGTTCACATCGGCATCGCACGCTGAATCTTCCTGATAGTCCAGGTCCAGCACCGAGCGGCCTTGCACCAGGCCGACCGATACCGCCGCGACCGCGTCGCGGATCGGGTTGACGGCCAGGTCGCCGCGCTTCATCAGCAAGGCCACCGCATCCGCCGCCGCGACCCAGGCGCCGGTGATGCTGGCGCAACGCGTGCCGCCGTCGGCCTGCAACACATCGCAGTCCAGGTGCAGCGTGCGTTCGCCCAGGGCCTTCATGTCGAACACGGCGCGCAGGCTGCGGCCGATCAGGCGCTGGATTTCCTGCGTGCGGCCACTTTGCTTGCCACGGGCGGCCTCGCGGTCGCCGCGCGTGTGCGTGGCGCGCGGCAGCATGCCGTATTCGGCCGTGACCCAGCCTTCGCCCTTGCCCTTCAGGAACGGCGGCACCTTCTCCAGCACGCTGGCGGTGCACAGCACATGGGTGTCGCCGGCCTTCACCAGCACCGACCCTTCGGCGTAGCGCGTAAAACCGCGCTCCAGCGCGAACGGCCGCAATTCGTCGACGGCGCGGCCGGACGGACGGGCGATGGTGGGCGTAGTGGTCACAGGCAGACTCCAGACATGAACGTTGATTCGCGGCATTGTACGGGCAAGGCGCCGCAGGAAATCCCCGCTTGGAGTATCCTGCCGCGATATATCACCAGGAAACGCCCATCATGATTCGCAGCATGACCGCCTTCGGCAACGCCCGAGCAGACCTAGAGCAAGGCACGCTTGCCATCGAACTGCGCAGCGTCAACAGCCGCTTCCTCGACCTGTATTTCCGCCTGCCCGACGAACTGCGCCACGTTGAAACGCCGCTGCGCGAACTGCTGACCGCCAACCTGGCGCGCGGCAAGGTCGAAATCCGCGTCTCGTTCACCCGCAACGCCAGCACCGACCTGTCCAAGCTGGATCCCGCCTGGCTTGAAAGCCTGGCCGAGCAGCTTCAGGCCGCCCGCCGCATCGTCCCCGACATCGCGCCGCCCCGCCTGGTGGAATTGTTCAATTGGCCCGGCCAACGCGGCAACGACGCGCTTGACCCCCAAATCTGGGGCGCGGCCTGCCTGCAGGCAGGCCAGCAGGCCCTGACCCAATTGCAGGAAGGCCGCGCCCGCGAAGGCGAACGCCTGGCAGGCATGATGCGCGAATGCGCCGACGGCGTGGCGCGCGTCGTCGACATCGTGCAGGCCCATCTGCCCCAGTTGCTGTCCGACCACCGCGACAAGCTGGCCGCCAAGCTGCGTGAAAGCGTGGAAACAGCCTTTCCGGGCGGCTTCACCCATATCTCCGGAGCGGAACTCTCCGAACGTCTCTCCCAAGAGGCCAACCTGTTCGCGCTGCGCATCGACGTGGCGGAGGAGCTGTCGCGCCTGCGTTCGCATCTGGAAGAGCTGCGCCACCTGCTGACCGATGGCGGCGGCAAGTCCGCCTCCGGCAAGAAGAACGCGGGCAGCGCCGGCAAGCGCCTGGACTTCCTGTTCCAGGAAATGAACCGCGAAGCCAATACGCTGGGCTCCAAGGCGGGCAGCATGGAAGTCACGCGCGCCGCCATGGACCTGAAGCTGCTGATCGAGCAGATGCGCGAGCAAGCCCAGAACATCGAGTAACCACGCCTTACGCGGAAAGCCGGTCCATGCAACGTGTCGTCATCATTGGCGGAGGCGCCATGGGCAGCTCCGTGGCGTATTTCCTGAGCCTTGTGCCCGGCGCGTTCGACGTGACCGTGATCGAACGCGACCCGACCTACGCGCAAGCCTCGTCGGCGCTGTCGGCCAGTTCGATCCGCCAGCAGTTCACCAGCCCGGTCAATATCGGTATGTCGCAGGCGGGCATCGCATTTCTCCGTACGTTGGACCGCACCTTGTATGTCGACGATCCCGCGCCCGACGTGGGCTTGACCGAACCTGGCTATCTGTACCTGGCCAGCCCGGCCGGCAGCGCCGCGCTACGTGACAACCATGCCACCCAGGTCGCGCACGGCGTGGACGTCGCCCTGCTCCAGCCCGCCGAATTGGGCGCGCGTTTTCCGTGGCTGCATACCGGCGACCTGGCGCTGGGCGCGCTGGGCCTTTCCGGCGAAGGTTGGTTCGACGGCTACGGGCTGATGCAGGCGCTGCGCAAGAAAGCCATCGCGCAAGGCGTGCGCTACGTGCGCGGCGAAGCGGTGGGATTGCTGCAAGAGGGTTCCCGGATCAATGGCGTCTGGCTCGACCGGGGCGCGGCGCTGGCCTGCGACGCCGTCGTCAACGCCGCCGGTCCCTGGGCCGCCCGCGTCGCCCGCTGGGCCGGCATCGACCTCCCGGTGCGCGCCCGGCGCCGCACCGTATTCAGCTTCAGTTGCCCGCAGGCGCTTCCCCGGTGCCCCTTGCTGATCGACCCTTCGGGCATCTGGTTCCGCCCCGAAGGCAGACGATTCCTGTGCGGCTTCGCACCCGATCCGTCGGACGATGCTGACGACATGCCGCTGCAAGCGCAGCACGAGGCGTTCGATGCCCATGTGTGGCCACTGCTGGCCCAACGGGTACCCGCGTTTGAGGCGGTACGAGTCCAAAGCGCCTGGGCCGGCTATTACGAGATGAACCTGTTCGACCAGAACGCCATCATCGGGGCCCACCCCGACTGCCCCAACCTGTTCTTCGTCAACGGCTTCTCGGGGCACGGTTTGCAGCAGGCGCCTGCCGCCGGGCGCGGCATCGCCGAGCTGCTGGCCCACGGCGAATACCGCAGCCTTGACCTGTCGCCCCTGTCGTTCCAACGCATTCTGGACAACCGTCCGCTGCGGGAAAAGAACATCATCTGAATGATGTCCGCCTCCCGCAGACGGGGGTTCAGCGCACCTCGCCCGCCGCGGGCTCGCCGCGCAGGGCCGAATCCAGGTATTGGCTGCGGGCGCGCGCATCCGGGAAGCGCATGTCCCGATAGCTGATGAATCGCGATCCGCGCGCCAGCCGATAACCCAGCCAGATCAGCAGGAACAGCGGAATGCCCACATAGGTGGCCACCACGCCGCCCCAATCGATCCGGTCCTGCAGGAACGCCTGATAGTTCTGGCCCAGGGTGATGATCAGGCACAGCACAAAGGCGAAGATGGGGCCAAACGGAAAGAACGGCGACACATACGGCAGGTCAGCCAGATTGTGGCCCTGCTTCACATAGCCGCGGCGGAAGCGGTAGTGGCTGATGGCGATGCCCAGCCAGGCGATGAAGCCCGTCATGCCCGACGTGTTCAGCAGCCAGATGTAGACCGCATTGGGGCTGAAGATGAAGGTGAAGAAGCACAGCGCCGCCACCACGGTGGTGGCCAGCAACGCCCACAACGGCACGCCATTGCGCGAAATGCGGCCGAAGATGCGCGGCGCCTTGCCCTCGCGCGCCAGGCTGTACAACATGCGCGTGGCCGCATACATGCCCGAGTTGCCCGCCGACAGCACCGACGTCAGCACCACGGCGTTCATGACAGAGGCCGCCCCCAGCAGGCCGGCGCGCTCGAAGATCAGGGCAAACGGGCTGACGCTGATGTCCTCGACCTCGTTGCGCAACAGATGCGGATCGGTATAGGGGATCAGCAAGCCGATCACCAGGATGGCCATGACGTAGAACAGCAGGATGCGCCAGAACACCTGGCGCACCGCGCGCGGCAAATTGCGCGCCGGATCTTTGGATTCGCCCGCGGCGATACCGATGAGTTCGGTGCCCTGGAACGAAAAGCCCACCACCATCGCAACGCCGATCAGCGCCGCGAAGCCGCCGGCGAACGGCGCGTCGCCGACCGTCCAGTTGGCCACGCCGCCCGTCTCGCCGCCGCGGATGATGCCCAGCAGCATCATCACGCCCATGGCAACAAAACCCAGCACGGCCACCACCTTGATCAGCGCGAACCAGAATTCGGCCTCGCCGAATCCGCGCGCCGACATGGCGTTCAGGCCGAAGGTGATCGCCAGGAACAAGGCGCTCCAGTAGAAGCCGGGCACGTCCGGAAACCAGTACGCCATGACGAGCTGCGCCGCCACCAGGTCCACCGCCACGGTGACCGCCCAGTTGTACCAATAGTTCCAGCCCAGCGCGAAGCCAAATCCGTCTTCGACATAGCGGGCGCCGTAGGTGGAGAACGAACCCGACACCGGCATCGCGGCGGCCAATTCACCCAGGCTGGTCATCAGGAAATAGACCATCACCCCGATCAGCACATACCCCAGCAACGCGCCCCCGGGTCCGGCCTTGGCGATGGTCGCCCCCGAGGCGACGAACAGGCCGGTCCCGATGGACCCGCCGACCGCGATCATGGTCAGGTGGCGTGCGGACAGGGTGCGGCGCAGTTCGGACGGCTGATCCGCCTTCGCTGCGCGCGTGCCGCCTGCGCGGCCTTCATCGTGTTCCGATGGTGCCAAAATGCTTTTCCTTCACGTCGTGAAGGCACCCGCGCGGTGCGCTGCGGATGCCTTGGGATTACCGGGCAACGCGCGAGAATAGCGCAAACCGCCTCGCCGCGAAAAATGGCGAGGCATCGGGGACGGATCCTGCTATTGGAAAGCGGTTTCCATGAACGTGCGCAATTTGCGCGAATGCAGCCGCTCGGGCGGCATGTCGCGCAACCGCTCCAGCGCCCGGATGCCGATCTCCAGATGCTGATTGACCTGGCGGCGATAGAACACGCTGGCCATGCCGGGCAGCTTCAATTCGCCATGCAGAGGCTTGTCGGACACGCACAGCAATGTGCCGTAGGGCACACGGAAGCGGAACCCGTTGGCCGCGATGGTGGCCGACTCCATATCCAGCGCGATCGCCCGGGATTGCGCAAAACGCTCGACCAGTTCCACGTGGTCGCGCAGTTCCCAGTTGCGGTTGTCGATGGTGGCGACCGTGCCGGTGCGCATGATGCGCTTCAAGTCCCACCCCGACAGTCCCGCCACTTCTTCCACCGCCTGCTCCAGCGCCACCTGGACTTCCGCCAACGCGGGGACCGGTACCCAGGTGGGCAGGTCGGCATCCAGGACGTGGTCCTCGCGCACGTAGCCGTGCGCCAGCACGTAATCGCCCAGGCGCTGCGAATCCCGCAGGCCCGCGCAGTGGCCCAGCATCAGCCAGGCATGCGGGCGCAGCACGGCGATATGGTCGGTGATGGTCTTGGCGTTGGACGGGCCCACGCCGATGTTCACCAGCGTGATGCCGGAATGGTCGCCGCGCACCAGGTGGTAGGCAGGCATCTGCGGCAAGCGGGCGGACTGCCCCTCGTCGCCCGGGCCGCTTTCACCGCGGCGGGTGATGCGGTTGCCGGGCTCGACCAGCATGTCATAGTCCTCGTTGCCGCTGGCCATCAGCGCCCGGGCGCGGGCGCAGAACTCGTCCACATAGAACTGGTAGTTGGTGAACAGCACGAAATTCTGGAAGTGCGCCGGCGCCGTCGAGGTGTAGTGCTGCAGGCGGTGCAGCGAATAATCCACGCGCTGGGCGGTGAACGGCGCCAGCGGCTTGGGTTCCCCTTCCTTGCCGCGCCAGGAGCCGTTGACGATGGCGTCGTCTGTCACGGCCAGGTCCGGCACGTCGAACAGGTCGCGCAGGGGGCGCTTCAAGGCCTCCAGGTGCTCGCCCTCGACATAGGCCCCCTCCGGAAACGCGAAATGCAGCGGGATGGGGGAATCCGATTCGCCGACCTCCACCGCCACGCGGTGGTTCTGCAGCAGTTGGCCGACCTGCTCGATCAGGTAGTCGCGGAACAGTTCGGGTTGCGTGACCGTGGTCTGGTAGATGCCCGGCTCGGCCACATGGCCATAGGACAGGCGCGTATCGATCGGGTCGTAGGTTTCGACCACGATGCGGATCGCCGGGTAATAGGCGCGGGCGCGTTCGCGGCCGTTGCCGGTGCCGTTCAGGACCTCGCGGAACGCCGCGCGCAAAAAGGCCGTATTGCGCGCATAGATTTCAGCCAACCGGTCGACTGCCGCCCGGGCGTCCAGGAAAGGTTCAAAGGGCATGGCGTCAGGCCGGTTCATCGACGACAAAGGGTGGACTGCATTCATCATTGAGCTTTACTCCGCTTTCTTGTCTGCCGATTATGCCCGAGCGCGTCGCAGATGAAGCGTCATATTCCGGCGCGCCTGCGCGGCGGCGCCATCGCCAATGATATAGAAACAATATATCATTCCGATTCTTCGAATTTCCTGTCCCCTTTGTCCATGCCGTCCCTGCCCGGCCACCGCAACGCCGCCCCGCCGCTCTACGCGCGCTGGGCCGTGCTTGCCTGGCTGTCCGTTTGCCTGCTGCTGGCGCCGATGGGCAGCCTGCGCCATGCGCTGACGCATCTGGGCGAGGCGCCCGCCGCCAGCCAGGACGATGCCCACCCGCATGAAAAACTAGGCCACTGCGACCTGTGCCAACTGTGGGACCTCCTGGACGCGACGCTGCCGTCGTCGTTCGCGTGGATCGGCGGGCACGCCGCTCCTGCGGCGCCGGTGGCCCATTTGCCCGCGGGTACCACCGCCGTCGGCGGAACCTGGTTCCAATCCCGCGCCCCGCCCGTCCAGGCCTGAAATCCGCCTTGTCAGCCGCCTTGTGGCGGTGCTCGATTTCATCCACCGGCGTTACCGCCGGCATCCTGGATTGCCATCATGAATTTTCCGACCGTCCCCGCCGGGGCACGCGCGCCCCTGCGCGCCTTCGCCCTGCGTCCGCTGGCCCTTGCTTGCCTGGCTGCGTTGCCCCTGGCCTTGCCCGCCGCAGCCCGTGCGCAGGTCGCGCCCGACACCGCCACGCTGTCGCCCGTCGTCATCACCGCCAACCCGCTGGGCAGCGACGAGCTGGCCTCGCCTTCCACGGTACTTCAAGGGCAGGAGCTGGACCTGCGGCGCGGCTCCAACCTGGGTGAAACGCTGAACGGGCTGCCCGGCGTGTCCACCACCAGCTATGGCCCCATGGTTGGCCGGCCCATCATCCGCGGGCTGGATGGCGACCGCATCCGTTTGCTGAACAACGGCGTCGGCACGCTGGACGCATCATCGCTGTCGTTTGACCACGCCGTCCCGCAAGACCCGCTATCCACCAACCGCGTCGAGATCCTGCGCGGGCCCGCCGCCCTGCTGTATGGCGGCAACGCCATCGGCGGCGTCGTCAACACGCTGGACAACCGCATTCCCACCGAACCCATCAATGGCATCCACGGTGACGTGGGCGGCAGCTATGGCGGCGCCAACAATGACCGCAACGGTGCCGTCCAACTGGAGGGCGGCGACGGCACCTTCGCCATCCATGCCGACGTCTTCGGCCGCAAGACCGGCACGCTGCGCATCCCCGGCTATGCCCGCACCGCCACGCAGCGCGCCGCCGACGGCCCCGACGCCGACCAGCCCCGCGACCGCCTGCCCAACAGCGACGGCGAGGCCAGCGGCGGCGCGCTGGGCATGTCCTGGACCGGCGAACACGGCTACGCCGGCCTGTCCTACAGCGGTTACGACTCCAATTACGGTTCGGTCGCCGAAGCCGACGTGCGCCTCAAGATGCACCAGGAACGCTTCGGCCTGGCCGGTGAACTGCGCGACCTGACCGGCCCGTTCCAGAGCATCAAGCTGAACTTCGCCTATACCGACTACCAGCACAAGGAAATCGAAGACGGCGAAACCGGCACGGTCTTCAAGAACCGGGGTTATGAGGCGCGCCTTGAAGCCCGGCACGCCGACATCGGCCCGCTGCATGGCGTGGTCGGGCTGCAACTGGGCCAGACGCGCTTTTCAGCATTGGGAGACGAAGCGCTGGTGCCGACCACCGACACCGACTCCGCCGCCCTTTTTGCGCTTGAGGAGTGGAACCTGACCGAACGCCTGACGCTGTCGGCCGGCGCCCGCATGGATCACACGCGGCTAAACCCGGCAGCAGGCGGCAATGACCGGTTCGACGATTCGGCCGGCCGCAGCTTCACGGCAGGCAGTTTTTCGCTGGGCGCCGTCTACAAGCTGACCCCGGTCTGGTCGCTGGCGGCCAACGGTGCCTACACCGAACGGGCGCCCACGTTCTACGAGCTGTACGCCAACGGCCCGCACGCCGCCACCGGCCAATACCTGGTCGGGGATCAGAATCTGGGCAAGGAGCGCGCCTGGTCCGGCGATCTGTCCTTGCGCTACAAGGACGGCACGGATCACGGCAGCGTGGGCGTTTTCTACAGCAGCTTCGCCAACTATCTGGCAGAGACCAACACCGGCCGCTATCGGAACGACGATGGCGACGTGGTGGCGGCCGGCGACGACGGCGCCCTGCCCGAGGCACGCTACCAGGGAGTCTCGGCCCGCCTGTACGGCGTGGAGGCGGAAAACGTCACCCGCATCCTGCAGCACGACGGCCACGCGCTGGACTTGGGCCTGTCGGGCGACTACACGGTGTCGCGTAACCGGGATACCGGGCGTTCGCTGCCCCGCATCCCGCCGCTGCGCCTGCGCGTGGCGCTGGATTACGGCTATGGCCCGTACAGCGCGGGCGTCAGCGTCTCCAAGGCGTTCGCCCAGCACGATCATCCTGCCAACGACACCTCCACGGCCGGCTACTACAGTCTGGACGCCAACGCCGGCTATCGCTTCAAGGCCACCGGGGTGCAGTGGCAGGCTTACGTGCGCGGCATCAACCTGACCAATCAGGACATCCGCTACGCGACCTCGGTGCTGCGGGACGTCGCGCCGGAAGGCGGGCGTGCGGTCATGGTCGGCATGCGCGGTAGCTTCTGACAGGTGGTTCCGCCCCCGCCGTTACGTCTCGCCCCAGGCGCGGCGTAACGGCGCGCGGCGAATAATGCTGCATTGCACTACAAATGTAATGAAACTTTATTCCATTATAATTTGCGAGCATCCGGGGCGTGCGCGCGCGGGATGCGCCCCTTTCCGCCGGCTTGCCCCCTCAGGGCAAAGCCATGCCGCCCACTCCGATTTTTGAAGTGACGTAATGACTCCGCCCACGCGAAAAGTCCGAATTGCCAATTTCAGCATTCCCGTTTTCCTGTCAGCGCCCCTTCTGGCCCTGACCCTCTCCTGGATCCCCGGCGCCGCCCAGGCGTCCATCCCCTCCGAGCAAGCCCGCCCGACGCTCAGCGGCCTGCGCCTGGCGCAGGAGCCCACCGTTCCCACCCTGCGTGAACGCGTCGTGCAAGCAGGGCTGGACGCGATCGGCACGCCCTACAGCTGGGGCGGCGACGACGCAGAAGGTTTCGATTGCAGCGGGCTGGTCCTGTATGTGTTCCGCGAAATCGCCGGACTCGAACTTCCCCGCACGGCCCGCGCGCAGCGCACCTCGGGCGAATCCGTGTCCAACAAGAAAGAACTGCGCCCCGGCGACCTGGTGTTCTTCGCCACGCGCGGGCGCGGCGTGACCTCGCACGTCGGCATCTACATCGGCCAGAACAAGTTCGTTCACGCGCCGCGCCGCGGCACCAAGGTGCGTGTCGATGAAATGAAGAATCCCTACTGGACCAAGCGTTACGTCGGCGCACGGCGTTATCTGGATACGACCCAAGGCCAGTTGTTGGCCCAGGCGTCCCGCTAACAGCCGTTCCGACCCGTCCAGGCGGAAAAAAGGCGCCTGCCGGGGCGCCTTTCTGGGGGCCTTGCCGAGCCTGCCACGGGAGCGTCCCGCCGCAGGCTCTTCGTACGTTCAGCCTCGGCCGACGAACGGCATGTTGGTGGCCATGATGGTCATGAACTGCACGTTGGCTTCCAGCGGCAGGCGCGCCATCGCGGCAACTGCCTGCGCCACGTGCGCGACGTCCATGCGGGGCTCGACCTTGGTGCTGCCGTCCGCCTGCAGAATGCCGGCCGCCATGCGTTCGGTCATGTCGGTAGCCGCGTTGCCGATGTCGATCTGGCCGCAGGCAATACTGTAGGGCCGGCAATCCAGCGAAATCGACTTGGTCAGCCCGGTCACGGCATGCTTGGTCGCGGTATACGCGATCGAGAACGGGCGCGGCGCGTGCGATGAAATCGATCCGTTATTGATGATGCGGCCGCCTTGCGGCGTTTGCGCCTTCATGATGCGGATGGCCGCCTGCGCGCACAGGAACATGCCCGTCAGGTTGGTGTCGACCACCTCGCGCCACACCGCCACCGGCAATTCTTCGATGGGCATGGCCGGCGCGCCGCGGCCCGCATTGTTGAACAACACGTCCAGGCGGCCGTACTCGCGCTGAGCGGTGTCGAACAGATCACGCACGGCGTTTTCGTCGGTCACGTCGGTGGGCACCACCAGCGCCCTCACGCCGTCTTCGCCCGCCGCCGTGCGGGTCGCTTCCAGCGGCTCGCGGCGGCGGCCGGCCAACACCACGCGATAACCCTGGGCCAGGAATTCAAGCGCCACGGCGCGCCCAATTCCAGTGCCGGCGCCGGTCACCAGGGCCACGCGGGGCGGTTCGATCTCGTTTGTGTGCATCGGATTCTCCTTGTTCTCAATCGGCGTGATGCTACCCGAATCATTCCCCCGATGCTGCAAGCAAAGTTAGCAGCCACGACACACTTTCTCCTTCTCTCAAGCAAGCAAAAGAAACGCGATTGCAGCGGCTCAAGCCGGCGATTTCGCGTTGATCTGTCACAAGTGTTTATATAATTTGTGGAAATTAGCTTATTACCCAAACTCCAATAACATTCCTCGGAGCAGGCAACCATGACCCTACGGTCCCTTCCACGCGCGCTTGCGCTTGGCGCGCTGATCGCCACAGCGGCCAGCGCGCAAGCCGCGCCTGACGGCAAACAGATCAGCACCCAGGGGGCCAATGGCGCGCCCGCCTGTATCACCTGTCATGGCGCCCGCGGCGAAGGCAACCCCGCCGCGGGCTTTCCGCAATTGGCGGGCATCGGCGCCAAGTATCTGGCGGAGCAGCTGGAAGCGATGGCCAATGGGTCGCGGGTCAGTCCCGTCATGGCCGCAACGGCCAAGGCGCTGGATCCCGCGCAGCAACAAGCCGTGGCCAGCTACTACGCCAGCCTGCCTTCCCCGTTGAATGTGGACCGGCTGGCCGCCACGGCCATGCACCCGGTCAAGCCTGCCGATACCGGCGCGTGGCTGGCCACGCGCGGCGCCTGGGACAAGAATGTGCCCGCCTGCAATCAATGCCACGGCCCCGGCGGCATCGGCGTGGGCGACAACTTTCCCGCATTGGCGGGCCAACCCGCCGCCTACATCGCCGGCCAATTGCGCGCGTGGCAGCAAGGCCAGCGCCCGCCCGGCCCGCTGGGCCTGATGCCCGCGGTCGCCACCCGCCTGACCGACGCCGACATCGATGCGGTATCCGCCTACTATGCCGGCCTGCCCAAGGCCGCCGACCTGCTTGCCTCGCAAGCCAATGCCGCCGAGGGGGCCAAGCAATGATCCGCCTTCCGCTTTCCCGCCTGGGTTTCGCCGCCGCCTGCCTGGCGCTTTCGGGCACCGCGCTCGCCGCCGAGCCCCGCCCCGCCTTCACGCCCCCGTCGGCCGCTTCGTTGCCCGACACCGAATTCGGCAAGATCGTGCGCCAGGGCGAACAGATTTTCCTGCACACGCCCAAGATGGCCGGCAAGTTCGTCGGCAACGACCTGAACTGCACCAGCTGCCACCTGGACGCGGGCCGGCGCCCCGACTCCGCACCCATGTGGGCAGCCTACGTGCTGTATCCCGCCTATCGGGCCAAGAACGAACACGTCAACACGCTGGCCGAGCGCCTGCAAGGCTGCTTCCGGTTCAGCATGAACGGCAAGGCGCCCGCCGCCGACGACCCCACGCTGACGGCCTTGCAAAGCTATATGTTCTGGCTGGCCAGCAAGGCGCCCACGGGCGTGGTGCTGGAGGGCCAGGGCTACCGCAAACTGCCGGCGCCGGCGCAAAAGGCCGACTACGTGCGCGGCGGCAAGGTCTACGCCCAGTACTGCGCGGTCTGCCACGGCGCGGACGGCCAGGGCCAGAAGAACGGCAAGCATTGGGTGTTTCCCGCCCTGTGGGGCGCCGACTCGTTCAACTGGGGCGCGGGCATGCACCAGATCGGCAACGCCGCTGGTTTCATCAAGGCCAATATGCCCTTGGGCCAGGCCGGCATGCTGAGCGACCAGGAAGCCTGGGACGTGGCCTATTTCATGAACGCCCATGAACGCCCGCAAGATCCGCGTTATGCCGGGTCCGTCGCGGCGACGCGGGCCAAGTACCACGATTCGGACGATTCCCTGTATGGCATCGAGGTCAACGGGCATTTGCTGGGCAGCGACTCCCCGCCGCCCGGCGGCAAGCTGATCCAGGCTGCGGCCAAGCCCGCCGGTTGATCGGCCGGGGCAAGCGGCAAGCGCCGCATCCACGCCCAAAAAAATCGCGGGGCCGGACAGCGGGTTTCCCCCTGCCGCGCCACGCGATTTGCTAGACTTCCGGTCTTAGCATCACACGCCGGTCATATTCATGCACGCCAACCCCGGAAACGTCTTCATGGTCGTCGCGCCCAGCGGCGCGGGCAAGTCCAGCCTGGTCAAGGCCTTGCTCCAGCAAGACCCGTCCATCGAACTGTCCATTTCCTGCACCACGCGCGCACCCCGTCCGGGCGAAGAAGACGGCCGTGAATACCGCTTCGTAACGCCTGACGACTTCAAGCGCATGCGCGAAGACCAGAATCTGCTGGAATGGGCGGAAGTCCACGGCAATTTCTACGGCACGCCGCGCGACCGCATCGACGCCGCCACCCGCGAAGGCCGAGATGTCCTGCTGGAAATCGATTGGCAAGGCGCTCGCCAGGTCAAGCAACGTTTCCCCGGCGCAATCGGCATTTTCGTGCTGCCGCCGTCCATTGACGAACTCGAAAGCCGGCTCAAGGCGCGGGGCCAGGATGCCCCCCAGGTGATCGCGCGCCGGCTCATGGCCGCAGGCGGCGAAATCGCCCACGCGCCTGAATGCGAATATGTTATTATTAATCAAGAATTTAGCGTAGCCTTGTCGGAACTGATACAAATCGTCAGTGCCGCGCGGCTGCGCTTTTCGTCTCAGGCCGCCCGCCACGCCCAGTTGTTCTCGCAACTCGGCATTCCGGCCGAACACTGAGCCGAACGCATTCTCCCTATCATCCATCAGCACCAGGTGTCCTAATGGCTCGCATTACCGTCGAAGACTGTCTGAATCAAATCCCCAACCGTTTCAAGCTCACGCTGGCCGCGACGTATCGCGCTCGCGAGTTGGCGCAAGGCCATGCCCCGCGCCTGGACAGCAAAGACAAGCCCACGGTCACTGCACTGCGCGAAATCGCGGGCGGCCTAACCGGCGTGGAAATGCTGCGTAAAGTTCCCACCTGATAGTCTCCGGGGGGCGGCAAGCATGGCTTTTCCCGGGCTGAAGTACGCTTCATCTGGTCTGCTTGCCGCACTACGTGCCGGCTCCCGTCTAGGGCGCCGCACGGGCAAGAAAGACAAAAAACTCTCTACGCCACCGTCCGTCGCCGCGCAAGAAGCGGCGGACGCGACCGCCTCGCCGGTTGCTTCGCTGGCGCCGCTGACCGAAATCATCGGCAGCTATCTCGACAAGAAAGATGTAGAGCGCGTGCGCGAAGCCTATCGCTTCGCGGACCAGGCGCATCTGGGCCAGTTCCGCGCCAGCGGTTCGCCCTACATCTCTCACCCCATCGCCGTCACGGAAATCTGCGCAGGCTGGAAGCTCGACGTCAACGCGCTGTCGGCTGCCCTGCTGCATGACGTGATGGAAGACCAGGGCATCGCCAAGCACGAGCTTGCCGAGAAATTCGGCCCTGAAGTCGCCGAACTGGTCGACGGCCTGTCCAAGCTTGACCGCCTGGACTTCGCCACCAAGGCCGAACAACAGGCCGAAAGTTTCCGCAAGATGCTGCTGGCGATGGCGCGCGATGTGCGCGTCATCCTCATCAAGCTGGCCGACCGCCTGCACAACATGCGCACGCTGGACGCGGTCAATCCGGAAAAGCGCCGGCGCATCGCCCGCGAAACCCTGGACATCTACGCGCCCATCGCCCATCGCCTGGGCTTGAACCTGCTGTTTCGCGAACTGCAGGACTTGTGTTTCGCGGCCATGTACCCGAACCGCTACCAGGTGCTGTACAAGGCCGTGCTGGCGGCGCGCGGCAACCGCCGCGAAGTCATCACGAAGATCGCCGATTCGGTCCGGGCCTCGCTGCCCGCCGCCGGCATCGAAGCCGAAGTGACCGGCCGCGAGAAAACGCTTTATGGCATCTATCGCAAGATGGTCGACCAGAAGAAGTCGTTTTCGGACGTGCTGGACATCTACGGCTTTCGCGTCATCGTCCATACGCTGCCCGAGTGCTATTTGGCGCTGGGTACGCTGCACCAGCTATATCGCCCGGTGCCCGGCAAGTTCAAGGACTACATCGCCATTCCCAAAGTGAACGGCTACCAGTCCCTGCATACGACGCTGGTGGGCCCCTACGGCACGCCCGTGGAATTCCAGTTCCGCACGCGCGACATGCATCACGTGGCCGAGGAAGGCGTGGCGTCGCACTGGCTGTACAAGGGCGCCGACCTGACGCTGAACGACCTGCAGAAGCGCACGCACCAATGGCTGCAATCGCTGCTGGACATCCAGAGCCAGACCGGCGATTCCGGCGAATTCCTGGAACACGTCAAGGTCGACCTGTTCCCGGACGCCGTGTACGTGTTCACGCCGCGCGGCAAGATCATTTCCCTGCCCCGCGGCGCCACGCCGGTGGACTTCGCCTATGCGATTCACACCGACATCGGCAACCAGGCCGTGGCGGCCAAGGTCAATGGCGAGTTCGTCCCGTTGCGCACCGAACTCAACAGCGGCGACACGGTGGAAATCGTAACCTCGCCGGCATCGCGCCCCAACGCGCAATGGCTCAACTATGTGCGCACAGGCCGCGCGCGCTCGGAAATCCGCCACTACCTTCGCACCGTGAAGTACGAAGAATCGGTGGCCTTCGGCGAACGCCTGCTTAGCCAGGCGATGCAAGAGCTGCACATGCCGATGCCCGCGACCGACGACCCGGCCTGGCAGAAGCTGGCGCGCAGCACCGGCGCCAGTTCGCGCGAAGAGATCCTTGCCGACATCGGCCTGGGCAAGCGCCTGGCCGCCGTGGTCGCGCGCCGCTTCGCGCCCGAGCACCAACTGGTCGCCACCACGGCTGCCGCGGTGGACGAGCTGACGTCGGCGCGCAGCGCCCCCATCCTGATCCAGGGCAACGAAGGCCAAGCGGTGCAGTTGGCGCCGTGCTGCGGCCCGCTGCCCGGCGACCCGATCGTGGCGGGCATGCGCATGGGCCACGGGCTGGTGGTGCATACCGCCGATTGCCCGGTCGCCACCCGCCAGCGCCTGCGCGAGCCGGAACGCTGGATCAATGTGGGCTGGGACGCGCACACGGCCAAGCACCTGGCCACGCGCCTGGACATCGTCACCCGCAACGAACGCGGCGTGCTGGGACGCCTGGCGGCGGAAGTCACGGCCGCCGACGCGAACATCATGCATGTCACGATGCACGACGACGCGGTGTCCACGGTGTCTTTGCATCTGACGATCCAGGTCGACAGCCGCAAACATCTGGCCCAGGTCATCCGCGCCATCCGGCACGTGCCGCAGGTGCAGAAGATCGTCCGGGTGAAGGGCTAACCTTTTGCCCTGGCGAAAAAAAGCCGGCGCTTGGCGCCGGCTTTTTCATTTCCCGCAGCCGTTCACGCCACGTGTTGCAGGAAATCCTTCAAGCGCTGGCTGGGCGGGTTGCTCAGCAGTTCCGCCGGCGGGCCGTCATGCGCAATCTTGCCGGCGTCGATGAAGATCAGCCGGCTGCCAACCTTGCGCGCGAATTCCATCTCGTGCGTGACGACCACCATCGTCATGCCCTCTTCCGCCAGGTCGCGCATCACCTTCAGCACTTCGTGGCGCAGTTCCGGATCCAGCGCGGACGTGGGCTCGTCGAACAGCATTAGCTTGGGCTTGATCGCCAGCGCGCGGGCGATCGCCACGCGCTGCTGCTGGCCGCCGGAAAGCTCCGACGGATAGTGGTTCATCCGTTCGCTCAAACCGACTTTATGCAGCAGCCCCTGGGCGAGTTCACGCGCTTCGCCCCGGTCCTGCCCGCGCGTATGCACGGGCCCGAACATGACGTTCTCAAGCGCCGTCATCTGCGGGAACAGGTTGAACTGCTGGAACACCATGCCGGCTTCGCGGCGGATCTCGCGCACCTGGGCGGCGTCGCCCTTCACGCTCAGGCCGTCGACGAGCAGATCGCCGCCGTTGATCGTTTCAAGCACGTTGATACACCGCAGGAAAGTGGACTTGCCGGACCCCGAGGGCCCGACCACCACCACGACCTCGCCCGCATCGATGTTCAGCGAGATGCCGTTCAGCACCATGGACTCGCCGAAGTTCTTGGTGACGTTATGAAATTCAACCATGCTCATAGTATGCGCATCCTTCTTTCCACCAGGTGCAGGCCCAGGGCCATCAAGCCGGTCAGGATCAGGTAGACGATCGCGACGGCCGACCAGATTTCAACGGCGCGGAAGTTGCTGGCCATGATCTCCTGCCCCTGGCGCGTCAGTTCAGCGACCCCGATCACGATGAACAGCGAGGAATCCTTCAGGCTGATGATGCACTGGTTGCCCAACGGCGGGATCATGCGGCGGAACGCCACGGGCCCGATGATATGGAACAGGATCTTGTGGAATGGCAGGCCCATTGCCTGGCCGGCTTCCTTCAACCCCTTGTGCACGGACAACAGCGCGCCGCGCACGATTTCGGAAATGTAGGCGCCGGAATTGATGATAAGCGTGACGATGGCCGCCCATTCGGCGTCCACGCGGATATTGGCCAGCAGCGGCAAGGCGAAGTAGATGAACATCACCTGCACGACGATCGGCGTGCCGCGGATGACGGCCACATACACTTGCGCGATGGCCGACAGGATCGGATGCCCGTACGCTCGTGTCACGCCCGACAGCGCGCCCAGCAGGAAGCCGCCGACCAAGCCCCAGAACGTGATCTTGACGGTCATGAGCGTACCCTCAAGCAGGTTGGGTAGCGCGTCTTGAATTACACCCCAGTCAAACTCCACGATATTCCCCCTATGGCGCCATCTTGCGCCGCATCATGGTGGAACCGCCCGGCAGCGGAAACGGCGCGGGGCCGCCCGCCGGAGCGCGGCGTTCCGGTTGGAACGTCCGGCGCCCTTACCGGCGGGCGGCCCCGAATGCAAAGCGACTTCGCATCGATTACGGCTTCTTGCCGAACCACTTTTCGTAGATCGCGTCGTACTGGCCGTTGGCCTTCAGGGTGGCCAGCGCCTTGTTCACCTGCGGGACGAGTTCGCTGCCCTTGGGGAAGGCGATGCCGTAGAAGTCGCCGCTCTTGACCGAGCCGACCACCTTCACGCGGCCCTTGCCTGCCGTATTGGCGTAGTACTGGACGTTGGGCGTGTCATGCACGGCGGCATCCACGCGGCCCGTGGCCAGTTCAAGATAAGCGTTGTCGATGTTCGGGAACAGCTTGAGCTTGGCGTCCGGCACCTGAGCCTTCAGGAAGTCCACCGTGGCGGTGCCGGTCTTGACGGCGACCGTCTTGCCGGCCAGGGACTTGGCGTCCTTGATGTCGGTGTTCTTTTCGCCGACCAGGATAGCCAGGCCGCTTTCGTAGTAGGGGTCGGAGAAATCGATGACCTTCTTGCGGTCGTCGCGGATCGTGATGCCCGCCAGCGCGGCGTCGATGTTCTTCGTTTGCAGGCCGGGAATGATGCCGTTGAAGTCCATCGGCTGGAGCTTGTACTTCAGGTTGAGTTCCTTGGCGACGGCTGCCCAGAGATCCACGTCGAAACCCACATAGGTATTACCCTGTTTGAATTCGAACGGCACGAAAGCGGTATCGGTGGCCACCACCAATTCCTTGCCTTGGGCCTGGGCGCCGGAGACGGCGCCGAACATGGCCACGGACAGGCCGACCAAGGCGGCGGCGACTTTACGTTTGATCATGAAACTCTCCTCTTGGGGACCGTCGGCACCCCGGGGTTGTTGTAGGGGCATGATTCCTGGCTACGCCGGGGTCTCCGGTGCAACGTATTGGGGATCTTAACGCATCCGTCCCCACCGGAGAGAGCTTAGAAAAATTACAATCCCCATGACACCCGGAGAATCCCCATGCCCTACAAATATGTACGCATTGCCGGAAATCGGCACCAGGTCGGCCAGGCGCTGGGCAAGCTGGCCCGCCCGATCATGTCGGCGTATTTGAACCAAAGCAGCACCTGGGAAGCCCTGCGGCCCTGGCGCGGCCACGCTTATGTAACCGAACTTGGTCAGCAAGCCCGGGCGGCGCTGCCGGAGATTTGGGACGAACTTGAAGGGCTGGCCGACGGCCTGCGCATGCCGGTCCAAGACGTGCTGCTCTGGAACTGCCGTGGCGACCTGCTGCACAGCACCGGAGACAGTTGCACCTCGGTCGCGTTGAAGGCGGCGGACGGTTCACGCTGGATCGGCCACAACGAAGACGGCGACCCCTATCTGTATGGCCGCTGCCATCTGGTTGACGTGGCGCTGGACGACGCGCCGGGTTATCTCAGCTTCTATTACCCCGGCTCATTGCCCGGGCACACCTTCGGGGCGAACCGGGCAGGCCTGGTGCAGACCATCAACAACCTGCGTACCCGCCAACGGTATGCAGGCGTGCCGCGCATGTTCCTGGCGCGCGCGGTGCTGGACTGCACGACGCTGGACGAAGCCACCGACCTGCTGCGCGACACACCGCGTTCCGGAGGCTTTCACCATACGCTGGGCAGCGCGTCCGACCCACGCCTGATCAGCGCCGAGGTCACACCTGGCGCAGTCTCGTTCCTGGAGATTGGCACGCGCTACGGCCACGCCAACCACATGGTGCACCGGGAAACCCGTGGGCAGCCTCAAGTCATTACTGAATCGTCGCGCGAGCGGCAGAACCGGATCGACGGGATCGTGGACGGATGGTCGCCTGAGACCGGCAGCGCGGACGTTCTGGCCGCGCTGCACGACACGTTGGGCGCCCTGCCCATCCTGCGCACGGACGCCCGCGACCCCGACGGCGAGAACACGCTGGCCACCGCGGTATTTGAAATCCGGGACGAGGACGTCGCGCTGCGGGTCTACGACCGCAGGGACAAAGCGGATATTGCATTGGACGTGATGTCCGATCCCGACTGAACGGGACCGGACACCACCGGCCACCCTACGGCGTGCCGTAACCGCCGCCGCCCGGCGTTTCCACGACGAACACGTCGCCCGGATGCAACTGGGCGCTGTCTTGCGGACCGAGTTCCTGGATGGAACCGTCGACGCGTTCGATCGTGTTGCGCCCCATCGCTCCCGGTTGCCCGCCTGCCAGGCCGAACGGCGCGAACCGGCGGTTATTGGACAGGATGGCCGCCGTCATGTCTTCCAGGAAGCGGATGCGGCGCACGCCGCCTTCGCCGCCCGGATAGCGCCCCGCGCCGCCCGAACCCTTGCGGATCTCGTACGACTCCAGCCGCACGGGAAACCGGAACTCCAGCACTTCGGGGTCCGTCAGGCGCGAATTGGTCATGTGAGCCTGCACGACCGACGTGCCCGCGAAGCCCTCGTCATGCGGACCCGCGGCGTCGATGCGCACCGGACCTGCGCCCGTGCCACCCGAGATGGTCTCGTAGTACTGATGGCGCGCGTTGCCGAACGTGAAGTTGTTCATCGTGCCCTGGCTGGCCGCCAGCACGCCCAGCGCGCCGTACAGCGCGTTGACGATGCACATGGAGGTCTCGACGTTGCCTGCCACCACCGAGGCCGGCGGGTTCGGACGCAGCATCGAGCCTTCCGGCACGATGATCGACAGCGGCACGAGGCAGCCGTCGTTCAACGGGATGTCGTCGTTGACCAGGGTGCGGAACACATACAGCACCGCCGCCACGGCGATCGCCCCGGGCGCGTTGAAGTTGTTGTCCAGCTGCGCCGACGTGCCCGTGAAGTCCACCACGGCGGTGCGTGCCGCGGTGTCCACCTTGACGGCCACGCGGATCACCGCGCCGTTATCCAGCGGGTATTCGTAGCGGCCGTCCTTCAGTACTGAAATCACGCGGCGCACCGCCTCTTCGGCGTTGTCCTGCACGTGGCCCATATAGGCCCGCACGACGTCCAGGCCGAAGTGGTCGCACATGCGCAGCAACTCTTGCACGCCCTTCTCGTTGGCCGCGATCTGCGCGTGCATGTCGGCGATGTTCTGGTCGGGATTGCGCGCAGGCCAGCGGCCGGAACCCAGGATGTCTCGGGCGGCCTGCTCACGGAACTCGCCATTCTTCACCAATTGGAAGTTGGTGAACAACACGCCCTCGTCTTCCACCGTCTTGGAGTCCGGCGGCATCGAGCCTGGCGTGGTGCCGCCGATATCGGCGTGGTGACCGCGCGAGCCCACGTAGAACAGGATCTGGCGTCCGTCGTGGTCAAACACGGGCGTGATGACCGTGACGTCCGGCAAGTGCGTGCCGCCGTGGTAGGGATCATTCACCACATACGCGTCGCCCGGCATCATGCGGCCGGCGTTCGCGTTCATGACCGTGCGCACCGATTCGCCCATCGACCCCAGGTGCACGGGCATGTGGGGCGCATTGGCAATCAACCGGGCCTGGGCGTCGAAAATGGCGCAGGAGAAATCCAGGCGTTCCTTGATGTTGACGGAGTATGCGGTGTTCTGCAGCCGATAGCCCATCTGCTCGGCGATCGACATGAACAGGTTGTTGAATACCTCAAGCATGACCGGGTCGGCTTGCGTGCCGACAACACGGCGTTCCTGGCGGACTTCCACGCGGCGGATCACGAAGTGGTCCTGCCGCGTCAATTCGGCCTGCCAGCCAGGTTCGACGACGGTGGTCTGATTGGGTTCGGAGATAATCGCGGGACCCGACACCACGTCGCCGCCGGCCATGTCTTCACGGACATACAGCGGCGTGTCGCGCCAAGCACCCGCGCTATACATGCCGACCACGCGGCGCGGCGCCAGCGCGCCTTCGCGCGTGCGCGACACCGCCGCCTCGCCGACGCGCTCGCCGCCGCCCGTGGCTTCAACCGAAATGGTCTCGACCACCAGTTCGCGGTTCGGCATCAGGAAGGAATAGCGCTGGCGGTACGCCGCTTCAAAGTCGGCGCGCGCCTGGTCCAGATCCGAAAACGCCACTTCCAGCGCCGTATCGGTGCCGCGGTACTTCAGGTGCAGGCGGCGCTGCACGCTGATGTCGCCCTCCGGCACATGCTGGCGCCGCAATTCGCCCACCGCCTGCGAGGCGAGTTCTTCCAGTTCATCGTTCAACTGGCCGATCAGGCTGGCGTCCAGGACCTTTTCGACGGTCTTCTGGCGCATGTCCGTCTGATCGGCCAGCCCCATGCCGTAGGCCGACAGCACGCCGCCCAGCGGGTGCGCGAAAACCGTGGTCATGCCCAGGGCGTCGGCCACCAGGCAGGCATGCTGGCCGCCGGCGCCGCCGAACACGGTCAGCGCGTATTCCGTGACGTCGTGGCCGCGCTGGACCGAAATGCGCTTGATGGCTTCCGCCATGTTGCCCACGGCGATTTCGAGAAAGCCCTCGGCCAGTTGCTCAGGCGTCATATCGCGACCGGTGGCGGCGCGCACGTCGTCCGACATGGCGGTGAAGCGTTCCACCACGGCATCGCGGTCCAGCGCTTCGTTCGCGTCGGGGCCGAAAACCTTGGGGAAGAAATCCGGCTGGATCTTGCCCAGCAGCACATTGCAGTCGGTCACGGCCAGCGGGCCGCCCCGGCGATAGCAGGCAGGCCCGGGATTGGCGCCTGCGGAATCGGGGCCGACGCGCAAGCGCGCGCCGTCGAAATGCAGAATCGACCCGCCGCCCGCCGCCACCGTGTGGATGCTCATCATCGGGGCGCGCATGCGCACGCCCGCGACCTGCGTTTCGAATTCTCGCTCGAACTCACCCGCATAGTGGGACACGTCGGTCGACGTACCGCCCATGTCGAAACCGATCACCTTTGGGAATCCGGCGATTTCGCTGGTGCGCACCATGCCGACAATGCCGCCGGCGGGGCCGGACAGGATGGCGTCCTTGCCGCGGAAGCGGTGCGCGTCGGTCAGGCCGCCGCTGGATTGCATGAACATCAGGCGGATGCCCGGCAATTCGCCGGCCACCTGGTCCACGTAGCGCTTGAGGATCGGTGACAGGTAGGCGTCCACCACCGTGGTGTCGCCGCGCGACACGAACTTGATCAGCGGGCTGACCTCGTGCGAGGCCGACACCTGCGTGAACCCGATTTCGCGCGCGATGCGGGCGGCGCGCTGCTCGTGCCCGGTGGCGTGCCACGCGTGCATGAATACGATGGCGACCGCGCGGATACCGCTGTCGAAGGCGGCTTGCATGCTCTGGCGCAGATCCGCCTCGTCCAGATCACGGATGACCTCGCCGTCGGCCGCCACCCGCTCGTCCGCCTCGACGACGGACTCGTACAGCATCTCGGGCAGCATGACGTTGCGGTCGAACAGCCGCGGCCGGTTCTGGTAGGCGATGCGCAGGCCATCGCGAAAGCCCCGGGTCGTGACCAGCAAGGTGCGCTCGCCTTTGCGTTCCAGCAAAGCGTTGGTTGCGACGGTCGTGCCCATCTTGACGCATTCGACCTGCTCGACCGGCACGGGCTGGCCGGGCGCCACGCCCAACAGCTTGCGGATACCGGCCACCGCCGCGTCGCGGTACTGCTCGGGATTCTCCGACAACATCTTCGCGGTGGTGGTGGTGCCATCGGGGCGCCGTGCCACGATGTCGGTAAAGGTGCCCCCACGATCAATCCAGAATTGCCACTTCTTCATACATGTCCTTGAAAACGAACGGCCGCGGCGCGTACCGCCGCGGTCGGAGTGCAGGTGACGGGGACGTGCCCGAATGGGAATCAGAGAGAGGTTGCCGCCCGGGCCGCCTGGTCGTACAGGCCAGACAGCGCGCGTAAGGTGTGCGCCAGTTGCCGGCTGAATTCCAGCCCGCCCCCACTCGGCCCATCCAGGCCGGCGGTCAGGCATTGCTCGCGGATCTCGCCGTAGCGCTTGAGGATCGCCGCGCCCTCGGGCGTGACGCTATAGAAGACTTCCTTGCTGCTGCGCTCGCCTTGCACCACGCCCAGACGATCCAGCTTCTTCAGCGCGTAGCTGACGATATGGGTGTCTTCGACGTTGAGCGTGAAGCAGATGTCGGCCAGCTTCTTGGGACGCTGCCGGTGGTAGACATGGTGAAAGACCATGACGTCGGTCGGCGTCAACTCGGGCAGGCCGGCCGCGGCCATGCAGCGCACCGTCCAACGGTCGAACGCATGGCTGGCGATCATCAGCCCGAATTCGACTTCGGACAGGTCGGGCGCGCTGCCGCCGGCCAAATGGGACGACGACGCGATCAGGGAAGAGCTCATGGAAAGCGCAAGCCAAGTTAACTTGAGCGAAATACTAATAATTTATGGATAGTTCATCCATAAAAAATAACCATCAGACCGCAGGAAACCCCCATTTCGAGGGAAATCCCCTAGCGCTTGACAGGCAAATCCCGGTATTCAGGGGGCAGACCAGCCCATGGGCAGATTGGCGCGGATGAGCCAGCCCGCGATCGAAATGCGGGGCGCGATATCGGGCATGGCGTCGCCCGGGCCGAACCAGCGGGCATCCGCGATCTCGTCTTCCTGCACCCGGATCTCGCCCGACACGTAGTCGGCCGTGAAGGCGACCATCAGCGAATGCGGGAATGGCCAGGGCTGGCTGCCGAAATACTGCAGATTGCCGACCTTCAGGCCCACTTCTTCGAAGACTTCGCGGTGCACGGTCTGCTCGATGCTCTCGCCCGGCTCGACAAACCCGGCCAGCGCGGTATATCGGGACGTGGCCGTGGTGGTGTGGCGCGCCAGCAGGATGCTGTCTCCCTTGCGGATCAGCACCATCATCGCGGGCGAAATGCGCGGATAGGCCGAAAAGCCACAGGACGGGCAGCGCAGGCAGAATTCGTGCGCGACGCGCTCGGCCGGCGTGCCGCAGACGCCGCAGAACCGGTGCGTGCGCGCCCACTCGGCGATCTGGTAGGCCCGGCCCGCCAGCGCCATGCGTTCGTCGTCCAGCACCCCGAACAAGGAACGCAGCTTCTTGAAGGCGTAGCCCTCGGGGGCTTCCAGCCCCGGATCGACGTGGACCGTGCGGTACGGCGACGCGGGCGTGATCCAGACCGGCTGCAAGGCGGCGGGCGCGAGGCCGATGCGTTCACATAGCGCCGCATCCGGCAACACGCTGGACGTCTCTTGGACCAGCAACTCATCACGGCGGAATACGAAATTCACTGGGGCCTCTGCACTACGTTTTCGATCCTGCAATCTTAGAAGAAAAACCGGCGCCCGGATGCGTGGCGGAACTGCCACGCAAAAAGATTCAACCTTCAATGATCACGCTCCCGTCAGCCTAGGATTAACCCGTAAAACCCCTTTTTTTGTGCGCGTTGTTGCCGCGCAGCACCCTAGAATGGCACGGCTTTCAAGCCGCGCCACGACGGCACGGCCGTCTCTTTCGCAATGCCTATCGGGCACAACCCGTCTTCACCATTCGCAAAGAAGGACCACTCATGTACAAGAAAATCTCGCTGCTGGCTGGCAGCATCATTCTGGCGTTCAGCGCGGGCGCACAGGCACAAACAAAGTGGGACCTGCCCAGCGCCTACCCGGCCAGCAACTTCCACGTTGAAAACCTGACCACCTTCATCAAGGACGTGGACACGCTGTCGCAAGGCAAGCTGAAGATCCAGCTGCACAACAACGCGTCGCTGTACAAGGCCCCGGAAATCAAGCGCGCCGTGCAAGGCAACCAGGCGCAGATCGGCGAAATCCTGCTGACCAACTTCGCCAACGAAGACCCCATCTACGAACTGGACGGCCTGCCCTTCCTGGCCACCGGCTACGAGGCCTCGTTCAAGCTGTACCAGGCGCAGAAGCCGTTCCTGGAAAAGAAGCTGGCCTCCCAGGGCATGACCCTGCTGTACGCCGTGGCATGGCCGCCCCAGGGTATCTTCGCAAATCGCGACATCAAGCAGATCAGCGACATGAAGGGCCTGAAGTGGCGCGCCTACAGCCCGGTGACGGCCAAGATCGCCGAACTGGTCGGCGCGCAACCGGTCACGGTGCAGCAGGCTGAACTGGCGCAGGCGCTGGCCACGGGCGTGATCGATTCGTATATGTCGTCGGCGTCCACCGGCTACGACACCAAGACCTACGAATACATCAAGAAGTTCTACGACACGCAAGCGTGGCTGCCCAAGAACGCCATCATCGTGAACAAGAAGGCGTTCGAAGCGCTGGATCCGGCGACGCAGGACGCGTTGAAGAAGGCCGGTGCTCAGGCCGAGGAACGCGGCTGGAAGCTGTCGCAGGAAAAGAACAAGTGGTACCAGGAAGAGCTGGCCAAGAACGGCATGGAAACCATCAAGCCCACCGTGGAGTTGAAGGAAGGCCTGTCCGTGATCGGCAAGCGCATGCTGGATGACTGGCTGAAGAAGGCTGGCGCCGACGGCCAAGCCATGATCGACGCCTACAAGAAGCAGTGATATTTCCATGCGCCGCTTTCTAGATGGTCTTTACGGCGCGGCCGGCCTGTTGGCCGGCCTGTGCACGATCGGCGTGCTGGTGTCGGTGCTGGCGGCGATCATCGCCCGCCAGCTCAGCTTCAACATCCCGGGCACCGACGCCTACGCCGGCTACTTCATGGCGGCGGCCGGCTTCCTGGCGCTGGCCAGCACATTCAAGCACGGCGAGCACATCCGCGTGACGCTGATTTTGAATTCGCTGGCCCCCGCTTCCAGCCGCCGCCTGGACATTTTCGCGCTGGCTGCCGGTTGCCTGCTGGCCGCCGCCTTTGCGTTCTTCAGCGTCAAGCTGACCTACGACTCCTGGCAGTTCAACGACATCTCCACGTCTAACGACGCCACCCCGCTCTGGATCCCGCAGATCACCATGGCGGTGGGCACGATTCTGTTCCTGGTCGCCCTTCTTGACGAGCTGGTCCGCCGTTCACGCGGCCTGCCCGCCGCTTCTTCGCAGCAAACCCATGAATGAACTTCTTGTCATTACCCTATTGGTCGTCTCGATCTTCGTCCTGCTGGGTTGCGGGGTCTGGGTCGGCCTGACGCTGGCGGGCACGGCCTGGATCGGCATGGAGATCTTCTCCAGCCGCCCGGCGGGCGATGCCATGGCCGTCACCATCTGGGGCGCCTCGTCCAGCTGGACCTTGACTGCGCTGCCCCTGTTCCTGTGGATGGGGGAAATCCTGTTCCGCACCCGATTGTCCGAGGACCTGTTCAAGGGACTGGCCCCATGGTTGAACCGGCTGCCCGGCCGGCTGCTGCATACGAACGTGATCGGCTGCGCCATCTTCGCCGCCGTGTCGGGCTCGTCTGCCGCCACCTGCGCCACCGTCGGCAAGATGACCATTCCCGAGCTGACCCGCCGCGGCTACCCGGAAGACAAGATCCTGGGCACCCTGTCGGGCGCCGGCACACTGGGCCTGCTGATTCCGCCTTCGATCATCATGATCGTGTACGGTGTGGCGGCGGACGTCTCCATCGCCAAGCTGTTCATCGCCGGCATCTTTCCGGGCGCCCTGCTGGCCCTGCTGTTCATGGGCTATATCGCCTGGTGGGCGATCCGCAACCCCAGCCAGGTTCCCGCTGCCGATCCCGGCCTGACGTTCATGCAGAAGCTGTCGCGTTCGCGCCATCTGATCCCCGTGATGGTGCTGATCGGCGCGGTGCTGGGCTCCATCTACTCCGGCATCGCCACGGCCACGGAAGCGGCCGCGGTGGGCGTCGTGGGGGCCTTAATCCTGTCGGCGCTGCAAGGCTCGCTGACACGCGCCACGTTCAAGCAATCGCTGCTGGGCGCCACGCGCCTGTACTGCATGATTGCGCTGATCCTGGCGGGCGCGCAGTTCCTGACGCTTGCCATGGGCTACATCGGCCTGCCGCGCGCGCTGGCGGAATGGATCGGGAGCCTGGGCCTGTCGCAGTTCGGGCTGATCATGGCGCTGATGGTGTTCTTCGTCGTCCTGGGCTGCTTCCTGGACGGCATTTCGATCGTGGTGCTGACCATGGGCGTGCTGCTGCCGACCGTGCAGGCGGCCGGCATCGACCTGATCTGGTTCGGCATCTTCATCGTATTCGTGGTGGAAATGGCACAGATCACGCCGCCGGTGGGCTTCAACCTGTTCGTGCTTTCTGGCATGAGCGGACGCGAACTGCCCTACATCGCCCGCGCGTCGCTGCCGATGTTCTTCCTGATGATCCTCGCGGTGCTGTTGCTCTATGCCGTGCCCGGCATCGCGACGTGGCTGCCCCTGCACATGACGCTGTAGTTCGCCCCGGCCTCCAGAAACCCCGTTCTTTAAACGGGGTTTTTTTTGGGACAATCCCGCGATTGTTCCACGCGCCTCCTGTTTTCGAATTCTGTAAACCAGGGAAAACGCCGAAAAAAAATTGGCCCTACACAACCGGTAACTTTTTTAGAATCCCCAGGCGCTTACACGTTGCACCAATGTGGCGCACTCGTACCTTTCGGGCCAACGCTCCGGACCCGCGCTTACCCAAAGCGTCGGTGCCGCGGCCCGGCGTCAGACGATCCGCCCGGCGCAACACACCCGGCCACAAGCCTGGTGCAATCAAAAAACAGCTACACAGGAGGAGTCCTCAGTGAAACGCATCACCCTATCCCTCGCCCTCGCGGGCCTTGGCCTGGCCGCCGGCTCGGCTTCGGCTGAAACCAGCGTCACCCTGTACGGCATCGCCGACGTCAGCATCCGCTACCTGAACACCAGCGCCGGCAGCGTTGGCCAGGAAGGCAGCCGCGTCTCGATGGAGAACGGCGCCATTTCCAACAGCCGCTGGGGCCTGCGCGGCTCGGAAGACCTGGGCAACGGCAACCGTGCCTTCTTCCGCCTGGAAAACGGCTTCAACATGCAGAACGGCAACTCGGCCGCGTCCGGCAAGACTTTCGGCCGCCTGGCCTACGTGGGCCTTGACGGCGGCAACATCGGCCAACTGACCCTGGGTCTGCAAAATACGCCGATGCACGATCTGCTGGCCGACTACTTCGACCCGCTGACCATCGGCAACTACGACCAGAACGCCTGGATGCCCGCCGCCATGGGCCGCGTGCGCACCAACAACATGACCAAGTACGCCAACACGATTGGCGACCTGTCCGTGGCGCTGTCGTGGGCCAACGGCGAAAGCTGGGAAGACCACAAGGCCGGCCAACAGTACGGCGCCAGCTTGCGCTACATGGTCGGCAAGCTGGGCCTGGGCGCCGCCTATCAACAGACGTTCGACGGCACCGATTCCGATCTGCGCCAGCGCGTCTGGAACTTGAACGCGTCCTACCAGTTCGACAGCGCCAAGATCTTCGCCGGCTACTACAACGGCCGCGACGAGACGGGTTGGGTCAACGCCGTCATGGGGGGCACCACCACCGCCTCCGGGCTGGACCGCAAGGACAACGGCTATTTCGCCGGCGTGACCTGGCAAGCCACCCCGCGCTGGGCCATCACCGGCGCCGGCTACTACGACCAGAGCAAGAACGTGGTCACGGAAGGCGACAAGGGCAAGCGTTATGCGCTGGTTGCAGTGGCCGAATACTCGCTGTCCAAGCGTTCGCAAGTCTACGGCACCGTGGACTGGAACAAGGTCAGCGATGCCGCCAGCGGCGAAATCGCCGGCAAGAGCAATCAGGTCGGCGCGGCAGTGGGCTTTCGCCACATCTTCTAAAGCCTGAATGCCTTGCGGCCTGCCCCGGCCGCATGAAAAAGCCCATCGCTTGCGATGGGCTTTTCTACTTGACCAGAACCGGTACTGCGATCAAGCGCTTAAGCGCTACCGGCTGATCGCCGCCAAGGTCTGATCGGCGAGATCGCGGGCGGCGTCGGCGCCGGCCTAGAGAATCGCCATGCGGCTGTTGACCAGGTCCGTGACCAGCATGTGGCCCGGCGCATGAGTGATGCAGAATTCCGGGCGAACGGACGCCACGACAGATTGAGGGGTGACGCCGCAGGCCCAGAACACCGGCAGTTCGCCATCGCGGATTTCGACCGCGTCGCCGTAGTCGGGCCGATTGATGTCGGCGATGCCAATCAGGGCCGGGTCGCCGATGTGTACCGGCGCGCCATGCACCGACGGGAAACGCGATGTGACCTGGATGGCGCGGATCGCATCGGCGGCTTTCAAGGGGCGCATGGACACCACCAGCGGGCCGCCAAACACGCCGGCGGCATGCGTGGGCACATTGGTGCGGTACATGGGCACATTGCAGCCCTGTTCGATATGGCGCACAGGCAAGCCGTTATCCAGCATGGCTTCTTCGAACGAGAACGAGCACCCGATCAGGAACGACACCAGGTCATCCCGCCAGATGTCGCGGACATCGGTGGGTTCCGCTACCAGCTCGCCATGCTTCCAGACGCGGTAGCGCGGCACGTCGCTGCGGATATCGATGTCGCGACCCAACTCGGGCAGCGCGGGATCGCCCGGTTCCGACATCGCCAGCAAGGGGCACGGTTTGGGATTGCGCTGGCAGAAATGCAGGAAGTCCGCGGCCAGCGCGCGTGGCAGGATCGCCAGGTTGGCCTGCACGTGCCCCGGCGCAAGGTTTGCCGTAGGACCAGTCAGTTTCCCGCTGCGCGCATCCAGGCGCGCCTGCCGGGCCAATTCCACGCTACCGCGTACTGCAACATCCGATGCCATGCCTGCTTCCCTCTTCATTGATGATCCGTATGGGAGCATTGCACCGGAAGTGCGAGCGGACGTCTAATCACATGTTGCGATAGACCCCCATCAGAATTCCTTATCAGGGTTTTGCCGGAGGGCGCAGCGCCTCTTCTCGGGCGATCTGCTGGGCGGCTTCGGCCACGACGCGGGGAATCTGGCTGTCGGGCCCCTGCATCCAGCACGCGGTGTAATGCAGCGGTGGCAAGGCGGGCGCCTTCACTTCCAGGATGCGCAGGTCCCCCTGCGCCAGCTCGTTGTGCAGGATGACCGGCGCGATCACGGCCGGGCCGATGCCGTCCTGCGCCATGCGGACGATCACGCTCATCGCAGAACTGCCGTACATGCGGGGCGACTCCACGCCCGCCTGCAGCAGCAGCGCCCGCACCGCGCGATGCGGGGCGGTGGTCGCCGAATACGTGATGACCGGCCACTCGGCCAGCCGTTTCAGGCTGATAGGCTGCCGACCCACCTCCAGTTTGGGACTGGCGACCCAGCTCAAGGGATAGCTGCACAGGTACAGGTTTTCCACGCGCGGCTCTTCCATCGGCCCCAGCAGGAACGCCAGGTCGATCTGGCGCAATGCCAGCTGGGACTTCAGCATAGTGGTGGTATCCACCTGGATCTCGACCATCAATGCCGGATAGGCGTCGTGCAGGTACTCCATCAGCGTGGGCAGCCACGTGTGGACGATCGTCTCGGAAACGCCCAGCCTGAGCGTCCCGCTCATGATGCTCTTGGCGGCTGCGGCCTCCTGCATGTCGCGCCGCAGCTGCAGCATGCGTTCGGCGTGGGACAGCAATTCGCGTCCCTTGCCCGTCAGCTTGATGCCGCGCGCGTCGCGGTCGAACAGGCGAACACCCAGGTCCGACTCTAGTGAGGCGATGCGCTGCGAAATAGCGGGTTGCGTCGCGTTCAGCCTTTCAGCGGCAGCGCGGAACCCGCCCAGCGTGGCGACCCAGAAAAATGTCTCGATGTTGCGCAGATCGATCATGAAGCCGGCGTCCCGCGTGTGCCCACCGCGTGGGCAGGCTTCATCTTAGCCGCAGACGGGCGCGGGCGCGGCCATCCCGCGCCCACGCCCGCCCTTGGCACGAACAGCGCTTAGCGGCCGGCCAGCAGGTCCTCGACCGACAGGCCGATCGCCAGGATGCGGCGGTCGGCGCCGTTGCTGCCCGCGATCATCAAGCCCACCGGCGCCGTGCCTGCGGCATGGCACGGCAGCGACAAGGCGCAGCCATCCAGAAAGTTGATCAGCGTGGGGTTGCGCAGGATCAGGCCATTGGCCGCGTAGTAGGCCTCGTCGGAAGCCGCCAGGTCAGCCACCGCCGGCGCCACGATGGGCGTGGTCGGCATAATCAGGGCGTCGTAGCCGGCGATCCGGCGGTCCACGGCGGCCACCCAGGCCTCGCGCGCGTCCAGCAGATCCAGATAATCGGCGGCAGACATGTCCTGGCCGCGCATGATGCGCGACACCACGCGCGGGTCGTAGCGCTTGCCCGCACGGGCGATCAGATCGCGGTGCCAGGCCCAGGCTTCCGCGGCGGTGAAGCCGCCCTTGCTGTTGATGTTGCCCATTTCCGCGAATTCGGGGATGGCGATTTCGTCGACCAGCGCACCCGCACTCTTCAAGCGCGCCACGGTGGCGGCGAACGTGTCGGCCACGTGCTTTTCCATGGCGTCCAGCGCCAGCGTCGTCGGCACCGCCAGGCGCAGGCCGCGCAGCGGCAGCGCGTCCGGCACGGGGCCACCGTCGCCGGACAGGATGGCGTCCAGTTCCGCGCAGCAGCGCACGCTGGCGGCGATGGGGCCGATGGAATCCAGGTTGGCCGACAGCGGCAGCACGCCCGTCATCGACACGCGCCAGGCGCTGGGCTTGAAGCCGGTCAGGCCACACAGCGCGGCCGGAATGCGCACCGAGCCGCCCGTGTCCGACCCGATGCCGGCCACCGCCATGCCGTCCGCCACGGACACGGCGGCGCCCGACGACGAACCGCCGGGGATGCGGCCGGTCTTGCGGTCATACGGGTTCAGCGGCGTGCCGTAGTGCGGGTTGATGCCCAGGCCCGAATACGCAAATTCGGTCATGTTGGTGCGACCGATGATGACGGCGCCGGCCGCGATCAGGCGCTGGACGACTTCGGCGTTCTCATCGGCCGCGGGCTCGCCTTCGCGTGCCACCGAGCCGGCCATCGTGGTTTCACCTTCGATGTCGAACAAGTCCTTGATGCTGATGGGCAGGCCTTCCACCGCGGACCGGACGATGCCGGCCGCGCGCAGCGTGTCCGATGCGCGCGCCTGGGCCAGCGCCGATTCCGCGTACAGCCTGGTGAACACGCGGGCGCCCTCGCCCGCCTCGTCCCGGGCGCGGGCCAGGGCGGCTTCAGCCAGTTGCACGGCGCTGGTGCGGCCCTCGCTCAGGGCCAAAGTCAGTTCATTCAAGGTCGAAGCCATCATTGTCCTAGTGCCGTCTTGCGGCGTAAAAGTGCGAACAGGCGCAGCCTTTGCCGGGCACGCCTGACGATCAATGCCGTGCGAAACCGGAATCAGGCCACCACAGGCAGCGATTCGACATGATAACGGTGACTCAGCGTGCGCTGGCGGCGCGGATCGAAGAGTTCCATGGTGAAGTCCGCGGCGGCGCGGATGCCGCCGATGGCGCCCACCGTGCCGCAGGTCATGCCCGCGCCTTGCGGCAGCACCGCCGCGCCCCCGGTGTAGCCGGCGATCAGGTCCTGCGGCGTGCGCAGCGTGGACAGCGGACCTTCCTGGTACAGCACCTTTTCGCCGTTCTCGACGATATAGGAACGGATGACCAGTTCATCCCAGTAGTCGGCCACGTCGGCCAGGCGCCAAGCCGTGGTCGCCACAGGTTTCACGCAGACTTGCTTGGACATGGCCACGCTAACCGTCTCCAGCTTGCGGTCCGTGTGGTCGGACGCGATGCTGACGTACATTTCGCCGTCCACGGCGAACACGAAGGTCTCGACTTCACCCGAAGATTCTTCGCCCAGGGCCTGCACGCTTTCAGCCTGGGTCAGTTGATTATCAGCAATGCGGTAGTACAGCGGCACGCTGGTCGGGCGCGGCACGCCGATGGCGGCCAGTTCTTCGATGTGGTGCTCGATGGCGGCCATGTCGCGCCCGGCCCAGCCGGCCACGATCAGGGTATTGAAGTCCACTTCCACCTGGCGGGGATTGGCGTCGTCGATGTTGAATACGGCTTTCATATCAGTCCTGCGGAGTTAAAGGGTGGGAACGGGGCGGCCTTGGACAGGCCGCCGCCGGTACGGATAAGGGATCAGCCGAAGGCGCGCGGCAGCCACAGCGCCAGGTCGGGCCAGAACGCCAGCAGGGCCAGCATCATGAACATGGCGGCAACGAACGGCAGGCTGCCGACGATCACCGCGCTCATGGAGCCTGCCTTGCGCAGGCTTTGCACCACGAACAAGTTCAGACCGACGGGTGGCGTGATCAACGCTGCTTCGACCAGGATGATGATCACGATGCCCAGCCAGATCGGGTCATAGCCCAGGGCGATCATGATGGGCGCGACGATCGGGATCGTCGTGATCATCATGGACAGCGTTTCCATGAAGCAGCCCAGCACCAGGTAGAAGATCACCACGATCAACAGCATCCAGCCGGGCGACAGGCCCAGGCCGGTGATCGACTTGGTCAACGCGTCCGTCAGGCCGGTGGCCGACATGACGAAGTTCAGGAAGCTGGCCGCGATGACGATCAGCATGATCATCGCCGTGGACCGCATCGTGCCCTCCATCACTTCTCGCAGCATCGTCCAGCTCAGGCGGCGGAACCAGGCGGCCAGGATGAACGCGCCCAGCACGCCAAGCGCCGCGGCTTCCGTCGGCGTGGCCAGGCCCGCGTAGATGGAACCCACCACCAGGAAGAAGATGCCCATGGGCGGCGCCAGATGCACCAGGCTGGCCAAGCGCTGGCCCCAGGTCGCATGGATCTTCTTGCCGCCCCAGGACGGCTTGGCGACGCAGGCGACGACGACGGTCAGCATGAACAAGGCGGCCATCGCAAAGCCGGGAATGATGCCGGCCAGGTACAGCTTGGGCACCGACGAATTGGTCAGCACGCCGTAGATGACCAGGTTGATCGACGGCGGGATCAAGATACCCAGCGTGCCCCCGGCGGCCAGGCTGCCCAGGAACAGCGGCTCGTTGTAGCCGTACTTGCGGATCTGCGGGATGGCGACGGTGCCGACGGTGGCCGCAGTGGCCACGCTGGAGCCCGACGTGGCCGAGAACAAGGTCGATGCGCCGATGTTGGCGTGCATCAGGCCGCCCGGCAGCCACGACAGCCACAGGCTCATCGCGCTGTACATGCGTTCGGCAAAGCCGGCGCGCAGCAGCACTTCGCCCAGCATGATGAACAGCGGAATCGCCACCAGCAGGAACTCGTTGTTCGAGCTCCACGAGATTTCACCAATGGCGCGCGACAGCGGCAACATCGAGAACAGCGGGTCCAGGATCAGGCCCAACACGCCAAGCGCCGCGCCTACCGGAATGGACAGGCCGATCAGCACCAGCAACAACGTCAATGCGGTGGAAATCATGCTGCCTCTCCCTTGACCATGCGCTCGCCCGCGGCGGCTTCCTCTTCAGCTTCTTCCTGCGCCGAACGCACGCCGCAGATCTGCTTGACCAGTTCGATATCGCCCGTGACGAGCGCGGCCGACGCACGCGCCAGCATCAAGGCGACGGTGATGCACATCCACCCCAGGCCCAGCATCCACAGGCCCTGCGGGATCCACAGCGGCGTGGCCAGCGGCGTGTTCGCCGCGGACTTCTGCGCCCAGGAACTCTGCACGACCTCGAAGGCGTAGTACGTCAGGAACACCATGAAGACGGCCATCGCCACCATGGAAATCCAGTCCAGCACGGCCGACAGGCGCACCGGCAAATATTGGTAGAGCACATCGACGCGCACGTTGGCGCGCTGCAAAGTGGCGAACGCCAACGCCCAGGACGTACTGATGGCGAAGGCGTAGCTGGACAGTTCGTCAGCGCCTCCGGTGTTGAAGCCCAGGAATTTGCGGGCCAGCACGTCGAAGGAGATCAGCAGGACGCTGGCCACCGTCAATGCGCCGCCGGCCCAGACGGCCAGCCGAGAGAAACTCTCGGCGCGCCGCAACAGGCCGCCCAGCAGGCGGAAGTGTTCGGTTTGGGTCATGGATAGCACCTATACGGGCAAGCGCCCGGTATGACTTGCGGAAAAACACGCCGCCGCGCGATGCGGCGGCGCTGTCCAGCGCTTACTTGCTGGCGGTCAGGCCCAGCGTCTTGCCGATGGTGGCGTTGAAGTCCTTCACGCACTGCGCCGAGCAACGGGCGGCCCACTTGGGCAGCACGGCTTCTTGCGCAACCTTCTTGAGCAACGCACGGTCGGCGTCCGACGGTTGCACCAGTACCATCTTGCCCTTGACCGGGAACGGGCAGGCGGCAGCGCCCGTGTTGCAGTCATAGCCTTCCTGCGTCTGGCGAGCGGCGGCTTCCCAGATGTTGTCGACCAGCGTCTTCACGTTGGCTTGCAGGAACGTGCGAACGGCGGGGTCCAGCTTGTCCCAGGCCTTTTGGTTGACGGCATGGATCTGCTGGTTCCAGTTGATCGGCAGCGCGACCAGGTGGGTGGACACTTCGTACCACTTGGCCGAGTAGCCGGACAGCGAACCGGTGATAGCGCAATCGACCACCTTGTTCTGCAACGCTGGCACCACTTCACCGAAGGCCATCGTCACGCTGGAACCGCCCAGCGCTTCAACGAATTCGGCGGTCGTGCGGCTGCTGGTGCGGACCTTCTTGCCCTTGATATCGGCCAGGCTCTTGATCTCGGCATTGCAGAACAGCACTTGCGCGGGATAGGTCGAGATGCCCAGCAGCTTGACGTTGTTGCCTTCGCCGTAGAGCTTGGCGTAGATGGGTTCGAACGCGTCGGTCACGGCGCGCGCGGTCTTGACATCGGGCGCCAGGCCGGCCAGGTCGATGGCTTCGTTGATCGGGTTGTCGCTGGCGAAGTACGACAGCGTGGCGGTGCCGAATTCGATCACCCCCTGCGACATCAGACGCAGCAACTCGGGCCCCTTCAGGCCCATTTCGTTGAAGCCCTTGATTTCAGCGGTGACCTGGCCCTTGGACAGCTCGGGAATGGTCTTCGTCCAGAACGGCTTTTCGTAGTCGTTATAGGCGGTCAGGTTGGACAGGCCTCCCACGACCTTCAACTGGGTTTTGGGCAGGTCCTGCGCGTGGACGGCGCCGGCGAGCATGCTGGCGGCGACGGCGGCGAAAACAAGAGACTTCTTCATGGACAAAACTCCTGGCTGGCGGGATGGTCTGTCGCGCGCGGGATCCCGTTACCCTTGTCGCGCGCGGTTAGGTTCAAGTAATCAGGCGCGAAGATCGCGTGCGAGTTGCTTTTCCCCCGCACTGTGTATCCAGGCGTTGCATTTTTTGCTGTTTCGCCATTGCATCGTCCGGGCCGGCAAGCGTCCAATCGTATGTTGCGATGTGGGGGTATAAATATTTCTTGGGTCTCGCCGCGCTGCGTGCGCGGGATTCTCGCGGATGACGGCCTGGCGCGGCTTTGGGGGCGATGGCGCGGATCGGATGCTACCGGGACCACCCCTGCCGGCGACACGCCGCCCAGGGGTCTCTGGGGGAAAACACCTAGGCCGGAATTCCGTTTCCGGCCTGCGCCGCGACCTTTTGCGCCATCTGCGCAATCACCCTGACGGCATGGCTGTCGGGCCCCTGCACCCAGCTGGCCGTGAAGCTCAGTTCCGGCAGCGGGTCGGCCTCGACGCGCAGGATGCGCAATTCGCCGCGCGCGAGCTCCTTGCCCAGGAACACCGGCGCGATCACGCTGGTGCCGATGGCATCCTGCGTCATGCGCACCACCATCGACATCGACGCGCTGCCATACATGCGGGGAGCCGACACGCCTGCGCGCGTCAGCATGTCCCGCACGAAGCGGTACGGCGCGCTGTTGGACGGGTAGGTGATGATGGGCAGCTTGCCGATGCGCTCCAAGGTCAGCGGCTCGGGCCCCAGATCCAGCGTGGGGCTGGCCACCCAGGCCAAGGGATACGTGCACAGCGGCAGATTCTCCACCCGGGCCTCCAGCACCGGCCCCATCAGGAAGGCCAGGTCGATCTGGCGCGACATCAGGTGCGAGCGCAGCACGTGGGTGGTGTCCACTTCAATCTCCAGCACCAGCGCCGGATACGTCGTGTGGATCAGTTCTATCAACGTGGGCAGCCAGGTCTGCACGATGGTCTCGGCCACGCCGATACGCACCGTGCCGGTCATGACGTTCTGTTCACGTGCGGCTTCGAACATGTCGCGCCGCACCTGCAGCATGCGCTCGGCATGCGAGAGCAGTTCATGGCCCTTGGCGGTGAGCTTGACGCCGCGCGCGTCGCGCTCGAAGAGCCGCACACCCAGATCGGCCTCAAGCGAGGCAATGCGCTGCGACACCGCAGGCTGCGTGGTGTTGAGTTTTTCCGACGCGGCGCGAAAGCTGCCCAGCGTGGCGACCCAAAAAAAAGTTTCGACGTTGCGTAGTTCTATCATTGGCCTTTTCCCCCGGCGCGATGAGCGTATCATGGCAGCCGCCCGTTCCCCCACTAGGAGCCTGTCCATGTCCCCGGCCGATCCCGGTCGCCCGCAACAAGCCGCCGCGCCCGCCTCCCGCGGCCCGCTCGTCGGGATCCTGTTACTGGTGCTATCGATGTGGACGCTGTCCTGTCTGGATGCAAGCGGCAAATGGGTCATGAACGCGGGCGTGCCGCTGCTGGTGCTGTCCTGGTTCCGGTATGTCGTCCACCTGGTGCTGGTGCTTGCCCTGGTTTTGCCCACCCGCGGCGTGGGCGTGCTGCGCAGCAAGCGCCCGCGTGAACAGCTGATCCGCGGCGGTTCGATGTTCCTGGCCACGCTGATGTTCTTCACGACGCTCAGCTACATTCCCCAGGCCGAGGCCACGGCCATCAACTTCCTGGCGCCCTTGCTGGTGCTGTCGTTGGCGCCCTGGATCCTGAAAGAACCCGCCCGCCTGTCGCGTTTCGTCGCGGCGGGCATCGCCTTCATTGGCGTGATCATCGTCATCCGTCCGGGCGGCGGGCTACACCCGATAGGCACTGTCTTCGGCCTGCTGACGGCCTGTTGCTTCGCGGCCCAGTTCATCGCCACGCGGCGGGTCGCGGGCGACGATCCGTTCACGTCCTTGATCTGGAGCGGCGCGGTGGGCACGGCCTGCCTGACACTGTCCCTGCCCTTCGTGCTGCCGGCCGCCCTGCCCGTGCTGCAATCGCTGTCGGCCTTCGACTGGTTCCTGCTGATCTCGACCGGCGTCACCGGCGGCGTGGGCCACCTGTTCCAGATTGCCGCCTACCGGCGCGCGCCGGCTTCAACGCTGGCCCCGTTCATCTATCTGCAGATCATCAGCGCCACGTCCGTAGGCTGGCTGGTCTGGGGCCATTTCCCAGATCCCCTGACCTGGTTGGGCATCGCGATCATCTGCGCCAGTGGCATCGGCATCGGCCTGGTCGAATGGCGCCGGGGCCCCGCCCGCGGCGGCGCCCCGGCAGGGGCCGCCTCCGCCAAAACCGGCGCACGCTGACCGGCGACGACGCGGCCTACGCCTGCCCGCCAGCGCGCCGGGGCGCGGTCCCGTACAATGCTGGTCGCTTTTTGCGCTTTCGCGCACCGGTCGCGCCGGCATCCGGCATTCCCCCCGCATTTCGCACTTCCCCGAACGAGGTCTTCATGATCATCAAGCCCCGCGTGCGCGGTTTCATCTGCGTCACCACCCACCCCGTCGGCTGCGAGGCCAACGTGAAGAACCAGATCGACTACGTCAAGGCCCAAGGCCCCATCGCCGGCGGCCCGAAACGCGTGCTGGTGCTGGGCGCCTCGACCGGCTATGGCCTGGCTGCCCGCATCAGCGCGGCGTTCGGCTGTGGCGCGCAAACGCTGGGCGTGTTCTTCGAACGCCCTGCCGACGCCGCCAAGGCGGGCACGCCCGGCTGGTACAACTCGGCGGCGTTCCACAAGGCCGCAGAAGCCGAAGGCCTCTACGCCAAGAGCATCAACGGTGACGCGTTCTCGGACGAGATCAAGCAAAAGACCATCGCCGCCATCAAGGCAGACCTGGGCCAGGTCGATCAGGTGATCTATAGCTTGGCCGCGCCGCGCCGCACGCACCCCAGGACCGGCCAGGTGTTCAATTCGACACTCAAGCCGATCGGCCAGGCCGTGAACCTGCGCGGCCTGGATACCGACCGCGAGATCGTCAAGGAATCGGTGCTTGAACCGGCCACGCAGGCCGAGATCGACGCCACGATCGCCGTGATGGGCGGTGAAGACTGGCAGATGTGGATAGACGCGCTGCTGGAAGCCGGCGTGCTGGCGGAAGGCGCTACCACGACTGCCTTCACGTATCTGGGCGAAAAGATCACGCACGACATTTATTGGAACGGCTCGATCGGCGCCGCCAAAAAGGACCTGGACCAGAAGGTGCTGGACATCCGCGCCAAGTTGGCCGCGCGGGGCGGCGATGCGCGAGTATCGGTACTGAAGGCCGTGGTCACGCAGGCCAGCTCGGCGATTCCGATGATGCCGCTGTACCTGTCGCTGCTGTTCAAGATCATGAAGGAAGCCGGCACGCACGAAGGCTGCATCGAACAGGTCTACGGCCTGTACAAAGACAGCCTGTGCAGCACCACGCCGATCCTTGACGCCGACGGCCGCTTGCGCACCGACTACAAGGAACTGGACCCGCATGTGCAGGCGCAGGTGCAGGCCCTGTGGAGCCAGGTCACCAGCGACAACATCTACGCCTTGACCGATTTCGCCGGCTACAAGCAAGACTTCCTGCGCCTGTTCGGTTTCGAAATCGACGGCGTGGACTACGAAGCGGATGTGGATCCGGCCGTGGAAATCCGCGGCCTGATCTGATCGGCCTAGAGGTATTCGAGCGTCACGATGCGGTATTGCCGGTCCGGACCGCCCTTGCGGTCCGCCACCGGCGGCAACGCCTTCACGCTGACCCTGACAATGTTGGCCGCGGGGATGGGCTTACGGCCCATCGATCCCTCGCAGCTGACCCGCGGCGCAAGCGCCCCAGCGGAACGCCCTTCCATCTGGACCCGGCACCCTGCCGACTCCACGATAGCGCCGGAAAATCGAATCGCGCCATCATAGGCGCTGGCCACCGCAGGAGCCAGCAACGAGACAAAAGACAACGCAAGCAGTGAATTGCGAACGGTCATGACGCCTCCCAAGGCGTTGGCAGATCCAGAAGGCGAGCTTGCCCTCCGATCTCATAACGGCGTCGTCTTGCAGAACCTTAAATCCACCCGCTTATCGCCAAAGCGATTGGCGGCACGGTGCCATTGATACAACGCCGACTACTTCTTTGTCGCGGTTGTCAATGAGACTACTCGCATTTTTTTACGGAATCAATCCTGTCTGCGCGTGAGCCGGCGCAGGGGATCGGGTCTTCATCCCGTGAACAGTTCCAGCAACCTGTCCAGCCCACCGTCGTCGATCGCCACGTTCACTTCGCGCCGCACTGCCGGCTTGGCGTGGTAGCCCACCGACAAGCCCGCCGCGCGCATCATCGGCAGATCATTCGCGCCATCGCCCACCGCTATCGCGCGCTCCGGCCCGACGCCTGATGACGCGCATACTTCCACCAGCTTCCGGCGCTTTTCCTCGCCGTCGCAGATATCGCCCCAGGCCTGCGGGAGCAAGCGCCCCGTCAAACGGCCGTCGATCACTTCCAGCACATTGGCGCGCACATCGTCCAACCCCAGACGCACGCGCAGGCGATCCGTAAAGCACGTGAATCCGCCGGTCACCAGCAAACACGTCAGGCCGGCGGCCTTGCATGCCGCGATCAGCGTTTCGGCGCCAGGGTTGATCTTCACGCGTTGGTCGTAAACCGTGTCCAGCATGGATTCGGGCATGCCGGCCAGCAGGGCCACGCGATCGCGCAGGCTTTGCTTATAGTCAACGATGTCGCCGCGCATCGCGGCCTCGGTCAGCGCCGCGACTTCGGCTTTCTTACCCATCAGATCGGCCATTTCATCCAGCGTCTCAATCGAGATAAGTGTGGAATCCATATCGAACGCGATGACGCGATAGTCGGAAAGCGTCAGCGGAGGCGCGATGCCGCGCCATTGCAGGCCGGCGGCCGTCGAGAAAGGGAGCATTGGAGTCCTTGGTTATCCAAGATGGGGCAAGCCGGGCGGTTGCGCGCACAGCCAGGCAATGAACAGTTGCGCCGGCACCGCTGCGGGACCGTCCTGCCGGTACAGCGCATGGATCCCGGCATTGGGCAGATGGGGTTGTGCGAACAAGGGCCGCAAACGGTCGGCGCGGATGTCGTCTTCCAGCAGGCTCCACGGCGCCAGGGCGATGCCCAGGTCGTTCATGGCGGCCTGCATGCACAGGAACTGGTGATCGAATACGGGGCCGGGCAATTGCGCGGGCACGTCCACTTTGGCCAACGCGAACCAGCGCGGCCAGTGGTCCATGCCGCCCGATATCTTCAAGAGCGGATGGCCCAGGCAGTCCGCCGGCGCGGCCAGCCGGTTGCGCTCGATGAAGCGCGGCGACGCCACCGGCAGGTGGAAGTCATCCAGGCAGTGCACGCAGGCCAGGTCCGACTGCGCCATGAAACCGTGCCGGATCAGCACGTCGGCGCCGGGATCGCCGCCGCGGTCCAGGAACGGGCGGGCCTGCGTGCTGAGCTGCACGTCGATTCCCGGATGCTGCACCTGAAACGTCGACAGGCGCGGGATCAGCCATTTCATCGTCAGCGACGGGGTTGCGCAGACGCGCAGCACGCCGCCATGGGCGGGCGATTTCAATTTGGCGGTCGCCGCGGCAATGCGTTCCAGGCTGGCCTGCACTTCGGGAAAATAAGCCTGGGCGCACGGCAACAGCGCGACGCCGCGCGCTTCGCGGGCAAACAGCGGCTGGCCCACATACTCTTCAAGAATGCGGATCTGCTGGCTGACCGCGCTGTGCGTGATGCTGAGTTCGTCGGCGGCGGCGGTGAAACTGCGCAGCCGCGCCGCGGCTTCGAACACGCGCAAGGCCTTCAACGGCGGCAGGCTCTGCCCCGCCATGTCAGCGGACGCCCGCCCGGCCGCCGGCCAGGCGCAAGACTGTGCTGCTCTTTCCCACGTTTACCCTTGTTGTTTATTTATCGGCGGCGCGGCTTTCGCCGGCGCCCGCCCTGTTCAGCGGCATTCTAGGGGATAGCGGCGGCGCCGACCTCTTAGAAAATCTAACGCCATGCCTTAAAAAACACTGCTGGTCGCCACGGGGACGCATTCCTATGATGCCGGGAACCCAAGCAGGAACCAAACATGGCATCGATCACGGTAGACGGCATCGTCAAGACTTTCGGCGGGCAGCAAGTGCTGCGCAATCTGTCGCTGCACATTCCCGACGGCGCGTTCTACACGCTGCTGGGGCCCAGCGGCTGCGGCAAGACCACTTTGCTGCGCTGCATTGCGGGCTTTTACGCGCCCGACGGCGGACGTTTGTTGTTCGACCAGGACGACGTGACCCACGTCTCCGCGCACCGCCGCGACATCGGCATGGTGTTCCAGGACTATGCCCTGTTCCCCGACAAGACGGCGTTCGACAATGTGGCCTATGGCCTGCGCGCCCGCGGCGTGGCACGCGCCGAAACCACTCGGCGCGCCAATGAAGCGCTGGATAAAGTGGGATTGCTGGCCTTGGCCGACCGCTACCCCGCCCAGATGAGCGGCGGGCAACGCCAGCGCGTGGCCCTGGCGCGCGCGCTGGTGATCCGGCCGCGCGTGCTGTTGATGGACGAGCCGCTGTCCAACCTGGATGCCAAGATGCGGCTGCAAATGCGCGACGTCATCCTGGACCTGGTGCGCGAAGCGGGCATCACCACCGTCTTCGTCACGCACGACCAGGAAGAAGCGCTGGCCATGTCCGACCGCATCGCCATCATGGACCACGGCAACATCGCACAGCTGGGCACGCCTGAAGAACTCTACGGCACGCCGGTCAACGCCTATGTGGCGGATTTCATCGGATCAGCCAACGTGATCCCCGTCCCCGCACAAACGGGCCTTGCCGGCGCGCCCGACGGCCATGTCCGCTACGAGCTCTGCGGCTTGGGATTCGATGGCGTGCGCGGCAGCGCCCGGCTGGACGCCAGCGGCGTGCTGATCGCGCGGCCAGAGGAACTGGCGCTGATGGCCCCCGCCCCCTACGTGCCGAACACGCTGCCTGGCAAGGTGCTGCGTCGCCAGTACCTGGGCTTCAAGACCGCCTATCGCATCGCCTTGGACAACGGGTCCGAGATTCGGGTCGAATTGCACGCGGGCAACATGGTCGCGCAGTTCCAGCCCGGCGAAGCCGTGCAGGTGCTGATCCCCGCCGACAGCCGCGTCGTCAACGCCTGAGGACGCGCACGCCATGAAAATCAAATGGTGGCCCTGGGGCATCCTGACCGCGATCAGCCTGGTCTTGCTGCTGTTCTTCGTGCTGTACCCGCTGGGCGTGCTGTTCGGCAACAGCGTCACCGGGCAGGACGGCGGCTTTTCGCTTGAGGGCTTCAAGGCCCTGCTGGCGGATTCGCAATACCTGGAGGCCTTCGGCAACACGCTGATCCTGGGCCTGGCGGTCACGACCTGCACAGTGCTGGTGGGCGTGCCGTTTGCCTACATGGTGGCGCGCTACGACTTCCCGCTGAAGAACCTGGTGGCGATCCTGCCCGTGCTGACCATCGTGATCCCCGAGATCATCGTGGGCCAGTCCTGGCTGCTGATCCTGGGCAACAACGGCCTGTTGACGAACCTGCTGGGCGACGCGGGCATTTCGCTGCCCTCTTTCTACGGCTGGACGGGCATGGTGTTTTCCATGACGCTGGTCTATTACACATACATCTATCTGGGCGTGCTGGCCGCGTTGCGCGGCTTCGACGGGCAGTTGGAGGAAGCCGGCCTGAGCCTGGGCACCCCGCCTTTCCTGACCAAGCTGCGAGTGCTCGTGCCCGTGCTGCTGCCCGCGGTGCTGGTCAACGCGCTGGTGGTCTTCACGCTGGTGGTGGGCAACTTCGCGTTGGCGATGCTGCTGGGCAGCCGCGTGCCGTTGCTATCGGTAATGACGTACAACACCTTCGTCAGCGAAATGGGCGGCAGCCCCACGCTGCAAAGCGCGATGTCGGTGGTGTCGATCGCGATCGTCGCGATTGTTCTGTTCTTCCAGAAACGCGTGGTCGAACGCAAGGTGTACACCATGACCCAGGGCCGCGCGCCGGCCGCCGTACGGGTGCGCTCCTGGACCGCTGCGCTATACACCGGCGGCGTCGGCTTTGTGATCCTGTTGTCCATGCTGCCGCTCATCATCGTGTTCGTGGCGGCCTTCACCAAGACCAGCGGGCCGGTCATGCAGTGGGGCCAATGGTCGCTGGCCAGCATGCAGCGCGCGGTGCACGGCGCGCCGGAACCGATCCTGAATTCATTGAAATTCGCTTCGCTGGCGACGGTGCTGGGCGTGGCCTTTGCCGTGCTGGTCAGCTACCTGACGATCAAAAAGCGCAGCGCCTTCACGCAAGTGCTGGACTACATTGTGGTGCTGCCGCTGACGATTTCCGGAACCGTGCTGGGCATTGCGCTGGTGCAGACCTTCAATACCGGCTGGCTGGTGCTGGCGGGCACCTCCGGCATCATGGTGCTGTGCTACACGGTGCGCCGCCTGCCGTTCGCCGTGCGCAACGCCTCGTCGGTGCTGTTCAACATCCCCGACTCGATCGAAGAAGCCTCGATCAGCCTGGGCGTGTCCCCGCTGATGACGTTCTTCAAAGTGATCCTGCCCGCCATGAAAGCGTCGATCATCTCGGCGGCCATCCTGATGTGGCTGACAACGATCTCCGAGCTGTCGGCCTCCATCGTGGCCTACAGCGGTGGCCTGGAAACCATGCCGATCGCCATCTTCCGCCAGGTCGACGGCGGCAGGCTGGGCATGGCGTCCGCCTACGGCGCCGCGCTGGTCACGGTGATCGTGCTGCCCATCATCGTGTCGGTCAAAGCATTCCGCATCAAGCTGTTCTCCGGCAAATAACCCCCTCGATCCAAAGGCACCCCATGCAACGCAAGCACCTGATACTCACCAGTGTCCTGACCGCCGCCCTGGCGACGGGCGCCGCGCACGCCCAGAACGTCGTGCTGTATTCGTCCAACAACACGGAAACCATCGAGACCGCGCTGGAAGCGGTGAAGAAGACCAGCCCCAAGCTGAACGTGCAGCCCGTCACCGGCGGCACGGGCACGATGATGAAGCGCATTGAGGCCGAGTCGCAGAATCCGCGCGGCGACTTGTTCTGGAGCGGCGGTTTCGGCACCCTGGGTGCCTACCGCCAGCACCTGCAGCCATACCGCCCCGCCGACCTGGACAAGATCCCGGCCGAATTCCGCGGGCCGGACGACCTGTGGGTGGGCACGAACGTGCATATCATGGTGATGATGGTCAACGAGCGCCAGTTGAAGGGCCTGCCGGCGCCGGCCACCTGGTCGGACCTGATGCAGCCGCAATGGAAGAACAAGTTCGCCATTACGGACCCGTCCAAGAGCGGCACGGCCTACATGCTGGTGTACGGCCTGTACAAGCAGTTTGGCCAGGCCGGCCTGGACAAGATCGCTGCCAACGCGGTCGTGACGGCCTCGTCAGGCACCACCTACAAGGGCGTGGCAGCAGGCGAATACGCCGTGGGCATGACGCTGGAGTACGCCGCGCAGGAATACGTGGCTGGCGGCCAGAAAGAGATCAAGCTCGTCTACCCCAGCGAAGGCAGCTACCTGGCGCCTGAAGGCATGTTCATCATCAAGGGCGCGAAGAACCTGGATGCGGCAAAGGCGCTGTACGACGGCCTGCTGAGCAAGGCGTCGCAGGAAGCGCAACTGGTGAAGAACTTCCGCCGCCCGACCCGCACCGACGTGGCGGTGGCCAGCCTGACCACCCTGCCCGACCTGTCCACGGTCAAGATCTTTCCGGTCAGCCAGGAAGCCGCCGCCACCGAGTATGAATCGGTCGTCGCGGCGTGGAACCAGGCGGTCGCGAAAGCGAAGTAAACCCCGGGTAAGACCGGCCGGGCCAGGCCGAACGGCAAACCGTCAAGCAGGCCCGCGCCGCCGGGGCGCCTCAGGCGCCCTGGACCATCCGGCCCGCCGCCAGCACCAGTTGGCGCCCGCAACGTGCGGCCAGTTGCGGGTCGTGCGTCACCAGCACCAGCGTGGTGCCGTGCTCGCGGTGCAGGTCGAACATCAAGTCGATGACCGTGACGCCCGTCGCGGCATCCAGGCTGCCGGTGGGTTCATCGGCGAACAGCAAGTCGGGCTGCACCACGAAGGCGCGCGCCAGCGACACGCGCTGCTGCTCGCCGCCGGACAGCGTCCGGGGGTAATGATGCAGCCGGGCGCCCAGCCCCACGCGTTCCAGCATAGCCTGCGCGGCCTCGCGGGCGGACTGCCCAGCCAGCTCCAGCGGCAACATCACGTTTTCCAGCGCGGTCAGGTTCGGCAGCAGCTGGAACGACTGGAAAACGAACCCCACATGATTGGCGCGCAGCCGCGCGCGGCCATCCTCGTCAAGCGCGAACAGGTCCTGGCCGGCCAGGTGTACGCTGCCCATGCTGGGAACATCCAGCCCGGCCAGCAGTCCCAACAACGTGGACTTGCCCGATCCGGAGCTTCCGGTGATGGCTACGGCACTGCCGGCCGCCACCGTAAAATCGATACCTTCCAGGATAGACAGCGTCCCGCCGGCATCGGCCACCCGCTTGCCCAGCCCTTTCACTTCGATCGAATTCTTGCTATCCATGCGCCTATTTTCCCGTCTGCGTCTTACATCCACCCTGGCGACAACCGCCCTGGCAGCCGCCGTCATGGCGTCCCCCGCCCACGCTCAGACCGCTGCTGCGGCCCAGGGTTCCGCGCCCCGCACCGTGTTAGTGGTGGGCGACAGCCTGTCCGCCGAGTACGGCATCAAGCGCGGCACGGGCTGGGTGCCCTTGCTGTCCGCCCGGGTTTCGGAACAATACCCCAAGTACCAGGTGGTCAACGCCAGCATCAGCGGCGATACGACCAGCGGCGGCGTCGCGCGCCTGCCTGCGCTCCTGCGCCAGCATGCGCCGGCAGTGGTGGTGCTTGAACTGGGATCGAACGACGCCTTGCGCGGCCTGTCGCTGGCCATGACCGAACAGAACCTGCGCGCCATGGCCCAGGCTTCCCGCAAGGCGGATGCGCAAGTGCTGATCGTGGGCATGCAGATCCCGCCCAACTATGGCCGCGATTACACGCAGCGTTTCGCCCAGCTGTTTCCCACGGTCGCCAAAGACGAAAACGCCCGGCTCGTGCCCTTCCTGATGGAAGGTATCGCAACGAACCGGGCGATGTTCCAGGCTGACGGCATCCATCCGAACGAGGATGCCCAGCCGCAATTGCTGGACAACGTGTGGCCGACGCTGCGGCCGCTGTTGAACTAGGGGCCGCCGGCCCCCTGGCAGGCTGATCAGCCCGCCGCCTGCGGCTGGTCGCCGCGGATGACTTCGGCGGCGCTGGGCAACACCTGCACCTTGTATTGTTCGCGCAGCATCTTCAGCAGCGCTTCGATTTCAGCCTGGCCCAGGCCGCCCGACAGCTGTTGCGTCAGACGGTCCTTGGCGGCGGCGTCCACCGTGCCCGCCTCGACCTTCTCCAGGCGAACCAGCGTGTAGTCCATGCCCGCTTGCACGCCGGCATAGGCGGGCAATTGGGTGGCAGGCAGGCGCATCGCGGCGTCCACGACCGCTTGCGGCAGGTCCTTAGGATCCTGGCGCGACACGGTCACTGCGGGCGAGAAGCCTTCCGGCGCCGCCGACGGGTTGGCCTTGTCGGCTGCCAAGGCGGCTTCGCCGGCCTTCTTGGCGGCGTCGGCCGAACGTTCGTCCAGCAGCTTGGTGCGAATGGTGTCGCTGACCTTGTCCAGCGCCGGCACGTGGGCCGGTTCGACGGCGGCAACGCGCACGGCCAGCATGGTGGCGGGCGACAGTTCGATCACACCGGAGTTCTGCTTTTCACGCAGCACGTCGGGCGAGAACAGCACCTGGCGCACGCGCGGATTGTCCAGCAGCGCGGCGTCGGGGCTGCCGGCAGCCGAACCCGGGCCGGCCTTGTCGGCGGGCAGCAGGCCTTCGCGGGTTACGCCCGAGGCGGTGCGCAGCTTCAGCCCAACGGCGTCGGCGGCGGGTTGCAGGCTGTCGCGCTGGTCATAGACCTGCTTGTTCAACTGGCTGGCCATTTCCGAAAAGTGCACGGCGGCCAACTGCTTGCGGACTTCGCCCGTGATCTGGTCCTTGACCTCGGCCAGCGGCTTGACGGCTGCGGGCTGGATCTCGGTGACCTTGACGATGTGCAGGCCGGACGGGCTTTCCACCACGCCGGACACCTGGTCCTTGGCCTGGCCGAAAATCGCCTTTTCAAGCGGACCGGTCAACATGCCCGGTGCCAGCCAGCCCAGATCGCCGCCATTGGCGGCCGACCCGGCGTCCTGCGAATTCTTGCGGGCCAGTTCTGCGAACTGCGCCGGATCGGCTGCAGCCTGGCGAGCCAGGTCTTCGGCCTTGATGCGCGCGGCCTTGCGGGCATCTTCCGACGCGCCGGGGGCCAGTTCGATCATGATGTGGCTGGCGCGGCGGCGTTCGGGCTGGCCGAAGCGGTTCTTGTTCTGTTCGTAATAGGCCGTCAGGTCTTCGTCCTTGACCTGAATGCCTTGCGTGGCGGCCGCCTCGTCCAGCACCAGGTATTGCACCTGGACCTGCTCGGGGACCTGAAGCTGCTGCTTGTTGGCGTCGTACCAGGCCTGGATGTCGGCCGGGGTGACAGTGATCTGCGAGCGGAAGTCCGCGGCGGCAAAGCGGCGCGTCTGCACCGTGCGCTGCTGGGTCAATGCGGTTTCCAGCGAGGCCACCACTTCGGCGGGCGCCCGGGACGATTGGCCGACGGGCTCCAGCACGCGGGCCACCGCCAGGTCGCGGCGCAAACCGGCTTCGAACGAGGTCGGCGACATGCCCTGCGCCGCCAGCACCTGGCGATAGCGCTCGGGCGAGAAGCGGCCGTTGTCCTGCACTTCCGGAATGGCGGCGATGGTGTTGCGCAGCGTTTCGTCGGACACCGTGAAACGGTTGTCCACGGCGACGTTGGCCAGCAGGCGCTGATTGATCAACTGGTTCAGCAGGCTTTCGCGCATGGCCGGCGTGTCGATCACGGCCGGATCGAACTGCGCGCCCATGCGCTGGCGGAACTGCTCCAGCTGGTTGCGGTGCGCCTGATCAAATTCGGCACGCGAAATAGGCTGGCCGGCGACCGTCGCCAGCTCGGGCTCTTTGCGCATGAAGCTGTCATAGCCTTGAATTCCGACCAGGAAGAAGGACGGCACAATCAGAATCAGCAGGATGAACTGCATCCAGCGCCGATGGCTGCGAATAAATTCGAACATGGAATCCCTGTTGCCGCACTCCAGGGGTATCCACCCAGAGCCGCAAGAAAACGCATAAAAAAAGGCGAACTCGATTCGCCCATTCCCATACCGGTCATTACCGGATCAGCGGGCGGATTTTAGCATTACCCGCCCGTATGGGAGCTTCGGATTCTCTCCAAGTTCCCACCAGGCCTTCCAACCTGTCCCCACTACATGGAAGCCGTGCGCCGTCAACCCGGGAAATCACCATTTTCCCGCCTCCCCCGCCCTCGTATCGTGACTTTCAGGGGTAGCCCGCCACTCGGCTGCGCGCCCCCGACGCCTCGCCCTCCCGGCGGGCGCCCCTTTCCCCCGCCACATAAAGGGTTCCCTCGATGCCGTTCACCTCCCCCCGCCTGCACGTCCTGCGCACTTGTATCGCCCTGGCCTTTCTGGGCGGCGCCCACGCGGCGCTGGCGGCGCCCGTGGCCGCCGTGCACGACGCCGCGAAAGGCCAGCAGCAGGCAATGCTCGACACCATGCGGGACCTGGTCAACATCGAATCCGGCAGCAAGGACGTAGAAGGCGTGGAGCGCATCGCCGAATTGATCCGCGACCGCCTGAAGGCGCTGGGCGGCACGGTCGAGATCCTGCCCGCCACCGATGTCTTCCGGCTGGACGACACCCCGGAGAAGGTCGGCCCGATGGTCCATGCCGAGTTCAAGGGATCCGGCACCAAGAAGATCATGCTGATCGCCCACATGGACACGGTCTACCGCAACGGCATGCTCAAAGACCAGCCGTTCCGCGTGGACGGCGACAAGGCGTACGGCCTGGGCATCGCCGACGACAAGCACGGCGTCGCGACCATCATCCACACGCTGGCCCTGCTGCAGAAGCTCGGCTTTCGCGACTTCGGCACCATCACCGTGCTGATCAACGGCGATGAAGAAATCAGTTCGCCAGGCGCCCGCAGCACCATCACCCGTCTGGGCGCCGACCAGGACGCTGTCTTCTCGTTCGAAGGCGGCGGCGCCGAAGCCCGCCTGACGCTGGCCACCAGCGGCATCGGCGCGGCCTACCTGACGGTGCAAGGCAAGACCTCGCACGCCGGCGCCCGCCCAGAGGGCGGCGTCAACGCGCTTTACGAGCTGGCGCACCAATTGCTGCAACTGGACAAGCTGTCCAAGCCCGAAGAAGGCCTGAAACTGAACTGGACCGTTGCCCAGGCGGGAACGAACCGCAACGTCATTCCCGGCGAGGCGACCGCCCAGGCCGACGCCCGCGCGCTGCGCGTGTCCGATTTCGACGCCCTGGCGCGCACGCTGGAGGAGCGTGCCCAGAAGAAGCTGCTGCCCGAATCCAAGGTCTCGGTAAAGTTTGAAGTGCGCCGCCCCCCGCTGGAGGCCAGCGCGGCATCCCGCGCGCTGGCCCAGCACGGCGTGCAGATCTATAAAGAACTGGACCTGCCGATGAAAGTCGTCGACCGCGCCAGCGGCGGGGGCACGGACGCCGCGTTCGCCGCCCTGAAGGCCCGCGGCCCGGTAATCGAAGGCATGGGCCTGAGCGGCTTCGGCGCCCACTCCAACGACGCCGAATACATCCAGATCAACAGCATCGTGCCGCGCCTGTATCTGGCAACCCGCATGATCATGGATGTCTCGCAGGATAAAGCCCCGCTGAAATAGAGAGCCCCCACGCTGCGCTCGCTTCGCTCGCTTGCTGCCCCCCAAGGGGGCTGCGCCGCCTTGGGGCGGCCCGGCGGCGGCGCGGCTGAGCCTGGGCCCCCACGCCGCACTCGCTTCGCTCGCTTGCTGCCCCCCAAGGGGGCTGCGCCGCCTTGGGGCGGCCCGGCGGCGGCGCGGCTTATCCTTTTGGAGGTTTGGACTGTTCTTCTGGGGTTTGGACCGTTCTTCTCCGGACCGGGCGCCGGGCGTCATTGGGGCAAGAAGGAGTATCCTTGCAACCCTGTCCATAAGAAGCACACGCAACACCAAAAATGACCGCAAAACTCCCGTCCTGGCCCTATTCCCGTTACATCGCGCACCGCGGTGGTGGGCGTTTGGCGCCGGAGAATACGCTGGCCGCCATGCGCGTGGGCGCCGAGCATGGTTTCACGATGTTCGAATACGACGTGAAGCTGAGCAACGACAACGTGCTCGTGCTGATGCACGACGACGACGTTGACCGCACCTCTAACGGCACGGGCCCCGCCGCTGCCAAGACCTTCGCGGAACTGGCGCAGCTGGACTTCGGTAGCTGGCATTCGGCCGCCTACGCCGGCGAACCGCTGCCCACCTTCGCGGCCGTGGCCCGTTACACGGTCGCCAACCACATCGCCAGTAACGTCGAAATCAAGCCCTGCCCCGGCCGCGAGGCCGAAACAGGCGCCGCCGTGGCGCTGGCCTGCAAGCAGTTGTGGCAAGGCGCCGGCACGCTCCCGCTGCTGTCCTCGTTCGCCGAAGAATCGCTGCAAGCGGCGCGGGAAGTGGCACCCGAGCTGCCGCGCGCGCTGCTGGTGGAAAAAGTGCCCGCCGATTGGCGCGAACGCCTGGTCAAATACGACTGCGTCGCGCTGAACATCAACCAGAAAGACGCAACCCGCGAACTGATCGACGCCGTGCACGCCGCCGGCTACCGGATCGCGGCCTGGACCGTCAACGACCCCGAACGCGCCCGCGTGCTGCTGGACTGGGGTATCGACGGCATTTTCACCGACGAGCTGGCCGCGATCCGGCCGGCCGCCTGAGGCAGAACGCCCCGTGTTCAGTTACCGCCACGCCTTTCACGCCGGCAACCATGCCGACGTGCTCAAGCACGCCATCCTGGTCCACACCCTGGATTACTTCAACAAAAAGGACGCACCCTATTGGGTCGTGGACACCCACGCCGGCGCAGGCCTGTACAACCTGGAAGGCGACTGGGCCAACAAGACCTCGGAATTCGTGGACGGCATCGGCCGCCTGTGGGACGCCAAGGACTTGCCGCCGCTGCTGGCCGACTACGTTGCCCGCATCCGCGACTACAACACCAACGGCCGCCTGAAGCGCTACCCCGGTTCCCCGTGGCTGGCGCTGGACGTGATGCGCCCGTCGGATCGCTTGCGCCTGTTCGAGATGCACCCGACGGAAATCGACACGCTGGTCGTCAACCTGGAACACCAGGGGCGCGCCGCGCAGCGCCAGACCACCATCTACGGCGACGACGGCTTCGAAGGCGTCAAGGCCCTGCTGCCGCCGCCGACGCGCCGCGGCATGGTGCTGATCGACCCCTCGTATGAAGACAAGCACGACTACCGCCGCACGCTGATCACGGTGAAGGAATGCGTCAAGCGCTTCGCGACCGGCACCATCGCCATCTGGTATCCGCTGGTACAGCGCCGCGAAGCCAGTGAAATGGCCCGCCATTTTGAAAACCTGAAGGTCAAGAGCTGGCTGCACGCCACGCTGACCGTCAAAAAGGCCACCATCGACGGCTATGGCCTGCATGGCAGCGGCATGTTCCTGATCAACCCACCCTGGACCTTGCACGAAGGCCTGAAGCAAGCCATGCCGTACCTGGCTCGCGAGTTGGGACAAGACGAACGCGCAGGTTTCACGCTGCAATATCGCGAGAACCCCTTCCCGGTTCCGAAAAAACAGTCGGACGACTGACACGCCCGGCTGGGCCGCTGCAAGAAAGACGGGCTGCGATATCGCAGCCCGTCTTTCGTTCAGCCCATGCTATTGACCGGATCCGCCGAGCTTATGCCGTTTCGCGTTCCGCTTCCTCGGTGCGAAGCGCCTCCTGGGCACGGGCCAGCTTGGCAGCGGCGTCACGCAGCGCCGTGCGCAGGCCTTCTTCGATCACGGGATGGTAGAACGGCATTTCCAGCATGCGCGCCACCGTCAGTTCCTGCTGCACCGCCCACGCCAGCAAGTGGCCGATGTGCTCGGCGCTGGGGCCGACCATTTCCGCGCCCAGGAAGCGGCCCGTCGCGATATCGGCGTACACGTGCAGCATGCCCTTGTTCTTCAGCATCACGCGCGACCGGCCCTGATCGCTGAAGTCCACTTCGCCGATGACGAAGGTGCCCGGAACCAGGCGTCCGTAACCCTGGCCCGCCAGCGCGATCTGCGGGTCCGAGAACACCACCGCAAGCGGCGCACGGCGCAGCCCCTGGCGCACCTCGGGGAAGCGCGCCGCGTTTTCACCCGCGATGCGGCCTTCGTCGGCGGCCTCGTGCAACAAGGGCGCGTCGGCGTTGGCGTCGCCGGCGATGAAGATGGGTGAATCGCCCGCCTGCATCGTTTCGCGATCGAACACCGGGACGCCGTGCGCATTCAACGCAAGCGAGGTGTTCTCCAGGCCCAGGCCGTCCACATTGGCGCGGCGGCCTGTGGCCACCAGCGCGTAGTCGAAGCGTTCGGTGCGTTCGCTGTTGTCCAACGTGACGTAACGCACTTCCACCTCATCGCCAACGCGGGTCGTTTCCAGGACGCGAGCGTCCGGATCCAGGTAGAACTCGCGTTGGAAGATCTTGCGGGCGTTCAAGCGGACCTGCGGATCGCTGATGCCGCCTAGGCTGCCGCTGACGCCGAACACGCGCACATCGACGCCCAGCCGCGCCAGCGCCTGGCCCAGTTCCAGACCGATTACGCCCGGACCGAACACCGCCACGCGTCGCGGCAGGTCATCCCAGGCGAAGACGTCGTCGTTCACCACCAGGCGGTCGCCCAGGGCGCGAAACGGCGGCGGCACCGATGGGCGCGAACCCGTGGCGATGACCACGCGGGCCGCATGCACTTCGGTGTGATCGTCCACCCGCAGCATCGTGTCGGAGACGAAACGCGCGTAGCCGCGCAGCTTGTCTTCGGCCGGGATGTTCTCCACGCCTTCCAGCACAAAGCCGACGAAGCGGTCTCGTTCGCGCTTGACGCGGTCCATCACTTCAACGCCGTCCACCGAGATTTCCCCGCTGACGTGCACCCCGAACGCTTCCGTGTGGGCCGCGTTGTGGGCGGCTTCTGCGGCGGCGATCAGCAGTTTGGACGGCATGCAGCCCACCCGGGCGCAGGTCGTGCCATAAGGGCCGCCTTCAATCAGCAGCGCGCGCTTGCCCGCGGCCTTGGCGGCGCGATAGGCGGCCAGCCCGGCGGTGCCGGCGCCGATGACGGCGATATCAGTGTGCAGAGTTTTCATGACTGGGTATCCCCATGTTGCGGGTAGCAAGGATTCAAAGGCGAGTTCCGCCTTGTTGCGCATCCTCGGGACGAATGTCGTCCGGCGACGCCTGCAAAGGGCCGCGCAAGGAATGCGGTAAGGGTGCGAAAAAAGGGAAGCTCGTGCCGGCGGCAGCGGCACGGTCAACCTGCAACCGCGCCGTTGCGCCGGCCGGGCGCGGGGATGGCCCCCCGCCCGGCTGACAGACTTAGGCGAAGTGCGCCTTCAGGTCTTCCAGGCCGCCGACCAGCGAACCGTTGATGAACACCTGGGGCGCAGTGCCCTTGCCGGACACGGCGCCAATCACACGGCCCCGGACCTTGTTTTCCAGCGGGATCTCGATCGGGGCGTAGCCCTTCTCTTCCAGCAGCGCCTTGGCTTCCACGCAGAACGGGCAGCCCGGCTTGGAGAACACGACCACCTGGTCGGGCTTCTTGGCCGTCGGGGCGATGTGCGCCAGCATCGTGTCGGCGTCCGACACTTCAAACGGGTCGCCTTCCTTTTCCGGCTCGATGAACATCTTCTGCACGACGCCGTCCTTCACCAGCATCGAATAGCGCCAGCTGCGCTTGCCGAAGCCCAGGTCGCTCTTGTCGACCAGCATGCCCATGCCTTCGGTGAAGGCGCCATTGCCGTCGGGCAGCAGCGTGATATTGGCCGATTCCTGATCCTTGGCCCATTCGTTCATGACGAAGGTGTCGTTGACCGACACGCAGACGATGCTGTCCACGCCGGCGTTGAAGAACGCGGGGGCCAGTTCGTTGTAGCGCGGCAAGTGGGTCGACGAGCAGGTGGGCGTGAAAGCGCCGGGAAGCGAGAAGACGACAACCGTCTTGTTCTTGAACAGATCGTCGGTCGTGACCTTCTTCCACGTGTTGTCCTCACGGACGGGGAACGTTACGTTCGGAACACGTTGGCCTTCGCGGTTTTGCAGCATTCAATCTCTCCTTGGGTAGCGGGGTTTGTTTAACCACCATGGAAAGAATGATAAATCTTAGCTATCAATTAATCAAATTTAATAAACTAAATTGATCGATAGCTTTTAACAATTAATGAATCACAACAAGAAAACCGGGCCTATCATACCCGGCCTTCCTGCGGAGCAGCATTTACAGGCGCGTCGGCGCGTAGCCAGCATCGCGGATGGCGGCTTCGAGCTTGTCGGCCTGGTCCGTGCCGGTGATGGTGACGCGGTGCGTCGGCAGGTCTACTGCCACCGTGGCGCCCGGGGCCGCTTCGCTCACTGCGCCCGTGATGGTCTTCACGCAATGGCCGCAGGTCATGTCGGGCACTTGGAATTCGATGCTCATGGCTTTTCTCCGGAAATTTCAGGGCGGTGGGCAACCTTTTGCACACCATGGACCCAAGCTTAAACATTCCCACGATGTCAAGGTCAAGCATAGAATATGCCTTGACCTTCCAATAATGGGAAGGTCAAGACTGCACACTCCACATCGAATCAAGACCGGCACCCGTGCCCGCACCGTGCCAGCCTGCCCCAAGGAATCTGACATGAACATTGGAGAAGCTTCGAAAAGCTCTGGCATTTCCGCCAAGATGATCCGCTATTACGAGGGCATCGGCCTGATCGGCCCGGCGGTGCGCACGGACTCGGGCTACCGCGTCTACAACGACCAGGACCTGCACACACTGCGCTTCGTGCGCCGCGCGCGGGATCTCGGGTTTTCAGTGGAACAGATGAACGAGCTGCTGGCGCTGTGGAAGGACCGCAGCCGCGCCAGCGCCGACGTCAAGCGCATTGCGTTGGGGCATGTAGAGGAATTGGAACGCAAGGCCAAAGCCTTGCGCGAAATGGCCGACACGTTGAAGCACCTGGCAAACAACTGCCACGGCGACGGCCGGCCCGACTGCCCGATCCTGGAAGACCTGGGGCGCTCGCACTAAGGCAAGCGGCGGCGCAAGCAGACGGGCCGGCGCTGCTGCACCGGCCCGCCGTGTCCGATCAACCCTGGGCCTGGCCGGCTTCCTCGGAAGCCTGTTCGGCCTCTGCCGCCACGCGGGCGTGGTAGGCGTCAGTCGCCGCCTGCTTGGCGGCGGCCTTCTCGGCCGCGGCAGCAGCCTTGGCCTCTTCCGCCGCCACGGCATCCGCCGCCGCCTGGATGGCGCGCAGGCGGGCGCGTTCCTTCACTTCCAGCACGCCTGCGGCGTCCAGCGATTCAAACACCGCGATCGATTCCACATGGCCCGTGTGCGGGAACATGTTGATCACGCCGGCGCTCTTCAACACATAGCCGCCTTCATGCACCAGGATGGCGGCATCGCGCGCCAGCGTAGCCGGATTACAGGACACGTACACGATGCGGCGCGGACGCTCTTCAGCGGTCAGTTCCGACAAGGCTTGCGACACGGCATGCGCGCCTTCGCGCGGCGGATCGATCAGCATGCGGTCGAAGTAACCCAGGCTGCGCAGCCAATGCGCGTCGACCTCGAACAGGTTCAGCGTGGCGAAGCGGGTGCGGTCGCCCAAGCCGTGGCGCGACGCGGCGTCGAACGCGCGGTCGGTCAGCGTCTTGCTGCCTTCCACGCCCACCGCTTCGCGGCCCTGCGTGGCCAACGGCAGCGTGAAGTTGCCCAGGCCGCAGAACAGGTCGGCCACGCGGTCGGTGGGCTGCACGTCCAGCAGTTTCAGCGCGCGCGACACCATCGCGCGGTTGATGGCGTGGTTGACCTGCGTGAAATCGGTCGGCCGGTACGGCATGCGCAGGCCGAACTCCGGCATCGTGTAGGCCAGCGTGTCGCCGTGCTCGCGCTCCATGGGGTGCACGGTCTCGGGGCCCTTGGACTGCAGCCACCATTGCACGTTGTGCTCGGCGGCAAAGGCTCGCAGGATCGCGATGTCGCCATCGGTCAGCGGCAGCAGATGGCGCAACACCAGCGCCGTCACGCCTTCGCCCAGCGACACTTCGATCTGGGGCATGCGGTCCGGCGCGGACATCGATGCGATCATCGCGCGCAGCGGCATCAGCAGGTCGCTGACGTGGCGCGGCAGCACGTGGCATTCGCGCATGTCGGCCACGTAGCTGCTCTTGCGTTCATGAAAACCGACCAGCACGCCGCCCTTTTTCGGCACGACCCGCACCGACAGGCGCGCGCGGTAGCGGTAGCCCCACGTCGGGCCCTGCAGCGGCGGAAGAATCAACGCCGGACGCAGCTTGCCCACATGCCAGAACGTGTCTTCCAGCGAACGCTGCTTAATCGCTACCTGGGTGCTGGGCTCCAGGTGCTGCATGGCACAGCCGCCACAGACGCCGAAATGGGGGCAGCGCGGCACGACCCGCTGCGACGAGGGGCGCATGACCTGATCCACGCGGGCGATCTCGTAGGACGGCTTGCGGCGCAGCGTCACGGTGGTGACCCGTTCGCCCGGCAAGGCCCCTTCCACGAACACCACTTTCCCGTCGCGACGGGCGATCCCCCTGGCTTCCAGGTCCAGGGACTCGATACTCAAAACGTCTGACATCTCACGCAGTCCAGAATTACACGCAACCCAATATTGTAGAAGGACTCTGGGCTTTCGCGAAAAGGCGCTTTGTCGGGGCCGTACCTCCTCGCCGGACGCCAGGCATTCGCACGGCTTTCACACCGGCAAGCGGCCCGGCGTCCGCGCCGATTGCAGCCACAACGCCGCCATTGCGGCCACGGCGGCTGCCGCGCCCGCCAGCGGCAGCGCCGGCAGGCCTGCCCACGCGATTGTCAGGCTGCCGACGCCCCCGCCCACCGCCGTCCCCAGATTGAACGACGCGATGTTCAGGCCAGCCGCCACCGCCGTGGATTCGGGTACATGGCGCTGCGCGAGCTTCAGCAACCGAAGCGTCAGCACCGTCACGATGCAGAAGAACACCAGACCCAACGCGCCGGCCAGGGCCACGACCGCCCAGCCGGATTGCCGGAAGCCGTACAGGCCCAGCAACGTCGCCGTCAACCCGGCAAGCCCCAGCAGCGCGGCGCGGTCCGCGTCCATCTTGTCGACCAGGTAGCCGCCCAGCAAGTTGCCGGCAATGGAAAACACGCCGAACAGCAGCATGGCCGCGCTCAGCCGCTGCACGTCCGCCCCCGTCACCTGCAACAGATACGGCGAAACAAAGGTGAAAAAGCAGAACGTTGCCACGCTGACCAGCGCGCCAACACCCGCGGTCATCACCATCTTGGGGTGCGTGATGGCCCGTAAGCCCTTGCCCACACTGGACCGATCGAGCGTGGGCACGGAAGATGCCCCCTTGCCGGGCATGCACCACAACAGCCCGGCCAAGCCGATCAGGGCCAGCACGCCGATCGCCGCGAAAACGGCCCGCCACGACCAGATGCTGCCCAGGAAGGTGCCCAGCGGCACCCCGAGCGCCAGCGCCAGCGTCAGGCCGATCCACACCACGGCGACAGCGCGCCCGGCGCGCGCCTCATCCACGAGCCGGGTTGCGGCATCTGACGCCACCGCCATGAAGACGCCATGGGCCAGCCCCACGACGAAGCGCACGCCCAGCAGGATCGGCAAGGTGCCCGACAGACTCATCAGGCCGCTGCCCACGGCCAGGACGGCCATGGACCACGCCAGGGTGCGGCGGTCGCGCCAATGGGCCACCAGCGCAGGGATCAACGGCGCGCCGATCGCGGCGCCGAAGGCGTAGGCGGCGATGGAAGTCCCGACCGCCTCGATCCTGGCGTGCAGGCCATCGGCCATCGCCGACACGAGGCCGGCCACCACGAATTCAGACAGGCCGAATGCGAAGGTGCAGACGGAAAAGACATAGACAGCGACAGGCATGGCACGCTCTACCTCGACAAAGACGTGCCGAGCTTAGGGGGACAGCGAAGCGCCGTAAAATATATTATTTATTGCCAAACAAGACGCTACACGTCTTAATTGGTGTGGCCGAGTGATTGCAGCACCGCCGCGACCAGGCGGTCGCGCACGGGGGATGCCCGTTCGGGATTCCACCCGATCAGCAGATCCAGATGCTGCAAAGGCGTCGGCGCATCGGCTGCGATCGGCCTGAAGACGACATCCGCGCCCGCCGCCTGGGCCAGCGATGCGGGCAGCAGGGCCACGCCAAATCCCGCAGCCACCAGCGCCACCACTGTCTGCAACTGCCGCGCTTCCTGCGCCACCCGGGGCACGAAGCCGGCCGACTGGCACAACTGGATCAACTGGTCGTGAAAACCTTGCCCCAAGCGCCGCGGCGATGCGACGAAGGGCTCGTCTTTCAGGGCGGCCAGCGCCACCACGGTATCGCCCGCCAAGGGGTGCGCCTGCGGCAAGGCCACATGAATCGGTTCGCTCAGCAAGGTCTCGAACCGCAGACTCGGGGTCGTGGCGCCGGGCGCGCGCATGAACCCGATATCCGCGCGGCCCGCTTCCAGGGCCTGGACCTGCTCATGCGTCGTGGCCTCCTGGAGCGTGAACGCAACAGCCGGATGCGTGCAGCGGAAATCGCGCAGCGCGCGCAGCAACGAGGCATACGGCGCGATGTTGATGAAGGTGAGCGTGAGGTGTCCATCCATCCCCTGAGCCACGCGGCGCGTATGCGCCACGCCTTCTTCCAGCGCATCCAGGATGCGCCGGGCGGACTCCAGGAATGCAGCGCCCGCCGGCGTCAGTGCCACACTGCGGTTGGTGCGTTCAAACAGCGTCGCGCCGATCTCGCCTTCCAGCCGGCGGATCGCCTGGCTGAGAGGCGGCTGCGCCATGTGCAAGCGCTCTGCCGCCCGATTGAAGTGCAGCGTTTCCGCGACGGCGACAAACTGCCGCAACAAGCGGGTTTCGATCATTGAGCGCCCACCCTCAGACAGAGGTCAGTCCAACTCGGCCCGGGAGAACAGGTCCTGGATCTGCCTCCAGTCTTCACATGCGGCCTTGAAGCCGACGATGAAGGCCTTCAGCGCTTCGCTGTCGGAAGAATAGGCGCAGAACGTGTCCGCTTCGGGATCAAAATCAATCTGTTCAGAAAGCTCGGGCATTTTTTCATTCAGAAAGACCAGCGCCAATGACGCCCAGTCGTAGCCCGAACCCACAAAACCCTCTTGCCTGCGGCGGCGGAAGACCTCTTCCTTGTACTCCCCAACGGTGAGGATGACTGAAAAGCTGCCTTCGTATTCCATCCAGGAAAAAGGCTTGATTGATTCTTCGAAATCGATGGTCACTGCGCTCAAAGCTCCTTGAATAGCCGGCCGCCCCGGTGGCGGCATGGGTCAACACCGCGCAAATATACCTGTGCGCGATGCCGATGGCGCGACCATTAAAGGCAATTATCGGGTTTCCCGCAACGTGAGCGCCGAATCGGGCAACTCGCTGGCCTTCCATGGCGAGAAGGCCAGCAGGCTGATCGCGGCAAAAAAGAACGCGCTGCCGGCGCCATATGCCATGACCCATCCGAACCCGGACAAGAGCGCGGCCTGCAACGCGCCAGCCCCTTGGCTCAGGGGCGAGAACAGCGCCTGGCCGTCCAGCACGGCCAGGTCGCCAGCGGCAATCTTCTCTGCAAACAAACGCAGCCCCTGCCCGTCGGACACCACCAACGCTTGCGTCAGGTGCGCCATGACACCCTCGACCAGGACTAAGCCCATCAAGGCGATGCTGAAGGCCAGGGACGTCATCCGTGCGCTCATGTCGACCCCCGACGCCATCCCTGCCCGCTCGCGCGAAACCGCGGCCGTGATCGTGTTGGCGACCGGCGTGTTCGTCAGCCCAAGGCCCATGCCGGCGACGACGCAGCCGGGCAGGATCCACCAACCCGGGTGCGAAGAATGGCTACCGAACACCATCAGGATGAAGCCTGAACCGATAAGGCTCAAGCCAGCGGGAATCACAAATCCCGGGTGATACCGCAAGGACAGTTTTTCGCCCATCGGCGGCATGAAGAGCGTGGGCAAGGTGTAGGCCAGCAGCGCCAAGCCGGTCTGCACGCTGTCGTAGCCCAGGCCGCCGTGGAAATAGATCGGCAGGTAGATGATGAATGGCCAGAAGCTGAGGTTCATCCCTACCGAACCCGCGAGCGCGCCGGAGAAATTGCGGTTGCGGAACACGGCGAAATCGATCATGGGATGGCGGCTGCTTTTCTCGGCGGCGATGAACCCGATGAAGCTGGCGACCGACAGGCCGATGATGCCCAATGCCATCGGGCTTCCGAAGCCCAGCAACGGACCTTGCGTCACGAACAGCACCAGGCAGAACACCGCAACGGAAAGCGTCAGGATGCCTGCGGTATCCAGTGGCCGCACTTGCGGATCGCGCGACTCCTCCACCGCGGCGTAGGCCAGGACCAAGGTGATCACCGCCAAACCGCCATGAATCAGGAACACCCATTCCCAACTCGCCAGCGCAAGGATGGCGCCGCCCACGATCGGCCCGAAGCCCAGGCCAACGCCGAAGACGATGCCCCACCACGAAAACGCGGCGCCCCGTTCTCGGCCGTCGCGGAACTGGCTGGACAGGATCGCCACCTGGCAGATCAGCATCATCGCGGCGCTCAGCCCCTGAAGAAAGCGCGCCACGATCAGGACCTGGATGTCTTGCGTCAGCCCGCACACCAGCGAGGTCACGCCGAAGGCAACGATGCCGACCATGAACAGCCGCTTGCGCCCGTAGCGATCGGCCAGCGTGCCCGTGGCCATCAGGATGGTCGTCATCGCGATGGTGTAGGCGGCCATCACCCACTGGAGCTGCCTGAAGCTGGCCCCCATGGCGTGTTCGATCGTCGACAGGACTGGCGGCACGCTGGATATTTCCAGGCCCAGCATCAGTGCGGAAAGGCAAATGGCGGCCAGGGCGAGCTTGCCCCGGCGCGAAGAGACGGCGGTCATGAGTGAGCATCCAGACTAAGGTGCACGCATGGTAGGCGTCTGCCATCCATTCCACAATGCTATGCTTGGATATATCAGAAACAACAATTTCGGATAGATGATGACCAAGCCTACGCTGGATGTGGACGCCGTCCAGGCGTTCGTGAACATCGCGGAATTTCGCAGCTTCACGAAAGCGGCGGACGCCCTGGGCACGACCCAAGGCGCGATCAGCGTCAGGCTCAAACGCCTGGAAGACCGGTTGGGCCATAAGCTGATCGAACGGACGCCGCGGCATGTGCGGCTTTCGGCACAGGGCGCGACTTTCGTGAATGGAGCGCGCGAATTCCTGGCCGCGCACGACCGCGCGCTGGCGTTGCTGGACGCCGAACGGCGGCATTTCAGGCTGGGCATCGCCTCCCACATCGCGGGGCCGGAAACCCCGACCTTGCTGGCCCGGTTGCATGAACGCGATCCAGCGTTGAGCATCGAGGTCCGGTTGGACAATTCGCACACGCTGCTGGGCGCGTTCGACAATGGCGACCTGGAAGCCGTGATCGTCGGCCAGGAGGATGATCGCCGCGACGGCGAAGACCTCGGGCCCGAACATTTCGGCTGGTTCGCCGCCCCGAGCTTTGAATGGCGCACCGGCGAACCGCTCAGGCTGGCTGCCCTGATGCCATGCTGCCAGGTCCGCAACACGGCGATCCAGGCCCTGGATCGAAGCGAGATCGCGTGGAACGAGGTCTTCGTAGGCGGCGGCTATGCCGTCATGGCCGCCGTCTCGGCCGGCTTGGCGATCGGCGCCCTGGCCTGCCGCCTGGCGCCGGCCGACACGATCGAAGTCGGCGAGCGTTTTTCGTTGCCCGCCCTGCCAGGCTCCCGCATCACGCTGCACTCGACGCTGACGGACTCGCGGTCGCGCGACGCGTTGCGCACGATCGCAGCTGCCTACCGGGAACACCGGGGCGTCAGGCCGTCACCGCCACAGAAATAAAAAAAGGGGAATTGATGGGGACTGTCCATCAGGCAGTCTCCATCAATCCCCCAAAAGGCCGGCGCGTTTTCAAGGCGCCGCCACGGATTTCAATTCAAAACGCGCGCGACACCGAGAAGACCGCGCCCAGACGGCCGGACGGGTGGCCGTACTTGGTCGGGAGCCAGTTGTCCTTGGTGGCCCCGACCGCGGCCAGGCCCAGCACCCAGCCCTTCAAGTCCTTCGTCACGCCGACCTTATAGTCGACGTAGTGGCCAATCGAATCGCCGTCCATGTTCGATTGGTTCTTCAGCTTCTGATAGCCCAAGTGGCCAAGGAGGCCCCAGCCATCGCCCAGATCGAACGTGGCCGTACCGTCCAGATACCAGGTGCCTTTGCTGTCCGGCGTGCTGAAGAAGTCGCTGGGCGTATACGAGTACTTCAACGAGTAGTTCCCGTAGGAAGCGCCCAGATAGAGGTCGGTGTTGTTGTAGTTACCGCCTTTTGGCGAGCTGGAGCCCGGGTAGTAGTAATGCAGCACACCGGCGTCAAGCGTGAAGCCGCCGCCCACGTCGCCCTTCCAGCCGCCGTAGAAATCCATTTCCAGGTTGCCGTCGGTGAACACGAAGTTCGAGACGTTGGAGTTCCAGTTGCCCAGATAGAAGCCGGAGCTGTGGGTCAGGTCGATACCCAATTGCACTGCGGGGCGGAAGTCGGTCTGCGAGTAACCGCGGAACCGGTAGTCGCTGGCAATGGTGGCGTTGCCGCTAAGAGAAAAACCGCCCCCCAGATCGGTGGGTTCAGCCTGGGCCGTCGAGGCGAAACAAGCGGCAAGCGCAAAAGGCAAGGCTAGCAACGTCTTCTTCATGGTGCGGAGTCCTGATCGGATTTAACGAGGAGGAGGACGGCCTCGCGGGCGCATCCCTCTGACCGGTTTTGCAGCGGTTGGTTACCGGCTCCCTTTCCCTTAAGCAATGTCCATGCCAGGTTTCAAGCGGGTGACAAACGGCTGTCGGGCCGTTGAATCACTGTTGCAATGCACCAGAAGCGTGCGGACGCTCCGCCTCCATTTGCGGCGCGTGCGTCAAGTTGGGGAATCCGCGCCACGCTGGGGCGACATGGCGGGATGGCCGTCGTGCCATCGGCGCTTCACAAAGAAAAACCCCGGCCCGCGCAATAGCGCGTCCGGGGTTGGCCTTCAGGCCGCGGCGCCGTCGGCCCCGCGTGGCAGCCGGTTCGGCCGGCCAAGCAGGGTTGGCGGGCTTAGTTCGCCGCCGGCGCCGGAGGCGGAGCGACGTCGCCAGCGGCCGGAGGCGGAGGCGGTGCGCCCCTGCCCTTGCCGCCATGGCGCCCTTCCATCTTGGCGTGGCGTTCCTGCATCTTGGCTTCGCGGTCCTTGACCAGCTTGGTCACCTGGCCGCGCTGGGTGTCGTTCAAGCTATCCCAGACAGCCAGCCACTGGTCGCGCACCTGCTGGCCTTGCGCCCGGAACTCATCGCGTGTCTGATCCGACTGCGCCATCAAGGCGCGCGGGTCCAGCTTGCCGGTGTCCAGCTGCGACTTCAGCAGGTCGTGGCGCTTGCCGCCCGACGCGCGCATGGCTTCGTGCAGGCTGCGCTGGCTGTCTTGCGCGGTCTTGAACAGGGCTTGCTGCTTGTCGTCCAGCTTCAGCTGATCAAGCTGCGCCTTGGAGACCGGGCCGATGCCGGGAATGAACAGGCCGTCGCGCATGCCCTTGTGGAACTCGCCGCGTTGACCATGATGCATGGCGGCCGGACCGCCATCGGCGGGAGGCGGCGGCGCGGCCATGACGGAACCGGCCACCAGACCGCCCGTCGCGGCGACAAATGCAAGAGCGGCCAAATTGGAGCGGATAGCGAATCGGGACATGTTGTGTCTCCTGAAAGTGAAGAAAGCGAGACCATTGTGCGATCGACCCGGTTTCAACCGGGTTTCGTCCCCGCCATCCATGTTTCAGTCGATTGCGCATGCGCCAGACGCGAAGACGGGGCCTGCCAGGCCCCGTGCTTCGTCCATGCCAGCCCCGCGCGACGTGTCAGGTCGCGTCCCAGGCCGCCATGTATTCCTTCCAGTGCGGCGCATCGCTGGCGGACAGCGTATCGCGCACCAGGGCGATTTCGGCGTCATAGGCGGTGCGGTCGAGCTCGCCCCGCAAAAAGCGGAAGCGGCAATACACCAACCAGGTGTTGACGACATCGGTCTCGCAATAGGCCCGGACTTCGTCGGCGCGACCCGTGCTCCAGGCCTCCCAGACCTTGCTGCCGTCCATCCCCAGCTTGCCGGGAAAGCCGCACAGCTTGGCCAGATCATCCAGCGGCGCGTTGGCGCGGCCGTTGTACTTGGCCAGCACGTCCATCAAGTCGAGATGACGCGTGTGGTAGCGGGCAATATAGTTGTTGAACTTGAAGTCGCGGTCTTCTTCGCCCATGTCCCAATAGCGCGGGGCAGGCACGCCCAGGATCAGGCTGCGGTAGTGCAGGACGGGCAGGTCGAAACCCGAGCCGTTCCAGCTCACCAGCTTGGGCGTATAGCGTTCGATGGTCTTGAAGAACCCCGCCAGCAAAGCGGCTTCGGGATCATCGGGCTGGCCCAGCGTCTTGACGCGAAAGCCTTGATCGTCACGGAACACGCAACCGACCACCGCCACCTTGTGCAGGTGCAGCGGCAGGAAATCGTGGCCGACGGCTTCGCGGCGCGCGGTCAGCGCCCGTTCGACCACTTCCTGGTCTGGAACCTCGGGCCCCCAGCCGTTGAGCTTGCGCAGCCCGTCGGCGTCGGGGATCGTTTCAAGGTCGAATACAAGCGTGGGCGTCATTTTGCGGGCAGGTACTGCATCGGGTCGACCGGCGTGCCTTGGCGGCGGATCTCGAAATGCAGGCGGGGCGACGTGGTGTCGGTCTGGCCCAGTTCGGCGATCTTGGCGCCGCGCTTGACGTTTTGGCCCGTCTTCACCAGCAGGGCGCGGTTATGCGCGTAAGCGGTGATGAAACCGTTCTGGTGTTCGACGATGATCAAGTTACCCAGGCCGCGCACGCCGTTGCCGCTGTACTTGACCAGGCCATCGGCCGCAGCGGTGATCGGGTCGCCCAGCGCGCCGGAGATATCGATGCCCTTGCTGCTGGCGTTGAACGTCTGCACGATCGCGCCATTGGCGGGCCATGCCCAGTTGATGACGCTGGCATCCGCCGCGCGCGGGGAAGGCTTGACCTCGACCGGCGCGGGCGCCGGCGTGGCCGACGAATCCGGCGGCGGCAGCGAGGCGACCGGCGCGTCGGGCTGATCCAGCGGCCGCGGCTGCGGCTTGGCACTGGCGACAGGTGCCGTTTGCGCGCCCCCGCCCGACCCGCCGGACATCTTCAGCACCTGGCCGACCGAGATCTGGTTAGGATCGCTGAGATTGTTCCAGCGCTTGACGCTTTCGATGTCCACGTTGTTGGCACGGGCGATCTTGTAGAGCGTGTCGCCCGGCTTGACCACATAGCTGCCGCCCGGCTGAGTCGCCGGTGCGGGTTGCCCGCCGGTCATGTCGACCACCGGTGCACGAGTCCCTTTCGATGCGCAGCCGGCCAAAATGGCCAGGCTGAGCGCCCCCGCGATAAAGAGCGGGCGGCGCAGGCGCGTCATGGACGCGCCCATAGTCATATCGGTCAGTTGCAACTGCCCGTTGAGCATACGTTTCTCCTGTTTGCTCAAGATTGTATTCCGGCGCGTAGCGGCACAAAGCGCACGGCCTCTAATTCAGTGCGTTTCCAGCTGGCTGCGCCGGTGCGTTCGATCAGCACCAGGCGCTGGTTCGAGCCCCCTTCGGGGGCGATCAAGCGGCCACCCGGCGCAAGCTGCGTCAGCAGCGCTTGCGGAATGGCCAGGCCAGCGGCAGCCACAACGATAGCATCGAACGGGGCCACGCCGGGCAGCCCCAGGGTGCCGTCGCCATAGATCAGACGGATACGCGTGGTCAGCCGCAAGGCGCGCAGATGCTCGCGCGCGAGCTCGTAGAGCCCACGAATGCGTTCGATCGAATGGACCTCGCGCACGAACTGCGCAAGCACCGCCGCCTGATAGCCGCAACCCGCGCCCACTTCGAGCACGCGGGTCGGCGTGCGGTCTTCGCACACGGCGGCGATCATGCGCGCCACCACCCAGGGCTGCGAGATGGTTTGCGAATGACCGATGGGCAACGCCGCGTCTTCATACGCGCGGCTGGCCAACGCTTCATCGACGAAAAGATGGCGCGGCACGGCGGACATGGCGTTCAACACGCGCTCGTCGCTGATGCCCTGGCCGCGCAGGCGCTGCACCATCGCCTGACGCAGCCGGTCGGAGTTCAGGCCCAGGTTGTTGCCGGCGGCGGGCACGGGCGCCTGGGCTTGGCGCGGCAAGGTGGCGGCGGAAATGCGGGTATTGCTGTTGGCGGGCGTGACGCCGGGACTGAGCCGCCCGGAGTCGTAGCGGACCGGGCTGGGCCGGCCCGGCACCGCCTGGGACACGTCGGGCTGGCTTATGCGTTTGCGCATAGCGGCTCTGCCCAAGTGCGGATTTCGTCCAGTTGACTGTGCTGGGTCAGGTCTAGGCGCAGTGGCGTAACCGACACCGAACCCTGCTCCACCGCATGGAAATCCGTGCCCGGAGCGGCATCCGCGGCCAAGCCCACGGGACCGATCCAGTAGACCGTATCGCCGTATGGCGTGGTGGTACGCACCACCGGCTGCGACGGGTGCCGCTTGCCCAGGCGCGTGACCGCGAAGCCGCGCAGGTCGTCGAAACGCCGGTTGGGGATGTTGACGTTCAACAGCACCGGCGCCGCCAACGGCTGGGCCAGATGCCGTTCGACGACCAGACGGGCGGCGCGCGCGGCGGAGTCGATGTGCTCCCAGCCCTTTTCGGCCAGCGAGAACGCGATGGCCGGGATGCCGAACAGGTAGCCTTCGCTGGCGGCGGCGACCGTGCCGGAATACAGCGTGTCGTCACCCATGTTGGCGCCGTTGTTGATACCCGACACGACCAAGTCCGGGCGCGTGTCCATCAGCCCCGTGAGCGCCACGTGGACGCAATCGGAAGGCGTGCCGCTGACGGCGAAGAAGCCGTTGGACGCCGTGCGCACCGACAAGGGCCGGTTCAGCGTCAGGGAGTTGGAGGCGCCGCTATGGTTGGTCTCGGGCGCGACGACGGTTAAATCGCCCAAGCCTTGCAGCGCTGCCACCAGCGCTTCGAGCCCAGGGGCCGAGTAACCATCATCGTTCGAAACCAGAATTCGCATTGTGCATCCGAAAGAAAATAAAACGCGCGTGGACGTGTCGGATTGTACCGTCCGCAGCCACACCCTGTATGCCGCCGTTGCCCGCGCCTGTCGACCGAGGCGTCGGCGCCACGCTCGATAACCCGTACCCAGGGGCGGCGGCCGGCGCGGTAGAATCCGCGCCATTACGACAACAACGGACTCCCTCTCCATGGCGATTACCGAACCCTCCCTGGCGTTCACCGCTGCACTCATCGTGCTGGCCTACCTGATCGGCTCCGTGCCGTTCGCGGTGGTCATCAGCAAGCTGATGGGGCTGCAAGACCCCCGTAGCTACGGGTCCAAGAACCCCGGCGCCACCAATGTGCTGCGCACCGGCAACAAGACGGCCGCCGCGCTGACCTTGCTGGGCGACGCCGCAAAGGGATGGTTCGCGATCTGGCTGGCCGAAAAGCTGGCCCCCGGCATCGCCCCCGCAGGCCTGGCCCTGGTGGCCCTGGCCGCCTTCGTGGGTCACCTGTACCCCGTTTTCCTGGGGTTCAAGGGCGGCAAGGGCGTGGCGACGGCGCTGGGCGTGCTGGTGGCGATCCAGCCCTGGCTGGCCGTGGCCACCGCGGCCACCTGGTTGATCATCGCGGTCTTCTTCCGTTATTCCTCACTGGCCTCGCTGGTGGCGGCGTTCTTCGCCCCCGTGTATTACGTCTTCGGCTCGGGGCTTGCCTGGCATGCCCAACCGCCCATGGGCGTGGCGCTGGCGGTGATCGGCGTGCTGCTGTTCTATCGCCATCGCGCGAACATCACCCGCCTGATCCAGGGCACCGAAAGCAAGATCGGCGGCGGCAAGAAAAAATAAGGCCTGTCCGCGATGAGAACGGGCGGCCTTGGCCGCCCGTTTCTATTGGGAGATGTCCGCCAGGTCCCAACGCGGCTTGACCGTAAAGCTGTGCGCGTCGGGGTCCAGCGTCACCAGGCCCGCCTTGACCCGCTCGGCGGCCGCGAAAGCGATCATCGCGCCGTTGTCGGTACACAATTCCAGCGGCGGGAAAAACGCCTGCGCGCGCAACGGTTTCAGCGCGGCGGCCAGTTTGGCGCGCAGCAGCTGGTTCGCGCCCACGCCGCCGGCCACCACCAGCCGGCGCAAACCGGTCTGCTTCAAGGCCTTGATGGCCTTGGCGGCCAGCACATCGACGATTGCGCCCTGCGTGGCCGCTGCCAAGTCGGCCCGGGTTTGGTCGTTCAGCCCGCCTTCCTTTTCAGCCGCCTTGACCCGGGTCAGCACCGCCGTCTTCAGGCCGCTGAAGCTGAAATCCAGGTCGCCGCTGTGCAGCATCGGGCGCGGCAGTTCGAAGCGCGACGCGTCGCCCTGCCCCGCCAGCTTGGCCAAGGCCGGACCGCCGGGATAGCCCAGGCCCATCAGCTTGGCCGATTTATCGAAGGCTTCGCCCGCGGCGTCATCCAGCGTTTCACCCAGCAGCTCGTAGCGGCCGACTCCGTCCACGCGCATCAGTTGCGTATGGCCGCCGGACACCAGCAGCGCCACGAACGGGAAATCGGGCCGCGGATCGGCCAACATCGGCGACAACAGGTGGCCTTCCAGATGGTGGATGCCGATGGCCGGCAAATGCCGCGACCACGCGAACGACTGCGCCACGCTGGCACCGACCAGCAAGGCGCCCGCCAGCCCCGGGCCGGCGGTATAGGCGACGGCGCCGATGTCGGACATCTGCAGGCCGGCCTCTTCCAGCACTTGGCGGGTCAAGGGCACGACGCGGCGGATATGGTCGCGCGAGGCGAGTTCCGGCACCACGCCACCATATTCCTGGTGCATGGCGATCTGGGTGTGCAGCGCATGCGCGAGCAGTCCCCGTTCCGTACAGACGGCTGCGACACCGGTTTCGTCGCAGGAGCTTTCAAAGCCGAGAATAATCATGGCGGCAGAGTTTACAACTGATGCGAAAATACGCCTGTTTTTGAAATCGCGGGGCCTGCCGGCGCCCGCCCACAACAACCTACAAGCCTGCAAACACACTGGGGACTCGAATGCTGGAGAAGCTATTCAAGCTGCGTGAACACGGGACCACCGCGCGTACCGAGATCGTGGCCGGTCTGACGACCTTCCTGACGATGTCATACATCATCTTCGTCAACCCGGACATCCTGTCGTCCACCGGCATGGACCGCGACGCCGTTTTCGTGGCCACCTGCCTGGCGGCCGCGCTGGGTTCGCTGGTAATGGCCCTGATCGCCAACTGGCCGATCGGGATGGCGCCGGGCATGGGCCTGAACGCCTTCTTCGCCTTCACCGTCGTCAAAACGATGGGCTACACCTGGGAACAGGCGCTGGGCGCCGTGTTCATCTCGGGGGTGATCTTCCTGATCCTGACGATCTCGGGCATCCGGGTCTGGCTGGTCAAGGGCATCCCCCATTCGCTGCGCAGCGCCATCGCGGCGGGCATCGGGCTGTTCCTTGCCATTATCGCGCTATCCAGCGCCGGCATCGTCGTCGCCCACCCGGCCACCAAGGTCTCTTTGGGGAACCTGACGACCCACGGCCCGCTGTTTGCGATCCTGGGCTTCTTCATCATCGCCTCGCTCGACGCGCTGCGCGTGCGCGGTGCGATCCTGATCGGCATCATCGTCGTCACCGTGCTGTCGATGGCGCTGGGCTACAACGAATTCAAGGGCATTTTCTCGGCCCCGCCCAGCCTGGCCCCCACGTTTCTGAAACTGGACATCCTGGGCGCGCTGCATAGCGGCTTCGTGCACGTGATCCTGGTGTTTGTGCTGGTCGAGGTGTTCGATGCCACGGGCACGCTGGTGGGCGTGGCCAAACGCGCCGGCCTGGTGCCGGAAGGCCGCCCCAACCGCCTGGGCCGCGCGCTGTTCGCCGACAGCACCGCCATCGTCGCCGGTTCCGCGCTGGGTACCAGCAGCACCACCGCCTTCGTGGAAAGCGCGTCGGGCGTGCAGGCCGGCGGCCGCACGGGCATGACCGCGCTGGTAGTCGCGCTGCTGTTCCTGGCCGCGTTGTTCATTTCGCCGCTGGCCGGCGCCGTGCCCGCTTATGCCACCGCGCCCGCGCTGCTGTATGTAGCCGGCCTGATGATGCGCGAACTGATCGACATCGACTGGAACGAAGTCACGGAAGCCACGCCGGCTGCCCTGACCGCGCTGGTCATGCCCTTCACGTACTCGATCGCCAACGGCATCGCCTTCGGCTTCATCAGCTATGTGGTGCTGAAGACAGCCACTGGCAAGGTCCGCGACGTACATCCGGCCACGTGGCTGGTGGCGGTGCTGTTCGTGATCCGCTACGCGTTCTTCCCCGAATAGACCGTTCAGGCGTCTCCCACCCCAAAAGCCGCCCGGCGCCCTGCCGCGGCGGCTTTTTTGTGGATGCCCGGGCCACGCAGCGTGGGGGCTCCTTTTATCGCCGGGCCGCCCCAAGATAAAAGCGCCCCCTCGGGGGGCAGCGCAGCGTGGGGGCCCCTTTTATCGCCGGGCCGCCCCAAGATAAAAGCGCCCCCTCGGGGGGCCACGCAGCGTGGGGGCCCCTTTTATCGCCGGGCCGCCCCAAGATAAAAGCGCCCCCTCGGGGGGCAGCGCAGCGTGGGGGCCCTCCCCCATCGGGGCGATAGCCCCTGGCAATACAACCCACCCGGCCATAAGGTTGCTGCGGTCCTGGGTTGAATTCGCCGATACACTCCCCACGTATCACGGTATATGGAGTTCACCTTGCGCCTTGCCCGCTTTACCCCCGCGTTGCCCCCCTGTTCCGTCCGTCTGCCGGAGATGTCCGCATGAGCCCCCTTGCGCGCATCCCGTTTTCGGTCCTGGACCTGGCCCCAATTGTGCAGGGCCGTGACGCGGCCGACGCCTTCCGCAATACCGTGGCCGTGGCTCAGCATGTGGAACGCCTGGGCTACAAGCGCTTCTGGCTGGCTGAACACCACAACATCAACGGCGTGGCGTCCAGCGCGACGGCGGTGCTGATCGGCCACGTGGCCGGCCACACCAGCACGCTGCGGGTCGGATCGGGCGGCATCATGCTGCCTAACCATGCCCCGCTGATCATTGCGGAACAGTTCGGCACCCTGGAAACGCTATATCCGGGCCGTATCGACCTGGGACTGGGGCGCGCGCCCGGCAGCGATGGAGCAACGCAACATGCGCTGCGCCGCGGGCCGCGCAGCGGGCTGGAGTTTCCGGCGCTGGTCGAAGAATTGCGGGGCTTCCTGGCCGCTTCGCGCCCCAACCAACCGGTGCGCGCCATCCCCGGCGAAGGACTGGATATTCCGATCTGGTTGCTGGGTTCAAGCGATTTCAGCGCACGCCTGGCCGCCGAACTGGGTTTGCCGTTCTCGTTCGCGGGCCATTTTTCGCCTGAGGGCATGGCGGCGATGCGCCTGTACCGGCATTTGTTCAAGCCGTCGGCCACGCTGTCGCGCCCCTACGCCATGATCGGCGTACCGGTCATCGCGGCCGAATCCGACGAAGCCGCGCAGCGCCAGTCGACCACGCAGCAACTGAAATTCCTCTCGCTGGTGCGCGGCAACCGCCTGCAACTGCAACCTCCCGTCGAAAGCATGGACGGTTTGTGGAACGAATGGGAGCGCGAAGCGGTCAATCAAAGACTGGGCGCCGCCATCGTGGGCGGCCCCGACACTGTGAAGCGCCGGCTGGAAGCGCTGGTGGCCGAAACCGAGGCCGACGAAGTCATGATCGTGTCCGACTTCTTCGACCTCGCCGACCGCCTGCGTTCTTTCGAAATCGTCGCGTCGCTGAAGAACGACGCCGGCATCTCGACAAAAACCGCGGCCTGACGGCCGCTGACTACGCACTTCATAGCGCCAACCATTGCGACGCCGCCATCGGCGGCTCTACTATTGCCTTTAGAGCGCGTGGCACCTGAAGCGTCGCCGAATCAGCGCCGGGACAGGCATATCCCGGCTCTCTGACACCGCCTTTTTTTGCCGCCTGGCCGCCCCAAGGCAAAAAAACCGCCCCCTTGGGGGGCTGCAAGCATGCGAAGCGTGCCTGGCGTGGGGGCCTTTTTTACGCCGCGTTCCGCGGCAAGGATCCAAAATGAGTATTGTTGAACTCACCAAAGACAGCTTCCAGGACGCCATCACCCCAGACGGCACCCTGATCGTCGACTTCTGGGCTCCCTGGTGCGGCCCATGCCGTGGTTTTGCTCCCGTCTTCGAGCAAGCCGCGACAGAGCACACCGATGTCACGTTCGCCAAGGTGAACACCGACGTAGAGCAGGAATTGGCCGGCGCGCTGGGTATCCGTTCGATCCCCACGCTGATGGTCTTCCGTGAGAAGGTCCTGCTGTTCTCGCAGCCCGGCGCCTTGTCGGGCGGTCAGCTGAACGAGCTGCTTGCCAAGATCAAGGAGGTGGACATGGAAAAGGTCCACCAGGAAATCGCCGCGGCGCAAGACAGCCAAAGCGCGTAACCGTGCAAAGGGGCCCGATCAAGGGCCCCTTTCTCTTTCTGCCGCGCCGTCAGGGCCGGGTCATGACACCACGTCCCAGGCCGAGCGCCCTCGTGTGATATTGGCGACGGTGACCTCCAGGTCACCCGCCACGCTGCGGGGCACCGTGAAGCACAGCGCCACGCCGTCCTCGTTGAAATCCTCTTGGGAAATGACTGCGCCGGCTTGCACCAGACGCGACTTCAGCAGCGCCAGATCGGCAAAGCCGCAAGTGCAGGTGACGGTGGCCAGGTCCACGATTTCGGTCCGGTCGCCCAGGCGCAGGCAATTCGCCGCGCATCCCCCGTATGCCCGCACCAGTCCGCCCGCCCCCAGCTTGATGCCGCCGTACCAGCGCACCACCAGGACGGCCACGCGATCCATGTCCTGCCCCTCGATCGCCTGAAGGATGGGACGGCCGGCCGTGCCGCCAGGTTCGCCGTCGTCATTGAAGCGGTACTCCTGCCCGATGCGATAGGCCCAGCAGTTGTGGGTGGCTTCGAAGTCGCTGTGCTCGGCGAAAAAGCGCATCGCCTCGTCCACCGACGAGACCGGCGCGGCATACGCGGCAAAGCGGCTTTTCTTGATGTCTTCCTGATACGAGCAGGGAGCGGTCAACGTGTGCGTCATGCCCGGCATTGTAAGTGCTGGGGCACCACCCGTTCTAACCGTGGCAGTCGGCCACTTCCTGGTCCAGATAAACGTCGAATGCGACGTCGCGCGCCCATTTCGCCGCCATCGCCTTCCAGGCGCCGGCGCGGTCCCAGGCACGCATTTCGTCCGCCAGCAAGGCGCGGCCGGCGGTGTCGCCAGCCGGTAACAGCCACGCGCGCTCGCGCCGCGCGCCGTCCGCCGCCAGCGTGGACGAGAACTTCTTCCACTCCGGGAACCGCACCAGGGGCTCCCAGACCGCGTCATCCACCAGGCCGATATCGCAATTGCCTTCGCGTACGGCCACCAGCGCGTCGGACGGCACGCGGTAAGTGCGCACCACCGCGCCCCAGCTTTCGGCCAAGGCCCGGGCCTGGGTCGCGGCTTCGGCCATGCAGACGCTGCGGCCGCGCACATCGGCGGGCTTGCGCCACGACGTGTCGCTGCGGATCAGTGCCTTGGGGCGCGCACCATACCCGGTAGCCAGCACGGCAACGGTTTGCGGTTGGGCGCCCGCGCCATCGGCCAGCACCAGATCCACCTGGCCGGCTGCCAGCGCCGCCGCGGCCTGCGTGGCCGGTACCTGCTGCAACCGCACCGGCAAGCCCAGGCGCTGGCCAAGCTTGTCGGCCATCTGCGCGTCCAGGCCATCCGGCGTGCGGATCTTGGCGCCCGCCACGGGCGGCGGCGCCAGATACGGCACGCCCACCACCAGTTCGCCGCGCGCGTGCGCGGCGGCGAACCCGGCGTCTTGCGCCTGCGCGACGCCCGCCAGCAGCAGGCTGGCAATCAGGGCGGCAAGGCGAACCGGGTGGATCATGCGAGGCTCCGGCGCTTAAACGTACTGATAGCGCAACAGGCGATGCTTGAGGTTTTCAAGCACGAACTGATCGATCAGAGCGGCCAGCACGGCAATGACGAGGATATTGGTCATGACGCCGGTCATGTCGGCGATTTCGCCCGAATAGGCCAGCGAACGGCCAAGGCCCTTGCCGAAGCCGATCAGCATTTCCGCCGAGATCAGGGCGCGCCAGGCGTTGCCGAACGCCAATTGCGCGCCGGTGATCAGCTCGGGCATCACCGCCGGCAGATAGACACGCTTGACCAGCCCCCAGCGCGTGGCGCCCATGACGCGTGCCGCGGACACGTGCACGCGCTGCACGGATTCGGTGGCGTTCATCACGCTGAGCGCGGCCGGGAAGAACGCCGACAGCGCGACCACGACGATGATGGGCGTGTTGCCGAACCCCATCACGATCAGGAACAACGGCACCCAGGCGATCGACGGGATCGACTGCAGGATAACGATGGCGCTGCGCAGCACTTCGCGGAAGAAGAACAGCACTGCGGCCACCAGGCCGAAGCCGATCCCCGCCGCCAGCGCCAGGCTGTAGCCCGCGCCCAGCCGGCCCAGCGTGCCCAGCAGGCTTTGGTGGAACGATTGCTTGCCCAGGTCTTCGAACAGGCGTTCGACCACCGCGGGCACGCCCGGCATCAGGAAGTCAGGCAGCGCGAACGCCGCCAATTGCCACAAGGCAAGAATGAACAGGACGCCCAAAACGCCCGCAAGATGCTTGCGGGCGCCGGTCACTCGGGTAGACGAGCTCAAAGTTTGCGCGCCTCTTGCCAGGACAGGTCAACGATGCTGGACACGTCATACGGCTTGCCGTCGCGCGTCTTCAGCGAACCCTGGGCTTGCAGGATATCGGCAATTTCCTGCATGCGCGCCGTGTCCTTCTCGGTCAGCTTGGGCGTGAACACCTGCGTGCTGATGGCTTCGGCGATGACGGTTTCGCGCGGCAATTCGCCGCGATGCAAGGTCTTGAGCGTGGGCTCGGCGATGAAATACGAGGCGATCAGCTTGGAGGCCTGCGCCGGCTCTTTCTGCAGCAGCGCGATGGCCTGGTTCTGCGCGTCCAGCGCCTTCCAGACGTCCTCCTTGCGCTTGGCCAGCGTTTCACCCGAGGTGATCACGACCATGCACGGGAACGGCCACGCCTGGCCCACTTCGTAGATCTGCTTGACCGGCGCCACCAGTTGCGCGATGCGGTCGTAGGGTTCGAACAGGAAGGCCGCATCCACGCGCTTGCCCACCAGCGACTGCACCGCCACCGCCGGGCTCACGCCCATGACGTTGACGTCGTCGGCGCCCAGGTTGCCTTGCTTGAGCACGACGCCTTTGAGCACGACGTCCGCCGTGCTGCCTTCGGCTTGGGATGCCAGCGTCTTGCCCTTCAGGCCGGCGATGTCCTTGATGCCGGAATCATCGCGCACGATCAGCGAGTGATAGCCCTGCTGCGCGCCGCCCACGACTTTCAGGTCGGCGCCCTTGGACGCCCAGGCCACCGCGTTGGTGAAGCCCAGCACGCCGATATCCAGTTGGCCGCCGACGATCGCCTTGATCAGGTCGGTGCCCGACTTGAACTCGATCAACTCCGAATCCAGGCCCGCGTTCTTGTAGAAGCCGCCTTCTTGCGCGACGATCGCCTGCGCGTCGTCCATCACGCGCAGGTAACCGACGCGGAATTTTTCGGCGGCCATTGCGGGGGCCGCCGCCAGCAGTGCCGCGGCCAGCGGCAGGGTCAGCCATTGCTTCAATTTCATGAGTGGGAGCTCCAGGGGATTCAAAGTCGGCGGCGCCGTGGCACCGCCCGGAATAGGAATGCCGGTCAGGCGGCCAGGGCCAGGTCCGGGTGCGCCTGCGAACCGTCCACCGCGATGCCCAGCAAGCGCAGGATCTCGCGCTTTTCAGCAGCCAGGTCCGACAGGTCGTGGGTTTTCTCGCGGTGCGCAAGGTTGAATTCGCGCAATACGCGCGCCGGGCGCGGGCTGAAGACGACGATGCGGTCGGCCAGGAACAAGGCTTCGTCGACATCGTGCGTGACCAGCAGCACGGTGGGTTTTTCCTGGGCGATCAACTGGCGCAGCACATCCTGCAGGCTCAGGCGGGTCAGCGCATCCAGCGCGCCGAAGGGCTCGTCCATCAGCATCGTCTTGGGCTGCGCAATAAAGGCACGTGCCAGCGCGGCCCGTTGCCGCATGCCGCCCGACACCTGATGCGGGTAATAGTGCTCGAAGCCGCCCAGGCTGACGCGCGCCAACCAATGGCGGGCGGCCTCGCGGGCGCGCTTCTTGGGCGTGTTCTGGAATTCCAGCGCCAGCGCCACGTTGTCTTCCAGCGTCAGCCACGGATACAGGGCGTGTTCCTGGAACACCAGCGTGCGGCTGGGGTGCGGGCCACCAACTGCCTGGCCATCGGCCAGCACGTTGCCTTGCGTGGGTTTTTCCAGCCCGGCCGCCAGATGCAGCAACGTGGATTTGCCGCAGCCCGACGGGCCGACCAGGGCGACCAGCTCACCGGTCTGGATTTCGCTGGTAAAGCCATCCACGACGGGCAGGTCGCCGAAGTGCTTGTGGACGTGATCGAAGGTCAGGTTCATGGAACGAATCGTGGGCGCGCGTGGAGAACGAGGCCTAATCTAACAATTCGTTATATGAACTCAAACGATCAATATTGAATGTCTTAACTTCTTTTGGTTATGTAGAACACCAGCGGGGGCCCGCTACCCCGCTGCCTGTTGGCGCTGGGCGTGTCGCTGCAAGCCGAACGCGATCATGAACCCCGTCAGCACGGCCGCCGCGGCCGCCAGGAAGATGGACGGATATCCGTAGCCGCTGGAGATGTAGCCGGCGACCGGACCCGTCACGCCCAAGGCCAGGTCCAGGAAGGCCGAGTACGCGCCCAACGCGGCGCCACGGCTGCCGGCCGGCACGCGCGCCACGGCTTCCACGCCGATGGCCGGGAACACCAGCGCGAAGCCGCAGCCGGTCAACGCCGCGCCCAGCAGCGCCGCTGCGGGATTGGGCGCCAACCACAGCAGCAACAACCCCGCCGCTTCCACCAGGAAAGACACCTGCGCGACGCGGAAGCCGCCGAATCGGGTAATGGTGCCCGCGAACAGCAGGCGCACGCCGATGAATGCGCCGCCGAAGGCGCTGAGCGCGTTCGCCGCGCCTTCCCACGAGAAACTGGCGTAGTACAGCGCCACGAAGGCCGCCAGCGTGCCGAAGCCCACCGACCCCAGGCCCAGCGCCATGCCGTGTGGGAAGACGCGCAGCACCACACTCTTGAACGCCATCCGGTGGCCGCCCACGATCGCCACGGCCGCGCGTGATGCCGCCATCCCCAGCCCGGCCAGCCCCAGCAACAGCACCATGCCGCCCAGCGCGCCCATGCTCCATTCCTTCTCCAGATGGACGCCCAGCGGCGCGCCCAGCGCCAGGCCGCCGTAGGTGCAGATGCCGTTCCACGAGATCACGCGGGCGGTGTGCAACGGGCCGACGCGGGCGATCGCCCAGGTGGCCGACCCCGTGCCCACCCAGCTTTCACCGAACCCCAGCGCCAGGCGGCTGACGATGATGGCGGTCAGGCTGAGCCAGCCGCTGCGTTCGAAGGCATAGGCCAAGAGCAGGAAAACGCCGCTGGCCGCGCACGCGATCATGCCGATCACGACCGTTTGCTTGGGGCCCACCGTATCGGCCATGCGGCCCGCGTGCGAGCGGCTGAGCAGCGTGGCCACGTACTGCACGCTGATGGCCAGGCCGGCCAACACCGAGCCGTAGCCCAGGTTGCCATGCACGTAGCCCGGCAACACGGCCAGTGGCAGGCCGATGGCCAGATAGCAGATGAAGGTGAAGACGGCGATGGAAACGATGCGCGCGGTCAACGCGAACGTCCCGATGGGCTGGCCATCGGGCGTGGTGTGAGGTGTGGGGGGCATGAATCGGAAGGACGGAGTGGGCGCGCATTGCATCCGGGTTTACCCGAATCATAGCGCACGCCAAATTGCACCGGGCTGAACGCGGGAAGTCATGCCTCGGGCGATACGGAACTCGAATCACAGCCGCCGAAAACGATATTGGACGGCGTTGCCCGGGCTAATTACCGTGAAGCCACACATAACGGGGCCCACCCCGATCGGAGCGATATGGAACGAGACAACCACGCCGCGGCCCCGCCGCGCGGCGCGCTATCCCATTTGAAAGTCCTGGATCTGACGCGCGTGCTGGCCGGGCCCTGGGCCACCCAGACGCTGGCCGACATGGGCGCGGATGTCATCAAGATCGAACGACCGCAAGCCGGCGATGACACGCGGGCCTGGGGCCCGCCGTTCCTGGTCGGCGCCGATGGGGAAGAAACTCGGGACTCGTCCTATTTCCTGAGCGCCAACCGGGGCAAGCGGTCAGTGACGGTGGACCTTGCCACGCCCGAGGGCCAGGAGTTGATCCGCAATCTGGCGCGGGATTCGGATGTGCTGGTCGAGAACTACAAAGTGGGCACACTGGCGCGCTATGGCCTGGACTACGCCAGCCTGCGCGAGATCAACCCGCGCCTGGTCTACTGCTCGGTCACCGGTTTCGGGCAGGATGGCCCCTACGCCCCCCTGCCCGGCTACGACTTCGTGTTCCAGGGCATGGGCGGCCTGATGAGCATCACCGGCGAACCCGACCGGGAACCGATGAAGTCCGGCATCGCGATCACCGACTTGCTGACCGGCGTCTACACCAGCACGGCGATCCTGGCCGCGCTGGAACACCGCCACATCAGCGGCGAAGGCCAGCACATCGACATGGCCCTGTTGGATTGCGTGGTGACAATATCGTCGTATCAGGCCATCAATTACTTCCTGTCGGGCAAGGTGCCGCAGCGCATGGGCAATGCCCATTCCAACATGGTGCCCTACCAGGTGTTCGCTTGCCGGGAAGGCTCGGTGATCGTCGCGGTGGGCAATGACGGCCAGTACCGCGCGTTCTGCGCCGCGATCGGACGCCCCGAGCTCGCCGCCGACGACCGCTATGCCACCGCCGCCCAGCGCAACCGGAACCGCGCCACGCTGATTCCGCCCATCGCCGAGGCCATGCTGGCGCGGCCGATGCGCGAATGGGTCGACGCCCTGCAGACGGCCGGCGTGCCCTGCGGCCCGATCTACGACATTGAGCAGGTCTTCCAGGATCCCCACGTGCGCCACCGCGGCATGCAGTTGTCGCTGCCGCACGCCTCCGGCGTGCCGACGCCAGCGGTCGCCAATCCCATCCGCATGAGCGCTACACCCATGCGCTACGAACATGCGGCGCCCGAACTGGGCCAGCACACGGACGCCGTGCTGCGCGGCCGGCTGGGCCTTAGCGCCTCCCGCATTGCCGAATTGAAAGCCCGAGGCGTCGTCTGAACGCCCCCGACCCTGACGGAGACAACACCATGCGCATTCTCACTGCCGCCGCGCGCCGCGCGCTCTGGCTCCCGGCTCTGCTGGCCACCGTGCTGACCGCGCCGGCTTTCGCCCAGGAAGCCCCGGTCAGGTTCGTCGTGCCCTACCCACCGGGCGGCGCCGCCGACCAGATCACCCGGTTGGTCGCCCAGGAAATGAGCAAGGCCGGCGGCGCGCCCATCATCATCGAAAACAAGCCGGGCGCCGCGGGCATGATCGCCGCCGACCACGTCGCGCGCGCCAAGCCGGACGGCAAGACGTTCTTCGTGGGCTCCAATGCCCCGCTGGTGGTCAATCAGGCCCTGTACGCCAAGATGACCTACGACCCCGCGCGAGACTTCGTGCCGGTCTCCGGCATGGCCAAATCGCCGCTGCTGCTAGTGGTGCGCCACGATCTGCCGGCGCCCGATGTCAAGGCGCTGATCGCCCTGGGCCGGCAGGCGCCGGGCAAGTTGACGATGGGGTCGGCCGGCACCGGCAACATCACTTATCTGGCGGGCGAGTACGCGGTCAGCAAGCTGGGGTTCCAGGTCACCCACGTGCCCTATCAGGGCAGCGCGCCGGCCATCGTGGGCTTGATGGGCGGCAGCACCGACATGATGTTCGACGCCCTGCCCTCGTGCATGGCGCAGGCCCAGGCGGGCAAGATCCGGCCGTTCGCCGTGCTGGACGACAGGCGCTTCGCGGGCCTGCCCGACGTGCCCACCGCCGCCGAACTCGGCTACCCCGGCATCGACGCCAGCGCCTGGTTCGGCCTGGTGGCACCAGCCGGCACCCCGGACGCGGTGGTCCAACGCGTGAACCAGGACGTCAACCGCGCGCTGGGGCAAGTGGACCTGCAGCGCAAGCTGACCGCGATCGGCGCGGTGCCCATGCCGGGAGACTCCGGCGTATTTGCCGCGTTCGTGCAAGCCGAACGGGACCGCTGGCTGCCCGTCGCGCGCGACCTGGGCCTGAAAGCGCAATAGCGCCGCCCATCGTTGCGATCACCCCGACATCACGGAGGAGACATCACATGGCATTGACAATCACGCGCCACGGCGCGACGGCGGTCCTCAGCATGGAGCGGCCGGCCCAACGCAACGCGCTCAGCCAGGAAATGCGCGAGGCGTTCGACCGCGCGCTGCGCGACGTGCGCGACGACGACGCCGTGAAGGCGGTCGTGCTGACCGGCTCGGGCGGACACTTCTGCGCGGGCGGAGACATCAAATCGATCTCGCGAGCGCTGGCCGAGGGCCGGGACGGGTTCGAAGGCCGCGACCGCATCCGCCATATCCAGCGCTGGTTCGACATGCTGGTGGACCTGGAAAAGCCGGTGATTTGCGCGGTGGACGGCGCGGCCTTCGGCGCGGGCCTGTCGCTGGCGCTGTGCGCCGACTACGTCATCGCACAACGCAGCGCGACGTTCTGCGCGGTGTTCGCCCGCATCGGCTACGTGCCCGATCTGCTGGGCATGTACCTGCTGCCACGCGCCGTGGGCCTGGCGCGCGCCAAGGAACTGGTCTTTACGGCCCGCGTATGCGGCGCCGACGAGGCGCTGCGCCTGGGAATGGTGCAGGAGGTCTGCGACAACGCGCTGGACCGCGCGCTGGACATGGCCGAGCGCTTCCATTGCGCGCCCACGCAGGCCCTGGGCCTGGCCAAGACGGTCATGAACCGCAGTTTCGAATCCACGCGCGAGGCGGTCTACGCCCAAGAGGCAATGGCGCAAGCCATCTGCCGCGACAGTGCCTTCCACCGCGAAGCCGCCCGCCGCTTCGTGGACAAGCAACCTGCCCTTTACCAGTGGGACTGACCCATTGCCCGGCCGCGCGGGTGCGGCGGGGCAATGGGCATCCGGCCGGGATCAGGCCTCGATGCCGCGCGATTCCAGATAGTCTTCGTAGCCGCCGCGGTAGTCGATGATCTCGCCCGAGGGCAGGATTTCGATCACGCGGGTGGCCAGGCCGGACACGAATTCGCGGTCGTGCGACACGAAGACCAGCGTGCCTTCGTACTTTTCCAGCGCGAACTGCAGCGATTCGATCGATTCCATGTCCAAGTGGTTGGTCGGCTCGTCGAGCAGCAGGACGTTGTGCCGGCGCAGCATCAGGCGGCCGAAGGTCATGCGGTTCTTTTCGCCGCCCGACAGCACCTTGGGCGCCTTGGGCAGATCGTCCGCCGAGAACAGCAGGCGGCCCAGCACCGAGCGGATCGACTGGTCGTCATCGCCCGGCTGGCGATGGTCGCCCATCCAATCCAGCAGATTGATGTCGGTCTGCAGGAAATGGTCCGAGACGTCCTGCGCCATATAGCCAAGGTCGGCGTTGTCAGACCATTTCACCGAACCCGAGTCCGGCTGCAGTTCGGTGGCCAGCAGGCGCAGCAACGTGGTCTTGCCCACGCCGTTGGCGCCGATGATGGCGATCTTTTCACCGGCATCGACCATCGCCGAGAACTTGGTGATCACCGGCGCGTCGTAAGCCTTGGTCAGATTTTCGACCGTGACCGCCAGGCGGTGCATGACCTTGTTCTGCTCGAACCGGATGTACGGGTTCTGGCGCGACGACGGCTTGACCACGACCTGATCGGCCTTGATGCGGTCAATCTGCTTTAAGCGCGACGTGGCCTGGCGCGACTTGGATTTGTTGGCGGCGAAGCGGCGAACGAAGTCCTGCAGTTCGGCGACGCGTTCCTTGGCCTTGGCGTTGTTGGACACCAGGCGCTCGCGGGCCTGGGTCGACGCCAGCATATAGTCGTCGTAGTTGCCGGCGTAGATGCGGATCTCGCCATAGTCCACGTCGGCCATGTGCGTGCACACCTGGTTCAGGAAGTGGCGATCGTGGCTGATGATGATCATCGTGCTCTGGTAGCCGTTGAGCACGTTTTCCAACCAACGGATGGTGTTGATATCCAGGTTGTTGGTCGGCTCGTCCAGCAGCAGGACGTCGGGGTTCGAGAACAGCGCCTGCGCCAGCAGCACGCGCAGCTTCCAGCCCGGGGCGACTTCGCGCATCGGCAGGTTGTGCTGATCCACGGCGATTTCCAGGCCCAGCAGCAATTCGCCGGCGCGTGCTTCGGCGGTATAGCCGTCGTACTCGGCGAACTTGGCTTCCAGGTCGGCGGCGCGCATGTAGTCGTCTTCCGTCGCTTCCGGATTCGCGTAGATCGCGTCGCGCTCGGACATGGCGGCCCACATTTCGGTGTGGCCCATCATGACGACGTCCAGCACGCGAAGGTCTTCGAACGCGAACTGGTCCTGGCGCAGCTTGCCCAGGCGCACGCCCGGTTCAAGCGAGACGTTGCCGCCCGACGCTTCAAGGTCGCCGCCGATGATCTTCATGAACGTGGACTTACCGGACCCATTGGCCCCGATCAGCCCGTACCGGTTGCCTTCCCCGAACTTGACGCTGACGTTCTCGAAAAGGGGCTTGGGACCGAACTGGATGGTGAGATTGGCTGTGGATATCACGGTGTATTTGAGTCTGAGGGCGCCCGAAGACGCATGCGGAGAAACCCGATAGTGTAGCAAATGGGGCTGCGGCCCCGATTTTCAATGTCCGGTCCCGAATGAAAACGCCCCCGGGTTCCGGCCGGAGCCGGATCCCGGGGGCGTCTCGCCACGGGTAAATCAGTGGTGGTGTTCGTCCAGCACCAGATGCGCCAGGCCCTTTTCGGTGGCGATACCCACCTTCTGCCCGATCGGCAAGGTGGCCTTGGTGGCCACATGGCCGTAAGGCAGGCCGGTGACGACCGGCACCTTGACCGTCTTGCGCAGCCAGGCGACGACTTCGTGCAGGTCATAGCCCTTGTCGTGCGGTGCCAGCTTGTAGTCCGAGAAGCGGCCCAGCACGATCGCCTTCTGCTTGGCCAGGACGCCGGCCTGCCACAGCTGGATCAACATGCGCTCGACGCGGTAGGGATGCTCGGCCACGTCTTCCAGGAACAGGATGCCGCCACGGATCTTCGGGAAGTACGGCGTGCCGAGCAGCGACGTCAGCATGGCCAGATTGCCGCCCCACAGGATGCCGCGGGCATCGACCGGGTCGGCGTCTTGCGTTTCGAAGCTGAGGATTTCGAGCTCGCCGCGCATGACTTCGCCGAACAGCGCTTCCGTCAGGTCATCGACTTTCTTGCCGCCGAAGTCGGCGACCGCGGTGGCGCCGGTGTAGCTGACGGCGCCCGTCTGCGCCAGGAGGCCCAGGTTGAAGGCAGTGAAATCGCTCATGCCGACGAAGCGCTTGCCGCTGTCGGCCATCGCTTTCCAATCGATCTGATGCAGCAACCGGCCCATGCCGTAGCCGCCGCGCGTCACCATGACGATGGGCAGCTTCTGCTTGACGGCGCGCGTCAGGCTGGCCAGGCGCTGCGCGTCGGTGCCGGCGAAGCGCTGGTGTTCGGCGTAGGCGGTGCGATCGATGACCGTCTTGAAACCCTGCTGCTGCAGGCGTTCGCGGGCGAGTTCGACCGTGGCCGGGTCGCGCACGGCCGAGGACGGCGAGATCAGATAGATGCCCCGGGCGTCCGGCAGCGTGTGGCTGTGCCCGTGGTCGTGGCCGCAATCCTCGTCGCAGGCGGGGCCGTGGCCATGATCGTGGTCGTGGTCGTGGGCGGGGGTCTTGATGGCCGTCTTTGCAGCCGTCTTTGCAGCCGTCTTTGCAACGGTCTTTGCAGCCGGCTTGGCGGCGGTCTTGCCGGCGGCTGCCTTCGTGCCCGCCTTGGCGGCTTTGGGGGTGCTCATGCTATGGATTCCTTGGCGCGGCGTTCGCGGAAGAACCGGCGCAGCAAGTCGCCGCAAGGTTCCGCCAGCACGCCGCCAGTGACTGAAGTGTGATGATTGAGTTTCGGGACCGACCCGACGTCCAGCACGCTGCCGCAGGCGCCGGTCTTGGGGTCGTAGGCGCCGAACACGACACGCGCCAGCCGCGCATGCAGCATGGCGCCGATGCACATGACGCAAGGCTCCAGCGTGACATAGACGGTGATGCCCGGCAGGCGGTAGTTTTCCATCTGGCGCGCAGCGCTGCGCAAGGCGACGATTTCGGCGTGGGCCGTGGGGTCGTGGTCGATGATGGTGCGGTTATAGCCGCGCCCCAGGATCTCGCCTTTGGCGGACACGACCAGCGCACCCACGGGCACTTCGCCGATGTCGTAAGCGGCCTGGGCCTCTTGCAGCGCCAGGCGGATGTAGCGGGCGTCTTCTTCGGTCCAGGGCGGGACGGCCGCAAGCGGACCGGCCTCAACCACGGTACACCCGGGATTTCAGCGCAATGCGGCCGGCCAGGCTGGTCACGGCCTCTTCCAGCCACTGGTAAAGCTCGGCCTGTTCGTCGTAGCGCGCCTGGTTCAGGTTGGACACCCGCCCTTCTTCGATGAACCCCCACGCCCGGCTGCGCTTGTCGCGGTGCTTCGGATCCCAGACGCCGAAGGCAAAGCCGCCGGCCCGGCGGATCAGCGAGAAGCACGGGATGTCGGTGTAGCCGTCGCCGACGAACACCATCTGGTCAAACGGCACGCGCAAGCGGTCTTCGGGCACCTTGCGGTTGACCTCGAAGGGCTTGTTGCGGAAGTCGCGCCCGATGATGCCTTTCTGGATGTGGAACAGATAGCGTGTCTTGTCGGTGAAACTGACGATGCGGCGCGGGAACGTGATGCCGCCGTCGTCGCCATAGACGAATTCGGATGCCCAGATTTCGGTGAATTCATACGCGATGGGCGTGGAACGCACCACGTCGCCGATGCCGCTTGAGATCAGGTAGAACTCCAGCTGCACCTGCGGCTGTTCGGCCCGCACCGCCGTCCGCAGGCGCTGGAACAAGGTCGGCACCCCGTCGTGCAATTCCAGGCGCGAGCCCCATTCCTTCAGGCGCTGCTGCGTGATGAGGCCATGCGTGCCCGCCTGGGACAGCTGGATCATCTTGTATAGATAGGCGGGCACCGGATCCCAGTCCTGCTTGGACAGCAGCGGGTCGACCTCGTCTTTCCAGAACGAGGCCGTGTCCACCCCGATGCTTTCCAGGAAACCGGACGTGCTGTCCGAAGCCAGCGTGTCGTCGAAATCGAAAATCAGGGCGATGACATCGGACATGGGATGCGTGAATAAAGGGCGGAATAAGGGCGGAAAAAGCGCAGCAGCCGCCATTTTGCCTGAATGTGGCGGCCGCTGTGCGCCCTCCCGGGCCCTATCCGGCCATTATTGGCGCATCGGGGCGTTCATCGTGCCGGTAGCCGGCGCAGGCGCCATTGCAGGAGCCGGCGCCATGCCGGGAGCCGGCGCCATGCCCGGCGCCGTGGTGGCCGGCGGGACCGTGCCTGCCGGCACCTGGATCACCGTTTCACGCAGTACCCCGCCGCCCTGGACGCTGCCGCGCACATTGGTGGGCGACGACATCTGGGTCAGGCAGTCCTGGCGGGACGCCGCCGGCAGGCGATTGCAGCGGTCGACCATGTTCTGCTGATGCTGGTCGGCGCTGCCTTCCTTCAGGTTCTGACGATTAGCTTCATCGCGGGCCGCGCCAGCTTCGCGCATGCATGTCGCGCGGTCCTGGTTGGTATTGCCGCTTTTGCACTTCGCAACGTCCTGCTCGTATTGGGACTGGATGGCGGCGCGGCCGATCGCATCTGCCGCGTGGGCCGCGCCCGCGGCCAACATCAAGCCCGCCGCGCAGAGGGTCGCTGCGAGGCGTTTGGTATGCATGGGTCGTACGTTCATGGCCAGCTCCTTGAAAGAATTGAACCGTAAGCGGTCAAGACCACCTGCCCGTCCCGCCGCTTGCTTGCGACCACTATCCCACGATGCCGCGTCGGGGACATGTCCAGCAACTTGATTTCGTAAGGTTACGTATCAAGCGTCAGATTTGCGAGGGGCGCGCGCACGGACGCGAATAGCTCCCACACCGGGCACGCTTGGCATGCTTGCCGCCCCAAAGCGGGCATTTTTTCTCCTGGGACAGCCCGGCGACAACAAGACAGGGGCACCGGGCCCCTGTCTTGTTGTCGCGTGGCGCAGTGCAACATGCTGCGGCGCATTCACATGATGTGTCGCTTGTTACCGGCGTTAGCGGGCATCCAGGTCTGCGTCGGCCTTGGTCAGCCGGTTGCGGTAGGTTGCCGCGCGCATCAGCAGCATGGCCGTAACGGGAGACGACACGACCAGCAGCAGCATGATGATCACTTCGTGGAACACGGGCCGCGCGGACAAGGCCGAGAACACCAGGATGGACGCGGCCAGCACGCAGCCGCATCCCAGGGTATTGCCGAGCGTGGGCGCGTGGATGCGCGCGTAGAACGTGCGGAACCGCAGCAGGCCGGCCGATCCGGTCAGCGCCAGCAGACCGCCCAGCACCAGCAGGATGCAGGCCGGGATGCCGGCCCACAGGGGGATGGCGGTTTCGATCATGGCTCGATCACCTCGCCGCGCAGGAGGAAGCGAGCCATCGCGGTGGAGCCCACGAACCCGAACAGCGCAATCAGCAGCGCGATGTCGAAATACAGCGACGCCCCCGAGCGGATACCGAAAACCAGCATGGTGAGCATGCCGTTGATATACAGCGTGTCCAGGGCCAGGACGCGGTCTTGCGCGGTGGGGCCGCGCAGAAGGCGGACGGCGGCGAACACCATGCCCAGCGCAAAACACACCAGGGCAAAGGACGCGGCCCAATACAGTGCGGTATTCATAGTCATTCGAACATCTCCATCAACGGGCGCTCGTAGCGCTCCTGCACCAGCTTGATCCAGTCATCTTCGTTCTGCAGATCCAGCACATGCAGCTTCAGGCGGTGGTCGGGCGTCAGGTCGACCCAGACCGTGCCCGGGGTATAGGTGACGATGCAGGCCAGCATCGCCAGGCCGTGCGGATCGCGCATGGTCAGCGGGATCAGGATGAACCCGGGCGAAAAATTGTTCCGGCGCGGATTCAGGATCAGCTTGCCCACGGCGATGTTGGACTTGATGATGTCCGTCGTGACGTGCAGGAACAGCGGCACCGCCTTCCACAGGCGGCGCGGCCGCGCATGCAGCGGACGCAGGCGCGAGGCGGCCCACGTAAACCACAGCGCCAGCGCCGCGCCCAGCGCGATCTGGCCCGCGGACAGGCTTTCGTTCAGCACCAGCCACAGGACGAACAGGAAAACGGGCAGGAACAGGAAGTAAAGGCGGCGCATCAGCTTCCCCCCTTGATGCCACGGACGGTTTGCGCGGACATGACGGCATCGATATACGACTTGGGTTGATCCAGCGAACGCGCGGCGTCGTCCAGATAGGCCGACACCGGCCCCGCGCCCGCCGCCAGGCCCACGCACAGCAACAGCAGCACGGCCACCGGCCCGGCTTCGATCACGCGCAGGCGCGGCGTGCTGCGGTCGTCGCTGGCCCAGAACACGCGGATGCCGGTGCGGCCCAGGCCCACCAGGCCGGCCAGGCCCGATACCAGCACCGCGGCCACCAGGATCCACGCGTCCAGCGGCGGCGCGGATTCCGTGGCGGCGGACACCGCCGCCGACAGCAGGGAGAACTTGGCCACGAAGCCCGACAGGGGCGGCAGGCCCGTCACCAGCAGCGCGCAGCAGATGAAGGCCAGCCCCAGGAACGCCATCGCCGCCGGAATCGCCACGCCGACCACGTCGTCGGAACGGTTCACGGACGCAGGGTCGTCCAGGTCGAACGCGTCCAGCGTCACGGCCAGCACGTTGGCGCCGAAGCTGCGGGTGCGCTCGATCAGTTCGGCCAGCATGAAGAACGCGCCTGTCGTCAGCACGGAGCTGATCAGGTAGAACAGCGCCGGGCCAGTCAGGGTCACGCCGGGCATGCCCAGCGCCGTCAGCAGCGTGCCGGCCGACACGATGACGCAATAGCCGACCATCTTCTCCAGCTGCTGAGTCGCCAGCAGGCCCAGCGCGCCGAACAGCAGCGTGGCGAGGCCCGCCGCGAACATCCAGTCCAGGCTGAATGCCGCCGGCGCGCCGGACGGCAGCAGCAACGACCCGATGCGCAGCAACGCGTAGATGCCGACCTTCGTCATGATGGAGAACATGGCCGCGATCGGCGCGCCGGCCGAGCCATAGCCCTTCACCAGCCAGAAGTTCAGCGGCCAGGCGCCCGCCTTCACCAGGAAGGCCACCCCCAGGATGGCGGCGCCGGCTTCGAACAGCATGCGTTCGGCGCCTGTCAGGTTGCCGGCGCGCAGCGCCAGGTCGGCCAGGTTCAGCGTGCCGGTCACGCCGTAGATCAGCGCGATGCTGATCAGCAGCAGGAACGACGCCACCAGGTTCACGGCGATGTACTGCAGGCCCGCGCTGACGCGCGCGACGCCCGACCCGTGCAGCAGCAGGCCGTAGGACGCCGCCAGCAGCACTTCGAAGAAGACGAACAGGTTGAACAGGTCGCCCGTCAGGAAGGCGCCGTTCAGGCCCATCAGCAAGAACTGGAAGAGTGAATGGAAATGGACGCCGGCGCGATCCCAGCGCGCCAGGGCATACGTCAGTGTCGCCAGGCCCAGCACGGCGGTCAGCGTCAGCATGACGGCGGCCAGCCGGTCGACGACCAGCACGATGCCGAACGGCGCGGGCCAGTCGCCCACCAGGTAGACGCCTACCCCGCCCGGCCAGACGCCAGGCACGCCGCCGCCGGCGACCGCCAGCAGCGCGATCGCGGCAGCCAGTTGAGCCAGCGTGGCGACCACGGAAATCGTACCCCGCGTGTAGCGGCTGGTATCGGCCAGCAGCAGCATCGCCGCGCCTGCGAGCAGCGGCGTGATGATGGGCAGTACAGGAAGGTGTTGAAGCCAGAAACTCAAGATTGGGACTCCCGTCCATCAACGTGGTCGGTACCCGTGAGGCCGCGCGAGGCCAGCAGCACAACCAGGAACAGCGCCGTGGTGGCGAAACCGATCACGATCGCCGTCAGCACCAGGGCTTGCGGCAGCGGGTCGGCGTACCAGGAAGGATCATGCGCCATGGCGGGGTCCACCACCGGCGGGCGGCCGGACGTGAGCCGGCCCATGGCGAAGATGAAGAGATTCACCGCATACGACACCAGCGACAGGCCCATGATGAACTGGAACGTGCGCGGCCGCAGCAGCAGCCAGACGCCCGAACCCGCCAACACGCCGATCGCGACGGCATAGATCAATTCCATCAGGCTTCCCCTGTTTGTGCGGCGGCCGCCTGGATCTCGGCGGCGGCCTTGCGTTGCGCGCGCAGCGATTGGTGGGCCAGCGCCACCAGCACCAGCACGGTGGAGCCCACGACCAGCATGTACACGCCCAAGTCGAACAGCAGCACGCTGGACAGGTGGACGTGGCCGACAAGCGGCAACGCCACGTCCCAGGCCAGCGCGGCCAGGAAGGGCTTGTACGCCAGCCACGCGGTCACGGCCGCGATGCCGGCGGCCAGCAGGCCGATCCCGATCCAATTCTGCGGGTTGAGCCGGCTGCGCGACTCCACCCAGTACACGCCGCCCACCATGTATTGCAGGATGACGGCGGTGGCGAAGATCAGTCCGCCGACAAAGCCGCCGCCCGGCTGGTTGTGGCCGCGCAGCAGGAAGTACACCGAAATCAGCGCGGCGGTGGGCAGCAAGAGGCGCACCAGCACCGTCGGCACCATCATCGGGCCGTCGGGCACCAGCGACTTGATGTCGGGCGCGGCCGGCACGCCGCCGTCCTGTTCTTTCTGCTGGCGCGGCAGGTCGGCGCTTTCGGCGGCCGGACGGAAGCGGCGCAGCAGCGCGTAGACCGTCAGCGCCACGATGCCCAGCACCGTGATCTCGCCGAAGGTGTCGAAGCCGCGGAAGTCCACCAAGATCACGTTCACCACGTTTGTGCCGCCGCCGTCAGGCAGCGCGCGGTCCACGAAATAGGAAGAGATCGTCTCGCCTTGCGGACGCACCAACACCGCGTAGGCCAACGCCGCCATGCCGGTGCCAGCGGCCGTGGCCATCAGCAAGTCGCGGAAACGGCGGCCCCGGGCGCGCAACGTGGCCTTCAGCGGTTCTTCGTCGTCCTTCTCGATCCGGCGCGGCAGCCAGCGCAAACCCAGAAGCAGCAGCACCACGGTGACGACTTCGACGGACAACTGGGTCAGCGCCAGGTCGGGCGCGGAAAACCATACGAACGTCAGGCAGGTAATCAGGCCTGCACCGCCCGCCAGCGCCAACGACGCCAGGCGGTGGTACTTGGCCTGATACGCCGCGCCCAGCGCGCAGGCGCCGCCCACGAGCCACAACAGCGCGAAAGCGGGGTCGACCGGCGTCATGCGACCCGTGCCCTCCAGCCATCCGCCCGCGCGCAGCGGCAGCCACGCCACGAACAAGGTGCCCAGGACGATCAGCAGCATCTGCACCTGCAGGCGGGATGAAGCCACCCAGCGCAGCAGCCAGGCGGCCGCGACGCTGGAGCCGTCCAGCAGCGACTCGAAGGTGCGGCGTCCGTCCAGGCGGTAGATGAACGGCACGCGTCCCGGGTTGGCGCGCTGATGCACGCGCAGCGCCAGGTACAGCAGCACGCCGGCCGCGGTGGCGACCAGGCTCATCACTAGCGGCAGGTTCAGGCCGTGCCAGACGGCCAGGCTGTATTCAGGCATGTTCTCGCCCAGGATGCTCTGCGCCGCGGTCGCCAGGAACGGGCCGACCGTCAGGCCCGGCAGCACGCCCACCAGCAGGCACATGAACACCAGCAACGCGCTGGGCAACAGCATCCAGCGCGGCGGCTCGTGCGGCGCGCGCGGCAGGTCGGTGGCCGGGGGGCCGAAGAACACTTGCAAGATGAAGCGCAGCGAATAGGCCACGCTGAAAGCACCCGCAATGGTCGCCATGAGCGGCAGGCCGATCTGAATAAGGCGATCGCCGCTAACGAACGTGGTCTCGGCGAAGAACATCTCTTTGGACAGGAAGCCATTCAGCAACGGCACCCCCGCCATCGATGCCGCCGCCACCATCGCCAGCGTGGCGGTGATGGGCATGGCCTTGTACAGGCCGGACAGCCGGCTCAGGTCGCGGGTGCCGGTTTCGTGGTCGACCACCCCCGCCGCCATGAACAGCGACGCCTTGAAGGTGGCGTGGTTGATCATGTGGAAGATGGCGGCCACCAGCGCCAATTCGCTGTTCAGGCCCAGCAGCAGCGTGATCAGGCCCAGGTGACTGATCGTGGAATAGGCCAGCACGCCCTTCATGTCCTGCTGGAAGATGGCGGCATACGCCCCCAACACCAGCGTGATCAGCCCTGCTCCGCCGATGATCCAGAACCACTCGTCGGTGCCCGACAGCACCGGCCAGAAGCGCGCCAGGAGGAACACCCCGGCCTTCACCATGGTGGCCGAGTGCAGGTAGGCGGACACCGGCGTCGGCGCCGCCATCGCGTTGGGCAGCCAGAAATGGAACGGGAATTGCGCGCTTTTGGTCAGGGCGCCCAGCGCCACCAGCACCAGCACGGCGGGGTACCAGGGATCGGCGCGCACCAGGTCGCCGGAGGCCAGCACGCGGTCCATGTCGTAGCTGCCGACGATGTGGCCCAGGATCAGCACGCCGGCCAGCAGGCAGAGCCCGCCTCCGCCGGTCACCGTCAGCGCCATGCGCGCGCCGCGGCGGGCGTCCAGGCGGTGATGCCAATACGCGATCAGCATGAACGACGCCAGGCTGGTCATTTCCCAGAACATCACCAACTGGATCAGGTTGCCCGACAGCACCACGCCCAGCATGGCGGCCATGAAGGCCTGGAAGAACGAGAAGAAGCGCGGCACCGGGTCTTCCGGCGACATGTAATAGCGCGCATACAGGACCACCAGCGCGCCCATGCCGGACACGATCAGCGCGAACAGCCAGGCATAGCCGTCCATGCGCAGGGTGAATTGCAGGCCCAGGGCAGGCGCCCAGGGCATATCGAACCGGACCACGCCGCCGTTGGCGACTTCCGGGTACAGGCCGGCAATCAGAACCACACAGGCCAGGGCGATCAGGCCAGCCAACCACGCCTCGGCATTACGGGCGTTCGAAGGCAGCAGCGCGGCGCACAGGCTGCCGGCAAACGGCAGAGCGAGGATCAGGATCAGCGACATGGCGTTCCGAGAATGTCCGGGCCCCCCCCCGCCGGCACGTGGCGGCGAGAGACGAAACAGACCGGGGATTGAAAAACGGACGGAACCCTGGCCCGGTGCGTCGCTGCACTACACGTTGCCCCGCGGGGACATCAACCAACGCCCCATTGAACGGCGCAGACAGAAACAAACGCAATAGCTTTCTTGCAAGACCGGCCAAGAATCTCATCCGAAAAATATCAGATTCTTGTAAGTTATGCAGAGATTTATGTATGAAACCGTCTAATGACAGCATGATGACTGCGCAATGATTGCGCAATGACAGGTAATGGGAAAATGTTCATCTTGTTGTCAGACATGGCTTTTTCGGCGATCTGACGCTATTTCCGCACAACGATCCGTCACTAAAAAAATATTTTCCAAGCTTGGGGGCAGGGAGAATCCTGAGTTGACCGTAGGGGATTTCCTGTGTGGAATTGCGCCCACGAAGCGTTGGCTACGCCGGCATCCCGGCAACGCGCGCTTCACCGACGCCGGCCCAAGAAGCCGGCCGGCTCGGAACAACAAAATATGGAGAAGACTCTTGACCGTGCTGTCTCATGCCAAGGCCGTCCTGGCCGCCGCCATCGCCGGCGTCTGCTTTAGTTCCGGCGCCCAAGCCGCCGACCCCTACCCCAACAAACCCATCCGCCTGATCGTTCCCTTCGCCGCCGGCGGCACGACGGACATCGTCGCCCGCATCGTGGCCGAAGGGCTGGGCCGCGAGCTGGGCCAGGCTGTCGTGGTGGAAAACCGCGGCGGCGGCGGCGGCTCGATCGGTGCCGACGCGCTGGTGCGTTCCGCCCCCGACGGCTACACCCTGGGCGTGGCCACCGTCAGCACCATGGCCACGAACCCGGCCACCAACCCGAAGAACCCGTACAACCCGATCAAGGACTTCACCCCGATCACCAACCTGGTGAACGTGCCGAACGTGCTGACCGTCAACCCGGCCGTGCCCGCCAAGTCGCTGGCGGAGTTCATCACGCTGCTCAAGGCCAACCCGGGCAAGTACAGCTACGCCTCGTCCGGCGCGGGTGGCATCGGTCACCTGGACGGCGAATTGTTCAAGTCGCTGACCCAGACCGACATGGTCCACGTTCCCTACCGCGGCTCGGGCCCGGCGTTGAACGACGTGATCGCCGGCCAGGTCAATGCACAGTTCGACAACCTGCCTTCGTCCATGCCCCACATCCAGGCCGGCAAGCTGCGCGCCCTGGCCGTGGCCGCCCCGAAGCGCCTGCCCGCCCTGCCGGACGTCCCGACCTTCAAGGAAGGCGGCCTGCCCGAAATGGACAACATGGCCTGGTACGGCCTGGTCGCGCCCGCCGGCACGCCGCAAGCCGTGGTCGACCGCGTCCACGACGCCGCCGTCAAGGCGCTGAAAGACCCGAAAATCGCCCAGCGCCTGGCCGACGGCGGTTCGCTGGTGGACGGCAACACGCCTGCCGAGTACGCAGCGCAGATCAAGCGTGAACTGGAACTGCGCCAGCGCATCGCCAAGGAACGCAACATCGTGTCGACGAACTGATCCTCACGCCGGGGAAGGCTGCCCCTTGAGACGGGGCGGCCTTTCCCACTTGACTACGATTGCGCCGGTGTTAGCATCTGGCCCCGTGCGATCCGATTTTTCTCCCATCCCTCCCGCTGCCTGCGTCCTTTGCGCCCTGCGCTCGACTCTGTTGAGCTCGCAGGAAGTCGCCGCGCGTTCCGCTTACGCGCGCTCCAAGCCCGGCTAATCACCCGGCTCCCTCGCTTTTCCCCTTCCTGTTCCGGCCTGTCGCCGGTGGCCCCCGCACATCCGTGCGCGCGTCGCCTGCGCCATGCCGGCGAACGCCCTGCCGCGTGGCCGGGCGCCCGCAGCTGAATCTTCGCCGCCCGCCCTGCCCGCCGGCGGCCGCGCCACGCAACGATCTCGCCTTAAGCGCCATGCAACTTACCAAGAAATTCGTCAAAGCCAAGAACCCCTGCGCGGGCGGCTACAAATGGTTCATCCGCGACCACAACGGCCAGGGGGACTACCAGGCCGTGCTTGACGCGCTGGTGGCCGACGGCCGCGTCAGTGACGCCTGCTGGCTGCTGGACCAGTTCGGCCCCACCGACGCCGTGCTGAAGCTGGATGCCGTCGACGCCAATGCCATCGTCTTCGCCGGGACGCTGGAAGTGCGCATGGGCATCAATGTGGACAGCGTCGTGCGCGCGGGCCGCAGCATTGTCACGGGCGGCGGCATCCGGGCTGGCGAAACGATCATGGCCGGCGAGAACATCACCGCAGCCGCCAATATCGCCAGCGGCGGCAACTTGCGCGCGGGCGGCGACATTTCGGCCGACTGGGGCATCGAAGCCGCCACCCGCCTGGACTGCGCCGGCAACGTGCGCGCCAAGTGGGACATCTGCGCAGGCCAAGACCTGGCCGTGACGGGCCACCTGCATGCTGGACAGGATGTGCAGACGCAAGGCGCCATCAAATGCGGCCAAGGCATCAAGACTGGCGGCGACGTGCGGGCAGACAAGGAAATCAATGCGGCCTGCGGTATCCAGGCCGGCGGGTCCATCCAGTGCGGCGACCATCTGGCCTCCGGTTGGGGCATGATCGCGGGCGGCGACATCCGCGCCGACGGCTCGATCCGCGCCGGCGAAGGCGTGCAGGCCGAGGGCGCGATCCAGGCCGGCGACGGCCACGGCGTCTATGCCGGACTGAGCGTCCGGCTGGACGCGTGGTCCGTCTGCGCCCGCGTCTCGGCCCAGACCCGCCCCGCCCAGCTCGTCAGCGGCTACTGGGTCGGGCAGGACGCAGGCGAGAACGGCGACGCCGCACTTGGCGCTACGCGGCCGTCTTGGCAGGCGGCCGCTTATCCGACGCTGGCCTGACGGCCGCCGCCGGATGGCGCAGCACCAGCATCAGGCCAAGCAGGATTGCCCCCATGCCCGCCAGGCTCAGCGCCGACAAACGGTTGCCCAGGATCAGGTAGTCCAGCGCCGCGGTGCCAGCCGGCACCAGATAGAACAGGCTTGTCACGTTGACCAGGTTACCGGCCTGAATCATGCGGTAGAACAGCAAGGTCGCGCCCACCGAGATCACAAGCCCCATCCAGACCAGCGGCAGGACGAATCCAAGGGTCCAGTCGGCCCGGACGGGCTGAAACGGCACGAACAGCAGGCATAGCGCCAGACTGACGACGTACTGCAGGGGCATCACGTCCATGGGCGCCTGCTTCACGCGCTTTTGCAGGATGGCGCCTGCGGTCATGCTGGCCAGCGCGGCAAAGGCAAACGCCATGCCCGCCACGGAAAAGCGCGCCATGCCGATGCTTTGGTACACCACCATGACCAGGCCGCACAACGCCAGGAACAGCCCGGCCAGACGCGCTGGCGAGTAGCGCCGTTCCATCATCGCCAGCGTCAGGATGGGCTGCGCGCCCAGCAACGTGGCCAGCACCCCTGGCGTAATGCCATGGTCCAGCGCCAGCAGATAGCAAATGGAATAGCTGCCGATGAGCAACAGCCCCGTCAGCGCCACGGTGATGCGCGTGCCGCGTTCGGGCAGCCAGCGTTTGCGCCACAGGCAGATCGCCAGCAGCACGGCCAGGGCAAGGATGAAGCGCAGCAGCAGGAAGCCGAACGCCGAGGCGTGCGACAGCCCCCATTTGGCGAAGATCGCACCGCCGCTCCACAGCAGCACGAACAAGGTGGTGGAGCCGTAAGCGGTCCACGTGGATCGATCGAAAGACATGAGTTTCACCTGTCAGGGTAAGAACAGGCTCCCGCCTTGCGCGCGTATGCCGGTGGCGGCGCACGCGCACGGATCAGCCGCGCGTGACGGACGCGATACGCGTCAACCGGTCAAGCGCACTGAAAAGGAAAGGGACGGGAGCGTCGGTTTGGCGGTCAGCCGAACACGACCGCCGAAGGCGGGTGGACGCCCGAGACCACGCCGGAAGGCGGCGAGGCAGGCGGCGATACCACTGCCGCAACGACGGCGGAGATGACAGGGGAAACAACAGGAGAGATGACACCGGCATGCCCGGACAGCCCGCGCGCACGACGGCCGGCTGCAAGAGCAGCGGCAGTGGAAGCGGCGAAGGGCATGAAGTCAGGCATTCCCGTAGCCTATCCGTTGCCCCCATGCCGCGTCAAGTGGATCTAGACCCGCGGATCTAGACCCGCGGATCAGGCCCCGCCGATCCGCCGCTGTTCGACCCCCATGTCGCGCCATGCCTCGCCGTGGCAGGTGAACATCAGGATCTGGTGGCGTGTGGCGGCATCGAACAACGCCCGTTTCATGAAGTCGCGCCGCGCGTCGTCGGTGTGCACAAGCGCATCGTCCAGCACCAGCAGCGTGGGGCGTCCGGCTTCGCGCAGCAAATCGGCATACGCGAACCGCGCCAGGATGCCCAGTTGCTCGCGGGTGCCGAAACTCAAGGCTTCAAGCAGGTCTTCGCCATCCCCCCGCCGCAATGCGCTGGGCAGCAGCGCGTCGTCAAGGCGCAACGCGGCCTCGGGAAACAGCAAGGCCAGATAGTGGTTCAAGCGCCGCGCCAAGGGCGCCTGCAGTCGTTGGGTGGCGGCGGCGCGCTTGTCGGTCAGCAAAGTCAGCAACAACTCCAGCGCGGCCGCGCGGCGCGTGAAATCATCGCGGCGGCGCTCAAGCCGTTCGCACGCGGCGGCGGATTCGGACAGGCGTTCGCCCAAGCCTTGCGCGCCCGCTTGGTCCAGCTTGCCTTGCAACTGCAGGATTTCGCCGTGGCGTTTGTGCTGCGCATCGCGCTCAATGGCGGCCGATTTCTCGTAGCGCTGGACGTCTTGTTCGACCAGTTCGGGACGATGCGCGGCCAACGCCGCCTGCGCTTCGCGCACGCGGCGATCCAGTTCGTCATGACCGCTGCGCACTTCGGCCAGCCGGCCTGCGCGCGCCTGCCGTTGCGCGGCACGCTCGGCCGATTGCAATTCCGCGCCGCGCGCCGCCGCCTGGCCTTCCAGCAATTGCGCGCGGGCGCTGTCCGCATCCAGCGTCCGCTGGGCGGCCGCCAGCGACGCGTCGGCCTGTGCCGCCACCGCTTCGGCCTCGCGCAACGCCTGGACCGCGGCGGGCAGGTCGTCCTGATCGGGCGCCATGCCCGTGGCCGCCGCGGGCAGCTTGGCAAGCCGCTCCTGCAAGGGCACGCGCCGAGCCAACGCGTCGTCGCGTTGCCCGCGTAGCACATCCACGCCCTTGGGCGCGTGGATGGCCAGCGTCTTGCGCATGCCGTCCAGCTCGCGCTGCAACGCCGTATAGCGCGCGTGACGCTGTTCGGCATCGGCTAGCGCCGTGACGCCCAGCCGTTCCAGCAAGGCGGCCCATGCCGCCTGCCCGCTGGCCAGCTCGCGTTGCAGCGCCGGCAAGTCCTGGCCGCCCGGTTCGATGCGGAAGCGCCCCACGCCCGGCAGGTCCAGATCGGCGGCGGAGGTCAGCAGCACTTGGTCCGCGCCCGCCAAGGGCCGGCCGTCCAGGGTGGCCGCCCGCCCCGCTTCCAACTGGTACGACAGCCGCGTGGCAATGGCTTGCTGGCGCAGTTGCAGATTGGCCAGTTCACGCTCGCTTTTGCGCAGCGCCTCGATATCGACATCCGCGATTTCGATCCGCAGGGCTTCCGCCTTCAATGTGGAACCTTGCTCGATCAGCGTGGTGACGGCTTTGAGCGCGTCGTCCAGCCGGTCGACTTCGGCGTTCAATTGCGCCAGTTGGCGCTCCAGGTCGCGGCGGTCGGCCACGGCCTGCACCGCAGCCACCTGCAAGCGGGCCGCGTCGACCGCGGCCGCATGGGTTTCGCGCTGCTGCCGGGCCCGCGCCAGCGGGGATTGCGCCGCCTCGACCCGGGCACGGGCCGCCTGGGCTTCCTGGACCAGCGCCTGGTAGTCGGATTCGTCCTGCTGGTCGCGGCGCACCTGATCCTGCAGCAGACTCAGCGTCTGCGCGGCCTGGCCCTGCTCGCGGCGCAGGCCCTCGAAGGCTTCGCGCTCCTTCGCCAGGGCGGCCAGCCGGGCGCGGGCCTCGACGGCGCGGGCCTCGAAATCCTTCCAGGGCTGGCTGGTTTGGGCGCGCTCGTGGTCGCGGCGCAATTCGGCCAAGCGGTCCACGTCGGCATTCAGCTGCGCCATCGCCTGCGCGCAATCGTCCCGTTCCGCGATGGCGCGCGCCAGGGCGTCCTCGGCATCCTTGTAGGCGCCCTTGGGACGCCCGTTGCGCGCATCCAGCAAGGCGGCGCGTTCAGACGACACGCGTTCGAACAGCCGGTCGCCGTCGCTGGCGGCAAGTTCGCCGGACAGCTGCGTCAGCGCCTCGCGCAGATGAGCGCCCGCATGGCCGGCGGCCTCTTGCAGATTGTGGCCGTCGCCCTGTTGGATCCATAGCAGGCCGGGAATGCCGGCAAGGTCGGGTTTGCTTTGGCCGCGTCCCGGCAGTTCGAACCCGAGCAAGGCGGCCAGCGCGTTCTCGGCTTCCTCGCCGTCCAGGCGTTGCGCGCCATCGTCGATCAACAGTTCGCATCGGGCACGCGACAGGAATTGCTTCTTGAGCACATAGGCATGACCCGCGTGCGTGAACGCCAGTTCGACACTGGGCCGCGCGCCGGACTCTCCGCGCGGGGCCAGATCGGCGACCTTGCTGGTACTGTAGCGTTCCAGAAACGCCGCGCGGATGGCGGCGGCCACCGTGCTCTTGCCGGCCTCGTTGGCGCCGACGAACAGGTTCAAGCCGTCTTGCAGGCCGTCCAGCACCATCGGCTGGCGGAACTTGCGGAATTCTTCAAGCGCGATACGCGAGAGCTTCATTTGGCGGCCCCCTGCGTCGCGCTTTCGCGCTGGAACCGCAGCAGCAGCCGCAAGGCCTCGCCCGCCACCGCGGATTGCGCGGCATCCGCTTGCAAGGCCTGCAATTGCGCCGCCACTTCGCCGACGTATCCGCTGGCGCCCAATTCGGCCAGATCGGCCTGATCGGGTTCCAGCCGCAGACCGGACAGGTCAGGCAGCAAGGCCCGCACCTGGGCTGCGGCCTGATCCACCGCGCGTTGCAGCGCATCCCATGTTTCCATGTTGACGTGGCCCTGCACATCCAGGCGCAGCACGTCTTGCGCACGCAGCGCCGCCAGGCGTTCGGCCAAGGCCTGTGCATCGGTCGGCAGGCTGACGGTCTCGGTCCAGGCGGACCAGCGGTACTTGCCCGTCGCCACGCGTTCGACCACGGGCTCGTCGCGCGGGCCGTCGATGCGCACGTCCAGCACGTAGCCGGGTTCATTGCCGCGGAAACGGTCTTGCTCAGGCGTGCCGGCATACCAGGTACGCGCGTCGATCGACAGGCAGCCATGCCAGTCGCCCAGCGCCAGATAGTCCAGGCCGGCACGGGCCGCGCGGTCGGGCGCGATGGGATTGGTGGCGTCGATGGTGTCGGGCAGGCGGCCCGCGACGCTGCCGTGAGCCAGGCCGACGCGCACGCGGCCGGCCGCCGTCTCAAGCGTATCGAAGGCCTGCGTCACGTCGTCATAGGTGTGCCGTTGGGTGAGCGGCGCGGCCAGCACGGCGAGGTTGATGCCGGGCAGGTCGACGACGTCCGTGCGCAACGGCACGTGCACATTGCCGGGGATGCAGCCCAGCTGCATCGCGCGGCTCCATACGCTGTCGGCCAATGCCGCATCGTGGTTGCCGGCGATCATCACCCAGGGGCCGGCGTATGCGGCCATGGCGGCGAACAGCCGGCGGATCGTGCGGTCGGAAACGCCTTGCGTATCGAACACGTCGCCGGCTACCAGCACGGCGTCCACGCCACGTTCCGTGGCAAGCGCCGCGATGCGTGCCACGACGTCAAAGCGCGCCTCGGCCAGCATGGCGGCGTCATCGGTTTCGAACTGGCCGTACTGACGGCCGATCTGCCAATCGGCGGTATGCAGGAAATGGGTCATGGGCCGATTTTGGCACAAGCCGCGCGATTCAAAACAGACAACGGCCCGCCCTGCATTTTGCGCAGGGCGGGCCGTTGCGGGCATGGCTTTTGGCCGATGCCCGATAAGCGGTGCGGGGCGTGCCGGAAACGCCCGATCAGGCGCGGTTGCCGTCCAGCACCAGCGGCGAACGGGACGATGCGCGGCGGTCATAGCGCGACAGGCTCAGCCCGTCGGTACGGATTGCCGGGCGCTGGCCCATGACTTGGTCGGCGACCAGCTTGCCGGAGCCGCAAGCCATCGTCCAACCCAGGGTGCCGTGGCCGGTGTTCAGGAAAAGGTTGCCGTAGCGGGTCGGGCCGACAACGGGCGTGCTGTCGGGCGTCATCGGGCGCAGACCCGTCCAGAACTCGGCCTGGGCGACGTGCCCGCTGTCCGGGAACAAGTCGTTGACGACGAGCTCCAGCGTCCTGCGGCGGGCGTCCTTCAGGCGCAGGTCGAACCCGGACAATTCGGCCATGCCGCCCACGCGGATCCGCTCGTCGAAACGCGTAACGGCGATCTTGTAGGTTTCATCCAGGATGGTCGACACCGGCGCGGCGGCCTCGTCTTTGAGCGGAATGGTCAGCGAATAGCCCTTGACCGGGTAGACCGGCAGGTCCAGGCCCAGCGGTTCCAGGAAGCCGCGCGTGTAGCTGCCGAAGGCGGCCACGTAGCGGTCGGCCGTCAGGACTTCGCTACCCACGCGCACGCCCGTGATCTGGCCGCCGGCAGTGTTCAAGCCGGAGACGGTCTGGTTGTAGCGGAAGTCCACGCCCAGGGCCGCAGCCATCTCGGCCAGCCGCGTGGTGAACAGGCGGCAGTCGCCGGTTTCGTCGTTCGGCAGACGCAAGCCGCCGGCCAGCTTGTGGATCGAGCGCGCCAGGGCGGGCTCCGCCGTCATCAGGCGGTTGCGGTCCAGGAGTTCGTAGGGCACGCCCACTTCTTCCAGCACGGCGATGTCGCGGCGGGCGGCTTCCAGCTGGGCCTCGGTGCGGAACAGCTGCAACGTGCCACGCGTGCGCTCTTCATAATGGATGCCGGTGGACGCGCGCAGTTCGCGCAGGCAGTCGCGGCTGTACTCGGCCAGGCGCAGCATGCGTTCCTTGTTGACCGAATAGCGGTCGGCCGAGCAGTTGGCCAGCATCGCCGCCATCCACCTTAGCTGGTACAGGCTGCCGTCCGGCCGGATCGCCAGGGGCGCATGCTTCTGGAACAGCCACTTGATGGCCTTCAAGGGGATGCCGGGCGCGGCCCAGGGCGTCGAATAGCCCGGCGACACCTGGCCGGCGTTCGCGTAGCTGGTTTCCTGGGCGGCGGCGGGCTGGCGGTCCAGGACCGTCACCTTGGCACCCTGACGGGCCAGATAATAGGCGGTGGTGGTGCCAATAACGCCGCTGCCGAGGACGATCACATGCATGATTCTTTCCGTATTTGGATTTGGTCAGTATTTTCGGTAGTCTATGAGCCTATTCGCAGTGAAAAGCACTGATTATTTTCCTTTGCCAGTGCTTTTCCCGGGCCCGCCCCTGTTTTTCGATCGCCAAAAGTGAAATGCGCGACCTAGACCGAATCGACCTGAAAATCCTGGATATCCTGCAGCGGGAAGGCCGCATTTCGGTCACCGAACTGGCTGATCGGGTGAGCCTGTCCGCTACCCCTTGCTCGGACCGCATCAAGCGCATGGAGCGCGAAGGCGTCATCACGGGTTACCATGCGCGCGTCAACCCGGCCGCGTTGGGCAAGAACCTGCTCGTCTTCCTGGAAATCAAGCTGTCGGCCAAATCCGGCGACGTCTTCGACAAGGTCAAGAAAGAGCTGCTATATGTGCCCGAAGTCATGGAGTGCCACCTGGTTTCCGGCGACTTCGACTATCTGGTGAAGGCCCGCTTGACGGAAATGAACGAATACCGCCGCCTGCTGGGCGAGATCCTCAAACGACTGCCGGCTTCCGCTGAGTCGCGCAGCTACGTGGTCATGGAGGAAATCAAGGAAACCCTGTACCTGCCCGTCGACCGCTAGGCCGCGCGCGCAAGGGTTTCCTGGCCCCGATATCCCAGGGGCGATGCGGTTTATTACGGAATTCACAGGCGCCGGCTGCTATGCTGGCGGCCCTCCGACCCGCGCCGGCAAGCCTGGTCAGACCCTAATTCTTTACGACTGCTTATGAATCGTCTCTACAAATACTTCTTCCGCGGCCTGATCACCGTCCTGCCGCTGGCCTTGACCCTGTATCTGCTTTACATCTTCCTGGCCTGGACGGAAGCCGTGGCGCTGACCTTCCTGCGCCCCTTCATCGGCGGCTTCTACGTGCCGGGCATGGGTCTGGCGCTGGGCATCCTGGGCATTCTGGCCATCGGCTACCTGGTCTCCAAGCAGCGCGTGCAGCGTTTCCTGACCGTGGTCGAAATGCCGTTCACCAACCTGCCGGTGGTCAAGAGCATCTATTCGTCCCTGAAGAGCTTCGCGGACTATTTTTCGCCCAGCTCCAAGAACACCGCGCAGCAGGTCGTGATCCTGCGCGTGCCGGGCCAGCAACTGGAACTGGTGGGCCTTGTCACCCGCCGCAGCGTGGAAGGCCTGCCCGAAGGCTTCACCCAAGGCGACCGCGTGGCCGTCTACCTGCCGATGGGCTACATGATCGGCGGCTACACCGTCTTCGTGCCGCAGGACTGGGTGCAACCGATCCAGATGTCGGTCGAAGAAGCCATGCGCTCGTCCCTGATCGCCTGGATGGCGCGTGCGGAAAGCGCCCCGCGCCCCGCCGCCCCCAGCGTGCCCGAGGCGCCGGCGCCCACCCCCGACAACACGGGCAGCAGCGGCCCCGTCTGACACGATCTGGCGCGGCCCGACCCGACCGCTTCCCCACCTGAATCCACGCACTTCCTCCATGCCCATCATCGAATTCACGCTTGCCGACGGCTGCCCCTACATTGAAGTGAACCAATTGCTGAAAGCCACCGGCGTCTGTGACAGCGGCGGCGCGGGCAAGATGCTGGTGGCCGACGGCCTGGTCAACGTAGGCGGCGTCGTCGAAACCCGCAAGACGGCCAAGATCCGCGGTGGCCAGATCGTCACCTGCGGCGACGTCCGCATCGTGGTGCGCGCCGCCGACACACCTGCCGACAGCGCCTGACCCCTCCCCGCCTGACCCCACATTCCCGACCGCCCCCGCAACGCCGCGAGCCGCCATGAAATTCAAGATGTCCCAGAACTCCATCTTCGCCGTCCTGCTGCGCTCGCCGTGGTGGATGAGCGCCGGCGTGGCCGTGCTGCTGTGCGTGGGTGGCTTTGCCGCCCTGCCGCGGGACTTCGCGGCGATGGGCGTGTTTGCGGCGGTGCCGTTCGCGGTCATTTCCATCATGGCCGCCTACAAGCAGCTGCGGGCACCCTCCGGCGCCCGCGTGCAGGCGGTGGCCGAAGCCGCCGCCGCCATGTCGTGGGCGGAATTCGCGGACACGGTCGAGGCGGGCTTCAAACGCGACGGCTGCGAGGTGCAGCGCCTGCAGACGCCCGGCGCCGACTTCGCGCTCAGCAAAGACGGCCATGTGGCCATCGTCAGCGCCAAGCGCTGGAAGGCCGCCCGCGTGGGCGTCGATCCGCTGCGCGAACTGCAGGCCGCGCGCGAACAGCGCGGCGCCCGCGAAGCCATCTACATCGCGCTGGGCGACGTGTCCGACAATGCCTGGGCCTACGCGAAATCGCAAGGCGTCTCGCTGATGACGGCGCCCGAACTGGCCAAGCTGCTGCGCGACCTGAAAGTCTGACCGCCGCGGGCAGGCGTCAAACCACCATCACGGAACTGGCCGCGATCACGCGCCATTGGCCGGACGCCGCATCCGGCGCCCAGGTCCGCATGAAGCGGAACATGCCATTGGCGGGCACGCCGTTGTAGCTGCCCGAAATCCGCACCTGCACCGACACGACGGCGCATTCCGCGCGCGGCAGGATATTCAGTTCAGAGAAGTCCAGCCCATGGATCTTCAGCATGCCTGAGCGGTGCGCGTCCAGGTCGTCTTCGCGGGTGAAGCTCCAGCCCATATGGTTCGTGAACAGCAGCGCCGGATCCAGCAAGCGCTCAAGCGCCGCGACGTCGGAAGCCAGCATCGCCTGGCGCAATTCTTCTTCGGCGGCTTGAATCCGCCCTGCTATCGTCTGGCCCATTATCTTTGCCTTCGCGGTGTATCGACGCCGGCATTCTATTCCGACACCAAGCGTCGTGCTTTGTTGCCAAACTCCCGCCCGGCGCCGGCGGCCTTACGATTAAATGCGAATCCGGCACACTTGCCGGCTTTTCTGAACCCGCCGAGAATCTTCAATGACATACCGCATCCTTGCCGACCTGGTCCTGGTCGTGCACGGCCTCTTCGTCGCCTTCGTCATGTTCGGCGGCTTGCTTGCGCTATGGCGGCCCCGCATTGCGTACTGGCACCTGCCCGCGCTGGCCTGGGGCGCCATGGTGATCGGCATGGGCTGGATCTGCCCGCTGACGCCGCTTGAAGTGTCGCTGCGCCAGCAGGCCGGCCAACAGGGCTACGCCGGCGGTTTCATCGAACACTATGTGCTGGGCCTGATCTACCCCGAAGGCATCACCCGGACTACGCAGATCGTGCTGGCCGTGCTGCTGATCGTGGGCAATATCGTGGTGTACGCGCTGTGGGCACGGCGGCGCCGGCGCAATTTTTCCCAAGGATCCCACGCATGACCTCCCTTCCCGACCCCACCCGGATGATCCTCGCCTATGACGCCGACGGCCGCGAGATCCGCGTCACCCGCGAGCAATGGCGCGACAACGTGCTGCCGGGTGCCATCCAGCAGGACTGGAATGATGCCGACCGCCTGGCCGGCCTGATCATCCAGTCGCTGAACGACGGTTTCATCGACGAGATGGCCCGTCCCGCCGAGCGGCTGGTGGAACTGGACCGCAACGCCGAACGCGCCGTGGTGCTGCAAGCCATCGTCTACATGAAACAAGGCCGACTGGACGACAGCGAACGCGTGCTCCAGACGTTCTGCGTGCAGCACGGCGAAACCGGCATCGTGCTGACCAATCTGGCCAAAGTCCATGCCGAACGCGATGACGAAGCCCGCGCGCTCGACACGTTGTGGCACGCGCTGCAGTTGGACCCGAACCAGGACAACGGCCTGGGCTGGTTCGAGGCCATCCACCGCGATGTCGGCGGCGACACGGCGGGCATCGCGGCGATGCGCAAAGTCGCCGGGTTACCCGGCAGCTGGCGCGCGCAACTGTGGCTGGCGCGCGGCGAGCTCGGGTCGCACAATTACGCGGGCGCGCTTGCCCTGTACCGCGAAGCGCTGTCGCGCGTGGGCCAGCCCGCGCCGGCCGACCTGCTGATGCAAATGAGCGGCGACCTGGGCAATGCCGGCCGCATCGCCGACATCCTGGAATTGGCCGGCCCCCAATTCCAGGTCCACGCGCATGGCCTGCAAGTCGGCAACAACCTGATCAAAGCCAACCTGCACATGGGCCGGTTGGACGATGCGCAACGCATCCTGGACGAACTGCGCGCGCAAAACCGTCCCGACTGGGGGGAAAACCTGGCATATTGGAACAAGGAACTGACGCAGGCCCGCCTGGGCAGCGCCCCGAACAACGGCTGAATCAGGATCGGCCGCGGCGGCGCGGCTTGGCAGGAAAACGCGCCGCCAAGCGGCCTAGAGGCTGCGGGCGATCACCAGCCGCTGGATGTCGCTGGTGCCTTCGTAGATCTGGCACACGCGCACATCGCGGTAAATGCGCTCGACCGGGAAATCCTTCAGATAGCCGTAGCCGCCCAGTGTCTGGATCGCTGCCGAGCAGACCTTCTCGGCCATCTCGGAGGCAAAGAGCTTTGCCATCGATGCCTCGGTCAATGCCGGCCTGCCGGCTTCGCGCAGTGCGGCGGCATGCAGCACCATCTGGCGTGCCGCATGGATCTGGGTCGCCATATCGGCCAGGCGGAACGACACGGCCTGGTGTTCCATGATGGGCTTGCCGAACGCCTGGCGGTCGCGAGCGTAGTCGCGCGCGCATTCGAACGCCGCGCGCGCCATGCCCACGGATTGCGACGCGATGCCGATACGCCCGCCTTCCAGGTTGGACAGCGCGATCTTGTAGCCCTCGCCCTCCGCGCCCAGCCGGTACGCGGCGGGGATGCGCATGTCTTCGAAGGCGATCACGCAGGTGTCCGAGGCGTGCTGGCCCAGCTTGTCCTCCACCCGCAACACTTGATACCCCGGCGTGTCGGTCGGCACGATGAACGCCGAAATGCCGCGCTTGCCGGCGTCGGGGTCCGTGACGGCGAAGACGATCACCGTCTGGCCGCTTTTGCCGGACGTGATGAATTGCTTGGCGCCGTTCAGGATGTAGTCGTCGCCGTCGCGGCGGGCGCGGGTGCGCAGGCTGCTGGCGTCGGACCCCGCCTGCGGCTCCGTCAGCGCGAAACCACCGATGTGCTCGCCGGTCGCCAGCGGACGCAGGAACTGCTCTTTCTGCGCGTCGGTGCCGAACTTCAGGATGGGCATGCAGGCCACCGAATTGTGCACGCTCATGATGGTGGAGCACGCGCCGTTGCCCGCGGCGATCTCCTCCAGCGCCACCGCATACGAGATATAGCCGCTGGCGTTGCCATCCCATTCTTCCGGCACCAGCATGCCAAAAAACCCCAGTTGCGCCATCTCCTGGATGGCGTCTGCGGGGTATTCGTGGTCGCGGTCCCAGCGTTCGGCGTTGGGCGCCAGGCGTTCCGCCGCAAAACGGCGCGCCATTTCCTGAATGCTCTGCTGTTCTTCCGTCAACAACATGGTCCTGTCTCCTGGATATTCGAGTGCGAAGCGGGCGCCGGATGGGCGCTGCCCGCTTTGTTCTGCTTCGCGCGCGCTTGGCTTGGTTGGCAGGCGCGCCACGCAATCGAGAATACACCGTCAAACGTGCGGGCTCTATGCGCCGGGTTTGCGCGGACGCGTCAGCTCGGCACGCGTCAGAAAGAAGTCCCGGTTGTCCGCCAGGCGCTCCACCATGAAATCGATGAATGCCTTCACGCGCAGGGGCTGTTCCGTCCGCCGCCGATAGTAGATGTAGAACGATTCCCGCTGCGTCAGATGCTGCGTCAACAGCGGCACCAGCAAGCCGGCGCGGATGGGTCCGGCGGCTGAAAAACTGCCGAGTTGCCCGATGCCCAGTCCCGCCACCACGGCATCGGTTTCCGCTTCGGCATCGTTGGTGCACAACACGGCCGGCACGTCGCGATACTGGATTTCGTCCCCGACCATGAACTCCCAGGGTGCTAGCTTGCCGGTGTTGACGCGCCGGTAGCCCGTGCAGCGGTGTTCGTCCAGCGCCTCGATGGTCCGGGGCGTGCCGTGGCGAGCCAGATAGGTGGGCGAGGCGCACACGATCAGTTGGATCGGCACGAGTCGGCGCGCGATGGCGCCTTCGGCCGGCGGCGAACCGCCCCGGAACCCGACATCGGCGCGGTCCGCGACCAGATCGGTGAACTGGTCATCGAACTGCACGTCCAGCTGCACGCTGGGATGTTGCGCGGCGAACGCCATCAGGGCGGGCCAGATCACGTGGCGCGCCATCGTCCTGGGCGCGCTGACGCGCAAGGGGCCGGCGATGTCCTGCCGCGACCGGCGCGCGTCATCCAGCGCGGTCGCGAACATTGCCAGGGCCGGCGCCACGCTTTCGAGCAGTTGCTGGCCTTCTTCGGTCAGGCTGAGCTTGCGTGTGGTGCGGTGGAACAAGCGCACGCCCAACTCCTTTTCCAGCTGCATCACTGCGTGGCTGGCGGCCTGGGGCGAAATGCCCTGGTCCACCGCCGCGCGGCGCAGGCTGCCCAGCACGGCGGCGCGCGCAAAGATGGTGACGGCACGGATTTCGTTCATGGCAGGCCCATTCGCAAATTTTTGTTGATTATATTTCCGCTATTTCCTATCTATTCCTGGATTATCGATCCCCCTACGATCGAGGCTCATTCCCCCCTTTCGGAGCCTCTCCATGCAAACCCCCGTCACCTCCTTCAAACGCGTCTGGCTCATCACCGGCGCCTCGCGCGGCATCGGTGCGCTGATCGCCGAGGCGGCACTTGCCGACGGCAACGCCGTCATTGCCGCCGGCCGCAATGTCGACGCCATCGCAAAACGCCTGGGCGACTCGCCCGCCCTGCTTCCCGTTGCGCTGGACGTCACCAACGAAGCCCAGGCCAAGGCGGCCGTCGCCGCCGGCCTGGCGCGATTCGGCCGTATCGATGTGCTGGTGAACAATGCGGGCTTCGGCTTGCTAGGCGCCGTTGAAGAGTCCAGCGACGCCGACGTGCGCCGCATGTACGACACCAACGTGTTCGGCCTGCTGAACGTGACGCGCGCCGTGCTGCCCACGCTGCGGGCGCAACGTGCCGGCCACGTGATCAACCTGTCTTCGCTGGGCGGCTACCGGTCCGGCGCGGGGTTCGGCGCGTACTGCTCGACCAAGTTCGCTGTCGAAGGGCTGACCGAAGCGCTGCATGCGGAACTCAAGCCGCTGGGCATCCACGCGACCGTCGTCGAACCCGGCTACTTCCGCACCGATTTCCTGGACGCGACGTCGCTGACCGTGGCAGGCGCCATCATCGACGACTACGACGCCACGTCAGGCAATGTGCGACGGATTGCGGCCGGCCTGAATCACCAGCAACCGGGCGACCCGGCAAAGCTGGCTGCGGCCATGATCACCCTGGCCGATGCCGAAACGCCCCCGCTGCGCCTGCCCTTGGGCACGGACGCCCTGCGCGTGATCGCGGAAAAGAACGCGTATGTGGCCGAGGAAACGGACGCCTGGAAGGCGCTGGCGCAGTCGACGGATTTCCCGGTGTAGGTGGAACGTGGCCTTCCACGGCAAGATACGACACATGACAAGTTGCATGAAACTCGGGTTCCGCCCTATCATGCAACTTAAGAAGTATCTTGATAGTCACTGAATAGGAATCCCGCCGATGACTTACGACGCCATCATCGTGGGCGGCAGCTTTGCTGGCCTGTCCGCCGCCCTGCAATTGGCCCGCGCCCGCCGGCGCGTCCTGCTGATCGACGGAGGTCAGCCGCGCAACCGTTTTGCCGCGCATGCGCACGGCTTCCTGGGCCAGGATGGCAAGCCCCCCCGGGAAATCTTGCGGCAGGCAAGCGACCAGTTGGCCCAGTACCCCTCCGTCAAATTCCTGGATGGCGAGGCGGTCAGCGCCAGCGCGCACGAAGGGCTGCTGCGCGTGACGATGGCGGCGGGACAGGAAGTCCAGGGCAGGCACCTGATCCTGGCAACCGGGCTGCGCGACCAATTGCCTGCGCTGGCCGGCCTGCAGGAACGCTGGGGGCAGACCGTGCTGCATTGCCCCTATTGCCATGGCTATGAAGTGGCCGGCCGCCCGCTGGGCGTGCTGGCCGCGCATCCGCTATCCGCGCACCAAGCCGTGCTGCTGCCGGATTGGGGCCCCACCACCTATTTCACGCAAGGCGAGTTCGAGCCGGATGCGGAACAGACAGCGCTGCTGGACAAGCGCGGCGTGCGTATCGAACGCACGCCCATCGTAGAACTCATGGGCACGACGCCCGTGCTGGATGCCGTCAAGCTCGCCGATGGGCGGCGCATGGCGGTGCACGCGCTGTTCGTCGCCAGCAAGACCCATATGGCCAGTCCGCTCGCGATGCAGCTGGGTTGCGCGTTCGACGACGGCCCACTCGGCCCCGTGATCCGCACCGACGAGTTCAGGCAGACGACGGTGCCCGGCGTCTATGCCGCGGGGGATGCGGCCATTCCGATGAGCAACGCAACGCTTGCCAGCGCGTCAGGCGTGATGGCGGGCGTGTGCGTGCATCGCGCGCTGGTCATGGCGTAGGCGGTGCCAGGCCAGGCCGGTCCCGGCCTGGCCTGACGTGAAGTGGCCTGGAGCGGCCTACAGGTGGGCCTTGAAAAACTCCACGACCTTCGCATTCAGGTCCTGGTGGAACTGCTGGCGGTCGAAGCCCGCCGCCTCCATGCAATATACGGACAGGGTCTCGGCCTGCTCCGCCGAGCAACGCGCCAGGAAATCGAAGTGCCCCGCCCCCATCGCCATCTGGAAGTCCGGCGCGGCGGGCAGCCCCTGGCGCACCGCCTCCACGCTGGCAGGGCTGACGCCATCGCCGCCCCGTTCCGATGCCCACAATTGCACCGGAATCTTCACGGCCTTCAAGGCATCGCCGGGAAACGCGTTCAACGGGTCCGCGATGACGGCCACCTTGATGCGGTCGTCATGCACATAAGACTGCTGCGGGATCTTCCCGGTGGCAATGTCGCGGCACATTGGCAGCGTCGGGGTGGTCTGGCAAATGGCAAGGCCGGCGCGGAAATCCGGCACGGCCCCCGCCAGCACCAGCGCGGTATAGCCGCCGCGTGAAAAGCCGTAAATGCCGATCTTGCCGTTATCCACCGTGGCCTTCTGCGGCCAGGCGGTCGTCATGTAGTCGATCAACCGCCGCATTTCCCGAGGGCGCGTCGAGAAAATCGATAGATACCCCTGCCGCGACCGGTCCTCCCAGTTGTCGCCCACATGATTGACGGCCGCGACCACGAAACCCGCATTGGCCAGCGCGGCAGCGGTGTCGTGATGGCCCAGGAACGAGCCGCTGGATCCGTGCGACATGACGATAAGCGGATGCCGGCCTTCAGGTACCGGGCAGTTCAGGACGCCGGAGATCGGCGTCCGACCGACCTTGATGTCGGCGGCGGGTGCTGCACACGGATACCAGATGGCGCCGGACAGACCGGGGCCGTTCTGGTCCATGGGAAGGGTCAGGCGCTGGAAACCGGCAGCTTGGGTGTGAGCGGCAGCGAGGCCGAGGAACGCGGACAGGCAAAAGCGGCCAAGAAGATGCGCAGACATGCGGAATGGAAGACCTGAAAAGAAACCAAGAGGAATCGTACAGGTGGCGATTATCCCATCGGCGCGTCGAAGAGAAACGTAGGATGGGGGCAACACGAACTTCTCGCGCCACACCCCTCCTACGGTCCCGTGCTGCCCTACCGGACCTTGCCCTCCTTCCAGGCCGCCAGCAGCTTTTCATAAGGAATGGTCTCGCCCTTGGGCTTCTCGTTCGCCAGTTTCTTCCAGGGCGCATGCTGATCCGACAGCCACTTGCCGGGGTCGCTCTTGGCGTTCAGCTTCGGCGCGCATTGCGCCATCCCTGCCCGCTCCAGGCGCGCCATCACCTGGTCCATTTCATTGGCCAGGTTGTCCATCGCGGCTTGCGGGGTCTTTTCGCCCGTGACGGCCGTGGCGACGTTCTTCCACCACAGTTGCGCCAGCTTCGGATAGTCCGGCACGTTGTTGCCCGTGGGCGTCCATGCCACGCGGGCGGGGCTGCGGTAGAACTCGATCAGGCCGCCGTAGTTCGCCGCGTTCTTGGTGAAGAAGTCGCTATGAATGTCGCTGTCGCGGATGAAGGTCAGGCCAGTGATGGATTTCTTCAGCGACACCGACTTCGACGTGACGAACTGCGCGTATAACCACGCGGCGGCCATCTTGTCGGGGTTGGTGGACTTGAAGAACGTCCATGAACCCACGTCCTGGTAGCCGTTCTGCATGCCGTCCTTCCAGTACGGACCGTAAGGCGACGGGGCCATGCGCCATTTCGGGGTGCCGTCGTCGTTGACGACCGGCAGGCCCTTCTTGGTCATGTCGGCGGTAAACGCCGTGTACCAGAAGATCTGCTGGGCGATCTGGCCCTGCGCCGGAACGGGGCCGGATTCCGAGAACGTCATGCCCATGGCCTGCTGCGGCGCGTACTTCTTCATCCAGTCGATGTACTTCGTCAACGCGTAGACGGCGGCCGGACTGTTGGTCGCGCCGCCCCGCGAGACCGACGCGCCCACCGGGGTGCATTTGTCGTCGGCGACGCGGATGCCCCATTCGTCCACAGGCATGCCGTTGGGCAAGCCCTTATCGGCGGCGCCGGCCATGGACAGCCACGCATCGGTGAAGCGCCAGCCCAGCGACGGGTCCTTCTTGCCGTAGTCCATGTGGCCGTAGACCTTCTTGCCATCGATCTCCTTGACGTCGTTGGAGAAGAAGTCGGCGATGTCCTCGTAGGCGGACCAGTTGGTGGGCACGCCCAGGTCGTATCCGTACTTCGCCTTGAACTTGTCTTTCAGGTCCTGGCGGGCGAACCAGTCGGCGCGGAACCAGTACACATTGGCGAACTGCTGGTCGGGCAGCTGGTACAGCTTGCCGTCGGGCGCGGTGGTGAACTTGGTGCCGATGAAATCCTTGATGTCCAGGTTGGGGTTGGTCCATTCGCGGCCGGCCCCAGCCATGTAGTCCGACAGCGGCAGGATGGCGCCGTAGCGATAGTGGGTGCCAATCAGGTCGGAGTCCGAGATCCAGCCGTCGTAGATGGACTTTCCGGACTGCATGGAGGTCTGCAGTTTCTCGACGACGTCGCCTTCCTGGATCAGGTCGTGGTTGACTTTGATGCCGGTGATTTCACTAAACGCCTTGGCCAGCGTCTTGGATTCGTACTCGTGCGTGGTGATGGTTTCGGATACGACGCTGATTTCATTGACGCCCTTGGCACGGAGTTTGGCGGCGGCGTCCATGAACCACTTCATTTCCGCCATCTGCTGGTCTTTGGACAACGTTGATGGCTGGAACTCGGCATCCACCCACTTCTTCGCTTCCGGCTCGCCGGCCCACGCCCCTGACGTCCCGATCAGGGCGATAGCGGCTGCCATGGCATGCATGCGCAATTTCATGACCTGTCTCCTCGAATGGCCTTCCCCATCTTTTGCTGCGGACCTCTGGCCGGGGAAGATGCGGGCCCGTAGTCCTTGAACCAATTGAGGGATCGAAACGCCCCTTCAGCCTTTCCTCATAATGAAGGCCAACAGCAGCATGGACAGCACGAAGCTGATCCACACCGATGGCGGCTCATCCAGCGAAAACCATTCCACCGCCTTTTGGCCGAACCCCAGGAACGCCAGGTTCACCCAGGCTGCGGCCATCAGGCCGATGAACAGCCTGTCGCCCCGGGTGGTGCGCAACGGCAGGAAGCCCTTGCGCTCGACCGTGGGCGATTTCAATTCCCAGACCGTCATGCCGATCAGCATCAGCACGATGCAGGTGAAGAACACGGCGACGGGTGTGGTCCAGACCATCCAGCTGAACATATCGCGCCCCTCCCCCTAAACCCGGCCCATCGCGAAGCCCTTCGCGATGTAGTGCCGCACGAACCAGATGACAATGCCGCCCGGCACGATGGTCAGGACGCCCGCCGCCGCCAGCACGCCCCAGTCCATGCCGGAGGCCGACACGGTGCGGGTCATGGTGGCCACGATGGGTTTCGCGTTGACCGACGTCAGCGTGCGCGCCAGCAGCAGTTCCACCCAACTGAACATGAAGCAGAAGAACGCCGCCACGCCCACGCCCGACTTGATCAGCGGCAGGAAGATCGTCAGGAAAAAGCGCGGAAAGGAATAGCCGTCGACATAGGCGGTCTCGTCGATTTCGCGCGGCACGCCGGACATGAAGCCTTCCAGGATCCACACGGCCAACGGCACGTTGAACACCAGGTGCGCCAACGCCACGGCCAGATGCGTGTCCATCAGCCCGAACGAGCTGTACAACTGGAAGAACGGCAGCAGGAACACGGCGGGCGGCGTCATGCGGTTGGTCAGCAGCCAGAAGAACACGTGCTTGTCGCCGATGAAGCGGTAGCGCGAAAATGCGTAGGCGGCGGGCAGCGCGACGGCCAGCGAGATCACGGTGTTGATCACCACATAGATCAGCGAATTGATGTAACCCGAATACCAGGCCGGGTCCGTGAAGATCGTACGGTAGTGCTCGAACGTGAAATCGCGCGGCCACAGGGTCAGGGTGCTGACGATCTCGGTATTCGTCTTGAACGACATGTTCAGCATCCAGTACAGCGGCAGGATGGCGAACACCAGGTACAGGATCAGGAAGGCGGAACGCCACCAGGTGGATTGGTCACGCATTCGCACGCTCCTCGTCGACGCCGCCCGCCGTGCCCGCGCGCTGCATCCAGTTGTAGAGGATGAAGCACAGCAGCAGGATGATCAGGAAGTAGATGATCGAAAACGCCGCAGCCGGCCCCAGGTCGAACTGGCCCACGGCCTTCTGCGTCAGGTACTGCGACAGGAACGTGGTGGCGTTGCCCGGCCCGCCGCCGGTCAATACGAAGGGCTCGGTATAGATCATGAAACTGTCCATGAAGCGCAGCAGCACCGCGATCATCAGCACCCCGCGCATCTTGGGCAGCTGGATGTAGCGGAACACGGCCAGCCGCGACGCGCCGTCGATGCGGGCGGCCTGGTAGTAGGCGTCAGGAATGGCCCGCAGGCCCGCATAGCACAGCAGCGCGACCAGCGGCGTCCAATGCCAGACGTCCATCACCAGCACCGTCACCCAGGCATCCACGTCGTTGCCGGTGTAGTTGTAGTCCACGCCCAGCCACGACAAGGTGGCGCCCAGCAGGCCGATGTCGGTGCGGCCGAACACCTGCCAGATGGTGCCGACGACGTTCCAGGGGATCAGCAGCGACAGCGCGATGATCACCAGCACGGCGGAAGCGCGCCAGCCGCTGGCGGGCATCGATAGCGCCAGCAGGATGCCCAGCGGGATCTCGATAGCCAGCACCGCCAGCGAAAAGCCGATCTGCCGGAACAAGGCGCCATGCAGCTCCTCGTCCTGCAGGACGGCGGCGAACCATTCCGTGCCGACGAAGACGCGGCGATCGGGGGAGATAATGTCCTGCACCGAATAATTGACGATGGTCATCAGCGGCAGGATGGCCGAGAACGCCACGCACAGCACCACGGGAAGAACCAGGAACCAGGCCCGGTGATCGATAGGTTTCATGGGATCAGCGCCTCGTCGCGGTAGAAGCAGGTGTGCGGATTCAGTACCGACAGCCAGACCGTGCCGCCGGGCGCGGCCGGCACCACATTGCTGCCCAGCCGCGCACGCACGGGCGTGCCCTCGAAATCGGCCACCAGCAAGGTGTAGGTGCCCACGTCCTGCACCCGGTCGACGCGCATGGGCACGGCGCCTGCCGCGCCGGCTTCGGTCACCCGCAGGTATTCAGGGCGCACGCCAAGCTTGACCGGGCCGGCGCCGGCCAGCTTGGCGCCCAGGGCCTCGGGTGCGCCGCCGACCTGGCTTTGCCCGACCCGCAGCGCGCCGTCGCGCCATTGCGCAGGCAGGAAGTTCATGCCGGGCGAGCCGATGAAGTGGCCCACGAAGGTGTGCGCGGGCCGTTCGAACAGGTCGTCCGCGCTGCCCACCTGCACGGCGCGGCCACGCGCCATCACCATGACCTGGTCGGCGAAGGTCAACGCCTCGGTCTGGTCGTGGGTCACGTAGATCAGCGTCAGTTTGAATTCGTGGTGGATTTCCTTGAGCTTGCGGCGCAGTTCCCATTTCAGTTGCGGGTCGATGACGGTCAGCGGTTCATCGAACAGGATGGCCGACACGTCGCTGCGCACCAGGCCGCGCCCCAACGAGATCTTCTGCTTGGCGTCGGCCGTCAGGCCGCTGGCGCGGCGGTCCAGCACCGCGGACATCTCCAGCATTTCGGCGATGCGGCCGACGCGTTCGCGGATGCGGTCCGGCGCAATGCCGCGGTTGCGCAGCGGGAATGCCAGGTTTTCCGCCACCGTCATCGTGTCGTACACGACGGGAAACTGGAACACCTGGGCGATATTGCGTGCCTGGGGGGTCTTGGCCGTGACGTCCTGCCCGTCGAACAGGATGCGGCCATGCGACGGACGCAGCAGGCCCGACACGCAATTGAGCAGCGTGGTCTTGCCGCAGCCGGACGGCCCCAGCAAGGCATAGGCGCCGCCGTCGCGGAAGGTGAACTTCAGCGGCAGCAGCGCGTAGTCCTCGTCGGTCTTCGGGTCGGCCACGTAGGAGTGCGACAGGTCCAGCTCGATCTGCGCCATCAGGCTGCCTCCCCCGCGCCGGCGGCTTGCCGTGGCGCGGCCAAGAGCGCGCCATCGGCGCCAAAGGCATAGGTCTGCGCCGGGTCGAAATACAGCTCGACGCGCTGGTCCAGCGTATACCGGTGCACGCCCGGCAATTGCGCGACGACATTGCCGGCCGCCGTTTCGGCATGAACGAAGGTGTCCGAGCCGGAGATTTCCGCCAGCTTCACCACGCCGGGCAGGCCGATGTGGCCGGGACGCGGCTCGATATCCAACGCCCCGGCGCGCAGGCCGGCAGTCAGGTCCGCGCCCGTGCCGGGCGGCAAGTCGCGCGCCACCGCCATCTGGCCTTCCAGGACGAAGCCCGCGTCCGTGCGGCGCGCGGCGAACAGGTTCATGGGCGGGTCGCTGAAGGCGCGCGCCACCCGGATGGAATTGGGCCGGTGAAAGACCTCGGCCGTGGGCCCGTATTGCAGCAGTTCGCCCGCGTCCAGCACGGCGGTATGGCCGCCCAGCAACAGCGCTTCGCCGGGCTCGGTCGTGGCGTAGACCACTGTCGACCGCCCTTCGGCGAACAATTCGGACAGTTCGTCGCGCAGCTCTTCGCGCAGCTTGTAGTCCAGGTTGACCAGCGGCTCGTCCAGCAGGATCAAGGGCGCGTCCTTGACCAGGGCCCGGGCCAGCGCCACGCGCTGCTGCTGCCCGCCGGACAGTTCCGAAGGGTAGCGTTCAAGCAGGTGCTCGATATGCAGGCGCGCCGCCATGGCGCGGACTTTTTCGCGGATGTCCCGTTCCCCGCGCAGTTTCAGCGGCGACGCGATGTTGTCGTAGACCGACATCGACGGGTAATTGATGAACTGCTGGTAGACCATGGCGACGTTGCGCTGGCGCACCGGCACCCCGGTCACGTCGGCGCCGTCCACCAGCACCCGGCCCTCGGTGGGCCGGTCCAGTCCGGCCATGATGCGCATCAGGGAGGTCTTGCCGGCCAGGGTCACCCCCAGCAGCACCGTCATGGCGCCCGGAACGGGAGCCAGACTCATGGGTGTCAGGTGCGTCTGCGAGCCGGCCCGCAAAGCAATCCTGTCCAAGGTCAGCTGCATCTAGTCTCCTCTACCTACTTATACGTCCCTATTTTTGACACGGACTTCGGTATTCGGTACAGCGGTCCCGCCTGTGCGCCTGCGAGCGCAGCAGGATGAGCATACTCTTTCAGATGGCTTTCGTTTTTTGTGCGTTTTACTCAAGAAGCGAACAAAAAACAATCTTGCACTGCGGCATTATTTTTCGCTTTTGTTGTTTTATCATTCGTCTATGACACTGAATCCACGACAAAGCGCTTTGATCGAAATGGTGCGAGCCCAGGGCTCGGCATCGATCGAAGAGCTGGCCAAACGCTTTGACGTCACGCTGCAGACCGTGCGGCGCGACGTGAACATCCTTTCCGAAGCCGGCCTGCTGTCGCGCTTTCACGGCGGCGTGCGCATCGAGGCCTCGACCATCGAGAACATCGCCTATCGCAAGCGCCAGGGCCTGCACGCAGCCGGCAAGCAACGCATCGCGGAAGCGGTGGCGCGCGCCGTGCCCGACGGCTGTTCGCTGATTCTGAATATCGGCACCACCACCGAGGCGATCGCGCGCGCCCTGCTGCGCCACCGCGGCCTGCGCGTCATCACGAACAACCTGCATGTGGCGGACATCCTGTCCGACAACCCCGACTGCGAAGTCATCGTGGCCGGCGGCGTGGTGCGTTCGCGCGACCGCGGCATCGTCGGGGAAGCCACCATGGACTTCATCCGCCAGTTCAAGGTGGATATCGGGCTGATCGGTATTTCGGGCATCGAAGCCGACGGCACGCTGCGCGACTACGACTTCCGCGAAGTGCGCGTGGCGCGAACCATCATCGAACAGTCGCGCGAAGTCTGGCTGGCGGCCGACAGCAGCAAGTTCAAGCGCCAGGCCATGGTGGAACTGGCGCACATTTCGCAGATCGACCGCTTCTTCACCGACGCGCATCCACAAGAGCCGCTGGCGCAAGTGCTGCTGGATTCCGGCGTGCGCTGCGACGTGGCGGCAGCGCCGAACGCGGCAGGCGCAACTGCCGCGGCGGCCTCCACGAATACTTCGGCATCCGACGCTTGAACCGGCGAGCCGGCCCCGGGCCCACCGCCCGCCTCCGGCTGCCCGCATACGACAACCACGCCTTTACCTGGCGGCGCCGCCGCAACGACTTATGAACCAACCGCTAGCCAACGTCACTCCGCCCGACCGCAACCGCCTGTTGTCCACCCTGGACAACACGCCCTCCTGGGACGTCATCGTCATCGGCGGCGGCGCGACCGGCCTGGGCACCGCCGTCGATGCCGCCTCGCGCGGCTACCGCACACTGCTGATCGAAGGCGCCGACTTTGCCAAGGGCACGTCCAGCAAAGCCACCAAACTGGTGCATGGCGGCGTGCGTTATCTGGCCCAAGGCAACATCAGCCTGGTGCGCGAGGCGCTGCACGAGCGCGGCCTGCTCAACCGCAACGCGCCGCATCTGGTGTGGCCGCTGGGTTTCGTCGTGCCCGCGTACAACTGGACGGACCAACCCTTCTACGGCATCGGCCTGAAGATGTACGACATGCTGGCCGGCAAACTGAACCTGGCGCCCAGCCGCTGGCTGTCGCGCCGCGACACCCTGGCCAACGCGCCGACGCTGGCGGAAAACGTCAATGGCCGCGGCCTGAAGGGCGGCGTCCTGTACTACGACGGCCAGTTCGACGACGCACGCCTGGCCATGAGCCTGATGCGCACGCTCTTCGACCTGGGCGGCACGGCGGTGAACTACGTGCGCGCCACGGGCCTGACGACCAGCAACGGGAAGGTCGACGGCGTGACCGCGCAAGACGTGATCGGCGGCGCCAGCTTCTCGCTGCGCGCCCGTTGCGTGATCAACGCCACCGGCGTCTGGGTGGATGCCGTGCGCCGCATGGAAGACAAGAACGCACCGACCATGGTCGCCCCCAGCCAGGGCGTACACCTGACCCTGCCGCGCGACTTCCTGCCCGGCAAGCGCGCCATCCTGATCCCCAAGACCGATGACGGCCGCGTGCTGTTCGTCGTGCCATGGAACGGCCACACCATCGTGGGCACGACCGACACGCCGCGCGACGACCTGCCGCTGGATCCGGAAGCCGGCGCCCAGGACGTGGACTTCATTCTGGGCACGGCCGCGCGCTACCTCAGCCGCAAGCCTACGCGCGACGACGTCACCAGCGTCTGGGCCGGCCTGCGTCCGCTGGTCAAGGCCACGGGCGACGCCTCGACCAAGCAACTGTCCCGCGAACACACCATCCTGGTGTCCAACGCCGGGCTGGTGACGGTGACGGGCGGCAAGTGGACGACGTACCGCCGCATGGCGCAAGACGTGGTGGACACCGCCATCCAGCATCAGCTGCTGACGCAGGCCACCTGCCGCACCGAATCGCTGCCGCTGCACGGCGCGTCGGGCCTCGCGCCTTCGCAGGAGCACGCCGGCACGCCGGACAGCTACTACGGCAGCGACCTGGCGACCCTGAAAGCGCTGCCCGGCGCGGACCGCATGCTGGTCAATGCCAGCGGCCTGTCCGAAGCACATGTGCGTTTCGCCGCGCGTTTCGAGTTGGCGCGCAGCGCCGAAGACGTGCTGGCCCGCCGCAACCGCGCGCTATTCCTGGACAGCGAAGCCGCGATGCTGGCCGCCCCGGAAGTGGCGCGCATCCTGGCCGAAGAACTGGGCCACGACGCCGCCTGGCAGCAGCGCACGCTGCAAAGCCTGGCCGTGGTCGCGGCCAACTATCGCCTGAAATGATGCCGGCGCGTGCCGCTACGGCACGCGCAACGGGCTTTTCAATATCATCGCTTCGAACAGCCGCAGCAGGTCCGGATCGCACTTGGATCCGGCCTCGCGGTTCAGGATGCGCATGATCTCGGCGTGTGAACGCGCCGGGTGGTAGGGGCGCGTGTCGCCCAGCGCATCGTAGGAATCCGCCAGCGAAATGATGCGCGAATGCAGCGGGATATCGTGGCCCGACAAGCCGGCCGGGTAGCCGGAACCGTCGAAGTGTTCGTGATGATGGCGCACCGCGTGCGCGATCAGCTCGCGTTGCGGCATCGCACTTTGCATGATGATGTCGGCGCCGGTGGCGGCATGCGACTTCATGATTTCCCATTCGTCGGGGTTCAGGCGCTTGGGGGAAAACAGCACGCGGTCGGGCGTGCCGATCTTGCCCACATCATGCAGCCTGGCGGCGACGGCCACGGCCGCTTGCTCGGGTTCGGGCAGGCCGCAGGCCTCGGCCAGCGCCACACTCAGCGCGACCACCCGGTCGCAATGCCGGCCTGTGGCCGGGTCACGCACCTGCATGGCGGCGAACAGCGCGGCCACACAGGAACCGTCGGGGTATTCGGGTACGTCTGGGGGCATCAGGAAAGATGCGTGGCGTTGCAGCGGAACGGCACGCAGTGTGTCAGAAAGTAGCAATTCTGACACACTGCGCAGCAATGCTGACCAAACAGATGTCAGTTCTTCAACCGTTCCAGCAAGGCTTGCGCCACACCGACGGACGATGCCGGGTTCTGCCCGGTGACCAGCAAGCCATCGCTGACCACATGGGGCTGCCAGTCCGGCCCGCTGCTGTATAAGCCGCCCAGCCCGGTCAATTCGTCTTCGACCAGGAACGGGACCACATCGGTCAGCTGCACCGCCGCCTCTTCGGCGTTGGAAAAGCCGGTGACCTGGCGTCCCTGCACCAACGGCTTGCCGTCGGCGGTCTTGGCGTGGCGCAGCACGCCGGGCGCATGGCACACCGCCGCCACGGGCTTTCCCGCGGCCAGCATGGTTTCGATCAGGCCCACCGACTTGGCGTCTTCCGCCAGGTCCCATAGCGGACCATGGCCGCCGGGATAGAACACCGCGTCGTAGTCGGCGGCCTGCACGTCGGCAAGCCGCAGCGTCGACGCCAACCGGCGCTGCGCATCGCCGTCCTGGCGAAAGCGCCGCGTGGCGTCGGTCTGCGCGTCCGGGTCATCGCTTTTGGGGTCCAGCGGCGGCTGGCCGCCCTGGGGCGAAACCAGCGTCACGGCGGCGCCCGCGTCCACGAACGCGTAGTACGGCGCGGCGAACTCTTCCAGCCAGAAGCCCGTCTTGCGGCCAGTGTCGCCCAGCGTGTCATGCGAAGTCAGCACGATCAGGATTTTCATGTTGTGCTCCGTTGTGTGGCGCTATTCGTCCGGACCGACGCGCACGATGCGCTTGCCGGCGTTCTCGCCCTTGAGCAGCCCCATCAAGCCGCGCGGCGCGTTCTCCAGCCCGTCGACCACGTCCTCGCGGTACTTGATGCGGCCTTGCCGGATCAGGTCTTCCATCGCCTCGCGGAATTCGCCATAGCGGTGCGCGTATTCGTTGAAGATGATGAAGCCCTGGAACGTCAGGCGCTTGGTCAGTATGGTGCGCATCAGCAGCGCCAGGCGGTCCGGGCCGTCAGGCTGGCTGGTGGCGTTGTAGGCCGAGATCAGCCCGCAGACCGGCACGCGGGCGCGCGGGTTCAGCAGCGGCAGGACGGCGTCGAACACCGCCCCGCCCACGTTTTCGAAGTACACGTCGATGCCTTGCGGCACGGCGCGCGCCAGCCGGCCCGGCAGGTCGGGCGCTTTGTGGTCCAGGCAGTCGTCGAAGCCCAGTTCGTCGACCACGTAGCGGCATTTGTCCGCACCGCCCGCGATGCCCACCACCTTGCAGCCGTGGATCTTGGCGATCTGCCCCACCACCGCGCCCACTGCGCCGCTGGCCGCGGCCACGACCACGGTTTCACCGGCTTTGGGCCGGCCGATGTCCAGCAAGCCCATGTAGCCTGTGAAACCGGGCATGCCCAGCACGCCCAGCGAATAGGAAGGATGCTGCGGATTGGATCCCAGACGCAGCAGGCCCGTGCCGTCGGACACGGCGAAATCCTGCCAGCCGGATTGGGCCAGCACCCAGTCTCCAGGCTGATAGTCGGGATGGTTGGACGCCTGGACCCGCGTCACGGTGCCGCCCACCATTGGCTGGCCAACCTGGACGGGTTCGGCATACGACGGCGCATCGCTCATGCGACCGCGCATATAGGGATCCAGCGACAGATACACGGTGCGCAGCAGTACCTGGCCGGGGCCGGGCTGCGGGACGTCGCTTGTTTCCAGACGGAAATCGCTGTCTGCGGGTTCGCCGTGCGGGCGCGCGGCCAGCACGATACGGCGATTGATCGACGATGATTGCGGCATGAAGTCCAGCCTCCTACAGGAAGCCGCCCGGGCCTTGCGGGCAAAACCCGGGTGGCAAGTTGGGGAACCGGACCATTACACCATCGATGTCCACCGCCCCGTCCGGTAACCCTGCCATCACGCCCCCTTTTAATTAATTAAATACTTAATTAAACTGTGCGCCATGTGCCCCCTACCGCCTCCCGCCCCACGTCGCCCCGGGCGCCCCGCGCGGCCCGACAACGCCGCCATGCGCGCCCAGCTGCTTGACATCGCCACCGGCCTGTTCGCGTCGCAGGGCGTGGCCGCCACCACCATCGCCCGCATCGCCCAGCGCGCCGCCGTGACGCCGGCGATGGTGCACTACTACTTCAAAAGCCGTGACCAGTTGATCGACGCCGTCGTGCAAGAACGCGTCTTGCCGGTCATCGGATACGTCTGGGCGCCGGTGCCGCTGGCATGGAACGCCGACGCCAGCCAGGATCCCGCTGGCGCCGCGCGCGGGTACCTGGTGGAAATCGTGAACCGGATCGTACAAAGTGCCACCGAACGCCCCTGGCTGCCCGCCTTGTGGATGCATGAAGTCGTCAACGAAGGCGGCCAACTGCGCGAACGGGTGCTGCCGCATCTGCCGGCCGGGCGCTTGCAGGCCTTCGCCGGCCTGATCGGGCATGCCCAGCGCGTGGGCGCCGTCACGCCGGGCGTCGAACCCCGCCTGGTGTTCCTGTCCATCCTGGGGCTGACCCTGCTGCCGCTGGCCACCTCCAGCCTGTGGCGCCGCATCTGGCAAGGCGACGCGCAAGCGCAGGCCATCGATACCGCCGCCATCGCCGCTCACGCCATCGCCATGTTGACCGGCGGGCTGTTCTTGCCGCCCGCTTCGCTTTCCGCCGCCCCCTGAGAGACGCCGACCATGCGAACCCGCTCCGCTCCGCTTCGTGCCCTGCCTGCCCTGCCGCTGCTGGCCCTGTTGTTGGCCGGCTGCGGCAAGGATCCCGCGCCCTTCTACCAAGGCTATGTGGAGGGCGACTACGTGTACGTGGCTTCGTCCGAGGCCGGCCGGCTGGATGCCTTGGCGGTCAAGCGCGGACAGCAGGTGGCGGCCGATGCGCCGCTATTCACGCTTGAGGCCACGCGCGAACGCGCCGCCCGCGACCAGGCCGGCGCGCAGTTGACCGCGGCAACGGCGCAGTTGGAAGACATCGCGACCGGCAAGCGGCCGCCTGAAGTCGATGTCACCCGTGCCCAGTTGGCGCAGGCCGAAGCCGCCAGCCGCCGGTCGGCGGCGCAACTGCAGCGCGATACCGCACAGTTGCGCATCGGCGGCATCGCGCGGGCGCAATTGGACGATAGCCGCGAACAGGCGCAGTCCGACGCCGCCCGCGTACGCGAACTGCGGGCGCAACTGGAAGTCGTCGCCCTGCCCGGGCGCGACGACCAGCGGCGCGCCCAGGCGGCCCAGGTGGACGCGGCCCGCGCGACGCTGGCCCAGGCCGAATGGACCCTGGGGCAAAAGCAGTTGGGCGCCCCGGCGGCGGGGCAGGTCTTCGACACGATGTACCGCGTGGGCGAATGGGTGCCTGCGGGCAGCCCCGTCGTGAGCCTGCTGCCGCCCGGCAACATCAAGGTGCGCTTCTTCGTGCCTGAAGCGGTGGTGGGATCGCTGAAGGTCGGCCAGCAGGCCAGCTTGCGGTGCGACGGCTGCGGCGACCCGATACCGGTGCACATCGATTACGTGTCGAGCCAGGCCGAGTACACGCCGCCCGTCATCTACAGCCGCGAAAGCCGCAGCAAGCTCGTCTACATGATCGAAGCCCGGCCGGCGCAAGACGCCGCCACGCGGCTGCATCCAGGCCAACCCGTCGAGGCCACGCTGCAATGACCGCGCCCGCCGACACCGCCGCCGATCCCGGCAGCACCGCGGATGACGCGCGCGCGGCCGTCATCGACGTCCACGGGCTGAACAAGCACTTCGGCGACAAGCACGTTGTCAACGACGTGTCCCTGCGCGTGCGGGAAGGCGAAATCTTCGGTTTCCTGGGCCCTAACGGCAGCGGCAAGACCACCAGCATCCGCCTGATGTGCGGCCTGCTGACGCCGGATTCGGGCAGCGGCACCTGCCTGGGCTACGACATCCTGCACGAAAGCGCCGAGATCAAGCGGCACGTGGGCTACATGACGCAGAAGTTCTCGTACTGGGACGACCTGACGATCCGCGAGAACCTGGATTTCGTGGCGCGGATGTACGGCATGGCGAACCGCAAGGAAACCGTGGACCGCGCGCTGGAGGACCTGGGGCTGCACAGCCGCGCCAGCCAACTGACGGGATCGCTGTCGGGCGGATGGAAGCAGCGCCTGGCGCTGGCGGCCTGCCTGCTGCATGAGCCCCGCCTGCTGCTGCTGGACGAACCGACCGCCGGCGTGGACCCGACGGCGCGGCGCGATTTCTGGGAACAGCTGCACGAATTGGCCGCGCGCGGCATCTCGGTACTCGTCAGCACGCATTACATGGACGAAGCCGAACGCTGCCACAAGCTGGCCTACATCTCTTACGGCAGGTTGTTGACCCAAGGCACGGCCGAAGAAGTGATCGCCGAACAACACCTGACCACCTGGGCCATCCATGGCCATAACCTGGTGCCGCTGGGGCAACGGCTGCGCGGCGCGCCGGGCGTGGACCAGACGGTGGCCTTCGGGTCGGCGCTGCATGTCAGTGGCCAGGACGCGGCGCTGCTGGAACGCACGCTGCGCGGCGCCATCGACGGCCAGGACCTGCGGCTGGAGCGCATCGACACCAGCCTGGAAGACGTTTTCATCTACCTGATGAACCGCTCCACCGACAACTTCGCGAGCCCCTCATGATGCGCCATCTGCAAGGCTTTTCGTGGGCCCGCTGGTGGAGCATGGTGCTGAAGGAATTCCTGCAACTGCGCCGCGACCGCATCACCTTCGGCATGATCGTGGGCCTGCCCATCATGCAGCTGGCGCTGTTCGGCTACGCCATCAACACCGATCCCAAGCAGATGCCCACGGCCGTCATCACGGCCGACCACAGCCCGTTCACGCGCAGCTTCATCGCGGCGATGAAGTCGTCGGACTACTTCCACATCACGGAAGAGCTGGACAACGAAGAAGCCGGGCGCGCCGCGCTGGCCCAAGGGCGCGTGCTGTTCGTGGTGACGATACCGCCCGACTTCTCGCGCCGGCTGCTGCGCAGCGAACGCCCCGCCCTGCTGATCGAAGCCGACGCCACCGACCCCATGGCCACGGGCATGGCGATCGGCGCGGCCACCCAGCTGACCCAGGCCGTGGCGCAGAAAGACCTGACCGGGCCGCTGGCCGGGCTGGCGGGCGGGCAGCCGGCCTTCGATGTGCGCGTGCACCAGCTCTACAACGAAGAGCAGATCTCGCAATACAACACCGTGCCCGGGCTGATGGGCGTGATCCTGACGATGACGCTGGTGATGATGACGGGCCTTGCCATGACGCGCGAACGCGAGCGCGGCACGATGGAGAATCTGCTGTCGATGCCGGTGCGCCCGATCGAGGTGATGACGGGCAAGATCGTGCCCTACATCGCCATCGGGCTGATCCAGGCCACCATCATCCTGCTGGCCGCGCACCTCGTCTTCCATGTGCCGATCCTGGGCAGCCTGCTGTCCGTCTATCTGGCGGCGCTGCTGTTCGTGGCCGCCAACCTGACGGTGGGCATCACGCTGTCGTCGCTGGCGCAGAACCAGTTGCAGGCCATGCAGCTGACCATGTTCTATTTCCTGCCCAACATGCTGCTGTCGGGCTTCATGTTCCCGTTCCAGGGCATGCCGATATGGGCGCAGTACCTGGGCAACCTGCTGCCACTGACCCACTTCAACCGGTTGATCCGCGGCATTCTCCTCAAGGGCAATGGATGGTGGGACCTGTGGCCCAGTATCTGGCCGCTGATGCTGTTCACTATGGTCGTCATGACCGCCGCCGTGAAGTTCTATCGCCGAACCCTGGATTGACGCGCCATGCCCCGCCTTGCCCGCCCGATTTGCGATTTCCGTCCGCAGCCGCGCCGCCACCCGGCGATGGCCGCCCTGAGCCTGCTTGCGCTGGTTTCGGGCTGCACGGTCGGGCCCGACTTCGCGTCCCCCGCCACGCCCGACGTCGCCGCCTACACTGCGCCGCAGCACGCCCCCGCGGCAGCCGGCGACCAACAGCTGCTGGCAGGCGCCGACATTCCCGCGCAATGGTGGCAACTGTTCCATTCCGACGCGCTGGACCAGTTGGTGCGTCAGGCGCTGGACGCCAATCCGACGCTGGAACAGGCGCGCGCCAGCCTGCGCCAGGCCACCGAGGACCTGAACGCCGAGACCGGCGGGCGCCTGTTGCCGTCGGTCGACGCCAACCTGTCGGTGGCGCGCAAGAAAGTGGATCCGTCCGCCTACGGCGTGCCGGTGTCCGAATTGCCGCCCCCCTTCACGCTGTACAACGCGTCGATCGACGTGTCCTACACGCTGGACGTGTTCGGCGGCAACCGCCGGGCGCTGGAGGGCATGGCCGCGCAGGTGGATTACCAGGCGCATGAATTGCAAGCCGCGCGCATGTCGCTGGCCGCGAACGTGGTGACGGCGGCCATCCGGCAGGCCGACCTGTCCGAACGGGTGGTCGCCACCCGCGAACTGCTGGACGCGCAGCTGCGCCAGCAGGACATCATGCGGCAACGGCTGGCCGCCGGCGGCATTGCAGCGGCCGACTTGAGCAACCAGGAACTGCTGGTCGCCCAGACGCGTGCCACCCTGCCGCCGCTGGACAAGCAACTGGCGCAGGTCACGCACCAGTTGGCGGTTTACCTGGGCCAGCGGCCGGCTGCACTGAGCGTGGCACCGCTACGCCTGGCCGATCTGACTTTGCCCGCAAGCATCCCCACCGGCGTGCCATCCGCGCTGACCCGACAGCGGCCGGACATCCTGGCTGCCGAAGCGCTGTGGCACAAGGCGTCGGCCGATGTGGGCGTGGCCACCGCCAACCAGTATCCCCAGTTCACGCTGACCGCCAGCTTCGGGTCGCAACGCACCCGCGTGGGCGATCTATCCGATGGCGTGAACGTGTGGAACCTGGGCCTGGGCCTGGTGCAACCGCTATTCCATGGCGGTGAACTGCGCGCGCGCAAACGGTCGGCCGAAGCGGCCTACGATGCCGCGGCCGCGGCGTACCGGCAAACGGTGCTGGACGGTTTCCGGCAGGTCGCCGACGCTTTGCGCGCCGTGCAGACGGACGGCGAGGCCTACCAGGCCTACGACGACGCCTGGCGCCGCGCGGCGGACGCCGAGCGCATCGCGCAAGGCCGCTACCAGGCCGGCGGCATCAGCCATCTGAGCCTGCTGGACAGCCAGCGCCAGCTCTTGCAGACACGCATTGCACGCACCGAAGCCGATGCCGCGCGCTACGCGGATACCGCCGCGCTGCTGCAGGCGCTGGGCGGCGGCTGGTGGAACGAACCCGCCGCGCCGGCAGCCGCCCAGCTTCCGGTTCCAGCGTTGCCGCAGCAATAGCGCTGCCGGTAACACCGGAAGTACGACTGGGAATCGCACCGGAGGTAGGACCGGAGCTCGGCGACGCACGCCTCGGCCCCTCCACGCGTCGCGCGTAACAGACGCGCCGTAATCATGTCTGAGAATTCGGGTACGAAACGGGCGTTGTGCGAGGTTTGGGAATTCGATGTATCCGTAGCATCATGCATGCGCTCAAGCTGCACAGATCACTACGATTCATGAATGACCTACTAGACCTGATCGTCTTCTCGCCCGACCCCGACCAACGCATGCGCCGCAGCGACGCACTGGCGGGCATGGGATTCTCGCCACGCCGTTGCGAAGACTCCAACGGCCTGTTCCGCCTGTTCCAGGCGCGCCGCACGCCGCTACTGGTGATGGAAGCCGAATTATCCGATCTCTGCATGGCCGTCGCAGGTCTGCGCGCCATGGACACGACCGCAGGCATCGTCGCCGTCTCTACTTTCGATTCTCCGGAGAACCGCATCCTGGGCCTGCATTGCGGCGCTGACGCCTGCTTCCAGCCCGACGTGGCCACGGCGGAAATCGCGGCCGCGTTACAGGCGCTGGTGCGGCGGGTGCCCGCCACGGCGAGCCGCCGTCCCTCCGCTGAGGCCGAACCGCGCGCCCCCGCCATGACGGCGTCCGGGGACGCCTCGGGCAAATGGCAATTCCATGACGCGGCCTGGACGCTGGTCAGCCCGCAAGGCGCGCGCCTATCGCTGACGCTGGCCGAGCGCGAGTTCCTGCTGAAGCTGACGACATCCACCGATAAGCGGCTGCCGCGCAGCGATCCGCCGGGCATCGACCCGCAAGCGGGCCGCGAGTCCATCCGCCGTACCGACGTGGTCGTCAGCCGCTTGCGGCGCAAGGCGCTGGACATGAACATGGAACTGCCGATCCGCACCGTCTGGGGCTGGGGGTACGCCTTCACCGGCGAGATCTAAGCGCTGCGGCGCGGGCGTATCATGCGATGTGTGCCGCGCCGACTCCCGGCGCCGGCCCCACTCAGCCTCGCCGCCCCGACATGGAAGTCTTTGAACGCCTGCAAGCCCTGCTCACCCAGAATCAGGCCCGCCACCGCCTGATCGAACACCCTGCGGCCGGCCGCTCGGTCGAAGTCGCCGCCATCCGCGGCACCGCCGTCAGCCAGGGCGCCAAGGCGCTGGTCTGCCGCGTGAAGATCTCGTCCAACCAGCGCAAGAACGTGCTGGCCGTGTTTCCCGCCGACAAGCAGGCCGACCTGGATGCGATCGCGCGCGCGGCCGGCGGCAAGAAGGCATCGTTGGCATCGCAGGACCTTGCGCGCGAATTGACCGGCTGCGAGATCGGCGCCATTCCCCCATTCTCCTTCAATCCCGATCTGCATCTGCTGGTGGATCCCAGCCTGCGCGACCGCCACGACGAAATCGTGTTCAACGCCGGACGCCTGGACGCGTCCATCCTGCTGAACACGGAAGACTACTTCCGGCTGGCCGCGCCGGAAGTCGCCCCCCTGATCAAACCCTGACCCACCACGCCATGAGGCCGCCGTGTCCCGCCCCCTGACCCGCCGAGGCGCGCGCACGTCCAACATGCGGTGGCTGATGAGCCTGGCGCATATGGAGCCGTCGCCGGTCAGCCGCTGGGTGGCGTTGCGCGCCGCCCTGGCGATCGGACTGCCGTCGGCCGTGGGACTGGCGCTGGACCAGAGCGCGGCCGCCGCGCTGGTGGCCCTGGGCGCCCTGCCCGCGATCACCGGCGACAACGGCGGGCCCTACCGCAACCGCGCGCTGTCCATCGGATCGACCGTTTTCGGCGGTGCGCTGGGCTACCTCTTGGGCAATCTGGTGGCCGGGCACGGTCTGCTGACGTCGGCCGCCATGACCGTGCTGGTGCTGATCGCCAGCCTGGTCGGCACCTTCAACAACATCGCCGCCGTGGCGACGCTGCAATTCGCGGTGTATGTCATCGTCGGCGCCAGCCTGACCTCGACCCTGCCGCCCTGGATGCCGTCGGTGCTGGTGGGCGCGGGCGGGCTGTTCGGCCTGGCGTTGACCTTGTCGGGCTGGGTGGTGAATCCCATCGCACCGGAACGCGCCGCCGTCGCGCTGGCCTATCGCAAGCTGGCCGCGATGTTCGCGGCCATCGGCACCTCCCGCACCATGGCGGCGCGCCGTGACATGGAAGCGGCCATGACCAC